>JBBEBA010000079.1:0-4677 GCA_040882575.1 Gemmatimonadota bacterium
CCGCCGGTCCCGCAGTCCCGCCACCGTTTCCCGCTCCCCGCAGTCCCGCAGTTCAGTTCCCCCGCCGGTCCCGCAGTCCCGCCACCGTTTCCCGCTCCCCGCAGTCCCGCAGTTCACTCCCCCCCGAGTTCCTTCGCCGGAATCGTCTGAAGGTATTCCCAGATCGCCTCGAGCTCGTGCGGCTGCGCCTGCCCGATCGCCGGCCACGGCATGACGTTCGGATCGAGCTCCTTCCCCTCCGGTGTGCGACCGGTCGCGAACACGGCGCGGAACTCGTCGAACGACCAGTTGCTCAGGTTGCCGGCCGGCGTGAGGTTCGCACCCGGCGGCAGGCCGGGCTCGAGCGGCGGTGCGCCGGCGAGGTCGAGGCCGTGGCAGCCGGTGCACAGGCGGGTGAGGTAGTAGCCGAGCTGGAGCGGATCGTCGGCGGCCGGTCGCACGAGGTGCTGCGCCTCGGGATCCCGCGCGATCAGGTCGGGCTGGAACGGCACCCTGCCGAGCGCGACCATGGTGCGGCCGATCGGCCCGAACGTGCGGGCGGGCAGCTCGCGCTCGACGGCCGGGAGTGTCCGGATCCAGGCGAGCATGTCGGCGATGTCCTGGTCGCTGAGGTACGTGTACTCCGCCGACGGCATCACGAACAGCTTGCGACCGTCGCGGGCGATGCCGTGTCGCATCGCGCGCTCGAACTCCTCGTCCGTCAATGCACCGCCGGGCGCGCCGGCCGTGATGTTCGGCGCGGGCACGCGGGCGAACGGCATGCCGTCGATCAGCAGCTGACCGCCCAGGTCGGGTGTGTGGCAGTGCGTGCAGCCGAACATGTTGCCGAGCCGCGCGCCCTCGACCGCATCGCCGATCGACGCATCGAACGGATGCGCTGCGACGTCGTGACCCGCACCGACGGACGTCGCCGACAGCGCGTACGCGCCGCCGACCAGGACCAGGACGAGCGCGGCCAGCGCGGCAATGCCCATTCCGATACGCCTCTGCCACACCTTCATTGCTTCACCTCCGAACGTGATACGCGCCGGCATCGCACGCCGGACGACAGGGTACAGTTCTGTGCTGTGGGATCGGTCAGAAAAAACCGCTGGCAAAGATAAACGGCTGCCGCGGCAGAGTCACGGGTTTTCTCGATGTCCCGTCTTCCGGCCTCGACTCACGCGCGCTCGATTCCGTTCGCCGCGCGTTTCGTGATGTTGCCGACGCTCGACTGCCTCTCGTCGCGCGGCTGCGGGAACGGCTGTGCGGCGGGAACGGCGGGGAGCGGGAAACGGTGGCGGGACTGCGGGAACTGCGGGGCCCTCACCCCGCACCCTGGCGGCCGGCCAGCCTTCTCTGGAGGCGCACACCCCGCGGGCAGGGAGGACGGTCCACCAGAACGACGGCGCCCCCGCCGTTCCCGCCCGTCCCGCAGTCCCGCCACCGTTTCCCCGTTTCCCGCAGTCCCGCAGTCCCGCAGTCCCGCAGTCCCGTTTGAAGGTATACACGCTTGCGCGTTAGTATCACTCCTACTAACATGATACCATGAGCACAAACGACCTGCCCTCGGGCCGCTTTCTGTTGCGGATTGCGCCCGCGCTGCACGCGCGGCTGGCCGGCTCCGCGCAGGCGCGGGGCGTGTCGCTGAACGAGTACTGTGCGCGCAGTCTGGCGCGGGGCGAAGCGACCGCGCCGGGGCCATGGGATGAGGTCGTGGCGAAGGCGGTGGCGCAGCTCGGGCCGGGCGTGGTCGGCGTCGCCGTGTTCGGGTCGTTCGCACGCGGCGGGGCGAGGCCGGATTCGGACATCGACGTGCTCGTCGTCACGGCGGCGGCTGTCAGCATTGAGCGCGCGCTCTACCGGCCATGGGACGCCGCCGATCTGCGCGTCGCGGGCCTTGTGGTGGAGCCGCACTTCGCGCGGCTGCCGTCTGCCGACGATCCAGTCTCGGGCTTCTGGGCGGAGATCGCGCTGGATGGCGCGGTGATCCACGACCCGGAGTTGACGCTCTCCCGCACGCTCGTCCGCATCCGCCGCGCAGTCCTCGCCGGCGATCTGGTCCGCCGCTCGGACCTGGCGCGCGACTACGTCGCGCGGGCGGAGATCAGGCTGCGGGCGCTGGCCGTGCTGTACGAGGCGGCGAGCTGGGCGGATGTCGTGCGCGAGGCGCAGGAGATCGTGGAGCTCACGCTGAAGGGGCTGCTGCGCAGTTGCGGCGTGAGCCCGCCGCGCATGCACGATGTATCGGACGTTCTGCTCACCGAACGTGACCGTCTGCCGGACGCACTTCAGCCGCATGTCGACACGATGGTCCGCGTGTCCCGCCGCATGCGCCGCGATCGCGAACTGGCTTTCTACGGTGCCGAGGATCTGACGCCCTCCGGCTTCTACTCCGAGGATGATGCCCGCACGGCACGGGATGACGCGACGGCGCTCGTTCAGCTCGTTGCGCCCCACGTGGAGTGAGGGCAGGAACAGTGGAGCCGGCGAGCATCCAGGGGATCAGCTCGCCGCGATGAGATCGACGTCGTAGCGCGCGAACGCGGGGTCGGCGGTCATGATCGGCAGACCTTCGATCTGCGCCTGCGCGATCAGCAGCCGATCGAACGGGTCGCGATGGTGCGGCGGCAGCTTTCCCGCGCGGAGCGTGTGCTGATGCGTGATGTCGAGTGCGACGACGTCGCTCCTCGCCATCAGCCACAGCCACGCGTGCGTGTCAAGCAGGATCCGCATCGAATCCAGCCTGCAGCTCCGGCGGCAGCGGCGCATCGAAGTCGTCGGAAACCACGATGCGGCCGGCGGCGAGCGGATGCAGCGGCAGCTCGAGCGCGCGGGCCGCGTCGAGCAGCCGCGCGTCGTATGAGGCGAGCGCCACGGGCAGGCCCTGCTCGAGCAGGAAGTGGAGCGAGGCGAGGTGTAGCGCATCGAGCGTGCGGACCGGCACCGGAAACGCCTCCTTCGCCCGCCCCAGCACCTCGCCGATCAGCTCCAGGAACGCGACCCGTCCGAGCAGTTGCCGGGCCGCGTCGCCGTGGCTGGCGCCCAGGCCGCGGGCGTGCAGGCGCGTCCACAGCTCGTACTCGAGCAGCCGGCTCGCGACCAGCGTCTCGGACCAGAGCGACTCCGGCGGGTGCCGGTCCTCCGCGAGCAGCCAGGCGAGGGCGACGGACGTATCGAGGTAGATCACCGGTCGTCGCGATCGCGAGCCAGCTCGTCCAGCAGCTCCGACAGCGGCGCCACCGGCTTCCGCGGTGGCACTGTTCCGGTCGGCATCACCGGCGGCCGCAGCCAGCCCGCGCGCACGGCGTCCGCCAGCATGGCGTCCGCCGCCGTCTCCGGCGTGCCCGCCTGCGGCGCGATCAGCTCGGCAACGACCCGGTCGCGGTCCGTGACCAGCACGCGCTCGCCGGCGGCCGCCATGCGCACGTACTCCGCCAGCCGGTTCTTCAGCACCTTCAACCCGACGACTCTCATGCGGCCAATGTAGCTACCGGAAGCTACAACGTCCAGACGTACACGTAACGTCCCCTCTGAGGCGGAACGCCCCCCGCCGTCAAAGCCCGGGAACCCGCCCCCGCGCACCCGGGGTTTGGTTATATCTCAGCAGTGAACCATCGACCCCCGGGAGGTATCCCCCATGGCAGACAGGAAGATCATTGCGGTGCTCGGCGCGACCGGCGCGCAGGGCGGCGGGCTCGCCCGCGCGATCCTGGACGACGACACGGGCGAGTTCGCGCTGCGTGCGGTCACGCGCAATCCGCAGTCGGACAAGGGGCGTGCGCTCGCCGCGGAGGGTGCGGAGGTCGTGCGGGCGGACCTCGACGACGTCGCCAGCCTGAAGCGGGCGTTCGACGGCGCGTATGGTGTCTTCGGCCTGACCAACTTCTGGGAGCACTTCTCGCCGGCGAAGGAGACGCAGCAGGGTCGCAACATTGCGGAGGCCGCTGCGGCCGCGGGTGTGAAGCACGTGGTGTGGTCGACGTTCGAGGACACGCGCAAGTGGGTGCCGCTCGACGATAACCGCATGCCGACGCTGCAGGAGCGCTACAAGGTGCCGCACTTCGACGCCAAGGCGGAGGCCGACAGCGCGTTCCGCGAGCACGGCGTGCCGACCACGTTCCTGTACACGTCGTTTTACTGGGACAATGCGATCAACTTCGGCACGGGTCCGAAGCGCGGCGAGGATGGCGTGCTCGGTCTGGCGATGCCGATGGGCGACGCGCGGCTGCCCGGCATCGCGGCGGCCGACATCGGCCCGGCGGTGCTCGGCATCTTCAAGGCTGGCGACCATTACATCGGCAGGACGGTCGGCGTGGCGGGCGAGCACCTGACGGGCCAGCAGATGGCGCAGGGTTTCGCGCGCGTGCTGGGCGAGGAGGTGCGGTACCATGCAGTGCCCGCGGACGTCTATCGCGGCTTCGGCTTCCCCGGCGCCGACGACATGGGCAACATGTTCCAGTTCAAGCGCGACTTCAACGACGACTACACGCGCGTGCGCAGCGTCGCCGAGACGCGGCGGCTGAACCCGTCGCTGCGCACGTTCGACCAGTGGCTGGCCGAGAACGGGAGCCGCATCCCGAGGGAGTAGTGGTTCATGCGACGTCGGGGGCCGCCACGGGCTGGATCGGGCTGGATCGGGCTGAAATCGGGACGGCGGGAACGGCGGGGAGCGGGAAACGGTGGCGGGACTGCGGG
>JBBEBA010000079.1:4777-14173 GCA_040882575.1 Gemmatimonadota bacterium
GGCGGGCACGGTCATGGGCGGTCCTGTCGGGTAACGATGCTCATTCACGGTCGCGATCCGCGACGTCGAACCGGTCCCACCCAGGCGATTAGTGGAGGTGGGGGAGATACGACGGCTGTGAGCGACGTCGAAGGTGCCCCGGTCCATCGCCGCGCGGCGACTGGGTAACCCGGAACGTCGACAGGCGACGGCGATCGTGCCCCACCCGCGATTATGGCCGAGGTGGGGTACCTCTCACGTCGCCAATACGTCGCACGTGCGCCTGCTCATGCCCGTAAACCTGCGCCTGGGCCTCACCCTCTCCCCGTAAACGTAAACGTCCCCCTTCAGGCGGAACGCCCCCACGCCGTCAATGGCCGGCGAGCGTCGCGGCGATGCCCTCCCGGTAGCCCGTCGCCGCGACCCGTATGCGGAGAGTATCCTGCTGCTGTCGAACCGGTAGTCGTGCTGGAACTGGTACATCATCTCGTGGTTCTCGCGCAGCACGGGCGTGAACAGGCCCATGAGTCGCAGCAGCCAGCCGGGCGCGACCATCATCCCGTACGGCCGGCCGGCGAGCTCGCATGCCAGCCGCACGAACTGCTCGGCCGTGATGGGGTCGCTGCTGGTCGGCGCGTGCCAGGTCTGTCCCCAGGCGTCGCTCGACCGGGCGAGGATTGCGATGGCGCGGCCGGCGTCGGGAGTGTATGTGAACGAGTGCACCGCCTTCGGGTTGCCGATCCACTGCGGCGTCTTCCCTGCCCTGAGCCGCTCGAAGACGGCGGCGTGCGTGAGGCTCTGCACGGCGCCCGGTCCGTAGAAGTCGGCCGACCGGACGATCATCGCCTGCACGTCGCCGCGCTGCATGGCGTCGAGCAGCATCGTCGCGATCTGCGCGCGCACTTCGCCTTTCCGGCTCGTCGGGTTGAACGGAGTCTCCTCCGTCATGACGCCTTCGACGCGGCCGTATGCGTACACGTTGTCGAAGAACACGAGGCGCGTACCGCTCCGCGCGCAGGCGTCGATGACGTTGCGCATGACGCGCGGCCACTGCTCCTGCCAGACCCCGAGGTCGTACTTCAGACCGGCGACGAGGTATGCGACGTCGCTGCCGGCCACCGCCTGCCTCGTCGCGTCAGCGTCGAGCAGGTCTGCCGCGACGAGCTCGTCCGTCGCATTCACCCGCCGCGGCGAGCGACTGACCTGCCGGATCCGGTCGGCAGACGGCACGAGGGAATGCGACAGCGCCCGGCCGATGACGCCGTTGGCGCCGAGTATCGTATGCATGCGTACCACGATACCGCGCGTGTCTGATGCGCGCGACCGGTTACAACGCTGTCGCACTCACACGGAATCGTGGCAGTGGCATCCGCATCTCGACTTCGGAGTGAGCGTCGTGGATCGCATCCCGGACGTCACCGCTCAAGCCCCGAGCAGAGCTGCCGGAACGACCGCGATCCCGTCCTCGCGGCGGTAGGCATGTGGGCCCGTCGTGACCACCACGGCATCGAGGAGGTCTGCGCCGATCTCGTCTCGCAGCCAGAGCAGGTGCTTCACGTCCCCCTCAGCAATGCTCCGGGCGAGCTTCACCTCGATGGCGACCACCCGCTGATCGGGACGCACGACGATCAGGTCGACCTCGTGCCGCCCGTTCTTCGTCCGCAGATGGCGGACCTCGGCCTCTCCCGCCTGCGCATACACCCGAACGCTCTGTGTTACGAGCGACTCGAAGAGGTGACCGAGCAACGTGCCGTCTCTCGGGATGGCGATGCCCGCGTCGTCGCCTTCCAGCAGTGCCTCCCCCGTGATGCCGAGCAGCGACGCCGCGAGCGCTGGATCGGCAAGCTGGTGCTTGTCCGGATGCGCGAGCCGCGCGATCTGGTTCCGCGAAGGGATCCACGCGGGCACGGGGTCGAGCAACCACAACCGCTCGAGCGCAGACCGCCAGGCAAGAACGCTGTCGCGACTGGGTTTCGCACCCTCACCCGACGTGGCCGCGTCACGTATCGTCTCGAGCGTCGCCGTGGTCGAGGACGCAGCCGCATAGGCCCGCATCCAGCGCCGCAGGAGATCCGGATTCCGGACGGCATGGCCCAGTTCCCGGAAGTCCTTGTCGACCACGCGGGCAATGTAGCTCTCCAGATGGGCTCGCAGCGCGCGCCCGGACAGGTTCCGGATCGCAGGAAAACCGGATGCGACGATCTCCAGCGTGTAATCGCGGAGCGTGACCGGCGACTCGCCTGTGATGTTCGGGCGTTCGCCCCGGAGGATCGCACGAAGGCTTACCGTGGTCGCCGCAACTCCCCGCTCGGCAAGGCTCAGCGGGCGCATCCGCACCCGGACGATTCGGCCCGCTCCGGAGTGCGTGGCGGGGTTGTCGGGATTGGCCGAGCCGGTCAGGAGGAACCGGTTGGGCGCGGCATCATGATCGACCGCCCGACGTACGAAGTCCCAGGAGGCGGGGACGCGCTGCCATTCGTCGATCAGGACGGGACGTGCACCGACCAGGAGGCGGGCAGGCTCGGCCGCGGCGATCTCCTGCTGCGCCGGATCATCCATCCGGTGCACGGTGCCTGCGCGCTGCCGCGCCGTGGCCGTTTTGCCGATCGCCTTCGGCCCTTCGAGTGCCACGGCCGCCACCCCGCTCAGGAGCTCGTCCAACTCGTCGTCCACGACCCTGCGAATGTACACTATCTCTCTCCGGTCTCTCTCCGGCCGACCTCAGCTCAACTAGACGTCTGGACCATAATCTAGCAGACAGATGGACCACATGCAAGGCGTCAGATGGACCACCAGATGGCGCCCGCTCAGGAGGTGGGTCCCCGCATGCGGGAGCTGGATCTCGAATCACCTCCCGCCTCTCATTCAGGGGCCGGCCGACATCGCGCTGGGACGCTTGCGCGCCGTCGCAGCACGACACGCGTGTCCGGCTGGCAGAATGTGTGGCGCGCGGGCCGATCACGTGCCGGGCGACCCGACGCGCGTTCGGTAACGGCGTGGCGCTCGGCGCGCTACCCGGCCAGCGGCCGGTCAACTCGCCACGCATCGTGGCGACGCGCCATCCCTGGCGCCCTCCGACGGCAGAGCTGCGGCCGTCTTCGCGCTTGCCCACGCCGGCGATTCCTGGAGGCGGGGCAATCCGCCGACGTGGAACGGCGTCCGTCGAGGAATTGTCGTCCGCGGGCTGTTCCAGGATACAAAAAAAGGAGATCCGGTGAAGAAGAATCCTCAGTTTGCGGCGGCGAGCGTCGCGGCAATGCCGTCGCGGTAGTCCGTCTAAGGACGACGGGAGAGAGACGCAGGCCGTACCGCCGTTCCAACTCGCCTCCGCTCCCGGCAAGCTTCGGGTGCACCAACCCCTCCGAGGAATCATCGGCGACGGCGACGAGGACGTCGAAGTCGCTCTCGGACGTATCCTCTCCGCGGGCAGCGCTGCCGAAAATCCATGCGCCGAGAACCTGACTTTCGCGGGGTTGAGAGTCAGGTTTGTCAGCTCGTCCACCTCGTCGGGCGGCGCAGGCCGTCTCATTGCCCCCCGCGTGTTGAGTGAGGCGAGCCATCGGCCTCGGCTCACGGGGGCCGGTCCATGCCTTCATTAAGCACGTCCACGTATGCTGCGTAGCTGAATACCCGGTCACGCCGGCGTCCCGTGATTTCGGCGATGAGGCCGATCCGTTCCAGGTGCGCGAGCGATCGGTTCACGGTCGCCGCGGTGAGACCGGTCGCGGTCGCGAGCGACGACGCGGTCGCGATCGGCTGCCGCTGGAGCACGCGATGAACCGCGAGTGCGGAGCCGGCTGCGCGGCCGAGCTCCTCGATGCGACGTGCGTCGGAAGTCGTCAGCTGCAGCAGCCGAGTGGCCGATGTGGCTGCCTGCGTGGCGCTCGCGACGACCGCGTCGGCGAAAAACTCCAGCCACGTCTCCCAGTCACCGGTCAGTCGTACGGCGTTGAGCAGCTCGTAATACGTCCGGCGGTGCTCCTTGAAATGCAGACTGACGTAGAGCAGCGGCTCGCGGAGCAGACCGTCGTGCGCGAGCTGCAGTGCGATCAGCAGCCGTCCTACACGACCGTTGCCATCGAGGAACGGATGGATGGTCTCGAACTGCACGTGCGCGAGTGCCGCCTTCACGAGCGGCGACGTCGGCTCCGGCACGTCGTTCAGGAACCGCTCGAAGTGCTTCAGGCTGTCGGACAGCTCGTCGGCGGGCGGCGGCACGAACACGGCATTGCCGGGACGCGTTCCGCCGATCTGGACCTGGCTGGTCCGGAACTCACCCGGTGCCAGCATTGCGCCGCGCGCGTTGCCGGACATCAGGACGCGATGCACCTCCCGCAGCAGACGCAGCGAGAGCGGACAGCCGTCGCGGATCCGTCCGAGCCCGTGTTCGAGCGCCGCGACGTACGAGCTCACCTCGCGCACGTCCTCGAGCGGCACGCCACGCTGCTCATCGAGCTCGTACAGCATCAGGTCCGCGAGCGACGACTGCGTGCCCTCGATCATCGACGACAGCACGGCCTCCTTCCGGACATAGCTGTACAGCAGCAGCCCGGCGTTCGGCAGATGATCCGTGACCGCGTCCAGCCGCCCGATGGCGAGCAGCGCCGCGTCGTACCGGCTCCGCAACGACGACGTCCAGTCGATCGGCGGCCGTGGCGGCAGCGGCGCGGGCACGAACGCCTCGAACGCCTCGCCCGCCGCGGCGACCCTCCTGTATCGGCCCTGCAGAGCACGGTTCATCGACGCCGTAAAGTTAAATTAGCGGTTGCTATTATTTTAACTTGGTGGGCTTGGATAAAACAAGGCGGGAATGGGGGATCTGGCAGCGCGTCTTGCACAGCAGAAGGTTGGTCACACCGCACAGCATTGCGGATGCCGTTATCGCAGCCAGTTCTCCACGATCAGCCCCGGCACACGGGAGAACTCTCTGCCGTTGTCCGTCACCACGGTGAGGCTCAGCGCCAGAGCCTGCGCAGCGATGAGCATGTCGTTGCCGCCGATGGGCCTGCCCTGCCGCTCCAGCTCACTCCGCAACTCACAGTAGCGCTCGTCTGCCGGTGCTTCCAGCGGAACCACGGCAAGGACTCCCAGAACCGCTTCCAGTTGCCGCGTCAGCTTCGGCGACTTCCTCTTTTCTGCGCCGTATCTGAGCTCCGCGGCGACGACGATGCTGGTGCAGACCTCTGACTCGCCGGCCTCCGCAATGCGCGCTGCCACCCGCCCCTGCGGCTGACGCACCAGCTCCGACACTGCGTTGGTGTCCAGCAGGTAGCGCATCAGAGATCGACCGGGTCCGGTGGCCGGTCCTCGATCACGGGGAAATCCTCGTCCAGCGGCTCGAGCGTTGCCAGCACCGCGAGGAGTGACGTCGGCATCGCGGGCTCCAGGATGAGGCGGTCACCTTCGCGGCGGATGATCGCCTCATCCCCCGGCAACTCGTACTCCCGGGGGATCCGAACCGCCTGGTTCCGGCCGTTGCGGAAGAGTCTGACGCGACGATGCGCGTCCGTAGGTTCGTTTGGCATATGCCGCAGTATATGCCAAACGGGCGGCAGGAACAAGCGGCTCTCGTGGAATCGTGGTCTCCGCGCGTAGGGACGGTCGACGTTGATGCGTCAGGGCTCGTCTCGGCCATGGCGGAGCACGAGGCGGTGGCCAGCGCCGTGCGCGAGGGGTTCCTCGCCGCGAGGCGCGCGGCGCTGCGCAGCGTGCTCGGGCGAGGCGTCGACCGGTGCGAGCTGCGTCGGGACATCGACCTGGAGCTCGCCCTCGATTTCCTCGGCGGGCCGCTGTTCTACCGGCTGCTCGTCACGGGCGGCCCGCTGGACGACCGGCTCGCGGAGGGCACGGTCGACATCATGCTGCGGGGCCTCGCCTGTCCCGCCTGAGCTCCAGCCTGAGGAGGCGACGAATGCGGATTCATGCGATGAGTGTGGGCACCGTGCAGTCGGCGATGTGGGTCGGCACCGTCTCCCCGGGCGGTGTGCCGCGGTAGATGAGACGGTCGTCCGTGTCCGGGTCGTCCGGCAGCGTCAGCACGATCGGCCAGCGGCGATACGTGCCGTCGGGCTGGAGCCGGCCCATGAGGCACTTCGCGACGTTGATCGTGTCACGCGCGCCCGCGCGCTGCCGCTCGTCGTAGATGCGACGCAACTCCAGAACTGCCGCCCGCATGACCTCGTCCGAACCCACCAGCCGTCCTGTCCGCTCGTAGCGGTTCGAGGTCCGTCATCGTCGTGCACGCGGGGATCAGGAGCGTGGCCGCGAGCACGGCTGCGCCGAGAACGCGGTGGTGGAGCGTGTGTGTCCGATTCATGGACCCCTTTCAGTTCAGTGCGCCGTCGCAGCACGCCTCGCGAGGCGCGCCATCCGGATCCGAGGCGCGGCAGCAGTTCCTCCGCCCTGTAGTACGACGCGCATCCGGCCACCGCCTTAACGCTCGGTCGCCTGCCCGGCGCTGCGCCGGTCGGCGCGCCACGCATCGCGTGGCCGCGTCACGGGTGCCGCGCTGCGACACCCGCGGGGGACCCTCCGGCGCCCCGCCCATGAGCCACGCGTCGTCCCGCCAGCAGACGAACCCCGAGCACGTGACTGCCTTCTCGTTCATACTGTGGATCATGACTTCGGCCTCACGCCGGTTGATCGGCATCGGTATGGCCGCGCTTGCGCTGGTGCTCGGCCTGGTCGCGCACTCCATCAGAGCTGCGCCGGTGCAGCCGCCCGCGCCGGGCATCGGGAACGCTCCGCTCACCCCGAACACGTGCAGCGGCCAGATCGATCGGCAGGAGGGGGAACCGCTCGAGCATCGCCTCGACCCAGGCCCCGCGCCTCGCCCGCGCGGCCGGATCCACCGCCCGATGCACGCCGTGCAGCAACTCGCTGGCCGTCACTACCGAGAGGAAGAAAGACCGCTCGTCATCCGGCGAGATCCATTGCCCGAGGTGGTCAAGCCCATACCTTGCCTCGCTTCAGCATGGCGCGGAAGCCGGCGGATCTGGCAGCGCGTCTTGCGCCAGCCGAAGGTCAGGCAACGGGCTCCAGAAGTTCAGAAGAGTCCACATAGGTTGTTGGCGGGTGATCATCATCTGCCCGACGGACCGTGATCTCCACCACGCAACCGAGCTTGTTGAGAAGGCGCTCGAGCCGCCCCTGGCTGAACTGTCGCACCGATCCGCTCATCACCCGCGACAGATCGCCGGGATCAATGCCTATCCGCGCGGCGAGTGCTTTCTGGGATACACCGTCGTCTTTGATGATTCGACGGGCTTCCCGAGTCAGCGCAACGGCCAGATCTACGCGTGCCTGGAGTTCCGAGGCGTCTTCGAGACCAAGGGCATCGAAAATGTTTCCACGAATCGATGCAGGGCTGGCTGGTTTGCCCATCGCTATTCTCCGTAATACGCGTCGTGATGCGATTGGGCATCCTTCCATCGAGACTCGATCCGGTCCAGATCCTTCTGCGGTGTCGAACGACCTGACTTTGCCTTCTTCTTGAAGACATCGAGCAGGTACACCGCGCCGGGAAGATCCCAGGTGAACGCCATGCGGTATGTGTCCGTGTCGTGCCGCACCGTAAACTTCTTGATCTCCCTCGAGAGACCCTCGCCCCAGGGGGTGGCTCCTTCCGGATTCTCGCCCAGCTGAGCCATTCGCAACGCACCTCCGAAGTCACCACGGATCGTCTCGGGCATGCCGCGCAGGTCTTTGAGGCTCGACCCCATTGGCTCCAGGGGGAGCTCGTCTTCCAGCTGTAACATTGGTGAATCCACCAACTCGTGTCAATAGGAGGGGACGAGTCGAATGATTGCACCATGAGCAGGGGACAACCATGGCTGGTTGCGACGACTTGGAAAAATGATACGAGATGCGGAAGGCGGAGGGCCCCGGCCGCCCCCGGAGCGAGCGGGTGAGCCGGGCGATCCCGGATGCGACGCTGGCGCTGATGGCGGAGGAGGGCTGGAGCGCGGTGACGATGGAGGGCATCGCCGGGCGCGCGGCGTCGGCAAGGCCGCCGTGTACCGGCGCTGGAAGAATCGTGAGGCGGTGCTGGCGGCGACGGTCGATTCTGTGGTCAGCGAGATCCGGATCCCGCCGGGACGTGTCATGCCGGGCTTGGTCTCGGCCATGGCGGAGCACGACGCGGTCGCCAGCGCCGTGCGCGACGGCTTCCTCGCCGCGAGGCGCGCGGCGCGCGGCGCTGCGCACCGTGCTCGAGCGCGGCATCGACCGATGCGAGCTCCGTCGGGACATCGACCTGGACCTCGCGCTCGATTTCCTCGGCGGTCCGCTGTTCTACCGGCTGCTCGTCACGGGCGGCCCGCTGGACGACCGGCTCGCGGAGGGCACGGTCGACATCATGCTGCGGGGCATCGCCTGTCCCGCCTGAACTCCGACCAGAGGAGGCGACGAATGCGGATCCATGCGGTGGTGATCGAGCACCCTGAAGGCCTGATCGTCGTCGACACGGGCGAAACGGCTCGCGCCGCGGAGCCGGCTACTTCCCTCGCTGGCATCCGTACTTCCGGCTGGCCGTGCGCGAGCAGGTGGCGTCCGATCAGAAGGTGGGTCCCCGCTTCTGGAGCGAGGCGACGCCGGCGACCCGCACTTCGACGCGTCCTGGATGCTGACGCCTGCGGGCGACGTGCGGATCGTCGCCACACCGGGCCACACGGCAGGCCATGTCTCCGTCATCGTGGACGACGACGCGCACAGCATCTTCCTCGCCGGGGACACGTCGTACAGCGAGGCGAACCTCGTGGCGGGCTCAGTCGACAGCGTCGCATCCATGGGCGCCGGCGAGGATGCTGCTGCCGACACGCTCCGGAAGATCCGCTCGTCCGCCGCTGCCCGGCCGACCGTCTATCTGCCGTCGCACGATCCCGACTCCGGTCGGCGTCTCGTGGAGCGGAGCACGGTGGACCTGCCGGAACGGCCGTGGTGGCCGCCAAGTGGATCATCCGGCGGGCAGTTCCTGCGTCGCAGCAGCTTCCGATGAGCTCCGCCACGGACCGCATTCCATAACTGCGGGCACCGGTTTATGCCCCGGGCGCGCCCTCATCCAGACGATGAAGGTCAAGGAGCCTCGCTGCGTGCCCCTCCACGCCGAGCGTCAGCAGACTTCCAAACCGGTCGGACACGCCCTCTTTGTAAGCGAGGTTCTGGAGATTCCTCAGTTGTGGCGGCTTTTCCCGCTTCGTGAGCGCCTCCACTGCCCGCTGGACATCCGCGGTCAACCAGAAGGGCGCCGCCGCCTCATGCCCTGCCGGCTTGGGAAGGCGTCGCAGACACGCCAGGAGTAGCGTGATATACGGGTTCACGCCGGCACCTCCCACTCCCATGACCTCGGGCACAAATACCTCTTGAACTGGGATGCGACCCTGCGCGAGCGGATACTGTTCATGCGCGTGCTCAAGGTCT
>JBBEBA010000080.1:0-13961 GCA_040882575.1 Gemmatimonadota bacterium
AATGGCGTATCAAGGGGACATTATCACCGGCGTACAACAGCTTGGGGAGCGGGAGAACGGAGGAGCGGGGGAGCGGGTGCGGGACCATGGTTCATCGCTGATCCACCGGCACGTGCTCAGCGGGCGTTTGCTCCATCCTCCCGAGCGGGGGACGGCGGAGCTGCTCGGCCCCGTGCTGCATGGTTGCGGCGGATCCGGCCATGGGCGGGGGGTGGATTGCCGGCTCCGAGGACACCCTCAACAGGATCAGCGCCATGCTCCGTTCGCTGATCAAGCACAGCGAGACCCGCCAAGCCCAGCGCTAGCCCCGCCGTTCCCGCCGTTCCCGCCGTTCCCGCCGTTCCCGCCGTCAGCCGTTGCCCCCCGCTCCCCCGTTCCCCCGTTCCCCCGCTCCCCCGCTCACCCCAAGGCGTATTTCGCCGTCACATCGGCGTCGGCCTTGCCGGCGAGGAGCCGGAACTCGTCCTGTTTCATGACGGGGTCGTCGCGGAGGTCGACGGTGACGGAGAGCGTGCGTTCGAGACGTCGCATGAAGTCGGGCTCCTGCTCCAGGATGTAGAGCGCGACCTGCGGGTGGACGCGGATCGTGACGTCCTTCTCGCGATGCTGTACGGCGATGCGGCGGATACCGCGCTCGACGCGGCGCACGACGGTTTCGGGGCGGAACACGCGGCCGGAGCCTGCGCAATGCGGGCACGGCTCTGTCAGCGACTGGAACAGCGACGGGCGGACGCGCTGGCGGGTCATCTCGACGAGGCCGAGCTCGGAGACCTGGAACGCGCGGGTGCGCGCGCGGTCGCGGGAAAGGTGCTGGCGGAGCTCCTGGAGGACGCGGTCCTGATTGGCGCGCGTCTCCATATCGATGAAGTCGCAGACTACGATGCCGCCGATGTCGCGGAGGCGGAGCTGGCGCGCGATCTCTTTCGCGGCGGCCATGTTGGTGTTCAGGATCGTCTTCTCGGGATCCTTCTTGCCGGTGTAGCGTCCGGTGTTGACGTCGATGGAGACGAGTGCCTCGGTCGGCTCGATGATGATGTAGCCGCCGGACGGCAGGTCGACGCGACGCTGGAACGCCTCGCGGATGGCGTCCTCGATGCCGTACTTGTCGAAGAGCGGCACGGGATCGACGTACAGATGCACGCGCTTCATCAGCTCGGGGTCCACGCCGTCGAGGTACAGCTTCACCTCGTTGTAGACCTCCTTGCCCTCTATGGTCAGCGCATCGACCTTGGTCGTGAAGACGTCGCGGATGATGCCGCTGGTGAGCTTTGCTTCGCGGTGGATCAGCGCAGGCGGTCGAGCCGTTTTCGCGCGCTTCTGGATCTTCTTCCAGGTATCGTGCAGCGTGTTGAACTCGCGCTCGAACACCTCGCGCGTCAGCTCCTCGCCGACGGTCCTGATGATGACGCCGACGCCTTCCGGCACGATCTCGCGCGCCATGGCGCGCAGGCGGGATCGCTCCTCGCGGTCATCGATCTTGCGGCTGACGCCGATGTGGTCGGAGCCCGGCATGAAGACCAGGAAGCGGCCGGGCAGCGAGATGTGCGTGGTAACGCGCGGCCCCTTCGTGCCGATCGGCTCCTTCGAGGCCTGGACCAGCAGGCGCTGACCCTTCGTGACCATGTCCTGGATCGGCGGGTGGCTGCCGGAGGAGCGGTCGCGATCGCGGTCCTCATCGTCGTCATCGTCGCTCGTCGTCTCGGGAACGACGTCGGAGACGTGGAGGAACGCGGCCTTTTCGCTGCCGATATCGACGAACGCTGCGTCGATGCCTGGGAGCACGGCCTGCACCTGCCCGATGTAGATGTCGCCGACGAGGCGCTCGGCATCGGGTCGGTCCACCATCAGCTCCGCGAGGACTTCATCCTCGAGGATGGCCACCCGCGTCTCCTGCGGTGTGGCCGAGATCAGTATTTCTCGCTTCATAACTTCGGGTTCAGGAGTCGGATCCGGTGCCGGCCGTGCGGAACAGACTGCGCCCGATCAGCAGGCGCTGCACTTCGCTGGTCCCTTCACCGATCTCGCAGATCTTCGCGTCGCGCATCATGCGTTCGACGGCGTATTCCGATGTGTAGCCTGCGGCGCCCAGCAGCTGGACCGCCCTCGTGGTGGTCCGCATTGCGAGCTCACTGGCGTACAGCTTGGCCATGGACGCCGCACTGCTGAACGGGTGGCCGTTCTGCTTCAGCCATGCGGCGTGGTATACGAGGAGGCGCGCGGCCGCGATCTCCGTAGCCATGTCGGCCAGCGTGAACTGGATACCCTGCGCACCACTCAGCGGCCGGCCGTGCTGCACCCGGCTGCCGACGTACTGTACGGCTGTATCGAAGGCGCCCTGCGCCAGTCCCAGCGAGAGAGCGGCGATGCCGATCCGGCCGGCATCCAGGGTCTTCATGAAATTGACGAAGCCCTCCCCTTCCCCGCCGAGCCGGTTCTCCGCCGGCACACGCGCCTCATCCAGGATGAGCTCGCGCGTGTCCGACGCGCGCCAGCCCATCTTGTCCTCTTTCCTGCCCGCGCGCACGCCCGGCGTGAACGGCTCGAGCTCGGGTGCGTGACCGAAGCCGATGCGGTCGGCCGTCGCGCGGTCCGTCGTCTCCTTCGTGACGATGAAGCTGCTGATCCCCTTCACGCCCTGCTCGCGGTCCGTCACCGCAGTCACGACGAACACCTCGCCGACACCGGCGTGCGTGATGAAGATCTTGCTGCCCGTGATCGTGTACTCGCCGTTGCGCCGCACGGCGGTCGTGCGCGTCGCGCCCGCATCCGACCCCGCACCCGGCTCCGTCAGCCCGAATCCCGCCAGCACGCGGCCGGCGGCGAGGAGCGGCAGGTACTGCCGCTTCTGCGACTCCGTTCCATAGTTCAGGATGGGCGACGTCCCGAGCGTACTGTGCGCGCTGATCGTGATTGCATGGCTCGCGTCCACCCGCGCAAGCTCTTCGATGATCAGCATGTAGCCGAGCGTGTCCAACCCGAGTCCGCCGTACTCCTGTGGCACGTTCGCGCCCAGCCAGCCGCGCTCGGCCATCGCACGCACGGTGTCCCAGGGGAACCGGCTGTGCTCGTCGAGCTCCGTGGCGACCGGCGCAACGCATGCTTCTGCGAACTCCCGCACCTCGCTGCGCAGGGCGCGGTGCGATTCCGTCACATATGGGTCCATTCCCCTGCCACTTCGGGGTTTATCAGCAGTGGGGAAACTATGGGCGGAGGCGGTCTGCTGGCTAGTGGCAGGCGGAATCGCGGGGCGTCATCGGCCGAGCAGCCGACGCAGCAACTGAGACGCGCCAGCCGGCGGACGGGCGGTGGAGTGGACCTGGCAATTGTCGCAGTCGCCGCAGCGCTGCATGGCGTCAGGGTCGCCGAAGTAGCGGAGAATGAAGCCGCGCCGGCACTCGCGGGTGCGTGCGTATTCATCGATTGCATCGAGTCGGCCGACCTCGTGGCGTCGGCGGGCCAGTGCGTCATCCCAGTCGATGGTGCCGTCGAGGATGAGGCTGCCATCCCCGTCGTCGGCGAGCACCTCCTGCCGGCGCAGTATGCGGACGACAGCCTCGGCCTGGCGTGGCGCGATGGCAAGGCCGCGGGCGGCGATCGTCGCCACATCATGCGCGCGTATCACGGTTTCGCGCGCCAGCAGCCCAACGACATTCTCGATCAGCTCACGGGGCGGGTGCGTCTGGTCGATCATGAAGTCGTGCACCTGGCGGTCGCCGGGCGCATGGATCATGACGCACCGGCCGCGCTCGCCATCCCGGGAGGCGCGGCCGGCCTCCTGATAGTAGGCCTCGAGGCTGCCCGACATTGAGTGATGGACGACGAGTCGCACGTCGGGCTTGTCGATACCCATGCCGAACGCGCACGTGGCGACGACCACCTTCGCCTCGTCGTTCATGAACGCGTTCTGCACGTGCTCGCGGTCCTGCGCTGCCATGCCGCCGTGGTAGGCGATGGCACGGATGCCCGCGCGGCCGATGAGATCGCACAGTCCGTCCACTGCCTTGCGCGTGGGTGCGTACGCGATCGAGACCCCATCCGTCTGCTCGCGCAGCAACCGCAGCAGCACCATGTCCTTCGCACCACGATCCGGCGCGCCGAGCACGCGCCACTCCAGATTCGGCCGGTCGAAGCCGCGCACGACGGTGATCGGGTCCTCGAGCCGGAGCTGGCGCGTGACGTCGTCCCGCACGGCCGGCGTAGCCGTCGCGGTCAGTGCGACTACGGGGCAGCCGAGCCGCTCGCGCACCGCCCCGAGGCCGAGGTACGACGGCCGGAAGTCGTGGCCCCACTGACTGACGCAGTGCGCCTCATCCACGGCGAGCAGCCGGACGCCGAGATGCGGCAGCTGCTCGCGGAAAGTGTCGCTCTCGAAGCGCTCCGGCGCGACGTACAGCAGCTTCAGCTCGCCGCTCGTCGCGGCATGCAACGTCCGCTCCGCCTCATTACGCGGCAGTGTCGAGTTGAGCAGCGCCGCCGGGGCGCCGACCGCACGCAGCGCGTCCACCTGATCCTTCATCAGCGAGATCAGCGGGCTGACGACGATGGTCAGTCCATCCAGCGTGAGCGCAGGGACCTGATAGCACAGGCTCTTGCCGCCGCCGGTCGGCATGAGCACGAGCACGTCACGGCCGGTCAGCGCCGCCGCGATGGCGTCGCGCTGGCCGCCGCGGAAGTCCGCGAATCCGAAATAGCGCTGGAGTGTCGCGCGGGCGGCATCGAGGTCCGGTGGCATGCCGCCAACGATGCCGACGGCCAAGGGGCGTTGCCATGGCAAGGCGGGCCAAATCCGTGGCGGGGCGCGATGCTAGCCGCTTGCGGCCCATCGTACCGTACGTTATGTTGTTATGGTACGTACGCCATCCGGAGGGAGTCATGCCCTACTCGATATCTGCGTTGCGCGCTGATCTGTACCGACTGATCGACCGGGTGCTCGAGACGGGGGTGCCGCTGGAGGTGGAACGTCGCGGGGCGATGCTGAAGATCGTGCCATCAGCGCGGCGCGGCCGGCTGATCGGACTGAGGGCGGCGGACGGCTACTTCGCGGCTGACCCGGGGTCGCTGGTGCACACCGACTGGTCGAACGAATGGCGGGGTTGATCTACCTCGATACGCACGTCGTCGCCTGGCTCTACGGGCTGGGCGCTACGGCGCTGTCGGCGGCAGCAGCCGAAGCGATCGACGAAGCCGACGATCTGCGCTGCTCGCCGATGGTTCGGCTGGAGCTGCAGTACCTGTACGAAGTCGGTCGCACCACGGAACCGGCGTTGACTGTCATCGATGCGCTGCAGACGTCGATCGGATTGCTGGTGTGCGACGCACCGTTTGGCGCCGTCGTACGCGAGGCGGAGCCGTACTCCTGGACGCGTGATCCGTTCGACCGGCTGATCGTCGCACAGGCCGCGCTCCGCTCCGCAATCCTGGTCACGAAGGACGAGACGCTTCATCGCCAGTACGAGCGCGCCGTCTGGTAGCCGGGTCTATCTCCGCCGGACGAACGGCTCCGTGACGATGTCCGGCCCCGCGTTCCGCTTCGACTCCGCGACCATCCGCTCGACCTCCTCCATCATGCGCGCGTTCTCGATGACGATGCCGTCCTTGATGGTGTGGACGATGCCGCGGGTGCGGTACGTCGTGCCATCGTCGCCGAGGCGGATCACGCCGAAGCTGTAGAGGTAACGCAGGTTCTCGGCAGGGTTGCCGTCGACGATCAGCAGATCGGCGAGGTATCCGGGGTGAATCAGGCCGAGCTTCGGCTGACGCAGTGTGAGCGCACTGTTGTACGTCGCCGACTCCAGCACCTCGAGGTTGTGCAGGCCCGACTCGCGCATGAGCTGCAGCTCGCGGACGTTGGAGAAGCCAGCGGTCGCCCACTGGAAGTTGTCGTCGGAACCGTACGCGACGCGGCCACCCTTCCGGTTGAACTCATGGATCAGCTCGGACCAGAGGTTGTATGCGTAGTGCCAGGCGTACTCGTCCTCGGACGTCCAGTCCCAGTGATGGGCGGCGTGGAGTGCAGGATTGGGGCGGTTGCGGTCGAGCAGGGCCTGGTGCGTGTAGCGCTCGTGCCACGGCAGGTGCATGCCGCGCACGACGTCGCGGTTGGCCTCGTACGTGACGCGCGTCGGCAGCATCGTGACGCCGGTAGCTACGAGCGAGTCCACAACGGGTCCGAGCAGCCGCGCGCGCGCGTCGGGGTCGCGGCCGACCTCCAGCCATACGTTCGCGGCCTGCCGGAACCGCTCGTTCTCATCGTCGTAGTCGTAGTCGGACGGGAAAGCCTGCGTGCCGCGCGGGAGTGCGGCTTCCGCGTAACCGTACAGGTGTTCGATCATGGTGACGCCCGCGCGCGCTGCATCGAGCGCATTGATCACGTTCGTCGTGGATGGCGGCAGGTGGAACGTGGTGATGCCGCCCTCCGCCTCGACCGCGGCGCATACGGCCGCGAGCAGCTCCGGCGTCCAGAACAACGTGCCCCGGCCGACATCGACGACGTGCGCGCCCTGGCGACGCATCTCGCGTGCGATGCGCGGCGCCTGTGCGGGGTCCTCCTGCTCGGCCTGCGTCGTGGTCGTGCCGCGGCCCCAGCGCCAGATCGGGAACATGCGCGGCGCAAGCATCTCGTAGCGCTCGGCGCGGTCGTGGTGCTGCTGCACCTCGTCCGTGCGGTCATCCGCGCCGGGCACGCCTGCAGTCACACCGTGCGCCAGCTTCAGGTAGTGCGTGTACGCGAGCGGCAGCTCCTCCTCGCGGGTGTGGTAGTGCAGGTCGATCATGCCTGGCATCACGTACATGCCGGTGCCGTCGATCACGCGGTCGCCGGTCCACGCCGCGAGCGGACCGGCCGCCGCGCCGACGAAGCGCATCGCGGCAATGACGTTGCCCTCAATGCGGATGTCGTGCGGCCCCGTCGGCGGTCCGCCGTGGCCGGGGATCACGCTCACGTTGCGGATGACGAGGCTGTTGTAGGGTCCGGCGCCGAGGCCGTCGAACTGTCGCGTCTGGACTGGCGCAGGCTTGGCGCGGACCGGCTCCTGCGCCGAGGCCCGCGGCGCGTCCACGGCCGTGGCGATACCTGCGAGCGACGTGATGACGACGATGAGACTGGTCAGGCTGCGCACGGCCTTCCTCCCGGCTGGAGTTTGGTGCGGCGCCCGCGCGATCGACCTGCGCGGCGCCTGCCGATCATCATACCTGCCGGACCGGGTCGCCACCACCCGCCACGCCGCGGCCGCCATCCCCTCACCGCCCCGGAAACCCCACTCCTCCTCCACGCCTGACCCATGAAGCATTAACGCGCCCCTGCCCCCTCGCCCCGGAAGGCGCTGCGTATCGGCGACACCCATATATGGAGTAGACTCGATCAGTTCGTCAGCAGCAGCATCCCTGCAACAGCGGCGAGTCCTCCGAGCAGGCGCTTCCACGTGTCGGCGAAACGCGGGCCTTCGGCGCCTTCCTGTTCGGCAGGCATCGTCGTGGTCTGCCGGGATCCCCATCCAGCGTCAGCAGGTCGCCGCTGATATGGGTGGACGCCGGGAGAATGGTGGCGCCCGGCACACTCCGGAATACGTCGGGGATGTGTTTCGGGTCGAGCGCCATGATCTCCTCGCTCGTGAAGAATCCCGTATGCCGCCTCGCCGCCGCACGGCGTTCCTCGAACCCATCCATGAACGCCGGCCTGCGCGACGTCTCCACGACGATGGCTGCAGTGCTATGGCGGAGGCGGTGAGGTATACGACGACGCGTACGTCCGACTGCGCTGCCACCTCGAGCACGTCGTCGGTCGGCGCGTAGCCGAGCGTGCTGACGCGGAACACGTAGTCGCCGGCTGCGACGTCGTCGAAGCGGAACATGCCGTCCTCGTCCGAGCGCCGGCGTGCGCTCGCGCCGGCGGCGCGCGGCGTCAGCTCGATGGAGGCGTCGGCCACGGCCGCCCGGTCGCGTAGTCCACGACCTGACCGGACAAGACCGACATGGGCTGTTCCCCGCCCGTCTGGGCGAGGACCGGCAGGGGCAGGACCGACACGAGGACGGCCAGGATCAGAGTTATCGCACGAGCAGCCATACTGCACTCGCCACCCCGGCTCCCGCCAGCAACCGCTTCCATAGGGCGGGATACTCGCGCTCGCGCAGCCACACGACGAGCGCGCCGCAGCTACCCGGCCGATGGAACTGCGCCGGCACGCCGTGCTGGAGGCCGTATACCTCGAGCGCAGCAATGTCCTTGGGCGGGAAGATCTCGTCGTAGGGCACGGCTCCGCCTACGTGGTGGCCATTGACGAACAGAGCCAGGCAGCCAGGGCCGACAAGAGGTCTGAGGGCGCCCCCTTCTTCGAGTGGTCTGGGCCGGCTCCACGCGTAGGGTCCCCGGCTCGAGCCGCCGGGTGCGGCGAATATCATGGATCTCGACCGGACGTTCACACCCGGCACCGTCCACAGCACCTCGGTGATGTACTTCGCGTTCATCTCCTCCATCTCGTCGTGCGTGAAGAACCCGGTGTGCGTCTTCGCTTCCGCACGCCGCTCCTCGAAGCCGTCCATGAACCAGGCGTCGCGCTCCGCCACGGCCACCAGCGGCTCGAGCTGGATCGCTGAGGGGGAGAGTCGAAAGATCACGGTCACGTCGGAGGCCGTCACGATGGTGACCTCGTGCTCCGCGGCACCGAATCCGGTGGCTTCGACGCTGATCACGTATGTGTCCGCCGCCAGGTCCTCGAAGCGGTAGCTGCCGTCCTCACCGGAGACGCGATTGGCCGCCCCGTACGGGCGCGGCTCCACCGGCGCGAGGGCGATGCGTGCATCCGCGATCGGATTGCCGGCCTCGTCCACGACGTGTCCGCTCACGATCGAGAGGGTTGCACGCAGCTGGTCCGCCGTCTGCGCGAGCAGCGCCGCGGGAGCAGCGCACAGCAGGACCACAACGGCCGAAACGCGGTGCGGCAGGAACATCGATGGACCTCTATGAAGGGGGGACCGCGGAGCAGGAGGGCGCGGCGAGGGTCATGGCCTCTACGCCGGCACGTGCGGATTGTTCCTCCTGTCAGTCACGCGACGGCTGCGGCAACACGCCTGCACGCCTGCGGCGTTCGCTGCGCTCAGCGACGTCGTCCGCACGCTGGAGTCGGATCCGGACACCGACTGGAGCCGCGTCGACATCGAGGCATTGCGCCAGCACCTGATCGACATGGATGAGGTCACGCTGAATGCCCGGGTCGCGGCGACGGACGTGCCGGGCGGCGCGCGCTTCGAGGTGACGGGTGTGGCCCGCGCGGCCGAGGCCATCGCACGGATGGCCGCGGCACATGCCTCACAGCCGGACGCCACGCTCGGCATGAGGCTGACCGTCCAGCCGATAAGCGGCGGCGTGATTGTGACGGCGACGTCAGAAGACGTCGGCGACGCTCGTTCCGTCGCACGGATCCGCGGCCTCGGGTTCCACGGCCTGCTTGCGCTAGGCGATCATCACGCCGCGCATCACGTGATGATCGCGCAGGGCCGGCATGCCGACGCCCATCGCTGACGCAGAACCGCCTGCTGCAGGTCAGTCCGCCGGAGGTCCGTCCTCCAGCGGCGCGCGGCGCGCCGCGTCCGCACGTCTCCTCGCGACAATGCGCAGCACCAGGCCGAAGCCGAGAGCCATGAAGGCGAGCCACAGGATCCAGAAGCGGCCGGTCGCCATGGCGATCATACCGAAGATCGCGCCGGCGATGAACAGCATCATCTTCGGCAGCAGAAACGGGTCCTCGCCGCGTCCTTCGCGCGGCGGCCGGAACACACCCATCAGCACGCCTCCCGTGCGGCGCGGCGACTCATTCCTGCTCCTTCTTCTTCTCGAGGAATCTGCGCACGCCCGTACGACAGTCCTCGGTGCTGCGGGCGAGCGCGTTGATCTCGGCGCCGCGTGCGATCGCCTCCTCGACCGAGACGCCGTCCATGCCGTACAGCAGGCGCTTGGTCAGGTGCACGGCGGAGCCCGAGCGGCGTGCGAGCGACGTCGCGTAATCGCGGACACCCTCGTCGAACGCTTCCGCTGCGAAGACGCGGTTGACGAGGCCGACGCGATGCGCTTCCACCACGTCGATGCTGTCGCCACGCGCGACAAGCTCGAATGCGACCTTTTCACCGACGGCGCGACGCAGCAGCGCCATCACCATGGCAGGCACGAAGCCGAGCTGCACCTCGGGGTAGCCGAACACCGCGTCGTCCGCTGCGAGCACGATGTCGCACGCACCGGCGAGACCCGCACCGCCGGCAAGGGCATTGCCGCGCACGGCGGCGATGATCGGCTTCGTAGTGCGGCGCATGCGCAGGAACAGGTCGCCGAGCCGCTGTGCGTCGTGCAGATTGTGCATTGCGTCGGCGCCCGTCGCAATGCGCTCGAGCTCGGCGAGGTCGCCACCCGAGCAGAAGTTCGGACCGGCGCCGCGGACCACGATCACGCGCACGTCCCGCTCATGCTCCAGCTCCGCGAGCGCGATGCCGATGCCGGCGACCATCGCGGCATCGAGCGCGTTCCGCTTCTCCTCACGATTCAGTGTGATGGTCGCGACTGCACCATCACGCGTGACCAGCACTCGTGCGTCGCTCATTTGTCCAGCCCTGGTTTGGATGGTCTGACCGGCTCCGGAGCCTTCGCGTGTGACCTGGTGGCCGACACCTCCCGCATCAGTAACGGGAGCAGCGGCGGGTCGACGACATCGATCAGAGCGGCCAGCGAATCCGGAACGTCGATCTCCATGCGCAGCAGTGCCGTGGAGAAGGTCTTCCCCTGCGCATCGGTCATCAGCGACACGGTGCCGCCGCCGCCGAGTGCCTCGTGCAGCAGGAAGTTCAGGGCATGCAGGTTCGGCAGCTCGAACCGCTCGACGCTGCCCTTCACGAGGTCGCCGAAATGCTGCTTCACGCGCTCGGTCGTGAGCGTGTGGCAGAGGAGGTCATAGTACTCGGGCCGGCGCGCGATCACCCCGACGTTCACGGTATCGCCCTTGTCGCCGGAGCGGCCATGCGCGAGCGCGAACAGGTTCGTCCTCATGCATCCCTCACTTCCACGCGCAGGTTCGGCTCGATCTCGGCGCGGTCGATGAGGGCCGGCCAGTAGGCGACGACCTCCTGCACGCGCGGCCGGCCACCGGCGAAGCCGGTCACGGTCGGTGGCCCCGTCAGGATCAGCGGCGCGAGCTCGCGCGTGAACGCCTCGACGGGCGCCTTCTCCGACGCTCGTACGGCAATTCGCAGCTCGACCTCATCACCGGGCGGGTCACCGGCGAGGTGGCCGTGCGTCGAATTCCAGCCGACGAACTCGGTGCGGATCTCGTCGAACGCGAGACCCATGCGGTCGAGCCGCTCGCGCAGCACGCGGTCGGCCGCGCGCGCCTTGTCCACGGGGTCCGGCCACGCATACACGAGCGTGCCGACCGCCTTGTAGCCTGCGCTGTACGAGATCGACACCTTCAGCCTGTCCGTCGCGGGGCCGCCACGGACGCCGTGCACGCGCACGCGGTTCGGACCATCCTCCGCGAGCTGGATCGTCGTGAAGTCCGCGACGACGTCGGGCGTGATGTAGGACCGCGGATCACCCATCTCGTAGACGATCTGCTCCTTCACGACGGCCGGCGTGATCAGGCCGCCCGTGCCGGCGTGCTTCGTGACGACGAACGTGCCGTCGGGGTACGCCTCGATGATGGGAAAGCCGACGTCCCCGAGATCGTCAATGTCCCGCCACGAGATCAGCGAGTTGCCGCCGCTCGCCTGCGCGCCGCACTCGTTGATGTGGCCGGCGACGACGCCGGCTGCCAGCCTGTCCCAAGCGTCGGCCGACCAGCCGAACGCGTGCATCATCGGCGCGTACGTGAGCGCCGTGTCGGTGGAGCGGCCGGTGATGACGACATGCGCGCCGCGGTTCAGCGCCTCCACGATCGGTCGCGCGCCGATATACGCGTTCGCGCTCTGGATGCGGTCCAGCACGTCGCTCAGCGGCGCGCCGGTGTCCATGTTGCGCAGCTCGTGTCCGCGCGAGATCAGCTCCTCGAGGCGGAGCAGTATGTCGTCACCGGACACGAGACCGACCTTCGCCCTGCCCGAGAGGCCGCCCTTCCGCGCCTCCGCCAGCACCGCATCCGCGCAGCCGTCGGCGTTCACGCCGCCGGCATTGGCGACCACGCGGATGTTCTTCTCGACGCACTCGCCGAGGATCTCGCCCATGAGCGGCACGAAGTCGCGGGCGTAGCCCTGTGCCGGGTCGCGCGCACGCTGCTTCTGCATGATGCTCATGGTGACCTCGGCGAGGTAGTCGAGCATCATGTAGTCGATCGGTCCGCGCCGCACCTGGTCGATTGGCGCGCGGAGCAGGTCACCCCAGAAGCCCTGGCCGGCTGCGATGCGGATCGATTCCGGGTTCGTCATGGCGCGAGTGCTCCGAACGGTCCGATATGCGGACCGGGATAGTGCAGTGCGGTCCACAACGCGGTCGCCAGGGTGTCCCGCGTGTCCTCGGGTGCGATGATGGCATCGACGAAGCCGCGCGCGGCGGCATAGCGCGCATCGAGCTGCTGCTCGTAGTCCGCGCGCACATCATCGATCTTCTGCTGCAGCGCGGCATCGGGCGACTGGCGCGTGCGCTTCAGCTCGTCGAGCTGCGATCCGAACAACGCCATGACGGCGCTGTCGCCCTCCATCACGCCCATCCGGCCGGTCGGCCAGGTGAAGATGAAGTCGGGGTCGAAGCCCTGCCCGGCCATCGCGTAGTAGCCTGCGCCCGATGCGTGATTGATGGTGAGCACGATCTTGGGCACCGTTGCCGTCGCCATGGCTTCGACGAAGCGCGCGCCCGCGCGGATGATGCCGGAATGCTCCGCTTCCGTGCCGACCATGAAACCGCTCACGTCCTGAATGAACAGCAGCGGCGTGCGGTGGCGGTTCATGGCATCGATGAAGAACGCGGCCTTGTCGGCGCTATCGGCGTAGATGATGCCGCCGAACTTCGGTGCGCCGCCGGTGGCGTCCTTCAGCATGCCGCGCGCGTTGGCCAGCACACCGACCGGGAGTCCGCGGATGCGTGCGGTGCCGCAGACCAGCTCGGGGGCGCGATCCTGCTGGAACTCGTCGATCTTCCCACCGTCGATGAGCGCAGCGAGCAGCGCGTGCATGTCGTAGGGCTGCCGGTGATTGTCCGGGATCAGCTCGTACAGCGCGTCGGCCTCGCCATCGTCGGAAGCGTCGTCGCGATCGAGCGCGAAGCCCGCGGGCGCGGCATAGGGCAGCTCGCCGACCAGCTCGCGGAGTCGCGAGATGCATGAACGGTCGTCCGGCATGCGATAATGCGCGACGCCGGAGATGGCGTTGTGCGTCCACGCGCCACCCAGCTCCTCGCCGTCCACCGTCTGGCCCGTCGCGCCCTTCACCAGGTTCGGGCCGCCGAGGCCCATGAAACTGGTGCCCTCGACCATCAGGATGACATCGGAGAGTGCGGGCAGGTAGGCGCCGCCCGCGATGCACTGGCCCATCACCGCGGCGAGCTGCGGCACGCCGAGGTACCGTCGCATGATCGAGTTGTAGTAGAACAGCCGGCTCGCGCCGTACTGCCCGGGAAACACACCGCCCTGGTACGGCAGGTTGACGCCGGCGGAGTCGACGAGGTACAGGATCGGCACGCGGCAGCGCATAGCGATCTCCTGCGCGCGCAGCATCTTCGTGATCGTCTCCGGCCACCACGATCCCGCCTTGACGGTCGCGTCATTGGCGATGACGACCACGGGCCGGTCGTGGATCCAGCCGAGACCGGTGACGACGCCGGCGGCGGGCGCCTGGCCGTCGTAGAGGTCGTGGGCCATGAGCAGGCCGATCTCGAGCAGATCGGAGCGGGGATCGAGCAGCAGCGCGATCCGCTCGCGCGCGGTCAGTTTGCCCTGGCTGTGCTGCCGCTCGATCTTCTCCGGCCCGCCGCCCTGCCGCAGCCGCTCCTCGAG
>JBBEBA010000081.1:0-13482 GCA_040882575.1 Gemmatimonadota bacterium
CTTCTGTTGTTTACAACGACATCGCGGGGTGGCCGGGCGGAGCGGTCGGCTGCAGCGCCGCCGGGGCAACCCACCGGCTGTGCCTCTGCGTCTCTGCGGCTCTGCGTGAGAATGAACAATCCGCGACCTCAGCGCCTCAGCGTGCCGAGGAGGGCGCCGACCGCGGCGCGCACGTCCGCGGCGGCCATGACGGCGCCGACGACGGCGACTCCTGCCGCGCCCGCGCGCAGGACGCTGTGCACGGTGGCTGGCGTGATGCCGCCGATGCCTACGACGGGGATGGCGACGGCCGCGGTGACCGCGGCGAGACGTTCGAGGCCGATGCGTTCGTCGCCGACAGCCTTGGTGGTGGTGCCGAAGACGGCGCCGCAGCCGATGTAAGCGGCGCCATCGGCTTCAGCGCGTCGGGCGAGTGCCGGATCGTCCGTGGAGTAGCCAATGAGAAAGCCGGGCGGTGCGGCGCGCCGGGCGGCGGCGACGGGCAGGTCATCGGGGCCGAGGTGAACGCCGTCGGCGCCGGACGCGAGGGCCACGTCGAGGCGGTCATTGACGAAGAGCAGTGCGGGCGTGCCGTCGATGAGGCTGCGCAGGGCCGTCGCCAGGCCGAGCAGCTCGCGCGCGGAAGCGCTCTTGTGACGCAGCTGGATGGCGGGCGCCCCCGCAGCGGCAGCCTCGGCCGCGACGTCGAGCATGGAACGCGGCGCGGCGAGTCCGGCGTCGGTAATGACGATCAGCCGGACGTCAGGATCGGGGCGGCTCACCTGGCGGGCGGGCCGCCGCCGGGGTTCGCACTGGTGTCGGCGACGGCGGGCTGCTGGCCGCCCTGCTGCTGGAGCCGACGGACCTCGACGCGGGCGCGATTGTGCTCGTCGAGCGTGCGCGTGAAGATGTGGGAGCCGTCGGGGCGCGCGACGAAGAACAGGAAGTCGCTGTCCTCGGGGTTGAGCGCGGCGTCGATGCCGGCTGCACTGGGCGAGGCGATCGGGCCGGGTGGCAGGCCGAAGTTGCGGTAGGTGTTGTACGGATTGTCGGCGACACTGTCGATGTGCGCGTACAGCAGCCGCTGCTGATGCGCGCCGAGCGCGTACTGCACGGTGGGATCGGCCTCGAGCCGGTGACCGCGGTCGAGCCGGTTATGGTACACGGACGAGATGCGCGGCATCTCCCCGGGCCGGCGTGCCTCCTTCTCGATGATGCTGGCGAGGGTGACGACCTCGCGTTCGCTGAGTCCCATGGAATCGGCGCGCGCGCGGCGCTCGGGCGTCCACACGTTGCTGTACGTCGCGACCATGCGTGCGATGGCGGAGTCGAGCGGCGTCGACAGCGGAAACGTGTACGTCGCCGGATAGAGGTAGCCCTCGAGTGTGGGGCCCGGCACGCCGAGGCGGCTGACCGTGGCCGGGTCGGTGAGCGCGACCATGACACTGTCCTCGTCGAGCTCGAGCGCCTGCGCGATGCGCGGTGCGATGCCGCGCAGGTCCCAGGCCTCCGGAATCACAATGCGCGCGTTGATCACACGGCCGACCTCGAGATCGTCGAGGATCTGCGCCCACGCGACGCCGGGTCTGAACGCGTAGGTGCCGGGCTTCACGGAGTTCGCGCCGCCCTTCACGCGCGCATAGAGCTTGAACAGCGGAGGCATGTCGATGATGGCGCGCGCCGCGAGCGTGTCCGTCACCTCACTGAACGAAGCGCCGGGCGGCACGGTCAGCCGCACGGGTTCTCCCTCGCCGCCGCCGGAGCCACAGGCGAGCAGCGGTGCGGTGATCATCGGCGCAAGCATTCTGCGCATGTGCTTCCTCACAGGTCGTTCTCCACGTCGTGCTGCGATTTGTGTTGATTCAGGTGCGCCTGGAGGATCAGCATGGCAGCGGCGGCGTCGACGCGTTCCTTGCGTTCGCGCTCGCTGCGCTTCAATCCCAGCGAACGCACGGCCCGCTCCGCGGCGACGGACGTGAGCCTCTCATCTGCGAAAGTCACGCCAAGGCCGGTCCGCTCGGCGAGGTTGTCGCCGAACGCACGCACCTCGCGCGTCCAGTCGCTGTCGTCGCCGGCCAGGGTCAGCGGCAGACCCACGACGATATGGACGACATGGTGCTGCCTGACCAGTTCGGCGACGGCGTGGACGGGCGGCCGCTTTCCGGCCCGGCGCTGCAGCACCGTGAGCGGCTGCGCGATGGTCGCGGTGGGGTCGCTGATGGCAATGCCGACGCGACGCTGCCCGTAGTCAACGGCGAGGATGCGTCCCACTCAGCCGAGCTGGGCGAGCGCGTTGTCCGGTTCGGCGCCCGCGGCGACCTGTTCATAGACGCTGTACACGGCGTCCGCGCCGCCGAAGAGAAAGCGACAGCGCTGGTCGCCGCGCGATCGGCACTCGACCTCGAGCACGGCCACCTCGGCATCAGCGACCTGACCGAGGATATTGGCCAGAACGCCGGTCGAGAAGTGGCAGGAGGGCTGGTCCGCTGGTGGATTCGCGCGCGACTCGACCCAGTCGGGCGCGTCGAGCGAGCCGACGCCATCATGCACGGGCGAGAAGCTGATCTGTCCCCAGCCGCGCCCGGAGAACAGGCGGGAGAAGTCCGACCAGAACCGGTCGGCGGGCGTGCCGCCGGGATCGTCGTCGGCAGCGGCACCGAGGATACGGAAGAGTGCGTCGCCCGCGGCATATCCGGCCTGGCGGAGCGCCTGTTCGGCAGCTTCCGCGCCGACCGAATCGTAGAGAGCGTCGCGCAGCGCAGCGAGCGACGCGACAGGCAGCGCGAGCTCGGATGGACGCGCACTGGATGAAGCCATGGTACCTCCCTTGTGATCAGTCAACATCGTCGGTGCGGGCGAGCTCGAGCAGCGCGTGCTCATCAATTACGGCGACGCCGAGCTCCCGCGCGCGATCCAGCTTGGAGCCGGGACTCTCGCCCGCAACCAGGTAGCCCGTGCTGCGCGAGACGCTGCCGGTGACGCGTCCGCCGTGCCGCTCGATCAGGCGCGTCAGCTCCTTGCGGCTCATCTGATGCGTGCCGGTGATGACGAATGTACGGCCGGCGAGGCTGGAATGCTCGGCCCGCTCAACCGGCTCGGTCATGTTGACCCCCGCCGTGCGCAGCCGTTCGATCAGCGCGGCGTTCTGCGGCTCGGCCAGGAAGGCGGCGACCGCAGCCGCGGTAGTGGCGCCCATGCCGTGCACCGCGGCAATGTGTTCGGCGGGTGCAGCCGCGAGCCGGTCCATCGTCTCGAACTCGCGAGCGAGCACCTGAGCCGCATGCACGCCGACGTGCCGGATCCCGAGCGCGTAGAGCACCCGCGACAGCGGCCGCAACCGCGACTCGTCAATCGAGCGCAGGAGGTTCTGCGCAGAGACGCTGCCGAAACCGTCGAGCCGGAGCAGGTCCGCTTCCGTCAGGTGATACAGGTCCGAGTAGTCCGTGACGAGTCCGGTCTCGCGCAATTGCGCGGCGGTGCGTTCGCCGAGCCCCCGTATGTCCATGGCAGCGCGAGACACGAAATGGACCAGCCCCCAGTAGATGCGCGCCGGGCACGAACCGTTCGGACAGTACATCATCACTTCGCCGGGCGGCCGTTCGACCGGCGTGCCGCAGGCGGGGCAGCGGTCTGGCGCAACGTACGGTTGCTCGGCGCCGGTACGCCGGTCGATGACCGGCGCGACGACCTGCGGTATCACTTCGCCCGCACGCTTCACTACTACGGTGTCACCGACGCGCAGATCCTTGCGCGCGATGTCGTCGAAGTTGTGGAGCGTCGCCATCTTCACCATCGTGCCACCGATCTCGACGGGCTCGAGCAACGCGTACGGGTTGAGCGAGCCGGTGCGCCCGACGTTCAGCTCTATGGAGAGCAGCCGGGTGTAGGCGAGGTCCGGCGGGAACTTGAAGGCAATGGCGTAGCGCGGCTCGCGCTCGCCCACGATGCCCAGCTCCGGCCAGAGCCAGAGCGGCGCGACCTTCGCCACGACACCGTCAATGCCGTAGTCCAGGCTCTCGCGCATGCCGGCGACCTCTTCGGTAAATGCGATCACGCCCGCCATGTCGGTGCACAGCCGCCGGTGCGGGTTGACGGGCACGCCCCACGCGTGCAGCAGTCCGAGCACGTCCTCCTGCGTGTCGACCGGCAGGCGATCACTGCCGTCCGGATCGAGCTGGATCTGGAAGCCGAAAAAACGAAGCGGTCGCTGCGCCGTGAGCCGGGCATCGAGCTGGCGCAGAGCGCCGGCCGCGGAGTTGCGCGGGTTCGCGAACGTCGGCTCACCTGCCGCCTCACGTCGGTCGTTCATCTCGCGGAAACCCGACAGCGGCATGTACACCTCACCGCGGATCTCCAGCACGGCCGGCAGCGGATCGACGCTGCGCAGCCGCAGCGGGATCTCTCTGATCGTACGGATGTTCTGCGTGATCTCCTCACCGATCACGCCGTTGCCGCGTGTGGCGCCACGCGCGAGCACACCGTGCTCGTAGCGAAGTGCGACCGCGAGTCCGTCGATCTTCAGCTCGGCGCTGTAACCGGCGCCGCGCACCTCCGACGCAATCCGCGCATTGCGCACCTCCCATGCAGTCAGCTCATCGGCGGAGAACGCATTGTCGAGCGAGTACAGCGGGGCGAGGTGCTGCACTTTGACGAACTGCGTGGCGGGCTCGGCGCCGACACGCTGCGTCGGCGAGTCGGGCGTGATCAGCTCCGGGTGCGCCGCCTCCAGCTCCTGCAGCTCGCGCAGCAGCCGATCCCATTCGGCGTCGCTGAGCGTCGGCGCATCGAGCACGTAGTACTCGTAGTTCGCCTCGTGCAGCAGCCGGCGCAGCTCTTCGAGCCGGTGCAGTGCGACGTCGCTCACCTGGTGCACGTCAGGTCAGGGTCTGGCAGCCTGCTCAGGCCCGGCCGTGTTCTCATCGAAGCGGACGACCCGGTCGCGCCCGCCTGCCTTCGCGGCGTAGAGCGCCTCATCGGCCAGGCGCACGAGGGTTTCGACGCTGTCTATGGTGGCGTGCGGGTACGTCGCGACACCGGCGGAGATGGTCATGCGCAGCGGATCGTCGCGGCCGACGTCGAACGGCCGGCGCGCGACTTCGCGGCGCACGCGCTCGACGAATACCGCGGCGTCATCGATGCACGTCTCGGGCAGCAGCGCCATGAACTCCTCGCCGCCGTAGCGGCCGAGTCTGTCAATGTCGCGCGCGCTATCGCGCAGGATCTCCGCCATCTCGACCAGCACGCGGTCGCCGGCCTGGTGGCCGTGCGTGTCGTTCACCAGCTTGAAACGGTCCAGATCGAACATCGCCACCGACATGCAGTCGTTCGTGCGCTCGACCCGCTCGTATTCCTCCGCCAGCAGGCCATGGATGTGACGGTGATTGTAGAGTCCCGTCAGACCGTCGCTGATGCTCAGACGCTCCAGCTCCCGGTTCTTCTCCTCCAGCTCATCCTGCAGCCGCTTGATCCGCAGCATCGAGCGCACCCGCGCTTCCAGCTCCGGGAAGTTGATCGGCTTCGTCAGGTAGTCATCTGCACCGGCGTCCAGACCCGCCACCTTGTCCTGCGTCGAGTCCCGCGCGGTCACCAGAATGATCGGAATGAACGGCAGATCCGTCGCGCCCTTGATCCGGCGCGATATCTCATAGCCGTCGATGTCCGGCAGCATCACATCCAGCAGCAGCAGATCGGGCGCGCTCTCGCGCACGATGGCCAGGGCCTGCTCGCCATCGCTCGCTTCGAGGATCTCGTAGCCGCGGAACCGAAGCCGCGTCGCGATGATCTCGATGTTGTCCGGGTTGTCGTCCACAACCAGTATCCGGCCAGGCTCCGCCGGACGTCCGTTGTCGCTCATGGTACGCTCAATCGTTGTCTGTGCTGCTGCCATATCGCACACGGACGTGCACGAGCAGTGCCAACCCTGCCGGAAGTAGAACGCCAGCCCCGCCGCGGCGGGGTCGCAGGCGGCGAGGACGAGTTGACGCGTACGATCGGCAAAATGTATTCTGTGCCGAACGGCCGCCGCAAGCGCGTGCGGGCGCCGACCCGCATGCGGGCACGCGCATTGCACCGTCTGCGGCAACCCACATCGACACAGGAGCAGTCATGTATTACGACGAAGAATCCAGCGCTCTCAGCTTTGTTGCGGGCATGCTGCTCGGCGCGGCGGTGGGGGCCAGTCTGGCCCTTCTCACCGCGCCGCAGAGCGGGCGCAAGACACGGAAGCGGTTGATCCGCGGTATCTCCACCGCCCGCGATGCGGCCGGCGATCAGTGGGAGGACCTGGCGGATGAAGTTCAGGGCGTGGTCCGCAAGGGCAGGAAGCGGATAAGGCTGTAGTGGGACTGACGCTCGGGGCAGCCGATCTGGGGCGGGTGTTCCGGGAGGCGTTCCCCGATCGCCGCTTCGTGGTGGTCAGCAACCGGGAGCCGTACGAGCACTACTGGGACGACGGCGCGGACGAGATCGCAGTGCGGCGCCCGGCGGGCGGTCTGGTCGCAGCGCTGGATCCGCTGATGCAGGCGGTGGGGGGCAGCTGGATCGCGTGGGGCAGCGGCGATCGTGACGAGAGTACAGTCGATGAGCAGGGCAGGGTACGGGTGCCGCCGGAGGAGCCGTCGTATACGCTGCGCCGGCTGTGGCTGAATCAGCAGGACATCCACCAGTACTACTACGGCTACGCGAACCAGTTCCTGTGGCCGCTCTGCCACCTGCGGGCGTCGCTGACGAGGATGCGGTCCAGGTACTGGCAGCGGTACGTCGCCGTGAACGGCCGGTTCGCGGAAGCTGCGATCGACGAGGCGGGCGAGCGCGATGAGCGCAGCGCGGCCGTGTGGACGCAGGACTATCATCTCGCTGTCGCGCCGGGTGTCATCCGTGAGAAGCGGCCCGACCTCACGCTCTCGCACTTCTGGCACATTCCCTTCCCGCCGCTCGAGATCTTCCGCGTCGCGAGCAACGCGCCGGAGCTGCTGCGGGGATTGCTGGCGAACGACCTCATCGGGTTCCACCTGCCGCTGTTCTGCGACAACTTCCTGCGCTGTGCCGAGTCGGTGCTGCCGGGCGCGCGCGTGGACTGGTCGCGGCGCACGGCGGAGCTGGACGGCCACACGACGTATGTGAGGGCATTCCCGATCTCGATCGACGTGGAGGCGTTCCGCGCGGGAGCGCAGCAGCCCGGCGCCGAGGCGCGGCTGGAGCGGCTGCGGGCACGGTATGCGCCAGGCGCCATGATGCTCGGGCTGGGCGTGGACCGGATCGACTACTCGAAGGGTCTGGAAGAGAAGCTGAAGGCGCTGGACGTGCTGTTCGATACGCGGCCGGAGTTCAGGGAGCGTTTCACGTTCGTGCAGATCGCGGTTCCGAGCCGGACCGGCATCGACACGTACGAGCGGCTGAACGAGAAGCTCGAGCGACTGGTCTGGTCGATCAACGACCGGTACGGCACCGCCACGTGGACGCCTGTGCATCTGGTGAAGGAAACGCTCTCGCCCGAGCGGCTGGCGCTGTTCTACCGCGCGGCCGACCTCTGCTTCGTGAATTCGCTGCAGGATGGCATGAACCTGGTCGCGAAGGAGTACATCGCTGCGCAGGTGGACCAGCCCGGGGGTGTGCTCGTGCTGTCGAAGTTCGCGGGCGCCGCGGAGGAGCTGGATGGCGCGCTGGAGGTGAACCCGTACGATCCCGAGGCGACGGCGGGCCTGCTGCGGGATGCACTGCTGATGCCGGAACAGGAGCGGCGGGACCGTATGCGCAGGCTGCACGCTTCGTTGCGCAGCATTTACGACTGGATGGGCGAGATCTTCCGTGTCTGGGGCGCGGTCGCCCGCGGCGAGGACGCGCCGCTCTCGGAAGCGGACAGGTGGAGCCGCACGCGGTGAGCGGTGCGCTGCCGGCCCACATCATCCGCCGCAAGAGGGAAGGCGGAGTGCTCGAGCCGGCCGAGATCCGCGCATTCTTCGAGAGCTATGCGGCCGGTCAGGTCGAGGAATACCAGATGTCGGCGTTCCTCATGGCCGTATATTTCAAGGGTCTCGCATCCGGCGAGCTGGCGGCGCTGGTGGACGTGATGCTGGCTTCGGGTGCAGTGGTGGACCTCGGCGCCGTGCCGGGCGTGAAGGTGGACAAGCACTCGACGGGCGGGGTCGGCGACAAGGCCTCGATCGTGCTCGCTCCGCTCGTAGCCGCGCTCGGCGTGCCCGTCCCGATGATGAGCGGGCGCGGGCTCGGCCACACCGGCGGCACGCTGGACAAGCTGGAGACGATACCAGGCTTCCGGACCGATCTCTCGCTGCATGAGTTCCGGTCGCAGATGGTGCGGCTCGGCTGCGCGCTGATCGGTCAGACGGACGACGTCGCGCCGCTGGACCGCAGGCTCTACGCGCTGCGGGACGTCACCGCCACGGTGGAGTCGATCCCGTTGATCGCGTCGAGCATCATGAGCAAGAAGCTGGCGGAGGGCATCGACGCGCTCGTGCTCGACATCAAGCTCGGCAGCGGCGCGTTCATGCCGGCGCGCGACAGTGCCGAGCAGCTGGCGCGCACGATGATCGGCATCGGCGAGGCGCACGGCAAGCGGGTGGTGGCGCTGCTCACCGCGATGGACCGCCCGCTCGGCTGCGCCGTTGGCAACGCGCTCGAGATCGAGGAGTGCGTGCTCGCACTGCGGGGTGAGGGACCGCCGGATCTTCGCGAGCTCACGATCGCGCTCGCCGCCGAGATGCTGGTGCTCGGCAAGGCTGCGGACACGGTCGAGGAGGCTGCGCTCATGGCGGCCGCTGCGCTCGACGATGGGCGCGCCCTCGAAAAGCTGCGCGCCATCATCGATGCGCAGGGTGGCAACAGCGCCGTGCTGGACGATCCGGCGGTCCTGCCGCAGGCGGACGCGCGGCACGTCCTGGAGGCCGGGGCCACCGGCACGATTGCCTCGATGGATGTCCGCGCGATCGGCGAGGCCGCCATGACCCTGGGCGCCGGGCGCCGCAGACTCGGCGCGTCCATCGATCCTGCCGCGGGTTTCCATATCACGGTGAAGCCGGGCGACGCCGTCGAGCGCGGTCAGCCGATCGCGACGGTATTCGCGCGCACTGCGGACCGCGCAGCGGTTGCGTCCGCCGCGCTCGCCCGTGCGTTCACCATCGCTGACGACACCGGCGCTGCTCCACACACGCCGCTGCCGCTGATCGCGGGCCGCATCGCGTCGTCATGATCCGGCTGCTGACATTCGACACCACGCATCATGCGCTGCACGCCGAGCAGCTCGCACTGGAGCACGGCCTCGCCGCCCAGGTCACACCTGCGCCCGCCGATTCGAAGGCGAAGTGCGACCTTGCGCTCGAGTACCTGCCGGACGAGGAGCCGCAGCTCATCGCGCTGCTGCGCGACGCCGGCGTCGAATTCGCCGTGTACGAGGTGCGGTGAGGGGGAGGGGTACAACTGCCATCACGCAGAGCCGCAGAGCCGCAGAGCCGCGAAGCGTTGGTCGCGGATCGACTATTCGTCGCAGGGCGTCGATCGGTCTGTTGTTACAACGAATTCGCGCAGGTGGCGGCGCCGCGCGCGCAGACCGGCCACCGCCAAGGTCACCCGTCCCGCAACCTCTGCGTCTCTGCGCCTCTGCGTGAACAGGAACCACCCAGCCGCTAGTAGATGGTGTCCGCGCGGATGCTGTCTTCCAGCGTGCCGCGGACGGGTGCGCCGAACAGGCCGCCGCTGTAGGGGCTGCAGGCCTCGGTCGGCTCGGTGCCGGCGATGAAGTACTCGGTCGTGACGTTGGCCCGGCACCACTCGTTGGCGAGGCGGCCGGTCTCGCGGTCGATCTCGCGGGCGACGACGCCATCGGGCCATGGCCACGGCTGGGGCGGGTCCAGCTCGGCGTTCTCCCCGACATAAAGCGATCGCATGAACGAGCCCCAGACGGGTCCGGCGAGGGTGCCGCCGGCGGCATTCGACACGATCGTGCGCCGGCGGTCGAAACCGAACCAGACGAGAGCGAGCATGTCGGGCGTGAAGCCGGCGAACCAGATGTCGGAGCCATCGTTCGTGGTGCCGGTCTTGGCGGCGGCGGGGATCGTGTAGGGCAGGTTGCCGCCCGCTGGATCGCGAGCGGGGTAGCCGCTGCCGTTGTTGAGCGCGGACATCATGAGGTCACGCGTGATGGCGACGGCCGCGGCGTTCGCGATCTGCTCGGCTTCGACGCGCGGCTCCCAGATCAGGGCGCCGCTGGGATCCTCCACCCGCAGGATCGGGTGTGAGCGGACGCGTGTGCCGCCGTTCGCAAAGACACTGTACGCCTCTGCCAGCTGCATGGGTATCACCTCCGCGGCGCCGATAGGCATCGACGGGTATGCCGGGACAGGAGTACGCAGTCCGAACTCGCGAGCCGTCTGCGCAACTGCCGCCAGGCCGATGTCCACCCCCAGCCGGACTGCCACCGTGTTGAGCGAGAACATCAATGCCTGGCGCATGGTGACGGGGCCGCGGAAGTCGGGATCGTAGTTCTTCGGAGCGTACTCCGTGCTATCGGGCATGTTGATCACGAGCGGCGCGTCGTACAGGACCGTGGACGTCGGCATGCCGCTGTTGATGGCGGTGTAGTACACGAATGGCTTGAACGTGGAGCCGGGCTGCCGCATCGCCTGCGTAGCGCGGTTGAACTTGGAATCGTTGAAGTCGCGGCCGCCGACGAGCGCGCGGATTTCTCCGGTGGCCGGTTCCATGGCGATGAACAGGCCCTGCAGATATTCGGTTTCGGCCGGCGGCGCGCCTCCGCGCTCCTCCATCACCTCCTCATAGGTGTCGGCGCGGAAGCCCGGCAGACCCTCGATGCGATCCCAGCCCGCCTCGATGGATTCCGTCGCCGCGCGCTGCATGTCGATGTCGAGCGAGGTGATTACGCGCAGGCCGCTGCTGTAGAGGGAGCTGCCATAGCGGGTGTCGAGGAGGGTGCGTACCCATTCCACGAAGTACGGCGCGACGTCGCCGACCTCCGTGCCGTGTCGCGACTCGGGGAGCGGCACCTGCTGCCACTGCTCCTTGGCGGCCTCCGTCAGATACCCCTGATCGGCCATCAGGGCCAGCGCCAGATTGCGCCGGTTGAGCGTCGCCTCAGCGTTGATGAACGGCGAGTAACGGCCGGGTGCGTTTACAGCCGCGGCGAGCATGGCCGCCTCCGCGGGGTTCAGCTCCGCGGCCGGCTTGCCGAAGTAGCGCTGTGATGCGGTCTCGATGCCGTACCAGCCGTGCCCGTAGTTGACCTGGTTGATATAGGCTTCGAGGATCTGGTCCTTGCTGTAGACTTCCTCGATCTGCTTCGCGACGCGCGCTTCCTTCAGCTTGCGCGTGAGCGTCTGCATGGTGCCAATGTCTTCGAACATGTTGCGCGCGAGCTGCTGCGTGAGCGTGCTCCCGCCGCCCGTGATCTCGAGGCTGAGCACGTTTTTCACATTGGCGGAGACGAGGCGCCGGTAGTCGAATCCGTTGTGGCTGTAGAAGCGCTTGTCCTCGATGGCGATGAAGGCCTGCGGCACGTGCTCGGGCAGGGTCGAGATATCGACGGGCGTGCGCCGCTCCTCGGCCAGCTCGTCGAGCAGGACGCCGTTGCGGTCGAGGATCCTGGTCGCCTGCATCGGCTCCCAGACATAGATCTGAGCGATCGACGGGCAGTCCCTGCATACGGCGCTCCACGCGCCGACGAGCAGGCCGACGGCCAGCGAGCTGAGGGCGAGCACGGTGAGCACCGCGCCAGCAACGAAGCGCGGATGTAAGCCGAGCCAGGTGCGGGTTCTGCCGAAGAAGCCATTGCGTCGCGTCATTGCATCCTGTCCATCGAGGTCATGCCGCCGCAGCGCGCACCAGATCGCCGAGCAGGCCGTGAATCGCCGGGTTGCCGGCCAGCATGGAGCCGTGGCTGAGCACATCGTGCGTGCCATCGAGCCGCGTCGCCACACCGCCGGCCTCGCGCACGATCAGAGTGCCCGCGGCCACGTCCCACGGCGCCAGCGACAGCTCCCAGAAACCGTCGAACCAGCCGCTTGCGACATGGCACAGGTCGAGCGCGGCCGAGCCCGCGCGGCGCACGCCGGAAGTGGCCCGCAGCACCGCATCGAACTGCGCAGTATACAGCGGCAGCAGCGGCAGCGCCTTGAACGGGAATCCAGTCCCGATCAACGCCCGGGGCAGCGCCGCCATGGAGGAGACGTGGACCGGCGCGCCATTCATGCGCGCGCCGCCGCCGCGGACGGCCGTCCATTCGTCGCCGGTCGCGCTGTTCAGCACGACGGCGGCCACGAGCTCGCGGCCGCACGCCACGCCGATCGACACGGCGTACATGGGGTACCCGTGCAGATAGTTGGTGGTGCCGTCCAGCGGGTCGATGATCCAGGTGCAGCCGGAATCGGACAGCGCTTCCGCGCCGTTGTCGGACGCGTCCTCCTCCGCCAGCAGACGGTGGCCGGGGAAGCGGCCGCGCAGCAGCGACAGGATGCCTGCCTCCGCCTCGCGGTCCACGTGCGACACGAAATCGGCCACGCCCTTCTCCGACCAGTCCTCGACCCGCACGCGCCCCAGGTGCTCGCGATGCACTGCAGCTGCGCCACGTGCTGCGGTCAGCGCACCGTCCAGCAGCTCCCTCCCGTCCACTCCGCCTCCTCAACGACGTTGCCCCGGACCTCAGGAGGCGTAATTTACCGTCATCCGCCGGTCCGTTCCAGCCGACGGCCGGCAGACTATTTGCGCTCGTCATTCGCAGTACCGGACGACGCGTGCGCCGTGCGCGCCGGAAATCGTCAATCAGGAGGCTATCATGGCGGAGCAGGGCGCAGGAGCGGGCGGCGTTCTGGTGGAGGTCTGCATCGAATGCGGCAAGGAATACATGTTCGAGCAGCAGGAACCGCCGGAGGACCTGAAATGCGACAAGTGCGGCAACGTGGTCTTCCGTTCCTTCTACGCGCAGACCCGGACCGATGAGGTGGCACAGGACTTCCGCGACTCGACGGACCGGGACACAGGCACGACCGACTCGGCCGCGGAAGTGACACGGGGTGATCTCCAGGACCTGAGCAACCTCTGATGGCCGACGTTCGCTTCGACGGTTCCGGCGTGGCCCTCATCACGCCGTTCGATGAGCACGGCGTGAACGAGCGGGTGTTCGCCGAGCTCGTACGCTTCCACCACGACGAAGGCACGGACGCACTGATCGTGTGCGGCTCGACGGGCGAAGCGGCGGCCATGACGGTCGAGGAACAGTACCGCGCGGCGGCCGTCGCCGTCGAAGCCAACGCGGGCCGCCTGCCTGTGATCGTCGGCTGCGGCGGGTCCGGCACGCGTCAGGTGCAGCAGCTCGGCGCTCAGGCCGCACGCGCCGGCGCCGACGGCGTGCTGCTCAGCGCGCCGCCGTACAACAAGCCGCCGCAGCGCGGTCTGCTCGAACATTTCCGCGCAGTCATCGATGCAGCGAACCTGCCTGCGATCATCTACAACGTGCCGGGCCGCACGGCGGTGAAC
>JBBEBA010000082.1:0-13252 GCA_040882575.1 Gemmatimonadota bacterium
TGCCGTCGATCACCCGCAGCGTCCGCGTGAGCGTGCCATCGCCGATGACCAGCGTCGCGGTGTAGTCGCCTGCCGCAACGGCCTCGCCGCTACCGTCCTCTGATTCCGGTACGCCGGGCACGCCGGCAGCCCGGAACGCCTCCAGCGCAGCACGCATTTCCGGTGTTGTGCCGAACCGGCCGCCGCCGCGGCGGCCACCGCCCTGTCCGGGTGCGGTCGGCTCGGTCTCGCCCGGCCGCTCGACCCAGCCGCCCTCGTCACGATCGTCATCATCGTCAGCGCCGCGGCCGCCACCACCGCCGCCGCCCTGCCCCTCCTGCGGCTCGCCCTTCAGCATGGACGCGGCGCGACGCACGCTCTCCGCATCCTGGCCCGCGGCGATCAGCGAATCCGCGACGATGTCGGCGCGCGCCATGGTGAGCAGGCTGTCCCTGCGCTCAGATGGTGACAGCGCGCGTTCCTCCTCGGTGCCGCGGCTGCGGAGGTTCCAGCTGACGCGCTGCAGTCCCTGCCGTCCGCTGCCGGTCAATACCTGAACCGTGTCGCCGGCCGCGTCGCGCAGCACGATGCGAACGGGCTCCGACACGGCAGGGTTGTACCAGGCGATCTGTGCGCCGGGCGACATGCTGCCGGTCTCGAACCATTGATGCCCCGTGGATTCGCCGCCGACGCGCCGCTCTCCATATTGCAGGCCGGGGGCGCTCTCGAAGAGGACCGGCTCGGCCCCGGCGAGAATCTGCGGCGTCAACTGCTGCAGCGGCGCGATATCGACGATCCAGATGGAGCGGCCATGCGTGCCGGCAATGAGCTCGCGGTCACGCGGATGGATGCGCAGATCGTGCACGGGCACCGTTGGCAGGCCGGTCATGAACGGGCGCCAGCTCGCGCCCTGATCGATGGACGCGTAGAGCCCGACGTCCGTCCCCACGAAAAGCAGGTTCGGGTTGACCGGGTCTTCGCGTATCACGTGCACGTAGTCGATCCCATCCGACGGCAGATTGCTCGAGATCGAGCTGAAGCTGCGGCCACCGTCGTGCGTCACGAAGACGTACGGTTTGAAGTCGCCCCTGCGGTGATGGTCGAACGAGACGTAGAACCGGTTCGCGTCGTGCGGTGACGGCTCGACACGGCTGACGTACGCGGTGTCCGGCACGAGCCCCTGGAAGCGCGCCGTCAGGTCGGTCCAGTTCGCACCGTCATCCTGCGTCAGCCAGACGTTGCCGTCGTCGGTACCGGCCAGCAGCAGGCCGCGGCGCACGGGTGACTCCGCGAGCGCGACGACGGTGCCGTACATCTCCGCACCTGTCACGTCCGACGTGATGCCGCCCGTCGTCTCCGTGGCGATGCGGATCTTCGTCCAATCCTGCTTGCTCAGGTCCGGCGAGATCGGCGTCAGGTCGTCGCCGCGCGCGGTGGACTTCAGCACGCGATTGGAGCCGGCGTAGAACACGTCCGGATCGTGCGGCGAGAGCAGGAACGGCGTGTTCCAGTTGAAGCGCAGCTCGTAGGCAGCGGAGTCGCGCACCTGGCTGGCGCGGTACTGGTCGATGCGGCGCTGCACGTCTGCGGTCGGCGCGACCAGCGGATCCGGATGGATCAGCGCGATCGAGTCCTCCCACATGCGGTGCACTTCCTCCCAGTCCGGCTTCTCGAGCCGGCTCGATTCGCCGGTCGCGAGATTGATGCGCGACATGCTGCCACCCTGGGACTCGGCATAGATGAGGTCCGGGTCGCGCGGGTCCTGCGCCGTGTAGAAGCCGTCGCCACCGCTGACGGTCGCCCAGTGATGGTTGGTGATGCCGCCACGGCCGCGCCGGCTCGGGCCGCACCATGAGCCGTTGTCCTGGAGACCGCCGCAGACGTTGTACGGCGTGTCCATGTCGAAGCTGACCGCGTAGAACTGACCGAGCGCCATGCTGTTCGGGAACTGGTAGCTGCCGCCGCGGTCGTAGCTGATGCCTACGCCACCATCGTTGCCGACGATCATGCGCTGCGGGTCGTACGGATCGATCCACATCGCGTGATGATCCACGTGCAGCCCGACCGTGGTCGTGCCGGCCGTGCGGCCGCCATCGTTGCTGTACTGTACGGGCGTGGATGACCAGTAGACGCGGTCCGGATCGGCCGGATCCACGCGCACCTGCGAGTAGTAGAACGGGCGGACGTTCTGCGGCGCTCGCCACTCCCACGTCCGGCCGCCATTCTCGGAGCGATAGAGGCCGCAGCCGCCAGCCTTCGCTGCCCGGCAGCCGCCGTCCTCCCCAGCCGGCGCTTCCGCTTCGACGAGCGCGTACATGATGTCGGGGTTGCTGTCGGAGATGTCGATGCCGATGCGCCCCTTCACCGTTTCAGGGAAGCCGCCGCCCGCGACCTCCGTCCACGTCGCGCCGCCGTCCGTCGTCTTCCACAGCGCGCTGCCAGGCCCACCGCTGTAGAGCGAGTACGGCGTCCGCACGCGCTCCCAGCTCGCGGCGAAGAGCACGTTCGGGTCCCGCGGGTGCATGGCCATATCTATGAAGCCCGCCTTGTCGCTGACGAACTTCGACAGCGCCCAGGTCCTGCCGCCATCCGTCGTCCTGTACAGCCCGCGCTCCGGGTTCGACCGCCAGATCGCGCCGAGCGCTGCGACGTAGACGATGTCCGGGTTCGTCGGGTGCACCACGATCCTGCTGATCGTCTCCGTCTGCTCGAGGCCCATCAGCAGCCACGTCAGGCCGCCGTCCGCAGACTTGTAGATGCCGCGACCGGGCGAGATCGAGTTGCGCGAGTCCTCCTCGCCCGTGCCCGCCCAGATCTGCAGCGTGTCACTCGGCGCGATCGCCAGGTCACCCATGGAGATGGTGCGCTCGTTCTCGAACAGCGGACGGAACGTGGTGCCATTGTTCGTCGTCTTCCAGATGCCGCCCGCGGCGGCTGCGACGTAGAACGTCTTCGACGGGCTCGGTAGTCCCTCGACGTCCGTGACCCGGCCCATCATGTTTGCCGGCCCGACCGACCGCCATTCCAGCGACTCGAACAGCGGATCCAGCAGGCCGGCCGGGCGCGCTGAGGCCACCGACCCACCGTTCTCGTGCTGCTGGGCGGAAGCCTGCACGACGATGGTGGCGCACAGCAGCGCCGCGAGGACCGCGGGGCGGGAGATGCTCATCTCGATCCCCTGTTGGGGTGGGCGGAGGGTACTGCAGGGTAATTGACGCCCGGGCGGCCGCGCCGCGCAAGGTCACTGGATCAGGCGGCGCGCCGCATCCGCAGCCGCCACCACGACCGGGTCGCCTCCGACCGCGTCGCCGTGCCCCGCGTCGAACGCCCGGGCAACGCTCCGAATACGCGCAGGCCCCAATGCACGGAGTGGCCGATGGTCGTGGTGACCAGCACCGTGCCGATCCCGATCGGACCGCCCATCAGCCAGCCGAGCAGGAGCGCGCTGAGCTCGATCATCGTGCGAATGCTTCGTACCGACCGGCGCGTTCGCAGCGTGAGGGCCATCATCATTCCGTCACGCGGACCATGTCCGAACCCGGCCGCCATGTACGCGCCGGAGGCGAGGCCGAAGAGCAGGATCGCGCTTGCGAAGTACGCGGCGGCTACGGGCAGCGACGCGGCATCCGGCACGACCGCCAGCAGCAGGTCCATGAACACGCCGATCAGCACCATGTTCAGCAGGGTGCCCACTCCCGGTCTGACGCCGAGCACCAGGTTCGTGAACACGATCACGAGCCCGGTCACGATGCTCGCTGCGCCAACGCTCAGGCCCGTCTGCAGGTGGAGCCCGTAATGGAACGCGTCCCAGGGGCCGAGGCCGAGCTGGCTCCTGATGAAGAGCGCAATGGCAAGGCCGACGCCAAACAGGCCGAGGTTGAGCTGGACGAAGCGCAGTGCAACGTCGCGCCGCCTCACGGCAGGCGCGGCATCGCACGTCAGGTGGGTTTCAGGTTCGCATTCAGGCATAGCCGGATGACTACACCGGGCGGCAGTCGAAGTTCGGAGAGCCGCTTGCACCTACTTGCGGAGCCCGTCGCCGGCCCGCACGGTAAGGCTTCCAGTCAACCCGGGGGAAGCCGATGACACGAGCAGTGATACGTCTGGCGCGAGCGCTGACAGCCGCGTGCATGACTGCCGCAGCGGCGGGGGCAACCAATGCGGCCCTGGCGCAGCAGGCGGTGGACTCAGCACGCGCCGCGGCGCTCCATGTCAGCACCCGCCATGAAGACCATCCCTTCTCAGACTACCATGCGGCGATCCTGCAGAAGGCGAGGACTGACAGCACCTTCGAAGCGCTCAGCCGCGGCGTGCTCGACTATTCCAAGGTCACCTATCGCAGCCGCATCGGCGACATGGACATACCCACCTACGTCTTCCAGCCCCTGGACAGGGGCGTCAACGCGTCGCGCGCCGCGCTCGTCTGGGTACACGGCGGCGTGCACGGCAACTGGGACCAGAACTACTGGCCATTCATCCGGGAAGCGGTGGAGCGCGGCTACGTCGTCGTCGCGCCGGAGTACCGCGGCAGCACGGGCTACGGTGCGGCGCACCACAAGGCGATCGACTACGGCGGCTACGAGGTGGACGACGTGGTGACCGCGCACGCATGGATCGCGGAGAACCTGCCGCACGTGGATTCTGCGCGCGTCGCGGTCATGGGCTGGAGCCACGGCGGGTACATCGCGCTGCTCGCGACCATGCGCAACCCGCACCCGTTCACCGCCGCAGTCGCGATCGTGCCGGTGACGAACCTGATCTTCCGACTGTCGTACAAGGGGCCGCCCTACCAGCGCATTTTCTCAACGCAGGCGCGCGTGCGGGGCCTGCCGTTCGAGAAGCGTGACATTTACGTGGAGCGGTCGCCGTTCTATCACGTTGACCAGCTGCAGGTGCCGGTTCTGGTGCACGTGGCGACCAACGACACGGACGTCGACTTCGAGGAGGCCGGCATGCTGATCTACGCTCTGCGCGCGCTGAAGCCGGATCTGGCGGAGACGAAGATCTACGTCGATCCGACGCCGGGCCCGGCCAGCGGCGGCCACACCTTCAGCCGGCGCGTCAATCGTCAGACGCTCGAGCGGGAAGACTCACCCGAACAGATCGACTCGTGGAACCGCACGTGGACGTTCCTGCAGTGGCACCTCCGGTGACTTACCCGAACGTCTCGCAGTCCTCGATGCGCCCCGCCCTGAAGCCGTTCCCGAACCACTCCGCACGCTGCGCGGATGTGCCATGCGTGAACGATTCCGGCTGAACCTGCCCCTCCGCCTGGCGCTGGAGCCGGTCGTCACCGATCGCCGCAGCTGCGCCGAGCGCTTCCTCGATGTCGCCGGGCTCGAGCACCTGCCGCTGATCCTGTGCGTGGTAGGCCCAAACGCCGGCGAGGCAGTCGGCCTGCAGCTCCATGCGAACCTGCAGTGCGTTGGATTCCGCCTGCGACACGCCCGACTGACCGCCGCGTACCTGCTCCGAGATGCCGAGCACGGTCTGAACGTGATGTCCGACCTCGTGCGCGATGACGTAGGCTTCGGCGAAGTCGCCCGGCGCGCCGAACCGCTGGGCCAGCTCGTCGAAGAAGCCGAGATCGATGTAGACGCTCTGGTCCTGCGGGCAGTAGAACGGACCCACCGCGGAGCCGGCAATGCCGCACTGTGACTGCACGGCGTTGGTGAACAGGACCAGCTCCGGCTCGGGATACTCCATGCCGCGCCCGGCGAACAGCATGTTCCACGTGTCCTCGGTGTCGGCCAGGATGACCGATACCCGGTCCGCGGCCTCATCGACGCCCGTGAACTCGCCGGGCGTGACATTCTCGACCTCGCCTGCCGGGCCGGCGCCGCCCGTCTGGATGGCACCGGGGTCCACGCCGAGCAGCAGTGCGATCACGGTGATGACGACCGCGCCGAGTCCGCCGCCCGCAATCATGCCGCCCCTGCCCCGCCGGTCCTGAACGTTGCCGCTCCGACGCCCGCCTTGCCACCGCATCTGTCCGCCTCCGTGTGCCGGGTCCTGCACGGTTCAGAGCAGAAACCGCACCGCCGCGTCAGGACGCGCGGAGCTTGTCCATGTGCTGCTTGCGCAGCTTCGCCACCTTCGGCGCGATCACGGCGCTACAGTAGGCCTGCGCAGGATTGCGGCTGTAGTAGTCGCGGTGGTAGTCCTCGGCTGGCCAGAACGGGCCGAGCGGCTCGACCTCCGTCACGATGCCCTGCCAGATACCCTGCTCCTCCAGCTCCGCGATCGTGCGCTCCGCTTCGGCCTGCTGGTCACGGGAGTGAGTGTATATCGCTGACCGGTACTGCGTCCCGATGTCACCACCCTGCCGGTCCGGTGTCGTGGGATCGTGTATCGTGAAGAAAACGCCGAGCAGGTCCCGGTAGCTGATCACATGGGGATCGAATTCGACCTGCACGACCTCGGCGTGGCCGGTTCTGCCGGTGCAGACCTGCTCGTACGTGGGGTTCCCTGTAGTGCCGCCGGCATATCCGGACTGGATGCGGCGCACGCCGCGCAACTCGCTGAACGCCGCCTCGAGGCACCAGAAACAGCCGCCCGCGAGCGTCGCGGTTTCCATCCCGTCCTGCTCCATCTTCCGCCTCCGTTCGGGTCGGCGTAAAGATAGTCAGGTGAAGTCGCGCAGCACAGCGGCGATGCGCGCGTCGTCGAGCTTCAGCACCGCGCCGAGGCGGTGGATCATGCCTGCTTCCGTCCGATGGACCTCACCGTCCGCGCCGGACACCATGGCTGCGCCGCGCAGCACCTGTTCCTTGCCGCGCTCGTTCAGACGGCCGACCACGCGTGCCAGGTAGCTCGCTACGGTGACCGGATGGAGGCGCACTTCCTCCATCTCGGCCAGCACCTCCTCGCGCCGGAGGCGGGTGCCGGTCACCGCCTCGTAGATGCGCTGGACGGTCGTGATCTCCGCGTCGCGAACTCGCCCATCGGTGATGACGAGGAGCGCGAGGACGCGACGCAGCGCGTGCTGGTATTCAGACGCGATGACGGCGCGCGCTTCGTGGCTGTCGAACGCGAGCACCTCCGGACGCCAGGTCGACAGGCAGTCGTCGCACTCGATGTACTCGCCGTACGATCCGACGGTCACATGCACGGCAAACAGTCGCACGACACGACCGACGACGACACGCGTGCAGGGTCGCGTCGCCGCGCACTCGGGGCAGGCGAACGTGCCGGTGCCCGCGAGCCGCGGGGACGCGCCCGTGGGGAACAGCAGCGACGGCACTTGCGATCGCTGCTAGTGCTTCGTCACGCTCAGATTGCTGACCGTGGCCGAAGTGTTGTGCGCGAACCGGACGCCGTACGTGCCATCCGTCGACGTGAGCTTGCCGTCGGCCACGACCGCAGCGCGGTCGTAGCTGGCGACGACGGTGCCGTTGATCGCGCACTCGACCTTCCCGTCCCGGACCGACAGCGCGATCTGCTGCGTGACCGGCTGACCCTCACCGGCTGCCTTGTTGACAGCGTCGTTCGGCTCGGCGCGGCGGCCGTTCATCTGGAACGGCTCGGGCCCGAACCCCCGCACGATGAACGAGCCATTGCCGTACGCGGCGCAGTACAGGTAGCTCTGCGCTGCCGTGCCCATGCCATTGCCGGCGATCACGATGCCGTACGGATGAGGGTGGGTGTTCAGGCTCATGTACTCGGCCTCGGTGAACGTCGCGCTGACCGTGTAATTGCCCGACGCGGCGTTCTCCGGATTCCAGTATGTGATGGCCGGCCCGGTCGTCACGTGAAGGACGCCGGCGTCGCTCGCCAGGCGAGCGTTCTGCAGAGTCAGCCCTTCCGCCGCCTCGCGGGCATCCACGACGCCGGTCCAGCCGGTCACCGAGATGCCGCCATCGGCGACCGCGCGGGACGTCTCCGACTGGGCGGACGTGTCGCTGACGAGCAGGAAGGAAAGAGCGAGGGCGGCCGCGGCCGGCGCAGCCAGGCGCATGCGAAGCATGGGGCGATCTCCTGATGAGGGTGATGCGGAATCATACGAGGCAGGCACCGGCCTCCGCCAGCCGCGGCCGAGGTTCAGGCGGCGACCGGCTCTATACCGTAGACGCGGACATACTCGACATCCAGGTCGTCGCGCGCGACGCCCACGACGGCCGTCGCATCGATGTACATGGGCTGGAACCCGGCAGGCGCCTCGAGGGTGCCGGTCATGCGGCCGTCGCTGTCGAACACCGACCACCGCGTGACCTCGGCCGTATCCCCCGGCGGGACGTAGTGCCTGACCCAGAAACTGCCGTCCGCGGCCGCCGCCAGCGCGTCGTATGAGGGCAGAGCCGCGATCCGCGGTGCTGTCAGCAGGCGCTGCCGCAGGACCTGCGGGTCGGCGCCCGCCCCCGGCGGCCCGCCCGGGGCCTGCCGGTTCTGCGCCAGCTCCCTGTCGATGTGTCTCGCGAGAAGGTCGTCCGTGACCGGCTGCGGCAGGACGTCTGTGCGCCGGATGATGGTGGTGAGGGCACCACCGGCACCGTACCGGTGGATCTCGAAGGTCTCGTCGGCACCGATGTAGAATGCGTCGCCGGCAGCGGCCGTGTGCACAGCACGGGAAAAAGGTACGGGAGCCACCTGTATGCTCGTTACGCGGCCACCGCTCTCGTTGACCCGGATGCGACGGTCCGATGCCGGATAGACGCGCGTGTCGTGCGCCACGCCGGACGACTCGAGGATGAGGAATGGTACGCTGTCCCTGCCCAGGTCGGCGGAGCGGGACGGTGGCGCAGCGGTGCCGAGAGTGAGCAGCGTGCTGTCCGGCAAGGCTGCCATCACGCGCTGCAGCGACTGGCCGGCGGGCAGGCGCGGAGCGTAGTCGCGCACGTGCGTGCCATCGGGCGCGAGCAGCGACAGGCGGCGGTTGCCGAAGTCGAACACGAGCAGTGTGTCGCCCGCGAGTGTGCGCATGTACGAGATCGCACGGAACTCGCCGGGCCCGCTACCTTCGCCGCCGGCTGAATGGAGGTGGCGGCCTGCGGCATTGTAGAACCTGACTTCGTGGCTGCCCATGTTCGCGACCGCGATGCTGCCGTCCGACAGGCGCGCAACGGCCATGACGCGGTAGAGCTGGTACTCCGGCGCGCCCTCCACGGAGCCGATCTGGACGAGCGGCTCGGCAGTCAGTCGGAGGAGCGGCGCGGCATCATCGACGGCGCGATTCTCGACGATGCGGACGCCGGCACTGTCGCGCACCACGGCGGTGGCGCGCTCGGTCACTCCTCCGGTCTCACCCGCACAGGCGGACAGCACGAACAAGACACAGCCACGCGACAGCGTGCCTGCTACCGGCATCGACACCTCGTTGCTGCAGGACCTCAGTGAGTGCGCACGCACTCTACGCTGTCCATGGGGCCTGCGACAAGGATGTCCGGGTCAGTTTCTCAGGGCGAGGTCTGCTTCAGCAGGGAGCGGGGTCCTGGCGGGGCGGTAGCGGAAGCCGAGATCTTCGTCGGTCAGTCCGGCGAGCCGCAGCATGCGATCGACCGAGTGATGCATCTCCTCGTTCACCGTCTGCAGATCGCGCTGGCCTGATGCAGTCCCGCGCTGTGCGGCGACGGCAGCGGAGTTCAGGCGCCGAACGAGCGTGACGAAGTAGTCGGTCTCCTTCCGGAGGGGCCGGTACTCTCGATCGTTCGGGAACAGCGACTGCGTTACACGCCAGATGCCTGCCTCGATCAGCACGAGCCCGAGCGCCACGACGAGCATGCGGTCGTACATCGTGTCGATGCCGAACACTGCATAGCCGACCAGCACGGTACCGGCGGCGGTGAGCGCCAGATGGAAGGAGCCTCGAATTCTGCGCATGACCCTCACTTCAGGCACACCCGGTGCCGCGCCGTCGTGCAGGGTGTGGAGCCCGGCCTCAGACCGCAGCCCGCCGCGGTTATCCGTCGCGAACCGCGCCGTCGTGCCGGCGCCTCGATCGCGCCTTTCCCACAACTGTTTGCGCACCGTACGGAAAACAGTTTCCGGCCCGGGCAAGGGCCTTCCCTTTCACTGCACTCGCCTGCATCGTGGAGGCGCGCTGCAGCCGCGGCGCGTTCGACCGAATCGATCAATGGAGGAAGCCGATGTTGTGCAGGCATCTGATCACCGCAGCGTTCGCGCTGGCGGTCCCCGCGGTAGCGTCCGCCCAGAGCTTTGGCGTCGCCGCGCGGGCCGGAACGCTCGGGTTCGGCGGCGAAGCCGCATACCAGATCTCCGACAACTTCGCAGTGCGCGCGGGTGTCGGGACGTACCCGTTCTCGATCACGGGCGAGCTGACTGACGGGCGATACGAGATCACGCCGCCGTCGAGTCTGCTGAATGCGGGCGTGGACTTCTATCCGGGCTGGCTCGACTTCCGCATCGGCGCCGGTATGCTCATGATCGGTGACGAGACGCAGTTCGACGCCCAGTATACGGGTGGCACGGTCGTCATCGACGGACAGGAGTACACCGATGAGGAGGCGGGCACCGTCCGGGGCGAGCTGGACCACGGCGCGGCAGCACCGTACGCCAATATCGGACTCGGCCGCCACACGGGCGGTGGCATCGGCATCTTCGCCGACTTCGGCGCGGCGTTTCTCGGCGAGCAGAACGTCACGCTCACAGCGACCGGACCGGCCGCGCAGAACGCGGAATTCCAGGACCGGCTGGATGCAGAGCGCGAGGACATCGAGACGGAGGTGCGGAAGTACGTGAAGGTGCTACCGATCATCTCGGTGGGCATCCGCTTCGGCTTCTGACCTTGGCGGACGGGTGCGCGGGCAGTATTCTGATCCGCTACCGTCACGTTCCCGCGCCGGCAGGCTCCCGCGGTGCGCCCCGATGGAGAAAATTCCCATGCGAGTCTTCAAGCTGACGCTCATCCTGGCGCTCCTGCCCGCCGCTGCGCCCGCCACGGTGTGGGCGCAGGGCGGCGGGTATGGCGGTTCCGTCGCCATCGGCACGGACGAAATCCTTGTTGGCGAGCCGAACAACAGCTTCCGGCCGGGCGGCGTCTATGTGTATCGGCGGTCCGGCGTCGAGTGGCAGCAGGCCGCGCGCCTGGAGTCCCCTTCGCCGGAGCGCGGCGACGGCTTCGGCGCGGGCGTCACCCTCGCCGGCTCGAGGCTTTTCGTGATCGGCGATGAGGGGATCCACGTGTACGGCCGGACCGGCGCGGAATGGCGGCACGAGGCCGTCATAGAGGCCCCGGCAGATGCGACGCCCGCCATGCAGTTCGGCGCGTCCATGGCCGCCTCGGGCGACTGGTTGCTGGTCGGCGCTCCCGCCGCGGGCGGCGGCGGGCGCCGCGCCCAGCAGCAGCAGCGGTCACCGGGCGCGATCTACGCGTTCAGCCGGGGTGCGAACGGTACGTGGTCGGCCAGCACCCGGATCACAGCGGCGGAGCGTGCGGCGGGCGACGCGTTCGGCTCGGCCATCGACTTCATCGACGACCGCGTGCTCGTCGGCGCGCCGGGTGCGCACGAGGGCGCGGGCGAGGTGCACGTGATCTCGCCCGGAGAGTGGCGCTCCGTTGCAGTCTTCCGGCCCGAGGCGGGTGAGCCGGGCGACGCGTTCGGCAGCACCATCGACGCGCGCACCCGGGCCCGCGTCGCCAACCGCAGCGACGACGGCAATGACCTGGCGCTCATCGGCGCTCCGGGCAGCGGTGACGGCAGTGGCGGGGGGTACCTTTTCATTCGCAACGGCAGGTCCGATAGGTGGCAGGAGTGGACGCCGCTGGCGGCGACGGGCACGCCCGCTGACCGGCTGGGCAGCGCGGTAGCATTGGACGGCAACGACATTCTGCTCGGCGCGCCGATGGGCCGCGGCCCGGCAACCGGCTGGGTGCAGGTGTTCCGCCTCGGGGGGGCGGATTGGCAGGCCGCCCAGCGGATCACACCCGACACGACGGACCCCGGCGACGCGTTCGGCACCACCATCGTCGCACGTGACGGCATCGTCGCGGTCGGGGCGACCGGCATGGACCACGGCGCGGGTAGCGTGTTCGTGTTCGAACGGGATGCCAGCAATGCGTGGCAGCAGCGCGCGTTGCTGAAGAGCCCGCCGGACGTGCTGGCGAAGGTGACGGGCGGCGAGGTGAAGTGCGGCGAGGATGGCACCGCGGAGCTGTTCCCGTGCGGGGACGTGGAGCTGCTCTCGATGCTGTCGCCTACGGACGTCAGCCTGGACGGCCGCGGCACGCGCATGAACGACATCTGGGGTTGGACTGATCCGCAGACGGGCCGTGAGTACGCGCTCGCCGGCCGCGTCGATGCCACCGCATTCATCGACATCACGGACCCCGTGAACCCCGTGTTCCTGGGCGAGCTGCCCCAGACGCCGGGCGGTCCGCCGTCGCCGACGTGGCGCGACATCAAGGTCTACCGCGACCACGCGTACATCGTCGCGGATGCTGCCGGCGCACACGGCATGCAGGTGTTCGATCTCACGCAGCTCCGCAACGTGCGCAATGCGCCAGTCCGATTCGAGCCGACGGCGCGTTACACCGAGATGAACAGTGCGCACAACATCGTGATCAACGAGGAGACCGGCTTCGCGTACTCGGTCGGCAGCAGCGCGGGCGGCGAGACGTGCGGTGGCGGGCTGCACATGATCGACATCCGTGAGCCGGCGAACCCGAAGTTCGCCGGCTGCTTCGCGGACCCGCAGACGGGCCGCGCGAGCACGGGTTACTCGCACGACGCGCAGTGCGTCGTCTATCGCGGGCCGGACGAGCGGTTCACCGGCCACGAGATCTGCCTCGGCTCGAACGAGAACTCGCTCAGCATCGCAGACGTGACGGACAAGCAGAACCCCGTCGCGTTGTCACGTGCCGCGTATCCGAATCCGGGCTACACGCACCAGGGCTGGCTGACGGATGACCAGCGCTACTTCTTCATGAACGACGAGGGTGACGAGCTGGCCGGTACGGTCGAGCGCACGCGCACCATCGTGTGGGACCTGGCCCGGCTCGACGACCCGAAGCTGCACACCGAGTTCATGGGCACGACCAGCGCGAGCGATCACAATCTCTACGTTCGCGGCAACCTGATGTACCAGTCGAACTACCGCGCCGGCCTGCGCATCATCGACATCTCGGATCCGGGCAATCCCGTGGAGGTCGGTTACTTCGACACCGCGCCCTACCTTCCGGACGAGCCCGGCTTCAGCGGCACATGGAGCAACTACCCGTTCTTCCCGAGCGGCACGGTCATCGTGTCGAGCTCACGTGAAGGTCTGTTCGTCGTGAAGAAGCGCGATACGGGCGTCGTCTTCTAGGGCGCACCGGCGG
>JBBEBA010000083.1:0-66822 GCA_040882575.1 Gemmatimonadota bacterium
CTAGTAGTGGAACACTAGCCGCTGGCGGAACACTAGCCGCGCATTTTCCGCTTCAGCTCCTCGAGCCGCTCACCGGCGGCGCGTTCCCGCGCATCCTGTTCCAGCCGCGAGAATTCGTGATCCCCGTGCTCCTCGAGCCCGGCCGTGCGCCGCGGCGCGGCGGGTGGCTCCGGTGCGGCGGGCACCTCCGATACAGCCTGCCGCATCTGCGCCAGGTCGCGGGCGAGCAGCGCACGCTCGTCCTCGAGTACCGCGATCTTGCGTTGCAGCACGGCCGCGCGCTCGGCGTGGCGCGCAGCAAATCCCGCCGCAACGCGCACGGTCTCCTCGTCACCGGCAGCGCGCGCCAGTCGCTCACGCCGTTCGCAGACCGAGCGCGCCGACAGCTCGTCGTCGGCCTCCCTGCGGACGCGGCCGAGCTCCTCGTCGAGGCGGAGCAGCGCTCCGCTCGCGGACATCAGCTCGCGCTCCATCGCCTTGACGCGCGGCGCGGCCCCGGCTTCGCCGCCGGTCAGCTCGCGGTGGAAATTGTCCACCGCCTGACGCCACGCCTGCTTCCAGTCCTCGAACATGCGACGAAGGTAACGACCGGTGAGGGGCCGGGGTAGCGGCGCGAACCTTGCTCCTCGCGCGCACAATGCGGTCCATTCCGGCGCCGCCCAGGGCTGAGAGTGATGAGGGAGAACCAGGCAGACGCGCCGGCCGGACTGGAACACGGCGACATCACGCGCGAAGAGCGTAAATCACTCACGCACGGCGAATTCTGGATACCTGAAGCCGAGCGGGAGGTGTACCGCCGTGCGCTTGAGGCGCTGAACCGGGAGGCGGTGCCGTACATAGTGAGCGGCCTCTATGCGCTGTACGAGTACACCGGCATCTACCGTCAGACGAAGGACCTCGACCTCTTCGTGGAGCCGGAGTACGTGGTGCCCGCCGCTCGCGTGCTGCGCAGTGCGGGGTTCCGGACGCACCTGGAGCAGTCGCACTGGCTCGCCAAGGCTATGTGGGGCGACAAGCAGATCGATATCATCTTCGGCACGGGTAACGGCCTGTCGTTCATCGACGCCGGCTGGATCACGCATGCACGCGCTGGCATCCTCGCCGGCACGCAGGTCCGCGTCGCACCGCCGGAGGAGCTGCTGTGGCACCGGCTCTTCGTATCGGAGCGGCACCGCTCGGATGTATCGGACATACTGCACCTGATCGTGTGCCGCGGCGACGAGCTGGACTGGAACCGGCTGCTGCAGCGCGTCGGACCACACTGGCGGCTGCTGCTCGCGCAGGTGCACCTGTTCGACTTCGTCTACCCGGGGCACCGGCCGCGCATCCCGCAGTGGGTGCGCCGCACGCTGTACGACGCCGCGGAAGCCGCGATTCAGGAAGTCGGCGAGAGCGACGTGTGCCAGGGCACTCTGATCTCGCGGTTCTCATACAACATCGACGTCAACGAGTGGGGCTTCCGTGACCCGCGCGCCGAGGCGACGGAAGCGACCCGGCAGCTCGACGAGGTGAAGGAGATCACGGCGAGCGACGTGTGGCAGGAGAAGGAGGCGCCTGTTGAGTGAGGGACAGCGCGCGCTGCGCATTGCCGCGGTCGCCGATACCCACTTCGACGGTTCGCGGCACGGCTCGCTTCGCGACCTGTTTGCGGATGTGCACCAGAACGCGGATGTGCTCGCGCTCTGCGGTGATCTCACGACGCACGGCCGGCCGGAGCAGATGCGCGCATTCGTCGACGAGCTGGCGGGTGTCGAGCTGCCGATCGTCGCCGTGCTCGGCAACCACGACTGCGAATCCGGTGCCGAGCAGGAGTGTACCGACATCCTGTCCGAGAGCGGCGTCACCGTGCTCGACGGCACGCACATCGTCATCGAGGGCGTCGGGTTCGCCGGCACGAAGGGCTTCGCCGGCGGATTCGGCCGCGCAGCACTCGGCCCTTTCGGCGAACAGCTCATCAAGGACTTCGTCAACGCCGCCCTCGATGAGGCGCTGAAGCTCGAAAAGGCCATGCATCACCTCGGCGACGAGGCGAAGGTCGTGCTGCTGCATTACGCGCCCATCGAAGAAACGGTGTTCGGCGAGCCTGAGAGGATATACCCGTTCATGGGCAGCTCCCGGCTGCTGCAGCCGCTCGAGACGGCGGGTGCCGCCGCGATTTTCCATGGCCATGCGCATCACGGGACGCTCGAGGGGCACACGCCCGGCGGCATTCCCGTCTTCAATGTCGCCTACCCCCTGCTCCAGGCGGCCGGCATGAATTTCCGACTGTTCACGGTAAAGGCGCCCGACCGGCGGCGTGAGCCTTCGCTGAAGGAGGGGCCGCCCGTCAGCCGTACCGCTCCAGGAACTGCATGAGCACGAGCTCCTCGGGGTACCAGCCGACCGGCTCTTCTGCTGCCACACCGGGGCGGGCACGATGGCGGCTCGACACCGTCTCGATGGTGCGGCCTGCCTGCTCGTATTCTTCCAGAACGGCCGGGTGGATGTAGGCTTTCCGGCAGATGGCGGGCGTATTGCCCAACTCCGATGCGACGAGATTGCACGCGAGCGCCACGTTCCGCGCCGCCTCCCGTGCGGACTTCGCCGGGCCGATGTCGGCCAGGATCGTCGCGGCCCGGACGGTGCCGCCGAATGTGCGGAGGTCCTTCGACGTGCACCGCTCCCCCAGGATCTCGCGGAGGTAGCGATTCACGTGCGCTGCCGTCACGGGGCGGTACTGTTTCGCGCCGGCACCCACGGGATACTTGAACAGGCGAGCGCCCCGCTGCGCCTGGAGCTCCTCGATGATCTCGACGAGCGGCGTATCGGCAACCACCTGCCGCTGTTCCAGGCTCCGTTTGCCCGAGTACTCGAACACGATGCAGTTGCCGGCGACCGTAACATGGCGCTTCGCCAGGGTGCACACGCCGAACGTACGGTTCTGCACCGCGTACCGCTCGCTGCCCGCACGGAAGTACGCGCGGCACATCAGGCGCACCACGGTTGCGAGGACCTTCTCGCGGTCCAGCTTGCGGCGGCGCAGGTGCGCATTGGTCCCTTCGCGCAGCAGCGGCAACAGGCGCGCGACCCTGATCACGCGCTTCCATTTCCGAAGATCCCTCGCCGCCTCGTGACCCCGGCTGTACCTGTACTGCCTGCGGCCAGCCTGGTCGAAGCCCCACACCTGGATCTTGCGGTCGGGGTCCGGCGAAATATGGACGTCGGTCCATGCCGGCGGGATCACCAGCGCCTGGATCCGCCTCAGCGTCGCCGCAGCGGTGAGGCGGCGGCCGTTCACACCCAGGTATACGAATCCCTTTCCGGCGTCGCCCGTGCGGCGCCACCAGTCCTGCTCGTCAGTCTTCCGCATTCCTTCGGCTCATACAGGGGTTGTGCCATGGCCGCGCAGCGCTTGATGCAGAGGCCTGATTCTGGCATGCTCCGCCGGAGGAGGCGACAATGACCACGACGACCCTGAGGATCACTGGCATGACCTGCGACCACTGCGTGCGCGCGGTGACGCAGGCGCTCGAGCGACTGGACGGCGTTGCGCGTGCGGAAGTCGATCTGACGACCGGGCGCGCACTCGTCGAACATCACGGCGAGCGGGTATCCCCGGACAGGTTGTCGGAGGCCGTCATGGAAGAGGGCTATCAAGCGGAGGAGCTGGCATGACGCAGGGGCCGCGTACGACAGAGACGATCAACCGTGACAACGCGGGCATCCGCGACATCATGCACCGTATCAAGAATCTCACGGTGCCGGACAGGGCGACCCTGGCCCTCGGACTGGTCGGCCACCTGGCGACCATGATGAGTCGCAGTCAGATGACCAAGCTGCTGGGCGAGCTGACTGAGGAGGCCGCGCGGGTGCAGGACGTACCGCCGTCGCGGCAGCGTGAGCAGCCGTCGGACAATGAACGGCTGGCGCAGGATGGACGACCTGCTGCCCGCGCACACGAGGGCGCCTCCGAACCGTCGCCGCGGCCGGACCGCGGTGGCATGCAGGCGAGCAGCGTCGGACAGGCAGGTCGCGGCGAGTTCCGCTCGGGCGAGCTGCTCTAGCCGTCGGGAAAGATCGCGTCAGTTGCCGAAATAGGCATAGCCGTCGGCGAGCTCGGTGACTGGCGCTGCCCGCGGCTGCAATGAAAAATCGAGCCCTGTCGTAGCCGTCACCAGCAGCGGGCTGCGGGAGAAGCTGTTGAAAGTCTCGTTCACGCGCAGCGCGAACCCACTGTCGGTGCCGCGCAGAGCCTCGCCAGCGGCCGTGCCACGGTAGGTGGCGACGGCGGGCGAGGCGACCCTCGACGCTGATGCGTCGGTGAGAATCGTGTACAGACCCTGAGGGTATCGCTCAGCCAGGAGCGTTCCAAGCCACACAGCTTCAACGGGCGTCGTGCCGCCGGTCACCGCGCGACCGCCGCCGCTCCGGAGCGCGTGCAGGCCGTCCACCAGGAACAGGACCACTGCCTGGGGGCTGCGGGTCAGCACGCGTTCATGGATGACCTCCATCATGTGCGGACCGCGCAGCCCGAACAGCTGTGCGGCTGCACTGGGCGACACGGCCCCCGCCGGCGGCCAGTCCGGATGATCGAGAGCGACGATGCGGATGCGGCGGCTCGGATTCAGATCCTGATTGACGCGCCAGACGGTGCGGTACAGGTCGAGCAGGGCGCGGGACGCGCCGTCGCCCTCGCGGATCGCGTCCGGCCGAGCCAGCAGGATGGACGCGTCTTCTGGCGTCGTCGCCAGGTACCGATCGATATACGGCTGTTCATCCGACGGCACATCCAGCGCGACGACATCCAGCCCGGACGTGCCGGCGAGACGCTCGACCGCATCGGCCGCAAAACGCCGCGGCGCCGCGGCAGACGGGATGTCGGCGATCACGACGAGGTGGCGGGTGCGTGCGATCTCCTCGATGAAGTCTACCGGATCCTGCCGGTTCTGCTCCGCATACGCGATCACGTCCGATTCTGCGCCAGTGCCGCGCCTGAGCTCGAGCAGCGCGGCAGCGGCGACGATCACGACGAGCGCTACCACGGCGAACTTCGCTGTTGTGCCCGTCCCGCGTGCCTTCGCGCGCGGCATGAACCGCCGCCGCGCTTCGCGCTGCTTCCACCACTCCAGCGGAATCCTCATGCCCTCACATCCCCGGGGATCACGTCATGTCCGGCACCGTGCGGACGGCTGTTGCAACCTGCGGGCCCGCGGCGGTCGAGTTGCCGCGTGACCTTGCTTCACCTACATTACCGATCCGACTGCCACCCCTACGTGGAGGATCGATGGACGATAGTGTCGCGAAGGACGCCAAGCGGTTGCTCCTGCGCTACGGTGCGCCCATTTCGGTGGTGGAACGGCTGTCCGATGACGAACGGATCACGTACGCCCGCTCCATCATCCGGACTGCCGTTCCCGACCGACCGGCGCAGCTGCGCGGGCTGCTGTCAGACGACGGACGCATGACCGCACGGTAGCTGCGGCTGCAATAGATGGTTTTCGAAGGCCGCTCACCCGCGTGGGCGGCCTTCGTCGTCTTCGACGGGTTCCGTCATCAGCGTCAATGTACGCTCCTCATCGAGAACCAGCTGGACGGGGACGATGGTGCCCCGGTCCACGGCACGCGGCGTCAGCTCCGCGGCTTTCCCGTCCACGCATGCCGCGGTCAATGTACCGCGCACCAATGGCTCCAGCAGGACGGTTAGCGGTATTGCTCCCGAATCCTGGCCGACGCGGAACGTGTAACATCCGCCTTTCTCCGTCTGTTCGGACTGCGCATCGAACGCGACGCTGCCGTCGCCAAACCTGATCCCGCGGGCTGCGAATCTCTGCGGTTCCACAGGCATGCGAGGGGCGAGCCGCAGCCTGTGCCGTGTCGCGTCAGGCTCAATGCCGAGCGTCGCGTGCACGATCTGCAGCACCGCGGCCGCTGCCTCGGCGAGCGGATCTGCGCCTGTGAACGGGGCTGCGCTGCCAGGTCGTGGCCCTCCGCGCGCGTGCCGATGCAGCAGCGCGGCAAGCATGGGATCGCCGAGATCGGCAGCGGTGCGCTGCAGCTCGACAAAGGTGGTCGCGCGCAGCCAGGCCCGTTCCGGATCCACAGCCGCGGAGGCGTTCTCGATCAGTTGTCCGGTGGCCGCATGCACGGACTGCCACGCGGCCGCGGCGGTGGTGAGGTCGCCGGTCCAGGACACGTAGCGCGCGGCAACGAGTGGAAGCGCTGGCGCCGGCTGCGCCTGCAGCAGGATTCTGCGAACGCGCTCGAAGCGGCCGCCGGCGAGCCAGGCGAGCACCGCGCTGACCGCCACGTCGTCCAGCGAAGCCGCGCCGGCAGCGTCGAGCACCAGGAGCGCGTCCTGCGTGACGCGAGCCGCAGTAACCGGGTGCGTTACCTGTAGTCCATCCTGCACGGCAGACGCCTCGGCTTGACGTTGGCTTGACGGCGCGGGAGAATGGTGCGGCGCCGCGACCGGCGCAACCGCCTCTGGAAAGGGATCAATGACCGTGAGGATCATGCGCGCTGCATTCGGTGCCGTCCTGTGCGCCGCGGCCGCAGCCGAGGTACGGGCGCAGGTGCCCGACGGTGGTGCGTTCCTGCCCGAGTCGCGCTATTTCCGTACGCCCGCCGCCGATCCGCATGGCCCGCGCATCGCCGTGGCGCTGCTGTCCACGAACCTGCTCGAGACGGAGGGGAGGGAACGTCCCGCCTTCACGCTGCCTGACCCCGACGACTCGGCCCACGACGTCGTCGCCGCCGTCTCCCTGGGCGTGATATTCCCGCTGGTGCAGCTGGCAGAATGGGAAGATGGCGGGGCAATGCTCGTGCTGGACGGACGCGTGTTCTCCCGGTTCCGCATCGAGTACGAAAGCCGCGACGACATGGGGCAGGACTGGTTCGTGGGCGGCGGCATCGAGGCGCGCCGGGCGAAATTGTCGGGCCGCGCCTCCATCATCCACCGCAGCTCCCACATCGGCGATGAGTTCGCCAACGCGACCGGTGCCCAGCGAATCGAGTTCGGCGGCGAGCAGCTGGATCTGCTCGCCGCCTGGGACCTGCCACTGGACGCGCGCGTACATGGCGGCGTCAGCTGGATCTTCCGATCCTATCTCCACCGGGAGCCGCTCCTCGACGCACTCGACATCGACGACCGGGGCATCCTGTGGGCAGGTGCCGACCGCCACTGGCGCCCGTGGCAGGACCGGCGTCTCGCCCTCTGGCTCGGCGGCGACGTGCAGGCGGCCGAGCGTACCGGGTGGGACCCCGCCGTCGACGTTGCCGCCGGTATGGGCCTCGATTCAGGACGCTCGCTACGCCTGATGCTGCGCTACCATTACGGGCCTTCGCCCATGGGTGAGTTCTTTCTCACGCACGAGACCTTCTTCGGCATCGAACTGGTCGCCGAGATCTGACGACGGCCCCTTGCTGCGGACACGTCGCAACACGCAGTTTGACTGCATGCAAAGCGGGATGGCCGCCTGATGCGGTTCGCTGCGGTGGTGTTCGACTGCGATTCGACGCTGACCGCGATCGAAGGGATCGATGAGCTGGCTGCAGACCGACATGAACAGGTTGCTGCGCTGACGACTGCTGCGATGCAGGGTGCGGTTCCGCTGGAGGCGGTGTACGGCCGCCGGCTCGAGCTGATCCGCCCGAACCGTGGACGAGTCGAAGCGCTCGGCCGGCGGTACGTGCAGGAGATGGTGCCGGACGCGGCGGAGCTCGTACGGTCTCTGCTGGCTGAGGACATCGGTGTCCGCATCCTGAGCGGCGGTCTGCGGCCGGCGGTGCTGGCGGTGGCAGGCGCGCTCGGCGTGGATGCAGCGGCGGTTGCGGCGGTGGACGTGGCCTTCGACGATGCGGGAGAATACGCCGGCTTCGATGCCGCATCGCCGCTCGCGCGGTCAGGTGGGAAACGCGATATCCTGGAGCTCTGGAGGCGCGACATCGACGGACCGGTGATGATGGTCGGCGATGGTGTGACCGATCTCGAAGCGGCGGCGGCGGCCGATCTCTTCGTGGCTTATGCGGGTGTGGTAGAGCGTGAAGCCGTCGTCGGCGCTGCCGGCGTGGTGCTGCGAGCGGCATCCCTGTCGCCGGTGTTCGCGCTCGCACTCGGAGGCGAACGACCGCGTTCGGTATCGCTGCAGGATTTCCATGACAGGGGGCTTGCGCTGCTCGAAGAGCGGTACAGGCCCCATTCTTCATCATATCCCAACGAGTGAGACCATGACGGACAAGGCGTTCGGCACCTTCTTCCTCCCCGGCCCGACCGAAGTGCATCCGGATGTGCTGCAGGCGATGACCCGGCCGATGATCGGGCACCGCGTGGCGGAGATGGAAGAGCTCATCGGCCACATCCAGCCGCGGCTGCAGTCGATCTTCCGGACCACACGACCGGTGTACATCAGTGCCTCGTCGGCCACCGGCCTGATGGAGGGCGCGGTGCGCAACGGCGCGCTTCGACGTGTGCTGTGCCTGGTGAACGGCGCGTTCAGCGAGCGCTTCTTCCAGATCACGCTCGCAACCGGACTTCACGCCGAGTCACTGGCCGTGGAATGGGGGCAGGTTCACACGCCCGCGATGCTGGAGAGTGCGCTGGCGAGCGGCAGCTTCGACGCGGTCACCGTCGTGCACTCGGAGACGTCAACCGGCGCGCTGAATCCGATCCGCGAGCTGGCGGAGGTTACGCACGCGGCAGGTGACGTGGTACTGCTCGTGGACAGCGTTTCAGGTGCCGCGGGCGCGGATGTCCGCACCGACGAATGGGCGCTGGACTTCATACTCACCGGGTCGCAGAAGTCGTTTGCGCTGCCGCCGGGCCTGGCGTTCGGTGTAGCGCAGCCACACATCCTCGAGCGTGCCATGCAGAAGAACGACCGCGGTATCTACTTCGATTTCCTCGAGTTCGAGCGCAACATCCTGACGAACCAGACGCCGAACACGCCGGCAGTGTCGCTGCTGTACGCACTGAAGGCGCAGGTAGACCGCATTGCGGCGGATGGCATCGACAACCGGATCGAGCGGCACCGCGCGATGGCGGAGCGGCTCTGGCAATGGTGCGATGAGAAGGGCCTCGAGATCCTGGCGGACGCGCCACACCGCGCGCCGACGGTCACTGCGATCAAAAGTCCTGCCGGGTGGACGGGGCCGAAGCTGGCGGCAGCCGTGAAGCAGCAGGGCTACAGCATCGCGACGGGTTACGGGCGGATGAAGGACGAGACGATTCGCATCGGCCACATGGGCGATCACACGCTGGATGGTCTGAACGGCCTGCTCGAAGTACTGGGACGAGTGCTCGCGAGATGAGGCCGTTCCGGGTCTTCGTGGCGGATGCCATCTCCGCAGAGGGTCTGGCGCCGCTGCGGGGCGACGCGCGCTTCACACTCGACGAACGCGCGGGCCTGAAGGGGGAAGAGCTGGCGCGGGCGATCGAGGGCGCGCACGCCGTCATCGTCCGCAGCAGCACGCGCATCACGCGCGAAGCACTCGCGCACGCCGACGTGCTGCAGGTGATAGGGCGCGCAGGCGTCGGTGTGGACAACATCGACGTCGATGCGGCGACGGCACGCGGGATCGCCGTGCTCAACGCGCCGTCGGGGAACACGATATCCGCTGCCGAGCTGACGTGCGCGCTGATCCTCGCCTGCGTCCGTCGCATCCCTGCGGCAGACCGGTCGATGAAAGCGGGTGAATGGGATCGCAAGAGCTTCACCGGCACCGAGTTGTACGGCAAGACGCTGGGGCTCGTCGGTGCCGGCCGAATAGGCGGTGAAGTCGCGCGCCGCGCGCGCGCGTTCGGCATGCGAGTGCACGCCTACGACCCGTACCTCTCCGCCGAGCGTGCGGAGGCGCTCGAGATGGAGCTGATGCCACTCGAGCAGGTCCTCACCAGCGCGGACGTGATCTCGCTGCACGTGCCGCTGACGGAGAGCACGCAGGGATTGATCGGCGCGGCCGGAATAGCGCGCATGAAGAAGGGCGCGATCGTGGTCAACGCGGCGCGCGGCGGTGTCATCGATGAGAATGCGCTCGCCGAAGCCGTCCGGACCGGCCACCTGGCCGGTGCGGCGCTCGATGTATACGGGGAGGAACCGCTGCCGGCGGACCATCCGTTGCGGAGCCTGGACAATGTAGTGCTGACACCGCATCTCGGCGCAGCGACGGGCGAAGCGCAGCACAACGTCGCGCTCGAGATCGCGGAGGCCGTGCGGGCGGCGCTCATCGACGGCGACCTCACGCGCGCGGTGAATGCGCCGGCCATTGGCGGCGAGGAGATGCGCCGGCTGCGGCCGCTGCTGGAGCTGGCTGAGCGTCTCGGCAGGATCGCGGCCGCGCTGTCGAACGGGCCCGTCGAGAACGTGCTGATTCGCTACTCGGGTCAGGACGGCAGCGCGTTGCGGCCCGTCGCGTCGGCTGTGGTTACCGGAACCCTCCAGCACGTCGTCGGGCGCGGTGCCGTGAATCTGGTGAATGCTCTGCACCTGGCTGAAACGCGCGGTACGACGGTGGAGCGCAGCAGGGTCGGTGCGCACGGCCCGTACGAGGAGTTCGTGGAAGTCAGGCTGCGCACGCCCGCCGGGGAGGCGCGCGTCGCGGGCGCGGTGGTTGCCGGTCGGCATCCGCGCATCGTGCGCATCGACCGGTACCGCGTCATGGTCGTGCCGCGCGGCTCTCTCGTCGTGATGCGCAACCGCGACGTGCCTGGCGTCATCGGCCGTGTCGGCACACTGCTCGGTGGCGTCGGGATCAACATAGCAGAGTATCAGCAGGCGCGGGTGCAGGCGGGCGGGGAAGCACTCGCTGCGATCAGCATGGACGGCTGGCTGGATGAAGCGGCGCTGGCATCGCTCGCGGCGCTGGACGACGTGCTCGACGTGCGGCAGATCGACCTCGCCTGATCGAAGTCAGCGGCGGAGCCGACCCGCCATGCGCTCCATCATACTCTGCATGTTGCTGCCGCCCCGCAGCCGGTCGCCCCGGGACGACTGCATCCAGCCCCAGCGGATCTCGCGCGGCTGCTCGACCGTGATGAAGGACTGCGGATCCCAGCGTTCCACCTCCGCCAGCACGCGGTCGGTATCGCGCCGCTTGCAGACTGTGTAGACGATCTCCACCCTGCCATCGCGGCCGTGGCCGGCGAACTCGGTCACACCGAAGCCGATGGTGCGCAGGGCGTCGGCCAGCTCGACTCCGGCGTGCGTTGACACGATCCGGATCGTTGCATAGCCGATCGCGAGTTTTTCCTCGATCAGCAGGCCGACCAGGCTGCCGGCCGAAAAGCCCGAAGCATAGCCGAGCAGGTGCAACGGGCTGTCGAGGTATCGGACCACGCTGCCCACGGCGACTACCCAGATCAGCACCTCGAAGAAGCCGATCAGAGGCGTGAGAAACTTGTGCCCGCGTACCGCGAGGACGATGCGAACGGTCGACATCGAGACGTCGACGATGCGCAGCGAGAATATGGCGAGGGGACCCCAGGGTCCCGCGAGAATCGTCTGCAGTGCTTCCATCATCCGCGTAGTGTAACCGCGGGTGCAGCTGCGGTCGAGGCCGCGGCCCGGTGGCGCATGACTCTGGCAGTTGCCGGCCTTTGGTGGTAGCGTTCCGCATGCACGACGCAGCGCCCATCGGGGCAGTTCACCCCAAGACCGCCGTCGAACACGAGCTCGGCCTCGTGCTCACTGGTGGCGGCGCGCGCGGCGCCTATCAGGTCGGCGTGCTGAAGTGGATTGCGCGCAACTACCCGCATATCGAAGTCCCCATTCTGACCGGCGTCTCCGCAGGCGCGGTGAACACCGCGAAGCTGGCGACCACGCCGGGCACGTTCGGGCAGGCGGTGGACGAGCTGGAGGGGCTGTGGCGCAGTCTTACGGTGGAGCAGGTGTTCCGTTCTGATGCGTGGTCGCTCGCCAGAAGCGCTTCGGCCTGGGCGCTGCGGCTCGTGTCCGGCGGCGTGCGCGGCGCGCCGCGCGTGCGCGGGTTCCTCAACACGGAGCCGCTGCGCGACCTGCTCTACGAAGTGCTCGCGCCCGTCAACCATGAGATCACCGGTGTCGACTACAATCTCGCGCGCGGGAAACTGAAGGCAGTCGCGATCATCACCACGTCGTACACGACGGGGCAGACGGTCGTGTTCCTGAAGGGCAACAACATAGAGCCGTGGAAACGGCCGCAGCGGCGCACGTCGATGGGGCCGATCACGATCGACATGATCATGGCGTCGGCCGCACTGCCGATATTCTTCCCGGCGGTGCAGATCGGCTCCGAGTGGTACGGCGACGGTGGCATCCGGCTCGCCGCGCCGCTCTCGCCCGCGCTGCACCTGGGGGCCAACCGGATCCTGGCCATATCGACGCGCTACGACAGGACCGTTGCCGAGTCCAGCGTGCCGGAAGTGAGCGGCTACCCGCCGCCCGCACAGGTGCTCGGGTTGCTGCTCAACGCCGTGTTCCTCGATCTCGTAGATCAGGATGCAACGCGACTGGAGCGGATGAACCAGCTCATCGAGCTGCTCCCGCCGGAGAAGCGCAAGGGCATGCGCACCGTCCGTTTCCTGAACGTCAGGCCGTCGCAGGACCTGGGTCATCTCGCGGCCGAGTTCGAGCCGCAGCTGCCGTGGGCGTTCCGCTTCATGACGCGAGGGCTCGGTACGCGCGAGCAGCGCAGCCCCGATGTCCTGTCCATGCTCATGTTCCAGCCCGACTACCTGGGTCGGCTGATCGACATGGGGGAGCGTGATGCGGAGCGGATGGCGGGTCAGCTGGAAGCGTTCTTCGAGGACCGCTCGGAGTCGGCGCAGGAGCGCCTGCAGCAGGGCATCGGCTGACCCGGACGCAGCGGGCCGGCGTCAGCGGAGGAGCCCGTGCCGCCGCAGTACGTCGAGGGTCGCATCGAGCGGAAGCGCCTCGACCGTGTTGTCACGCCACGTCGTCGTCTCTGCCCTGAAGAGCGAGTTCAGGATCGCTTCCTCGACCGCCTCGGCTACGGCCTGGAACAGCGGCGACATGGCATCGCTGGCGAGCTGTTCGACGCGCTGCACCGTTTCACCCGGGACCCGCCTGACCGATTCCGCCGTCGAAAACGCAATCACGTAGTCGCCGGATCCGTTGCTCATCGTGGCGCCCGTCCGGGCGAGGCCGAACAGGGCACGCCCCGCGAGCCGCTCCAGATTACGGTTGTCCAGCGGCGCGTCGGTCGCGACGACGATCATTATGCTGCCGTCCGGCGTCGGGTCGGCATCCGCACTGCCTGCGGACTGCCGCTGGAACGAGTAGCGACCCAGCTCGCGGCCGACGGGTGCGCCGGCAATGGTGAGGATGCCGCCGAAGTTCGACTGCACGAGCGCGCCGACTGCGTAGCCGCCGTAGCTCTGCGGCAGCATGCGCGACGCCGTGCCGATGCCGCCCTTCCAGCCGAACGCGACGGTGCCCGCGCCTGCGCCGATCGCGCCTTCATCGACGGGACCGCCGGCTGCAGCCTCGAGCGCCTGTACGACATCGGAAGGCTCGATCGGACGCGAGCGAATGTCGTTCAGCGAGCCATCGTTCGTCTCGCCCACCACCGGGTTGATGCTCCGCACGTTCTGCATGCCGGGCCGCTCGATCAGCCAGTCCACCATGGCGTCGGCAGCACGCCATACGCACAGCGTGCACGTCAGCAGGATCGGCGTCTCCAGTTCGCCGAGCTCGCGCAGCTGGGTCACACCAACGAGCTTGCCGAAGCCGTTCCCGACCACGACCGCGGCCGGAACGCGGCTGTGGAACCAATCGGTGCCCGGCGGCAGGATCGCGGTCACGCCCGTGTGGCCGTTGTCGCCGCGGACCGTCGCGTGGCCCACGCGCACACCCGCTACGTCGGTGATCGCGTTCTCTGCGCCGGTTGCGAACACGCCGATCACAATGCCTGCATCGCGGGCGCGCGGTCGCGTCTGATCCTGTGCCATGAGAGGAGTCGCAAGAGAGAGGGACAGCAGGGCCAGCAGCGGTCCGCGAAGCGGTGTGCGGGCGAGCCGCGTCAGCATGGCGGCCATTTGCGGGATCGGCACGCGCATCGGACAGACGGCCGCGCACGCGTCGCACGAGGCGCATTCCATGGGCCCGGCAGCGACGGCCGCGGCGCGGTCGAGCGAGCGGGACGGGCCGGCCACGAACGTCCAGGCTTCATCCCAGGCGGACGCAGGCGCGCTCTCGATCGACGGGCAGGCCAGCGCACAGAGGCCGCAGTTGACGCAGTTCATGGCCGCGGGCATGAGACTGCGTTCGGCGGGTTCCAGCGGGACGTACCCCTCCGGCAGCACCGCAGCGCGGAAGCGCTGCGCGTCTGCGCCGCCGCGGAACAGCCGCGCAGGCATCCGCAGCAGCACATGTGCAGCGAACCGGAAGGCGAGGTTCGTCCATGCGATCGCGCGTCCGATAGCCATTCGATCATCCTCCCGCTGCGAGCGCCGCCGCCCGCGCGCCAGCCGACCAGCCGTCCCGGGCCGCGGCGCCGAGGCCGAGCAGCGCCGTCTGCACGCCGGCGCGAATCGAGCCCGCCACCACGACGTTGCTGTACGCCGCGCCGCCGGATCCGGTGAGCGGCTGCGCGGCGTCGTTCGTCCGTACGCCCAGCATCAGCACGGGCTGCGGCTCATCACGCGCGGGATCGGTCAGGATCAGGGTGGACACCGGGCTGTCGAGGGTGAGGCCGAAGCGCTCCGGCACCACATTGCAGCCGAGCGCGGTCTCCGTGAAGCGCGTGTCCGCGGCTATGCCACCGCCGATGAACTTGCCGGTCGCGAGCACGAATGCAGCGGCGCCGACGTCGGCCGCGCCCGCACCGGTCGTTACCGTAACATGCTGCACGTGCGCGCCGCGCACCGTCCGGTCCGTCACTCGGCCGGCGATGACGGTGACGGCCGCCTCGCCCAGCGCACGCTGCAGTGCGCGGTCGAGCCGCCAGCCCGGCAGCGACGGTGCGGTGCCAAGCGCCTCGCCTACACGAATCTCTGCTGTGCCCTCGAGCGCGGCGTGAACGCGAGCGTGCGCATCGATGCCGAGCACAGCGGGCACAATGACGCGCTCCGCACCGCGCTCCCTCGCTAGCTTCGCGATCGATCCGGCAAGCGCGTCCGGCTCCCGCTCCAGCAGCGCCGCAAGTGATGCGGGTGCCCAGCCGCCGGCTGGAGTGTGACGGACCGCGACCGTGGCATGGCGAGCGCCATCGGGACGTGACGCAGCCGCCGACCACAGCGCTGCGAGCGCTGCCGCTCGGAAGGAAGGAACGCCTTCGATACCGCAGACCAGCGTGACAACGTCGTCGTCCACGTTGCCGGAAAAAGCCGACGCGGCATGAGATCGAGGCGCTGCTTTCGCGACAACGATGCGACCGTCCGGGTGCGGCAGTGCGCCCGCGACGGGCACGAGCTCGAGGCCGGCCCGTGCGAGCGCCTGCTGAATCGCGGGCGGCGGCGCGGTGCTCCAGCCGCCGGCTGCCAGCGCGGTCGCACCCGGCGCTGCCCGGACCAGCATGGTGCGCGCACCGGCGCTCGCCGCTGCGAGCGCGGCAGCGACGCCGGCCATGCCGCCGCCGAGAACCAGGACATCCGTTCGCTGCATGCGGCGCAAAGTAGAGCGGATGGCGGTGCCGAGGGAAGAGCGGTTGCGCATGTTGCGCGCTCGACCCTCGGCTTGACCCGTCGATAGCGTGGCTATAGCATTCCGTACTCAATAATCGACCCTGGAAAACGACCGGGGTCGCCGCAGCCTTCGAAGAGAATGAGAATGTCAGGACGTTGTACCGGTCGGCCGCGGCGCAGCCTCAGCTCCGCTGCTCTCCTGCTGTTCACGACGGCCATACTGGCGTCCTGCAGGGCCGGCGATGGTTACCCGCAGACGACGTTCCGGCCCGTCAGCGAGTTCGGCGAACTGCTGAATCAGGTGTTCTACAACACCTTCTGGTGGACGATGATCATCCTGATCCTCGTCATCGTGTTGATCCTGTTCGCTGCGATCCGGTTCCGGGAGCAGCCCGGCGCGCCGCAGCCCGCCCAGATTCACGGCAACACCAAGCTCGAGATCGCCTGGACCATCGTGCCCGCGCTGATCATCGTGTTCATGGGCGTGCCGACCGTGCGCGCGGTCTTCGATACGCAGCGCGCGCCGCCCGCCGATGCACTGGTCGTCGAGGTCATCGGTCATCAATGGTGGTGGGAATTCCGGTATCCCGAGTACGACATCGTGACGGCGAACCAGCTGTGGGTGCCAGTCGGTCGGCCGGTCTCGCTCGAGATGCACTCGGCCGACGTGATCCACAGCTTCTGGATCCCGCGCATCGGCGGCAAGCGTGACGTGAATCCGCTGCCGCGTCGTCCCGAGGGCGTCGCTCCCAAGCACTCCAACTATCTGCTCTTCACGGTGGAGGAGCCGGGTCATTATCCCGGCCAGTGCGCAGAGTATTGCGGCGAAGCGCACGCGATCATGGCCATGTCGATCATGGCCGTCGAACCCGCCGCGTTCGAGCAGTGGGTCCGGCAGGTCAAGGGTGAGCAGCCCGGAGCCGCGGCTGCGGCGGGCGGTGCGTCCGCAGCCGTGGCCGACACGGCAGACGCAGGTCAGCCCGAGCCGGGTCTGCCAGCAGCGCTCACGGCCGTCCCGGCGGCGCAGCAGCGCGCGACGATCGGTCAGATGCCCGTGCCCACCGGAGCAGGCAACCCGTTCGTCGCACCACTGCCCGATTCCGTGCTGTATGCGGATGGGCAGCGGATCTTCCTGAGTGCGGCATGCGTAGCGTGCCACACGGTTGCGAACACGACGGCCGGCGGCCTGCTCGGTCCCAATCTGACGCTGTTCGGCAGCCGACCGCTGATCGGCGCAGGCGCAATGGAGAACACGCAGGAGAATCTCGTCGAGTGGATCAGGAACCCGCAGCGTATCAAGCCGGGAACGATGATGCCGGGCACCACGACCGCTGGCGGCGGGATGCCGCCGACGGGTCTGACGGACCAGGAGGTGCGCGCAGTCGCGGCGTACCTGTCGAGCCTGAAATAGGGATTGTAGAGAGATAGATGGCGACCACCGAAACGCACGTACACTCGCCGGTCCTGCGCGCCAGGAAGAACGTCGTGTGGGACATCATGACGACCGTCGATCACAAGAAGATCGGCCTCATGTACATCGTGACGGCCCTGATCTTCTTCGTCGTCGGCGGCATCGAGGCGTCCCTGATCCGGATCCAGCTGGCGAAGCCGGAAAGCACGTTCCTCAGCCCGGATCTCTACAATCAGATCTTCACGATGCATGGCACGACGATGGTATTCCTCGTCGGCATGCCTATCGCCGTGGGTCTGTTCAACTACATCATGCCACTCCAGATCGGCGCGCGCGACGTCGCGTTCCCGCGCCTGAACGCGCTGTCCTACTGGGTCTTCCTCTTCGGCGCACTCTTCATGAACTCCAGCTTCCTGCTCGGCGCCGCGCCGAACGGCGGCTGGTTCGGGTACGCTCCGCTGACCTCGCCGCAGTACGGACCCGGTCTGAACATCGACTTCTGGGTGCTCGGCCTGCAGGCGCTCGGCATCGCATCGATCATGGGCGGCGTGAATTTCATCACTACGATCATCCAGCTGCGTGCGCCCGGCATGAAGCTCATGCGCATGCCGCTGTTCACCTGGATGACACTGTTCACGAGCTTCCTCATCGTCACTGCACTGCCTGTGCTGGCCGTGGCGCTGTTCCTCGTCACGTTCGACCGCTTCTGGGGCACCAACTTCTTCATCACACAGGCGGGTGGCGACCCGATAGTGTGGCAGCACCTCTTCTGGATGTTCGGCCATCCGGAGGTCTACATCCTGATCCTGCCAGCGTTCGGCATCGTCAGCGAGATCATTCCGACGTACTCGAGGAAACCGCTGTTCGGCTACGCCGTCATGGTCTACTCGGGCGCTCTCATCGCACTCATCGGCTGGGGCGTCTGGGCGCACCACATGTTCGCTACCGGCATGGGACCGATTGCCGACGCATTCTTCACGATCTCGACCATGATCATCGCGATTCCGACCGGCGTGAAGATATTCAACTGGATTGCGACGATGTGGGGTGGCTCCATCCGGTTCACGACGGCCATGCTCTACGCGATCGGCATGCTGATCACATTCACGATCGGCGGCGTGTCCGGCGTCATGCACGCGACTTCGCCACACGACCTGCAGCAGACCGACACGTACTTCGTCGTCGCGCATTTCCATTACGTGCTCATCGGCGGGCTCGTCCTGTCCATCTTCGGATCGATCCATCACTGGTTCCCGAAAGTTACCGGCAGACTGATGAGCGAGAAGATCGGCAGGGTGCAGTTCTGGATCTTCTTCATCGGATTCAACCTCACGTTCATGCCCCAGCACTGGATCGGTCTGCTCGGTATGCCGCGCCGTGTCTTCACCTATTCGGCCGAGCTGAACCTCGGCGCGCTGAACCTCCTGTCCAGCCTGGGCGTGATCGTGCAGGTCATCGGCGTGCTGCTCCTGTTCGGCAACGTGATCTGGAGCATGAAGCGAGGCACACCCGCCGGGACCAACCCGTGGAACGCCGCGACCCTCGAGTGGGCAACGACATCGCCGCCAGCGGAGCACAACTTCAACCAGATACCGGTCGTCCACTCCCGTGAACCGCTCTGGCTCGAGAAGGGCAGGGTCGAGGCGGCCGCATTCGGCGCGATGGAGCCGCACATGCATATGCCGCCGGGCTCCTACTGGCCGATCATCACGGCTGTCGGCGTGACGGCGACCTTCATCCTCTTCATGACGAACCTGTGGTGGGCCCCGCTGATCGGCGTCGCGTGGACGTTCATCGGCGCGATCAACTGGGCATACGAACCGGTCTGATGGGGAGCGGGGGAGCGGGGGAGCGGGGGAGCGGGACATGAACTGCAACGGCGAATGCGGGACAATGCGGGGGATAGATTGAGCACGGCGGTAGCAGCACACGACGCGCATCCACCGACGGCCACGGGGCTGAACACGTGGAAGGTGGGATTCTGGGTGTTCATGGGTTCGGAGACGCTGTTCTTCGGCACCCTCATTGCCACATACATGGTGTACAAGGGTCAGAGCGTCGTCGGACCACATCCATCGGATGTGTTCGACATCCCTCTGACGACGATCAGCACGTTCGTGCTGCTGATGTCGTCGCTCGCGGTTGTGCTCGCGCTGGAGTTCCTGCAGCGCGGCCGGCGCAGTCTCGCGCTGTTCTGGACGATGATGATCATCGTGCTGGGCGCCATGTTCCTGGGATTCCAGGCCTATGAGTTCACTCATTTCTACCATGAAGGTCTCACGCTCGGCACGAACCTGTTCGGCTCGACGTTCTTCGTGCTTACGGGATTCCACGGCGCGCATGTCACCGTAGGCGTGATCTGGCTGCTGATCCTGTGGACCGACATGTTTCGCGGCCGGCTCGCATCCGCGCAGTCGCTGCGGCTCGAGATCGCAGGGCTGTACTGGCACTTCGTCGACATCGTCTGGATCGCGATCTTCACTCTGATCTACCTGATGGAGTAGCGGTATGGCTGAATCACACGTGGCGGAGGCCGTGCACGCGGAGCATCCGGAGCACGAGCCCTTCGGCTGGAAGAAGTACGTTCTGATCGGCGTCATCCTCACGATCATCACGGCCGTGGAAGTCGCGATCTTCTACATCGATGCGATGGCGCCGGTGCTCGTGCCGGTACTGCTGGTGCTGTCCGCCGGCAAGTTCTTCCTGGTGGTCATGTACTACATGCACCTGAAGATGGACCACCCCATCTTCGGCCGGGTATTCTGGTTGCCGCTGGCGCTCGCGGTGCTGGTGGTCGTCGGCATGGTAATCCTGTTCCAGGTCCTGCCGAAGTACGGAGTACACAGCTAGGGGAGCGGGGGAGCGGGGGAGCGGGGGAGCGGGACGGGCTCACCGGCCTGGCATCACTCGCCGCGGCTGCGCTCACCTGCCGGAGCAGATCCACTGCCGGCGCGGAAGGAAATGATGGCCGGACTTTCGACATTGTCGCTGCTGCACGGCGGCGATTTCTCCTGGACCCGGTTCGAGGTCCATATCTCGACGCTCATCGGATGTCTGCTGTGGGTCGCCGCCTACTACCACGTTATCGTGCGGTGGCGCCCCGCAGGCGCTCAGCCGGCGAGCGTTCTGCAGCAGGTGTCGTTCACGGGCGGCACCGTGCTGCTGTTCCTTTCGCTGAACGGTCCGCTGCACGACCTGAGTGACAACTACCTGTTCAGCGCGCACATGATCCAGCACCTGATCATCACGCTGATCGTTCCACCGCTCTGGCTGATGGGGCTGCCTCCCTGGTCGCTCCGACGGCTGCTGCGGGCGGTGCCGGTGCGTGCGACCATGCGGGCACTGACGGGGCCGCTGGTGGCATTTGCCGCGTACAACGTGGTCTTCATCGGCTGGCATTTCCCGTCGATGTACAACTGGGCCCTGGTCGATCACAACGTGCACATCATCCAGCACATGATGTTCATCGCGGTCGCCACGCTGATGTGGTGGCCGGTGGTGGAGCCGGTGCCGGAGCTCGCGCGGCTGCAGACGCCGGCCCGGCTGCTGTACATGGCAGTGCTGGGCATACCGATGTCGATCGTGTCGGCCATCATAACGTTCGCGGAAGGGGCCATGTACCCGTGGTACGAGGCGGCGCCGCGCGTGTTCGCGCTGAGTGCGGCGGATGATCAGCAGCTGGGCGGCGTGATCATGTGGGTGCCGGGCATGATCGTGTTCTGGATCGCGCTCACGATCGTGTTCTTCCGCTGGAGTCAGCGGGAGGACCGTGAGGAGTGGCGGCAGCGCGAGCTGTTGATGCGGGCACAGGGCTGAGCGTGGATCGGTCCGAGGCGTGGGGCGCAGTGCTGATCGCTGCGGCGCTGCTGTCGCTGGGCCTGCAGGTCATGCATCTGCGCCGCGGCCGGATCACGGCGATGCAGGCGGGTACGGGCATGATTGCTCGCGGAGGCTTCCTGCTGCTCGGCGTCATCTATGTCACCGGCCTCGTCGAGCGGTGGCCGGGTGCACCGCTGTTCGGCCTGGCCGTGGTCGGCATTGGCATCTTCCTGCATCTGGCCGCCGGCATCCTGCAGAACCTGCGCAGCGGAGGCGAGTGATGCGCGCGCCGTCCACGGTCGCGGTCCTCACCACTGCACTGATGGCGAGCGGCTGCGTTCACACGTACGAGACGCAGATCATCGATGCGAGCACTGCAGCCGTGACGCAGCAACCACTGAAGTCGGCGAGCAACCTGCCGCCGACGTTCGTCGTGGTGACACCTGGGGCGAGCGGTGGCGACTGTCCGCTCCGACTGCGTGACGATGGACTGCGCACGATGCTGACGCTTGCCCGCACGCTGCGCATCCCCATCCGCGACTCGGCCGCCACCACGTACGAAACCTTCGGCGACTACGCAGTACTTCCTCCCGGTGCGTACGGCGACACGGAAGGCGACGCGCTGCGGATCGACTGCGGCGTGCTGCGTGCTCTCGGCGTAGTGCGGCTCATCGAGTGAGATCCCGTTGAGGATCATCGCCGGACGCTGGGCCGGCCGTTCACTGATGTCGCCCGCCGGACGGGTGCGGCCGACGGCCGAGCCCGTTCGCGAAGCGATGATGGAGCTGATCGCCGATGACCTGGTCGGCGCGCGCATCGTCGATCTGTTCGCGGGCACTGGCGCGCTCGGGCTGGAAGCGCTCTCACGCGGCGCGAAGTACTGCGACTTCGTCGAGAATGGACCTTCCGCACTGCACTCGCTGAAGGCGAACGTGGCCGCGCTGCGCGTGGGCGAGAAGGCACGCATCTATGACCGGGATGCGATTCCGTTCGTCGAGCGACTGGCTCCAGACCGCTATGACATTGCGCTCGTGGACCCGCCGTACGGCTCGCGCAAGCTGGACCGCGTGGTGCAGTACTGGCAGCGCGTGCCGTTCAGCACGATTCTCGTGTTCGAGCACATGGTGGAGCACGAGGGCTTGCCGCGTGGCGTGACGCGCCGGTTCGGTGACACGTCGGTGACACTGCTGCGGACGCGGCGGAAGCGGGCGCCGCGGCAGGTGCCGTGACGCGGAAGCTGCCGTGGGCGGAGATCGTCGTCACAATGCTTGCCGTTGGCGCCGGCCTGGCCGTGTATCTGTACGCACACAGGGACGGCGCGCAGCTCGAAGAGTCGAAGCAGCACGGCACCGAGATCGTGAGGGCCCTTGCCGACTACGCGGCAGAGCGGGGCACGTATCCGGTCTCGCTCGACGAGCTGGTGCCGCAGCACCTGCCTGCCGTACCGCAGCCGACCTGGGGGCTGCGCCGGTGGTCGTACCGCCGCTACACGCCGGCGGACGTCAGCGCGCGTGCCGCACCGCGCGACAGCGTGTACTTCAGCCTGGCGGTGGCCGCGAACGAGAGCGGGTATCCGGTCCTCTTCTATGATCTGACGATCGCGCAATGGGTGCTGAACAACTGATCGGGCACAATACCGGAGGACCTGCATGATGAAGCCGACCATCGATGCCGCCGATCTCATACCCGGCGTCCGCCTGGGTGCGGCGCGCCACGCCCGAGCCGGTGCGCCGCTGATGCGGCGCGTGTCCAGCGCCGCGTGCGGAACATGAGGTTTCCCCGCGTGATCCGGCGCGGCGCCGCGGCGCTGCTCGGACATGCGCGCCTGCGCGTTCGCAGCGGGCCGAACCGTGGACGCTGGTGGAGCGTCGCGAGTGCCGGGCGTGGCGCGCTCGCCGGCACCTTCGAGCAGCAGCGCGTGAGTGCTCTGCTAGGGCTGCTCTGTCCGGGGGACGTGGTCTGGGACATAGGCGCACACAAGGGCTATGTCGCACTGGCAATGGCGCGTCGCGTCGGTGATGACGGCAGTGTCCGCGCCTTCGAGCCGTCGCCCGAGAACCTGCAGTACCTGCGGCGGCACATGCAGTGGAACGGCGTCCGCAACGTCTGCATAGACCCTGTGGCGCTGAGCGACAGCGAGGGCGAGGCCCGGTTCGGTGGACGGGGCTCATCCATCACGTTCCGACTCGGTGGTGGCGACGAGCTGGTGTCCGTCAGCACAGTCGCGACCCGGCTGCGACAGGGAGTCACGCCTCCGACCGTGCTCAAGCTCGATGTCGAGGCCGGCGAGGCGGGTGTGCTGCGAGGTGCAGGGGACGCGCTGGCGAGCGTGGGACTCGTGTTCGTCGCAGTGCATACGCGCGAGCTGTATGAGGAATGCAGGCTGCTGCTCGAGCGGCATGGCTTCCGCGTCTACCGGTCTGCGGCGATGCGGAGCATGATGCAGCGTCTGCCGGACGGCTGGTCGACGGATCCCGACCTGCTGGCCATCGCGCCGCATCGCATCGTGGGGCAGAGCGACCTGCAGCAATTCTCGGGTGTGAAGGGAACAGCATGATGCGGAACCTGTCTGTCATTCTCCTGGTCCTGTCAATCGGCTGTGCTGCGCCTGCGCTCAATGACGCGCCTGCCGGCGTCGCTGCTCCGCTGCAACCGGCCGCCGTCGATTCGGTCGAGCTGATGCGCGACATCGCCGTGCTGGCGCACGACTCAATGGAGGGACGACGGGTCGGAACCGAAGGGAGTGCACGCGCGCGCCGCTTCATCGAAGGACGCTTCGCGCAGATCGGGCTGCTGCCGGTCGACGGAGACTTCCAGAAACCGTTCCCGGTGAGCGGCGATGTTCCGGTGACCGGCGTGAACCTGGTCGGCATGATTCGCGGCGGCGAGCTGGAGGACCGTTACATCGTGGTGACCGCCCACTACGATCATCTCGGCACGCGCGACGGCGAGATCTTCAATGGTGCGGACGACAACGCGTCGGGCACTGCCGCGCTGCTGCAGATCGCGGGATACTTCTCCCGCCAGCGGCCGCGCCACAGCATCATCTTCGCGGCGCTGGACGGCGAGGAAGGCGGGCTTCGCGGTGCGCGCGCGTTCATCGCAGATCCGCCGGTCCCGCAGGAAGCGATCGTGCTCAACGTCAACATGGACATGGTCGGGCGCAACGATGCAGGCGAGCTGTACGTCGCGGGGACCAGGCACTACCCGCAGCTGCTGCCGTATGTCGAGGCTGTGGCCGCAGCCGCCGAGGTCACGCTGATCCCCGGCCACGACGCGCCGAATGCGGCGCGGCCGAGCGACGACTGGACGATGGCGTCGGACCACGGGCCGTTCCACGCCGCGGGGATCCCGTTCCTCTACTTCGGCGTCGAGGACCATCCGTACTACCATCAGCCGACGGATGAGGTGAGCGGGATCCAGCCGGGCTTCTACCGGCGCGCGGTGAGGACGGTGCTCCAGACGGTGCGGCTCCTGGACCAGTCGCTCACTGGCGGCTGACCGCGGCATCAGCACGCCGGGATCCCTCCAGGTCCGCCGGGGCCGCGGCACGCCTCAGGCGATGATGCGGTCGATCACCATGGTCAGCAGCAGCAGCGGCAGATAAATGACGGAGCCGAGGAACAGGCGCATCGCGCGCCGGTCGTCCCGGTGCACGGCCATGTCGATGCAGAGTGCGAAAAACGCAGCACCGAGCACGAGCGCGGAGACGAGATAAAAGCTGCCAGTCAGGCCGAGCAGCGTGGGCAGCACGCTGACCGGAATGAGTGCGCCGCCGTAGAGCAGGATCTGGCGGGCAGTCCGTGAGCCGTCGGGATCCATCGTCGTCAGCAAGCGGAACCCGCCGCGCGCGTAATCCATCCGGTAGATCCAGGCGAGAGCGAAGAAATGGGGCATCTGCCAGACCAGCAGAATGCCGAACAGCGCGAGCCCCGGCGCGCTCATGCCGCCACCACCCGCCGTCCAGCCGGAGAGGATCGGCAGTGCGCCGGGCACTGCGCCAACGAGCGTGGCAATCCATGTGCGCCGTTTCAGCGGCGTGTAGATCAGCACATAGGTCACCACGGTCAACGCGACCAGCGCGGTCGTGACGGAGTCGACCATGATCTGCAGGTGCAGCAGACCCAGCGTCACGAGGACGCTGGCGAAGTACAGGGCAGTGCGCGGCTGCATGCGCAGCGAAGGGACTGGCCGCTCGGCAGTGCGCTTCATGAGCGCGTCCGCCTCCCACTCGGCATACTCATTCAGCCCGCACGCGCCGGCGGCGGCGAGCCCCACGCCGAGGAGCGTGTGAAAGAGCAGAATGAAGTCGAGCGGATGGCCCGATGCGGACGCCATGACGAAGCCCGCGGCCGTGGTGACGAGCACCATCCGCACGATGCCCGGCTTCGTCAACTCGATGAACGCGCCAATGCGCGTACCGACGGTGCGCTGCTGCAGCGGTGCGGCCGCCGGTGCGTCCGCGGTGATCAATTCTCCCCCTCGCCGTGTGCCGGGCGCGTGCGGCAGCGCAGCGGCCGCCGGAAGCACAATATAGCGAAATCCGCAGCCAGGGTCATGGCGCGCGGCTGAGCCGTGCCGCGCAGTACTTGTACTCCGGGATCTTGCCGAACGGGTCCAGCTTCGGGTTCGTCAGGATGTTGGCGGCAGCTTCGACGAAGGCGAACGGCATGAAGACGGTGCCGGGCGGGGTCGCCGTATCGCGGCGAGCCAGGGCGACAATGCGGCCGCGGCGCGTTTCCAGCGCGATGGGGTCGCCTGGTGCGGTGCCGAGCCGCTCCATGTCGGCGGGATTCATGCTGATCGTCGCAATCGGCTCGATCGCGTCGAGCACGCCGCTGCGGCGCGTCATCGAGCCCGTATGCCAGTGCTCGAGCAGCCGGCCGGTGATCAGCACGAAGGGATACTCCGCATCGGGCAGCTCGTCGGCGTGGCTGAAATCGGCCGGCACGATGCGCGCGCGGCCGTCCGGCGTCGGGAAGCGGTCAACGAAAATGACCTCGTCACCGGGGTCGCCTTCGGCAACGCACGGGTAGGTAACACTGTGCTCGCGCTCGAGCCGGTCCCACGTGATGCCGCCGCAGCTCGGCACGGCCTGACGGATCTCCTCCCAGACGTCGGCTGGCCCGTCGTACGCCCACGCGACGTCCATGCGCCGCGCGATCTGCTGGATCAGCTCCAGATCCTGACGCACGTCGCCGGGCATGTCGATGGCCGTGCGCCCGAGCTGCACGCGACGGTCCGTGTTGGTGAACGTGCCGGTCTTCTCCGGGAACGCGGATGCGGGCAGGAACACGTCGGCGAAGGAGGCGGTCTCCGTGAGAAAGAGGTCCTGCACGACGAGATGATCGAGCATGGCCAGCGCCTCGCGCGCGTGCTGCACGTCCGGATCCGACATCGCGGGGTTCTCGCCCATGATGTACATGCCGCGGATCACGCGACGCCGGGTCGCGTCCATGATCTCGACGACGGTCAGGCCCTTCTTCGGATCCAGGTCCGGTGCGTTCCAGAGCGTCGCGAACTTCGCGCGAGCGTCCGGATCCTCGACGGACCGGTAGTCCGGGTAGAACATGGGAATGAGGCCCATGTCGGAGGCACCCTGCACGTTGTTCTGACCGCGCAGCGGATGCAGGCCGGTGCCGCGGCGGCCGACCTGGCCCGTGATGAGTGCGAGCGCGATGAGGCAGCGGGCATTGTCGGTGCCATGCACGTGCTGCGAGATGCCCATTCCCCAGAAGATCATGGACGCGCGCGACGTCGCGTAGAGCCGTGCGGCCGTGCGTATCTGTGCCGCAGGCACGCCGCACAGGTGCTGCATCGCCTCCGGACTGTACGGTCGCAATGTGCGCACGAGCTCGTCGTAGCCGTGGGTGCGGCGCTCGACGAAGTCATGATCGACGAGGTCCTCCTCGACGATCGTGTGCAGCATCGCATTCAGCAGCGCTACATCCGTGTCCGGCCTGAACTGCAGCATGTGCGTGGCCAGACGCGAGAGCTCCGTGCGGCGCGGGTCGATCAGGATCAGCTTCGCGCCGCGCTCGATTGCGTTCTTCATGAATGTCGCCGCAACCGGATGGTTCACGGTCGGGTTGGCGCCGATGACAATGAAGCACTCGGCATGCTGCACGTCGTCGACCTGGTTCGAAACCGCGCCCGAGCTCAGGCCCTCCAGCAGCGCCGCGACCGATGAGGCGTGGCACAGGCGCGTGCAGTGATCGACGTTGTTGGTGCGGAAACCCGTGCGCACGAGTTTCTGGAACAGGTACGCCTCTTCGTTGCTGCCCTTGGCGGAGCCGAAACCGGCGAGCGCACGGCCGCCCAGTCTGTTGCGGATGCGGCGCAGTCCGTTTCCGGCGACATCGAGCGCTTCCTCCCAGGTCGCTTCCCGGAACGCTTCGAGTGCGTTGGCGGGATCGATCAGGCGGTGCGGGTCCTTCGGCACGCCCTCACGCCGGATCAGCGGGCGCAGCAGCCGCTGCGGGTGGTGCACGTAGTCGAAGCCGAAGCGACCCTTCACACAGAGACGTTCGTGGTTCGAGGGGCCGTCGCGCCCGGTGACGCTCAGGATGCGATTGCCGGCGACATTGTACGTGGTCTGACAGCCGACACCGCAATACGGGCAGAGCGAGGCCACGCGCTTGTCCGGCTCCACCCAGCCGGCGGCCGGGACTGCGGGCCCGGCATTCAACTGGATCAGAGGGATCAGACGAGCGGTGCCGCTGTCGCGGGTAACGTTGCCGACGAACTGGCGCGCCACCACCGCAGGGAGGGATGGCAGCAGGGCGCCCGTGGGACAGGCCTGCACACACTCGCCGCAGCCGACGCACGTGCTCTCGCCCATCGGGTCGTCCAGATCGAAAACGATCTTCGCGCTGCTGCCGCGATGCGCGTAGCCGATGACATCGTTCACCTGCACTTCACGGCACGCGCGCACGCAACGCGTGCACTGGATGCACGCGTCCAGCCGCACTTCAATGCCGGCGTGCGAAAAATCGGGCTCCGGCTGCGGGCGCGACGGGAAACGCGGCGCATGCACATCGAGCTTCGCTGCCCAGTGTGCGAGCTCGGAGGCGGACTCGTGCGGCACGTCCGGCGCGTCGGCCAGGAGCAGCTCGAGCACCATGCGCTGCGACTTCAGTGCGCGATCACTTCCAGTGCTCACCTTCATCCCGGGTGTCGGGCGGCGGCAGCATGACGGTGCGAGCACACGTTCGCCTTCGATCTCGACGACACACGCGCGGCAGTTGCCGTCCGGGCGCATGCCCTCCGTGTAGCAGAGGCGGGGGATCTCGACGCCGTGCCGGCGGGCGGCCTCGAGGATGGATTCACCCGGCGCGGCCTCGACGCTCGAGCCATCGAGCAGGAATGCAACCGGTTCGCCGTCGTACTCGCCGGTGCGCGACCAGCCGAGCCGCCGCTCCAGCCGGTGGATCGCCGTCTCCGAGCCCTGCGGCCCGAGCGGATTCGCGCTCCGATCGGGCCGCGCTGCGTTTGCGAGCGGAGCCGACGTCGAGTGGCCGTCGATGCCGCTCATCGGGACTCGAGCTCGAGCGGGAAGAACCGCTGCACGCTCCTCAGCGGATTCGGCGCGGCCTGACCGAGGCCGCAGATCGACGCGTCGGCCATCACGTCCGCGAGGTCGTTGAGGACGGGCAGGTTCCAGCGCGGCTCGCGCATGAGCTGCTCCGCCTTCGCCGTGCCGACGCGGCAAGGCGTGCATTTGCCGCAGCTCTCGTGCGCGAAAAATCGCATCAGGTTGTGCGCGACGTTGCGTGCAGAGTCCTGATCCGACAGTACGACAATCGCGGCGGAGCCGATGAAGCAGCCGTACGCATCGAGCGAGCGGAAGTCGAGCGGCACGTCGCCCAGCGAAGCGGGCAGAATGCCGCCGGACGCGCCACCGGGCAGGTAGCCGTAGAACGCGTGGCCGTCCTGCATGCCGCCCGCCTGCTCGATCAGCTCGCGCGCCGTCACGCCGTTCGGGGCAGCATACATGCCTGGCCGTGCGACGCGGCCGCTCACGGAGAAGAACCGCTTGCCGGGATGCTCGGGTCGTCCCTCCGCGACCCACCAGTCGGCGCCGCGCTCGAGCAGCTCCCGGATCCAGTACAGCGTCTCCACGTTGTGCACCAGCGTCGGTCGCCCGAAGACACCGGCCTGGGCGGGGAACGGCGGCCGCAGCCGCGGCTCGCCGCGCTTGCCTTCGATGCTCTCGATCAGCGATGTCTCTTCGCCGCAGATGTACGCGCCCGCGCCGCGCCGCAGATGAATGCGCGGCAGGCGACACGGCGGGTTCGCCTGGAGCGCTGCGATCTCCCGCGTCAGGATGACGCGGCATGCTGCGTACTCGTCGCGCAGGTAGACGTAAACGTCGTCGGCAGCGACCGCCCATGCGGCGATGAGCGTGCCCTCCAGCATGCGATGCGGGTCCGTTTCGAGGCAGAGCCGGTCCTTGAACGTGCCGGGCTCACCCTCATCGCCGTTGATGACGACGACGCGCGGGCCGGGCTCCGCGCGCACGAACTTCCACTTCTGAGCGGTCGGGAAACCGGCGCCACCGAGGCCGCGGAGGCCCGCCGCGGCGAGGGTTTCGATGACCGCGTTCACGTCACGCATGCCGGAAATGCAGTCGCCGAGCAGGGCATAGCCGCCCGCCGCGCGATAGGCACTGTACGTGACGGCATGCGGCAGCGCCGGCTCGAGCGTCTCGGCGAGGGCCGCTTCCTCGACTGCCGCGACTGTGGCGTCGTCCACGGCGCGCCGTCCGACCACGACGACGGGTGCACGGTCGCAACGGCCGACGCACGACGCGGCGACAACGCGAACGGCGGGGCCGAGCCGCTGCTGCAGACGGGCGAGCAGGTCGTCGGAGCCGACCAGGTGGCAGGACACGGACTCGCAGACGCGCACGGTCAGCGGCGGCGGCGCGGCCTCGCCCGGCCGGACGACATCGAAGTGGTGGTAGAACGTTGCGACCTCGTAGACTTCGGCGGGCGCCAGGTCGAGCTCGAATGCGAGAGCGGTCAGGTGCGCGGCGGAGAGGGAGCCGTGCGCGTCCTGAATCCGATGGAGATGCTCGAGCAGCAGGTCGGGACGGCGGGGCGCAGCGCCGAGCAGCGAGCGAACCTCTGCGAGGGCGGCCGGATCGATCTCACGGCCTTTCGGAGCCGGCCGGAGCGACACGCCGCCGGACCTGCCACCGCGCTTCGCCTTCCGTTCAGACATACCCGGAGGTTAGGCTGTGTCCGTGTGATGGCGCAAGCACCGTGGTCCAGACACGCGGAGGCATCAATGAACACGCGAATTCTGACAGGCATTGCAGTACTCGCCGGCTGCGCCGCGGCTCAGCCGCCTGCGCCGCCGCCGGCGCCAGTCACGACCGAGCCCATCGAGGTAGTGCCGCCTGTCGTTGAGACGCCACGACCGCCCTCGCGCACCCGCCATGATGTGCGGCCGCTGGAGCCGCCACGAGCGTTCGCGGCCGCTGTGCAGCGCGGTACGCGCGGCGTGGATGGCCGTCCCGGGCCGATGTACTGGCAGCAGGATGTGGAGTACCGTATCGACGCTGAGCTCGACCCCGCGACCGCGTCGCTGCAGGGAGCCGAGGTCGTCGTGTACACCAACAACTCGCCGGACACGCTGGGCAGGGTGCTCATGCATCTCCACCAGAACGCGTTCAGCGAAGGTGTGCAGCGCGTCAGGCGCGTTCCGATCACGGGCGGCGTGACGCTGCAGCGGGTGGCTGTGGACGACGTCGCGGCGCGCGCAGCAGCGGGCGCGCGGCCATCCTTCCGTGTGGATGGCACGCTGCTCTGGATCGAGCTCGCGCGGCCGCTCCTGCCCGGCCGCAGCGTGGAGCTGCAGGTGGACTGGCAGTTCCGGGTTCCGCCGGCCGGAGCACCGCGCACGGGCCACGATGATCGCGAGGCATACGTGATCGCGCAATGGTATCCGCAGGTTGCAGTATATGACGACCTGCGCGGCTGGCACGACACTCCGTACTGGACGAACGGCGAGTTCTACCTGGAGTACGCCAGCTTCGATGTCTCGCTCACACTGCCGGAGGGCTGGCTCGTGAGCGCGACGGGCGAGCTCAGCAACGCGGCCGACGTGCTCACACCGGGCATCCGCGCTCGCCTCGCCCGTGCGGCCGACCAGGACGAGATCGTGCGCGTGGTGACGACGGACGACCTCGAGCAGGGCGCGGCAACCGTTGTCGAGCCGGGCGGCCATCTGACCTGGCTGTTCAGCGCAAGGCAGGTCCGTGACTTCGCGTTCGCGACGTCCAGCCGGTACGTGTGGGATGCGACCCGCGCACTGCTGCCGGATGCGGACGGAGACGGTTCGCGGGAGGCAGTGCTGGTCAACGCGCTGTACCGTCCGGGCACGGCGGAATGGGAGAATGCCGCGGTGTACATGCGGCACGCCATCTCGCACCACGCGGAGCAGTACGGCCCGTATATCTATCCGCACATCTCGGCTGCCGAAGGGCCTGTCGGCGGGATGGAGTATCCGATGCTCGTGTTCATCGGCGGGTCCCGCTCGCCGCAGTCACTGTACAGCGTGCTCAGCCACGAGATCGCGCACGAGTGGTGGCCGATGATGGTCGGATCGAACGAATCGCATAACGCGTGGCAGGACGAGGGCCTGGCCAGCTATGCGGAGGATCTGTCGCTGCGGGACCGCTTCGCGAACGCGCAGCCGGCGCTCGCCACGCAGGACGCCTACCTCGCCATCGCCGGTAGTGACGCAGAGCTGCCGATCATGACACGGCCCGATCTGTTCGGCATCGGTCCGCAGTATGGCGTCGCCGCGTATACCAAGCCCGCCACGATGCTGCGAGCGCTCGGCGGCGTGCTGGGCCAGGATGTAGTGCGGCAGGGTCTCGCCGAATATACCGCGCGCTGGCTGCTGAAGCACCCGGCGCCGCACGATTTCTTCAATGTCATGGAGGACGTCGCGGATCAGGACCTCGACTGGTTCTGGTCGTCGTGGTTCTACGCGACGGCCGTGCTCGACCAGGCCGTCACCGCCGTGGAGACGGAGCCGGCGGGCGCGGGCGAGCGCGCGACCATCACGGTCGAGGATCGCGGCGGCGCGCCGATGCCCGTGCACCTCGTGCTGACTACGGCGGACGGCAATACGACCGAGGTGCGGCTGCCTGTCCAGCCCTGGCTGGACGGTCTCGCCTGGCAGGTCGCCGAGGTCGATCTGGCTGCGCGGCTCACGCGCGTGGAGATCGACCCGGACCGGCTGTTCCCCGACGTGGACCGTTCCAGCAACGTGTGGATCAGGCAGTAATGCGGAAGCGCCTCGCACCAACGCTCATCGTCGCCGTGCTGCTGGCGGGCTGCTCGATCCCGCGCTGGCCCGTGGACGGCGTGGTGACTTCGCCGTACGGGCTGCGCATGCGCGGCTGGAGTCCGGACATCCACGAGGGAGTCGATGTCGCTGCGTCGTCGGGGACGCCCGTGCGCGCGATGAAATCCGGACACGTCGAGCACGCGGGCGCGTGGGGCGGCTACGGCCTGAGCGTGTTGCTCACGCACGGCAGCAACGTACGCACGCTGTACGCGCATCTTTCGCGCATTGATGTGCGTGAGGGCGAGAGCGTCAGCGGCCAGCAGGTCATCGGCGCGGTCGGCCAGACGGGAAATGCCACGGGGCCGCATCTCCACTTCGAAGTGTGGCGCTGGGAACGCGCCGAAGACCCGGTGCCGCTGCTCGGCTCCCGGCCGTCGCGCTGAGCGCGCGGGTCACGCGTCAGCCGCGCAGCAGCTCCTCCAGGGCGAGGTTGGCACCGCGCAGCACGGGGCGCCGGTTGATCCAGCGCTGATCGCGAAAGGCTTCCAACTCGCGCATGGTGCGGGCCGGCTCCCACTGCAGCAGTTCCATCATGATGTGCGACGCGGTCGCGGCGCAGTCGCTGCCGTCGCAGCCGCCGGCGCCGACGTGCACGTGCCGGAACAGGTCCTCGAGCGTGCGGCAGCCCTCGACCTCCACGGCGTAGCGGATCTCGGCCGCGGTCACGGCTTCCGCGCGGCAGACGGGCGTCAGGTCGCCGGGCGGGGCGCCATCGAAGATGCTCCGGATACGGCTGCCGACACGGCGCCAGATGCGCTCGAGCGAGGCCGGCGGCAGCGGGATCTCCGTCGCGAGCGCGACGAAATCCGGCGGCTCGGCGGCGCCGGGCAGCGGCGTCTCGCCAGTCACGCCGGCGGTATGCGGCCGGCCCAGCAGCCGCAGTGCGGCATCGACTGCCTCTTCGGCCTGGATGCGATAGGAGGCCAGCTTGCCGCCCACGATCGAGATCATGCCGCCGACGCCGTCGCGCTCGGCATGATCGACCACCTCGTGCCGGCGCGACAGCTCGTCGGGATCGACGCCCCACTCGAAGATCGTGTTGCGCACGCCCGCCCACGCGCGCAGTGGCCGCCACTGCCGCGCCTGCGGCAGCACGCGTGCAGCGGCCTCGATGACATACTCGACCTCATCCCGCGAGATGTCGAGATCGACCAGCGACGGATCGCCGAAGTAGTCGTCGTCGGTCGTGCCGACGATCGTCTCCGCACCATGCGGTACGAGGAACATCGTGCGGCCGTCGCGGCCCTCGATGATCATGCCGAAGTTGCCGATCCGGCGCTCGAACGTGACGTGGATGCCCTTGCCCGGACGCATCTGTACGGTCGTGCCCGCAAGCTGCGCGACGGCCGGTACCCACGGACCGGCGGCATTCACGACGACGGACGCCTCGACATCGCGTTCCTGCCCGCTGATCAGGTCGCGCACGCGCACGCCGCGGATGTCTCGCCCGCTCCTGAGCAGCTCGATCACATCGGTGTGCGGGAACACGGCGGCGCCGCGCTCATGCGCGTCGAGCGCATTCAGCGCCGCGAGGCGGTACACGTCGCAGCCCCATTCGTCGAGCGTCAGTGCGCCGATCACGTCGGGCGCGAGACCCGGCTCCAGTGCACGCGCCTCCTCGGCCGACAGCCTTGCGTGCTGCAGGCCGCCCTTCCGCCGCGCATGCGGATCGTACGCGGAGAGGAATGCCTCCGTCGCCTCGCGCACGAAGAGTCCACCCGGGTGCAGTGGCCACAGGAACGGGATGCGCCACGTGATGTGAGGCGCGATGCGGCGGATCCGACCGGCATCCTCGGATGAGACGCGCGTCGTCGGAATGTCGTAGAGCAGGTAGCGGACGCCGCCATGGATCATGCGCGTCGAGGAGCCGGTCGTGCCGGCCCCCCAGTCATCGCGCTCGAACAGGGCGACGGATAGCCCGCGCAGTGCGGCGTCGCGTGCGATGCCGGCGCCATTGATGCCGCCGCCTATGATGGCGAGGTCGTAAATCACGCGCGAAGGTAATGCGCACACCAGTTGCGGGAAAGCGGACGTGCCGGTGCCGGACCCTCGACCTGCGGCGGGGTTAGTACATGGCAGTATCTCACGGGTGCCCGCGGAGGGTGTGGCCGGATGGCAAACGTCAGAAAGAGCAGGACACAGCAGGTCCTCGGCCGCTGGGACCGTTCGTTCCGGTGGTCGATGGTCGCATCCGTGGTCCTGCACTTTCTGCTCATCCTGCTGTTCCGGGAGACCCGGCCGGTCCCGAGAGTGGATTACGCCGCGGCCGGCGCTGAGACAGGGGATGAACAGGCCGCTGCTGGCGGCGGCATGGAGCTGCTCACGCTGGTGATCGAGCAGCCGCCGCCCGCGCCGGAGGCGGAGCCAGTGCCGGAGGTGCCGGTGCCCGTGCCGGTGGAAGTGCCGGAACCGGTGCCGGACCCCGTACGCGAGCCGGAACGGTCTACATCCGGCCAGGGTTCGACCAGCGCGGCTGGTCAGGGCACGGGCGAGTCCACGGGTGCCGGTACCCAGACGGGCACTGGGACGGGTGCCGGCGGCGACGCCGAGGGCGGCAGCGGAATCATCACTGCGCCCTCGCCGCGCGGCCTGATCCTGCCGCCGAGCGACCGGCCCGGCAGCGTCCGAGGCAGGACGGTGACCGTCTACGTGTTCGTCGATCCGCGGGGCGGCGTGGTCCGTGACTCGACGCGGCTCAACCCATCGACAGGCGACTCCCGTTTCGATGACCGGCTCAGGCAGCAGGCGGCGGATTGGAAGTTCCGGCCCGCAACGCAGCGTGGTCAGGCGGTGGCCGCATGGTTCCCCTACACGATCACATTCTGAGCGGCCATTGCACAAAAGGCAGAGGCGCTAGAGGATAGTGACACCGAGCAGGGAATGTCAGCGAGTCCAATGCGGAGAAACGCGTGATCGTAAAGCTGTATGGGTCGAAGCTGCACAGCGTGCGGCCGAACTTCGATGCTCGCGCGATGAACGAGATCGGGTTCCAGCGGGACAATGAATGGTCGATGCCGGCGGACGAGTTCGCGGGCGTCTACCAGAAGATCGAGACGCACGAGCTGGCGGCGGCCGCCGAGGGCGACATCCAGGGCGAAGCGGAGGAGCAGCTGCTCCACTCACTCCGCGAGCAGCTGCTGGCCGTGGAATCGTCCGCTGGTGACGGCATTGTCGTGCTGGAAAGCGAGCAGGGCGTGGACTACCCGAAGACCCGCCATACGCAGACTACGCAGGTGGTGGGCGGCGCGAACCGGCTCTATTTCCGCTTCACGGTCGAGCCGTCACTCCGCGTCGCCGTACACCGCCCGCAGTGAACGGGCCGGGCGGCGGGTGATCGGCGTACCCGCCGGGTACGTCATGGAGCGGGAGCGCGGCGTGGTCATCGTTGCGCTCCCGTCCGTCGTTGAGGCCGTCCGGGCGGCCATCGCACAGCACGGCTCTCTGCATGCCGCGGCCGCGTCGGCGCCGAACGCCCACTCGTTCACCGGCCGGAGCAGGGCATTCGTCATGACGGCCGGTGGCATCGAATGTGTCGTGCGGCACTACCAGCGCGGCGGCGCGGCAGGGCGCCTGCTCGATGACGAGTTCCTCAACATTGGCGAGCCGCGGCCGCTGCGCGAACTTCGTGCGAGCGCGGCAGCGCGCACACGCGGCGTCAGCACGCCCGAGGTCGTCGCGACAGTGACGTACCGCGCCGGTGCCGGCGCGTACTACCGCGCCGACATCGCGACGCGTCTCGTTCCTCGCGCCATCGACCTGGCCGAGCTGTCGCTGGGCGGGTCCGCGGACGTGCGGGTGCGGTGCGCGGGCTGGACTGCCGCCGGCGCGCTGCTGCGGCAGATGTTCGCGGCCGGCCTGCGGCATGCCGACCTGAACCTCAGGAACATGCTTATCACCGGCACCGCAGAGGGATCGGCAGCAGCGACGCTGCTCGACCTGGATCGTGCGGTCGTCGGGGATCGTGCGGTGAGCGACGTCGCCGGACGACGGATGCTCGAGCGCCTGCATCGATCGCGGCGGAAGCTGGAATCGGTGTACGGCGAGCGCGTGACCGCCGCCGAGCTCGCGGCGTTTGCTGCAGCACTGGCGGGTGTCGATGCCTGAGCGCCCGGAGATCGCACGACCGAATGCTCCTCCCGGGGAGGTCGCGATCGTCATGCTGAGCGCACTCGGCGACGCGATCCGCGTGCTGCCCGTCGTCAACGCACTGAAACGCGCGTGGCCAGGCGTGCGCATCACCTGGTTCATCGAGGAGCTGCCGCACAGACTGCTGCAGCGGCACGAAGCCGTGGACGAGTTCGTCGTCGTGCCGCGCCGCACGCGCAACCTGCCGCAGTGGCTGTTGTCGCTGCGCCAGGCGGCGCGCGGCCGCCGCTTCGACCTCGCCATCGACCTGCAGGTCGGCCTGAAAGCCGGACTGCTCACAGCGTTCATCGATGCGGATGCGAAGCTCGGCTTCGACCGCGGTCGCGCCCGGGACGGCAACTGGCTATTCACCAGCGCGCGGATCCCGGCGCGGCCACTCAGACACGCACAGCTGCAGTACTTCGAGTTCCTCGAGCACCTCGGCATCGACCCGTACCCCGTCGAGTGGCGGCTCGAGCTCACACCGGAGGAGCGGACGGCGCAGGCATCGTTCTTCGACGGACTCGGCCACACGTGCGCGCTGGCGTTCGCATCGAGCGCCGCACACAAGAACTGGGCGCCGGAACGGTACGCGCGGCTGCTCGAGCATCTCGAACTCGACTACGGCTTCACGTGCATCCTCGTCGGCGCGCCGTCCGATGAGCATCTCGCTGCGGAGATCGTCGCGCTCGCGGCCGCGAGCCCCATCGTGGCGACCGGGCTCGGACCGCTGATGTACGTGCTGGACGGCAGCGACCTCGCGATCAGCCCCGACAGCGCACCCCTGCATATCGCGGCTGCGCTGGGCACACCCGTCATTGGCCTCTTCGGTGCAACGAATCCGAAGCGATACGCGCCGCTCGGTCCTTCGGCGGCGCTCGTCGTGGACGGCTTTGCCAGACGTCCCGGAGAAGCGTATCTGGAGAGCGCCGGCACCCGGCGCGGCGGCATGGACCGGATCAGCGTCGAGGCCGTGCTGGCCATGGTGAAGGAGGCATGTGCATGAGCCAGGTGCGCATGGACCGCATCTGCATCATCATGACGAGTGCGATCGGCGATGCCGTGCACGTGCTGCCTCTCGTCAACGCGCTGAAGCGACACCAGCCGTCCAGCCACATCACATGGGTGCTGCAGCCCGGCCCCGCATCGCTGGTGCGCGGACACCCGGCGGTGGACGACGTCATCTTGTTCAGGCGACGCGACGGCTGGCGCGCGTTCGTCGCGCTGCGCCGCGCGTTCGCGGAGCGGCAGCCGTTCGACGCCGTGCTGGATCTGCAGGTGTCGTTCAAGGCGGGCATCATGACGGCCCTCGCGCCCGCGCCGGTGAAGCTGGGGTTCGACCGCAGGCGCGCCCGGGATCTGACCTGGCTGTTCACCAACCGGCGCCTGCCGCCGCAGCCCCAGCGCCACATCCAGGACCAGTTCCTCGAGTTCCTTGATGAGCTCGGGGTGCCCGCTGAGCCGCTGGAGTGGCAGCTCGGGCCGTGGCCGGGCGAGCCGCCATCGGAGCTCATGGCCGGTATCGATCGCCCGATCGCGAGCCTGGTGATCGCGACGTCGAACCCGGAGAAGGACTGGGTGCCGGAGCGCTGGGCCGAGGTCGTCGACCACCTGTACGAGCATTGCGGTTTGCAGCCGGTGCTCGCCGGCGGACGATCGGACCGTGAGCTCGAGACGGAGGCCGCGATCTGTCAACGCGCACGGTCGCCGGTGGTCTCCACGCTCGGCTGCCCGCTGCGCGAGCTGGTCGCGATCCTCCACGCGTCCACGCTCGTCATCTCGCTCGACACCGGGCCCATGCACATGGCCGTTGCGCTCGGCCGGCCGGTCATTGCACTGATCGGCTACAGCGATCCGCGCCGGATCGGACCGTATCGCGCCTCGACCGACCTCATCATCGATGCGTTCGGCACGAGCGACACGCCGATCACGCAGGCGCATCGGCGCGGCAGGATGCAGACCATCGCGGCAGCCGATGTGATCGCGAAGATCGCCCGAAGGAGAGGAGAATGACCTCGACAAGTTCCGCTCGGATGCGGATCGACGTTCGGGCTCCGGGACGCTCCGCCTGCCACAGTGGGCCGGCGCGCGGAACCGGCTACCTGCACACTCGATGCGGCGATTACGCAGGCTCGGGGCGTTGACCGGCTACGAGGCGGAAAACTGCACAAGCTCGCGGGCGCGGCGCTTCACGTGTGGAGTTTTCCGCTTCCGGGACGGGTAAACTGCACAAACCCGCGTTTGCGGACCGTCGAGTGTGCAATTGGCCGGGTTCGGCGCCGTCCCGTCCCCGATCCCCGTCCCGTCCCCGATCCCCGTCCGTCCCCGATCCCCGTCCCTATGCCTGTCAACTCTTCGTATACGCGGGATCGTTGTACATCTTGAACTGCCTGTAGATCTTCGGGCGCGCGCGGCCGGCGGCAATGTCGGCGAGCAGCGCTGACAGCTCTTCGGCGAGATCGTTGCGCTGGGTCAGCATGATGGCGAGGCGGCGCTGGCAGCCGGCGCGGAAATCGGCGTCCGCATCCGTGCGATCCGCCTGCTCCCTCATGTGGTGGATCTTGAGCTCCATGATGCTGATCTTGTCGACCAGCGAGCCGACGGTCTCAGCCATCGACCCCTCCCGCGCCGGGCGCGAGCGTGCGCAGCACGAGCTCGTCGATCTGCTCGATCAGGTCGTTGCGCTGCTGGTTGAGCTTGTCGATGCGCCGTTTCGCCGCGGCGACGACCTGGTCGTCGGGCAGGCGGGCGCGATCTTCCTCGTGCCAGAGGTCGACGTTCGTCGCGCACAGGCGGGCGACCAGCTGTCCAATCGTGGATTCCATGAGAATTCCGGGTCTGCCGAGGGAGCGACGTGAATGGTCCACATTCTAGCGGCTCCCGTGCGGCGCGCCAACGGCGGGGCGCCGGCGAATGCGTTAGATTCGGCGGTCATGGTGAAGAAACGGGTCCTCACGCCACGCACGCGCTAGTCATGCAGCTCTACGTCCGGCTGCTGCGCTACCTCGGGTCGTACCGGCTGCTGCTGGTGAACGCACTGCTGGCGACGCTCGCGTTCGCCGCGCTCGACACGTTCAGCTTCGTCATGGTGTTTCCGTTCCTCGACGCGCTGTTCAGCGGCAACGCCGTCGATTTCTATGGCGCGGGCAAACAGATCGGCGATCTGCTCAGCGCCACGATAGGTCGGCTGCTGCCCGCGACTGGCGGAGCCGATCCGCTGCGCGCGATCACCGTGCTGTGCATCTCCATCGCGCTCGTGTTCCTGCTCAAGAACGTGTTCGATTACCTGAAGCAGTACCTGGTAGTGCGCCTGGAACAGTCCGTGACGCGGGACCTGCGCAACGAGGTGTACGTCCACCTGCTCGAGCTCGACCTCAGATTCTATAACCGCACGCGCGCGGGCCAGATCATCAACCGGCTGACGAGCGACACGGACCTGCTGCGCACGCTGCTGACGAAGAACATCGCGACCTTCCTCACGTCCGTGCTGCAGATCGTGTTCGCGGTCTGGGTGCTCGCGAACATTTCCTGGCAGCTCACACTGCTCGCCCTCGTGGTGCTCCCGCTGACGTTCGTGATCTGGCGACGGCTGCTCGCGCCGCTCCGTCGCGGTGATCGGCGCGTGCTCGAGATGAGCGGCGAAGTCACGTCGCATCTGCAGGAGACGGTGTCGGGCGTGCGGCAGGTGAAGGCGGCCGCGGCGGAGCGATTCGAGGCCGGCCGTTTCCACGACCTGACGCAGACTTACTTCCGGAGCGTCGTCAGGACCGAGCGCGTGCGTGCGCTTGCGAGTCCCCTGAGCGAGACGATGGGCGCGATCGGCACCGTGCTTCTGCTCTGGTTCGGCGGCCGGATGGTAATCAGCGGCGCGCTCACGCCTGGTGCGTTCATCCTGTTCCTCGGTCTCAGCCTGAAGCTGTACCAGCCGGCGAAGTGGCTGTCGAAGTTCCCGTCCACTGCGCAGCCCGGTCTCTCGGCAGCCGACCGCATCTTCGAGTTCCTCGACACGCCCATCGAGATGACGGACGACGCGGGGCTGCGCCCGTTCACGGGTTTCTCCGATGCGATTCGACTGGAGGACATCAGGTTCGCGTACGAGACGGGCGAGCCGGTGCTGAACGGTATCAGCCTGGAGGTGAGGCCGGGCGAAGTGATAGCGCTCGTGGGGCCGAGCGGCGGAGGAAAGAGCACGCTCGTGGACCTGATCGCGCGCTTCTACGACCCGGACAGCGGCCGGATCACCGTGGACGGTGCGGATCTGCGAGAGATCAGCCCGCGCTCGCTGCGGCAGCAGCTCGGCATCGTGACGCAGGAGACGGTGCTGTTCCACGACACCGTTCGCGCGAACATCGCGTACGCCCTGCCGGACGCGACGCAGGAGGAAATCGAGCGCGCAGCACGCGCTGCGAACGCGCACGAGTTCATCGCGCAGCTGCCGCGCGGCTATGACACCGTGCTCGGCGAGCGAGGCACGCGGCTGTCGGGCGGGCAGCGTCAGCGGATCGCTATTGCGCGCGCGATCCTGCGCGACCCGCCGATCCTGATCTTCGACGAAGCGACATCCGCTCTCGACTCGGAGTCGGAACGGCTGGTACAGGACGCGATCGAGCATCTGCTGACCGGCCGCACGGTGTTCGTGATCGCGCATCGTCTGTCGACCATCCTGCACGCGGACCAGATCCTCGTGCTGGAGCAGGGCAGCATCGTGGAGCGCGGCACGCACGATGAGCTGCTCGCCGAGGGCGGGCTGTATCGCAAGCTCTACCGCCTGCAATACGAGCAGCGATTGCCGACATTCGAGGCGGCGGCGTCGGAGTCGTGAGCGTCGCTCCGCGAGGCGCTCATCACCCCGCAGGGCATCCTGCGCCGGAGCACGTCTGCATCGTGCTGCTGACCGGCCTCGGCGACGTGGTGCACGGGCTCCCGCTCGTGAATGCGCTCAGACGGGCCTGGCCCGACACACGGATCACCTGGGTGACGGAGCCCATGCCGGCGCCGATCCTCCAGCCGCATGCCGCCATCGATGAAGTGATCATCTTCCGCAAGCAGGACGGGTGGCGCGGTGTGCGTGCGCTGTGGTCGCGCATGAAGGCGGAGCGTTTCGATGTCACGCTCAACCTGATGCCGTACTTCAAGAGCAACTTCCCGACACTGTTCTCCCGCGCGCCGGAGCGCTGGACGTTCGGCCCGGACCGGGCGCGCGACGGCGTCTGGCTCGCGGGCAACCGGCGCTTGCCCGTTCGGCCGCGCAGCCACACGCAGGACATGTTTCTGGAGTTTGCCGAGGCGCTCGGTATAGACCCGCAGCCGGTCGAATGGCGGCTCGAGATCACCAACGATGAACGCGCGGCGCAGCGCACTTTCCTCGACCAGCTCGATGGGCGGCCGGCCGTCGCCATCGTGCCCGCCTCGGGAAATGCGAAAAAGGACTGGCCGGCGGAGCGCTACGTGCCGGTCGTCGATGCCATCGAGCACGACCTCGGCGCACGCGCCGTCCTGGTCGGCGGGCCGGGCGGTCGCGAGACGGCGGCGGCGCGGCTGATCGCCGATCGCGCCGCCACACCGCCGCTCTGGCAGATGCAGGATGGCGTGCGCCGCATGATCTGGCTGCTCGATGCCTGCCGCGCCGCCGTCGCCCCGGATACCGGGCCGCTGCACATCGCGCGCGCCGTCGGTACACCCGTGGTCGGGTTGTTCGGGCACACGAATCCATGGCGCGTCGGGCCGTACCGGGCGTACGAGGATCTCTGGATCGACGCGTACACGGATGGCGGCGCGCGTCCCGATCCGTCGAACTTCACGCCGCAGCTCGGGCGCATGGAACGGATCCGACCCGAACAGGTCATCGAGAAGGTCGAGCGGGCACTGCGGGCACGCGATGAGCGACGCTGATGAGGGATAGCGAGAACGCACGCGCCATGCTCGCCCGCGACCGCGTGCGCCTCACGCACCGCGTCGAGTACGCGGCGTTCCGCGCAGCGCTCGCCGGCGGCGACATGCTCAGTGACGAGAGTGCCGGCCGGGTCGGTGCCGCTCTCGGCCGGCTGGGCTACCCGCTCGGGATCAAGCGAAGGGTTGTCGAGAGCAACCTGCGGATCGCATTTCCCGATGCGGCCGATGCGGAAATCGACCGGATCGCGCGCGCATCATACGAGCATCTGGGGCGGGAGACGATGATGACGCTCCGGCTGTCGTCGATGTCGCGCGAGCGGCTGCTGGAGGTCACGCGGCTGGTCGGTGAGCCTGCTGCGCGCGCCGACTGGCAGAGGGGGAACGGCGTGGTCATTGTCGCTGGTCATCTGGGCAACTGGGAGATCGGCGCAGCGATGATCGCGGCGCGCGACTACCCCATCGACATCATTGCCAAGCGCGCGGCGAACCCGCTGTTCTACAGCCGGATCCTGTCGGCACGGGAGCGGCTCGGCGTTGGCGTGATCGACTTCAAGGTCGCGTCCCGCCACGCGCTGCGGGCATTGCGACGCGGACGCGTCGTCGCGTTCGCGGCCGATCAGCACGCCGGCCGCGCAGGGCTGCAGGTGCCGTTCTTCGGCCGTGAGGCGTCCACCTATCGCGGGCCGGCGCTGATGGCGCTGCGGACTGGTGCGCCCATGTACCTGTCCGTGCCGCTGCGCACGTCGGAAGGTACGTACGAGCTGACGCTGGAGCCGATCGACACCACGCCTACGGGCGACATGGAGCAGGACGTGATGCGGGTCACGGTCGAGTATTCGAAGCGGCTCGAGGAGGCCGTCCGCCGCGCGCCGGAACAGTACCTGTGGCACCACAGGCGCTGGCGGCTGAAGCGCTGAGGGCCGGGCCATGGCACGGCGGGCGGGAACCGGCGCCGGGGCAGGGGTATAGTAGACGATTGGGCTTTGCCCGCGCCCGGAGTGGGCGTAGCTTTCGGGGAATGCTCGCGACAGACCCGTCAAGAGGCAGGGGTTCCGTGTGATCTATATCTGTATCCCGGCGCACAACGAGCAGCAGACGGTCGGCGTCGTGCTGTGGAAGCTCAGGCAGGTTCTCACCGATTTCCCACGCGACTACCAGCTCCTGGTAGCGGACGACGCGTCAACGGACAGGACGCACGACGTGCTGGAACCGTACACGCGTGTGCTGCCGCTGACGGTCATTCGTTCGGACCGGAAGCTCGGCAATGCCGCATCGCTCGAGATGCTGCTGCGGGAGGCCGTGCGCCGCTCCGAGTATCCGAAGCGTGACATCGTCGTAACGCTGCAGGCGGATTTCTCGGAGGAACCCGACGACCTGGTGCCACTGATCAAGCGCATCGAGGCTGGTGCCGATATCGCCATCGGGAACAAGGTGTCGAAATCGCGGCCGACCCGGATACGCCGCTTCGCTCGCTCGCTCGCCGGCATGTTCGCCAGCGGTAAATGGCCGGAAGGCGTCGAGACGCCGTTCGACGGATACCGTGCGTATCGGCTGCACGCGCTGAAGCGGGCGACCGAGGAGAGCCCGGGCCGGCTGATCCGCTACGACGGCTGGGCAGCGCAGGCCGAACTGCTGCGCCACGTGCTGCCTCACGCGCGCCGAGTGGACGCGGTCGACGTGGTCGACCGGTCCGATCGGCAGCAGCGCGCGAGCCGCGAGAACCCGTTTGCAGCCGCCATGGCCGTGCGCGCCATGAGCCGCGGCACCGTACGCGCCGGCCTCGTGCCGGTCGAAGAGCTCGCCGCCATCGCCGCATCCGCCAGCCGCAGCCGCGACCGCTCGACCGCCGGGGTCCGCGAGGAACAGGCCGGCCGCGCCGGCAACGGCAACGGCGTCGTCGCAGGCCCGCGCGGTCGGGATCGTGCCGCTGCCGGCGGGCGCGGCAACGACGCGCAGCGCGACCGGAACCGCACCCGCGGTGGCCGCGCCCGCGACGTCACCGGCGAGGAGCCGCGCCGCAAGGCTCCGGCCAGGAGCGGTGGCTCCGGAGGCAGCGCCACGCGTGGCGCTGCCTCCGCGCCGGCAAAGGGACAGAAGCGTGCGCCGCGGCCGCCCCGCCAGCCGCGCAACGCCCCGTCGCCGCGAGCCGCGGCAGCCGCGACAGCGACCGATGCGGGCACTCTGTCGAAGGCGACGGACGAAGCGCTGTCGCCGCCGGCTGCGATCGAGGCGTTGCAGAACGCCGCGCTCGAGCAGGAAGGTGAAGCCCCGGATAGCGGGGCGCCACCCAGGAAGAAGCGTCGCCGCCGCCGCCGAGGCAGTGGCGCCTCCCGGTCGGTCACTGAGGCAACCGAGGCAGCAGCGCCAGAGGCCGGCAGCGACTCGCCGGCCGACGCGCCCGGCGGGCGGCCCGATACCGGCGGTGAATCGCCGGCCACCGCGCCCGAGGCTGGACCGTCCGCGGCCGACGGAAGCGGCACTGCAGGCGCCGAACAGGGTACAGGAGAACGCAAGCGGCGCCGCCGCGGCGGCCGCAGGGGCGGACGCGGCCGGCACAGGAAGACGCCGGCAGAAGGCGGCCCCGATGGCGAAAGCGGGCAGGAAGATGGAGCGCCGCCGGAGCCGCCTGCCGACACCGAGTGAAAGGCACACGATGAACCGCGGACCACTATCGACGACGTTTCTCGCCGTAGTGCTGGCCGGCTCGACCGGTGACGTTGCCGCGCAGCGGCGGGTAGCGGCGGACACGGATATCGGCACCGGCCTCGCCATGGCGCGGGCCGCGACCGTCGCACCTGCCCCGTTCGGGCCGGGCGAAAGGGTCGAGTACGGCGTCACGTACGGCTTCCTCGGCCGGCGCGGCACTGCCGTGTCACAGATCGTGGGCGTCGACACGCTGCGCGGGCATCCGTCCTATCATCTGAGCTTCCACCTCAGGGGCGGCGTGCTCGGGTTCAACATCAACGACCATCAGGAGTCGTGGCTCGACATCGCCAACCTGTATTCGCACCGGTTCCGCCAGGACCTGGACCAGCCGCGGTACGAGCGGCTGCGCACACTCGACTTCTACCCGGCAGACATGGTCTGGCGCCGGGTCGAGAAGGAGGAGTCCGGGCCGCTGGCAACCGATCAGCCGCTCGACGACGTGTCGTTCCTGTACTGGTCGCGCACGCTGCCGCTCGAGGTCGGCAGGACGTACACCTTCCCGCGCTACTTCAAGGCTGAGGGCAATCCGGTCACGATCCAGGTCCTGCGGAAGCAGCAGGTAACGGTGCCGTTCGGCACGTTCAACACGATCGTGGTCAGGCCGCTCATCCGTACGGACGGCCTGTTCAGCGAGGGCGGCGAGGCGGAGGTGTACTACACGGACGACTGGCGCCGTCTGATCGTGCTGGTGAAGACGAAGATGCCGTTCGCCGAGATGGAGATGCGGCTCGAGAACTATACGGCCGGCAAGCTGCTCGGCCAGGCGACGAACACCGGCCGGCAGTGACCGAAGGCGGCATCGATCCGAGCCGGATCCGGACGGTGCCGCTGTCGCTCCGCCCCAACAAGGTGGATGCGCACGATTTCGCGCGGCCGCCGGCCGACCGCCGTGACTTCGGCGCTTTCCTCGATTCTCTCCCCCACATACTCGAAGCACGCAGCTTCCTCGCCGTCATCGACGCGATCGTCGATGCAGCGAGGCAGAGGCGCGCGGTCATCTGCATGGTCGGCGGCCACGTGGTCAAGACCGGGCTGACGCCGCTGCTGATCGATCTGGCGCGACGCGGTGTGATCACGCACTTCGCGTCGAACGGCTCCGCGGTGATCCACGACTACGAGGTCGCACGCTGGGGCGGGACCAGTGAGGACGTGGAAGCAGGTCTCGCCGATGGCACGTTCGGCATGGCGGAAGAGACGGGGCGCGAGATGAACGACGCGATCCGGCGCGGCGCCGAGGAAGGCCGCGGCCTCGGCGAATCGCTCGCGCTCGCGCTCGACCGTGCGACGGAGCTGGCGAACCCGGAGCTGTCGCTGCTGCTGAACGCGCACCGGCTCGGTGTCGGGTTCACCGTGCACGCAGCCATCGGCGCCGAGATCATCCACCAGCACCCCGCGGCGGATGGCGCAGCGATCGGCGCGTCCAGCATGACGGACTTTCGCCTGCTCTCGGCGAAGCTCGTGCAGCTCGAGGGCGGTGTCGTGCTGAACATCGGATCGGCCGTGATCATGCCGGAAGTGTTCCTGAAGGCGCTGACGGTTTGCCGGAACGTGCACAACGGTACACCTCGTGCATTCGTCGCCGCGGATTTCGACATGACGAAGCATTACCGGCCGCGCGTGAACGTCGTCGAGCGGCCGACGCGCACGGGCGGCGGGCGTGGCTACCAGATCACCGGCCACCACGAGATCATGATCCCGCTGCTCGCGTGGTCAGTCGCGGAGAGGCTCCAGGATACGCAACATGAGGAACCCGGATGAGCTGGTGGGAAGCGGTGGTGCTCGGCGTGGTCCAGGGGCTGACGGAGTTTTTTCCAGTATCGAGCTCGGGCCACCTCGTACTGGCGCAGTCGGTGCTCGGCCTGACACCCAAGGGCATTCTGTTCGAGATCGCGGTGCACGTCGCGACACTCGTGTCGGTGATGATCGTGTACCGCGGCCGCATCTGGCAGCTGGTCCGCGGCTGCTGCGGCCTGACCGAGGAGAGCGCCTGGCCCTACGTCCTCAAGCTGATGCTGGCGACGATACCGGCCGGGATCGTCGGGCTCGGCTTCAAGGACTGGTTCGAGGCGAAGTTCGACGATCCGATCTTCGCCGGCACCATGATCCTCGTCACAGGCAGCATCGTCTGGAGCAGCCGCTGGGTTCGCGATAACGGGAAGCGCGCCTGGCCGGTGGACTGGCTGCCGATCCTGTTCGCACTGCTCGTCTCGATCCTGGCAGGCACGGTGGTGCCGTTCCTGGTCGTGCTCGGCATCGGGCTGGTGCTGATGTCGGTGGCGCGTGGAACCGCAGGACCGGACTGGACGCCCGAGCCGACGTGGGGTGGTGCGCTTATCATGGGTGTTGCCCAGGCAGTCGCTATCCTGCCCGGCATCTCCAGGTCGGGCAACAGTGTGATAGCTGGAATGTGGCGGCGCATCGACCCGGTCGCCGCGGCCGAGTTCTCGTTCCTGATGTCGATCCCGGCCATCCTCGGCGCGGCCGTGCTCAGTATCCCGGACATCGGAGCGGATGGCGCCAGCATAGGCGCCATGCCGATCCTGCTCGGCGGGCTAGCGGCCGGCATCAGCGGCATTGTCGCGATCAGCCTGTTCGTGGCGCTGCTGAAGCGGCAGAACTTCTACACGTTCGCGTACTACTGCTGGGCGGTCGGTGCACTCTACCTGCTGTATCCTCGCTGAGCGCAGCCGCCCTACTCGACCAGTCGCGGTGGTGCGGGCAGCGGAATGCGGAGCAGATGGCCGCGCGACAGGTCGAGCGCGAAGAGGAACTGCTCGTCCACGGCCAGACCGTAGAAGTGCGCACCCTCCCTGTGGTAGACGACGTCGCGTGAGCCATCCTCGCGGATCCGCATGATGCGGCCGGCACCGCCGCGCTCTGCTGCAATCACGTCGCCCGACGGCGTGATGGCGACCGCGACGAGCCTGCCCCGCTCGAAACCTGTCTCGAGGACCCGGCGCGTGCCATCCGCTGCGACGCGCAGCACGTCGCCGTCGAAGAGCGCGACGTAGAGCGCGCCCGTGGCGTCCGCCGCGATCTGGTAGACGTTCGTGCCCAGGCTCATCCACGGGTGCACGCTGCCGTCACGGCGGACGTGGCTGATGTCGCCGTTCCATTCGGCTACCGCAATGCTGCCGTCCGGCAGGACCGCGGCGCCGTATGCGGGACTCGAGCCGATGCGGGACGCCATCACCCTCGCCTGCCCACCGCCGATCAGCTGATACAGGTAGTTGCCGTCGAGTGCGCGCGCGAGCACGAAGCTGGCTCCATCGCGCGGATCGATCGCAGGCGCATACAGCGCGTCCGCGGCGATGCGCGCGAGCGTGCTGGGATGCGTTGCGCCCTCCCATTGCTGCAGCACACGCGGCCGCGGCCGCATCCCGAGGTGGTCCCAGCCGTAGCTCGCCTGGAGCAGGCGACCGCCGCGGACCGCAATGCCCCAGCTCCATGGCAGCTCGCTCGCGATCACCTGCGCGACGCCGGGCGCGGCGATGTAGAAACTCACGACGAGGTGCGCGAGCGCGGCGCCGTCGTCGCCGGCAAGATCCACCGTGTCGGTATAGGTGCCCGGTGGCAGGCCGAGCGGATCGGCGCCGACGAGCAGCGCGCTGTCCAGGCGCTCGACTCCCAGCCAGCCCGCGCGCGCGACTGGCCGCCACGCGACCAGCGTGCTGTCACTCTGACGGACCGCGACGGTCTGGTGCACGATGCCGCCGTCGGCAAGCGCGGTCAGCCGCAGCACCCCGGGAGTCACTGCCAGCAGTGCGTGCGCGCTACCCTGCCGGACGCTCGCGTATACGACGTCGCCGAGCTCCCGGATGTCCTCGAGCCGCAGGCCGCCCACGGCCGGACTGCTGAACGAGTGACGACCGGTCTCGCCGGGGAATGGGTCGCCGGCGTCGGCCGGCTGCCCGGCGGCCAGGTCGTTGCGCTGATCCGCCTGCAGCAGGCTGACGGCGGCACGGCGTTCGTCCATGTTCCATGCGCCGAGCTCGGCGCGCTCCGGATCCACACTCCAGATCAGCAGGCCCGCGCCCGCAAGGTGGGCGTCCGAGCCGGCACGCTGACGATTCTCGAGCAGGAGGTACGCGCCGTCGTCGCCGTCGGAGCGGTAGACCGTGCGGTGCGTCCCGACCGGCGGCACTGCGATCGTCGAATCGCCCTGCTCGAGCCACGACACCGTCACCCAGCCGAGCTGCTCCTTTTCCCACGCGCCCAGGTGCGCCGGCGAATGGTGTGCCGCGTGGCTGCCCGTGCCCATCAGACCCCACGCGCCGATGCCCTGCGACGTACCGTCGTAGTCGTACAGGTCCGGCAGGCCGAGCGCATGACCCATCTCATGCGCCAGCACACCGACCTGCAACGGACCGCACGTGACCGGATCGACGACCGGCAAAATCACATAGTCGGCAATCCGGATAGCCTCACCATTCGCGCCCGCGGAACGGGTCGAGAACGGTGTCATCGCACCGCGATGCGGCCAGATCGCACCGGCACCATCGCTCGGGCAGGGCAGTGCGTATACGAGCGCGATGAAATCGACGAAGCCGTCGTCGTCGCCGGAATCGGGCACGCCGTCCGGACCGTCGTTGTCGAATTGTGAGAAATCCATGTACCGGTCGGCTGCGCGCAGGACTTCATCACGCAGCTCCTCCACACGCCCGAAGCTCGACCAGCCGAAGTGATCGGCCGGCAGGTAGTGGCGGGCAGGATGACGCGTCTCGATCCACGGCGACACCACGCCGTCCACACCGAGCAGTCCGCCCGACACCTCGTCCCAGTACCCGGCGAGTGACATCGTGTCCGGAGTGCCGGCGCCGAACAGACGCTGCACCAGTGCCGGCCGGCCGAACGGAACGGCCACATCAGCGTAATGGATCGGGATCACCGGAATGCGCAGCGTGCCCGTGAGCGCCGCGCCGGCCGCCGCCAGCCGTCCCGGCGTCATGCCGTCGAGGTCACCGCCCGCAGCGAGCTGCTCACGACGCAGCCTGACCGCCTCGACCTTCTCCAGCCACGCTCGGCTGAACTCGAGCGGCAGCAGCGGACGAGCGTCCGCCAGACCCAGAATCGTTGCGGGCGGCGTGCTGCCGCTCCACGACGCTGGTCGCTGCGCGGGCTGCTGCGCTTCGACGCGCAGGCTGCCGGTCACCAACAGGATGGACGGCACCAGGCACAGAGACAACACGTTCCGGCGGCGCCCGAATGAAGCGGTCGGTCGGCGGATGGCTCGCTCCTTCGCGGCCATGTTCCGGACGGGGAGACGACGCTACGTCAGCGTCCTGGAACGTTGTCGTGCGAACGGGTGTGTCGATGTGGTGAGGTGTGCGCCAGTACGGGCGACTTTCCATATATGGCTGTGCCGGTTCGGCACGTCAAGTGGGGTTGAACCGCTACCTGCATCCGGCTATACTCCCGTGCTGTGCTGCCCCCATCGTCTAGTGGCCCAGGACGTCGCGTTCTCAGCGCGAAAACCGGGGTTCGATTCCCCGTGGGGGTACTGATCGTTCGTTGGGGCGCATAGCTCAGTTGGTTAGAGCGCACGGTTCACATCCGTGAGGTCGCAGGTTCGAGTCCTGCTGCGCCCACTCTGGAACTCGGACGCCCCGCGACGGTTTGGCCGTGCGGGGCTTTTGCGCGTTCAGGGGCGGTGCGCCCTTTGTGGGTAATCACGGTCAGAAAGCCGCCTGACCCGCCAGGCGACGACGGCAAGTGATACCCACGCGTGCGTTTTGTGGGTCTGGGCCACACCTGACGTCGTAGAGCGACGGCGGAATGCACCCAGTCGATTGCCGCGCGTCCGGTGGGCAACGCTTGACGGCTCCTACCGCAGGCAAACGTCACCCACGCTGCGGATCTGTGAGGTTGGGGTCGCCTTGCCGTCGCGGTCGTCGCCGGTCACCGCTGCGGCCCTGCGCGCGACGTCGGCGGCCCGCCAACGCCGGACCTCCGCCTCATATGCCCGCCGGAATAGTCAGAGCAATACCTCCGCTTCCTCGAGCGCAGCTGGACGCGCTGCATCTGCGTCTGCGAAAGTCGCCACAGCAGTGCGTAGCTGCGCTTCTGCTTCGGCCTCGGCGCGGCGTGGGCGGTCTCCACACGGTCGCGCTCCTCACGCTCGGCCTCCTCCTGCCGTTCGCGCTCCTCAGTCTCCACAAGAGCGCGTTCCAGCGTCGCGAGCTCTGCATCGATCTCCGCGCCCGTCAGCGGAGGCGCGTCGCTCGTCACGCGGCCCTTGAGGATGACCACAGACGCGAGTTGCTGCCGCTCCGCGTGGGAAAGATACCTCGGGCGCTCCACCCCCGAGTACGTGGTCGATCGCGTTTACCGGGAGCCGCATCGTGCGGGGGCATACTGTCATAGATACGAGTTTGCGTGCTACGATAGTGTGTGCCACCAGGCGCGCAGGCTCACTCCTTCAGCCACTGTGGCGTTCCACTTTCTGACCCAGCAGCGGGTCCTCCGTAGAGGAAAAATATGAACGCATTCAGGCGAGCATTCACGTTCCCAATCCCCTTGACACCTCTGGGGTTCATGATCATGGCCGGGTGTTCAGATGCACCTCCTGGTCACGAATCGCTGACACCCTGGGCTGCCATCACGCTGGTTGATGAATTGTGGGAAGTGGGTCGGATCGATGGCCCAGAGTACGAGACCCTGGGACAGGTCGGTGGTGTCACCTTTGTCGGATCAGGTTTAGCGGTATCTGACAGCCACTCCAACCGCATTCACTGGTACGACAGTTCCGGCCAACACCGAGTGTCCGCTGGGAACACTGGTGGCGGACCGGGCGAGTTCGTGATGGTTCGCAATCTGGACGTCCTGCCGGATGGGAGCCTCGCTGCGCTGGATGATGGTGGCGGTAGTATTGAGTTCTTCAGTAATGACGGAGAGTCGACGGGCAGCCTCCGATTCCAGGGTCAGCTCGAAGAAATGTGCCTGATCGATTCAACGATCGTAGTCCTGGGGACTCTTGAAGGTTCGGACCGTCCGCTCCATTTGATGGATCTGGTCGATGGTGCCTGGCGCTCCGTCGGTCCCGGCGTGCCGATGACAGACGACCCGCATTGGAGGCTTCTCGCCAGAGGCCTCTCCGAAGGGACGATAGGCTGCATGGATGAGAGGATCATTTATGCGCGGTCGAGCGATGGCACAGTGAGGGCATTGGATAGGGACGGGACAGCACTGTGGGAGGTACGTGTCCCTTCCTTTGTGGGTAGGGTCCACGAATACGTCCCCGGAAGGGGCGTCAGGCATGCGCCTCCAGAAGGAGCTACGGAACTGAACGGTTTTATCGGTGTGAATCAGTTCGGGAGGACCGTGGCGGTCCAGGTATATAGTTTGGATCCGAGAATCAAAGACCTTTCCAAAGATGATGTTTCAATATTTACCGTATTCCTGGACCTCGACTCCGGGCAAATCCTTGGAAGAGACGATTCACTCCCGCAGATAGTGGCTTCAATGGATGATCGCGTCGCGGTTGTGTGGGAAAGACCGCAGCCCCAGATAGAGGTCCACTCAATCACTGTTCGATAGCACCTCAAAATGCGGTAGTCGTCATTGCCGGGGGTTTACGACTTGCGCAAATCCGCAAATGGTTTTTCGGGATCACTCAGGCAAGGAAGCGGCGGGGCGCGCAACGACTTCAACGGAATGCCGGAAGTTCGGTACCGCGCGTTCGCATAGTGCCAGCATCCAGAGCGCTGCCGTGGTAGTGCTGAGCCACGAATGCTGCCGACGGTGCCAGCGGTTGGCTGCACGACTGAGAGTCACGGCATCGCAGCGATGAAGGTGTTCGACCACGAACCGGAACGCTGCAGCAGTTCAGTGTGCTCGCTGATCGTGTATTCGCGGTAGTGCTGATGGTACGGCTGCTTCAGCCACAGCTCGAAGTCGATGTAGGGATGAGCGCCGAACGCCTGGCGCACTCGCTTCATGAGTGAAGCGGCATTGGGCGACGCCAGGATCAGTACACCATCTGATCGGAGGGTGCGTCGTATCTCGCTCAAGTGCTGGAGAGCCGGACCAGGCAAGTGCTCGATGACATCGAAGCTGGTGGCGACATGTACCGTGCCGCTCTCGATCTGCAACTGAAGGTCAGGCCAGAAATCGATCGCAATCGTTTCGACGCCGGCCGCTTCGAGGAGCCTCAGCCCGCGGTCCGCCGAGCCCATCCGGTTCCCGGAGTCATACTCGACGAATCCGTCCGCCAGCAGCAGCTTCGTGTCGGGCCGCAGGCGGCGGACGGCCAATACGTTCACGCCCAGTCCGCCGCCCACATCGAGCAACGTTCCGTTCAGGGGCAGCGCAGCAATGATCCGCTGGATCTCGCGGACGTGCTTGCGTCCATTCTCGAACAGAATGGTCGGTTTCGCCTCCCCGCCGAAATCGTCGGCGACTGCCTGGAGCGCAGCTTCGATCGAACGCCTGTCAGTTGGCATTTCGTCTCACTCTTCAGCGCGCGACGCTCTCGAGCAGCTCATCCAGTGCCGCGCGGTCGAGCACTGTCCGACCCCCGAGGATCACCAGGTCCACACTGCGCGTGTTGCGAATGTCCTCGAGCGGGTTCTCGCGCAGCAGCGCGAGATCCGCACGGTAGCCTGGTTCGACGCGGCCGAGCTCGTTGCCCAGCCGCATGAACTCGGCGGCCTCCATCGTCGCAATGCGGAGCACGTCGGCTGGCGGGATACCCGCCGCGGCGAGCTCCTCGAGCTCCGCGTGCAGCGAGAAGCCGGGATAGACGTGCGAGTTGGACACGCCTGCGTCGGAGCCGGCGAGGATGGTGACGCCCTCCTCGTGCATCACGGGCACCATGTCGATGAACATCTCCTGCAACGCGCGGCGCTCGCGCCGCGATGCTGCCGACGCACCACGCGCGCTGTTCACGCGGCCGGCATATGTCTCGACTATGCCGGGATCGATGTATCGGAGCTCCGGATCGTTCGCGTGGTCGGTCTCCTCCACCCACGACAGCACGCGGCCGATGTGCAGCGTCGGCAACACGGCCGTGCCCTCCTCCACCATGTGTCGGAACGTGGATCGCGCGAGCTCCTCGTCGTAGCGGGGCCGCAGCAGCGAGAGTCCGCCCCAGAAGCCGACCGACCGGTCGGTGTTCTCCGTCGCGATGACGGCGGCGGTCACACTGTCCTCGTTCAGTGCGGAGCCCTTGAAGACGGAGTACAGGTGCTCCGTCGCATCGAGACCGTGGTCCACGGCCTCGGCGAACTTCACGGTGAACGGCATGTGACCGGTCGCGATCATGCCGCGGCGCTCGGTCTCGTCGAGGATGGCGAGGAACACGTCGCGGCTGGTCGTGCCGTCGTAGATCTTGACGTAGTCCACGCCGAGCGACTGCAGCGAGTCGATCGCCGCGGGCACATCCTCCGGCGCGGTCAGCCGGATCGAGCCGTCCCAGCCGCCGGTCGGGCCGTCGAGCTTCGGGCCGGACGTCAGGATGCGCGGCCCGACAATGTCGCCGGCCTCCGCCTGCCGGTCCCACTCCAGCACGCTCGTCGTCATGTCGCCGCCAGCGTCGCGCACGGTCGTCACGCCGTTCGCAATGTAGAGCGGCAGCAGCGCGCGGTTGGCGGCAATCAGTTCTGCGCCGCCGCGGAAATGCACGTGCATGTCCCACAGGCCGGGGACCATGTAGCGGCCGGCGCCGTCGACGTTGTCAATCGCGTCGGACGCCGCCGCGGCGCCCTCGTCCGCCGCGAGGATCGCGTCGATGCGGCCGTCGCGGATGGTCACGGTGCGGTCGCGCAGCAGCTCGCCTGTCGCGACGTCGACCACGTGCACGTTCGTGATCGCGAGGTCGGGCGGTGTGTCGGTCGTCGCCGGCGCGCAGCCGGCGAGCACACTTGCCGCGATGGCGGCTGTCATGGCTGTTCTCATGCCGTCAAAGCTCGGTCGCGACCGCCTGTACGGCAAGGGTGGCCCTCGCTAGGTTCGGCGTGTGGCGGACTACATCATTCCGGGCGCGACCCATCGCGTCGCGCAGTCGATCGAGCGCAGTCGCTTCATCGCCACGCTCGCGCACGCGCCGACCGTGGGCGCTGCGCGCGCGTTCATCGACGCCGTCCGCGCCGAGTTTCCCGACGCGACGCACAACTGCTGGGCGTACGCTTGTGGTCCGCCGGGTGACACGGCCATCATCGGCATGAGCGACGCCGGCGAGCCGCATGGCACGGCCGGTCGCCCTATGCTGGACGTGCTGTTGCACTCCGATGTCGGCGAGGTCGCGGCGGTAGTGACGCGCTACTACGGTGGCGTGAAGCTCGGGAAGGGCGGCCTGGCCCGCGCCTACGGCGGCGCCGTGCGGCTCGCGCTCGAGTCGATGCCACGCCTGCTCCGCGTCGAACGCGTACAGCTCGAGATCACCGCCGGCTACGCGGATGTCGAGCTGCTGCGTCGCCTGCTGGACGAGCACGGCGCTGAAACGATCGCCGAATCGTACGCATCAGAAGTCACCTACATCGCGGCGGTACCGGTCGCGAGTTGCACGGCTTTCGAGACCGCTCTCGCGAACGGCACGGGCGGGCGCGCCAGCATCAACGCTGCCGGATAGTCGGCCGCGCGGCTCGAACAACGATCAGGGTACGAGCGCGCCGGCCATGGCTTCGCACGCTTCGGCGCACGCGCGGCACGACTCGGCGCAGATGCGGCAGTGCTCCATCTTCCCGCCGTGCCGGGCGCATTCGTCACCGCACGCCCGGCAGATCTCGATGCACGCCTGCAGCTGCGCACGAAGGGCCGGCGCATCGCGGTGGCTCGGCCGCGCCATCAGCGTGCCCGTCACGCCGCACACTTCCGCGCAGTCCAGGTTCAACCGGATGCACGCGACCATGTGCTGCACCTCATCCTCGCCCAGACACGCGTCTGCGCAGACCGTGCACGTCTCCGCGCATTCCGCACACGCCTCGATACAGCGGAGGGCCTCGTCGCCGTTCGGGCCGGCGGGCTCCGGGTGCGTCTCCAGCATGCTGTGCAATCTGTTCATGACATCTCTCCCTGGATTTGAGGTGCGTCGCTCTACTGCAACTGCCGCACCGGCTCGTCGAACGCGACTGCCACTATCTCCTTCGCCTCATCCTGTATGCGACGCAGGTGCGCGCCGTCCACGAAGCTCTCCGCGTAGATCTTGTAGACGTCCTCCGTGCCCGATGGCCGCGCCGCGAACCAGCCGTTGCGCGTCACGACCTTCAGTCCGCCCAGCGGCGCACCGTTGCCGGCCGCACGCGTGAGTCGCGCGGTGATCGGGTCACCGGCGAGCGAGTCCGCCCTCACGGCGTCGGGTGATAGCCGCTGGAGCACCTGCTTCTGTTCCGAAGTGGCCGGCGCATCGATGCGCTCGTAGACGGGGCTGCCGAAGCGCTGCTCGAGCTCGCCGTACAGCGCGCCGGGATCCCGGCCGGTGCGTGCCGTGATCTCCGCGGCGAGCAGCCCGAGCAGCAGGCCGTCCTTGTCCGTGGACCACGCGCTGCCGTCCAGCCGCGCGAACGACGCGCCCGCGCTCTCCTCGCCGCCGAACGCGAGGCTGCCGTCGAGCAGCCCATCGACGAACCACTTGAAGCCGACCGGCACCTCGACGACGCGGCGGCCGAGGTGTTCGGCAACGCGATCGATCATGGAGCTCGAGACGAGCGTCTTGCCGATCGCGGCGCCCGCGGACCAGTCGCGGCGATGCTGGAACAGGTACCAGATCGCGACGGCGAGGAACTGGTTCGGGTTGAGCAGGCCCGAGCTCGGCGTCACGATGCCGTGGCGGTCCGCATCGGGATCGTTACCGAACGCGATGTCGTACCGATCCTTCAGCGCGATCATGCCCGCCATCGCGTGCGGCGATGAGCAATCCATGCGGATTGCGCCATCCCAGTCGAGCGTCATGAAGGAAAACGTCGGATCGACCACACGGTTCACGACATCGATATCGATGTCGTAGGTGTCCGCAATGCGATCCCAGTAGTCGATCGCCGCGCCGCCCATCGGGTCCACTCCGATGCGGATACCCGCTCCGGCGATCGCGTCCATGTCGAGCACGGCGCCCAGGTCGGCGATGTATGCGCCTGCGATGTCTCGCCGGTACGTCGTGCCTGCCGCGAGCGCCGCACGCAGCGGCATGCGCCTCACGCCGCCGAGCCCGTCAGCCAGGAGCTCGTTCGCCCGCACCTGAATGGCGGCGGTGACAGTGGTGTCCGCAGGACCGCCTGTGACCGCGTTGTACTTGTAGCCGCCGTCCGCCGGCGGGTTGTGCGAGGGCGTGATCACCACGCCATCAGCCAGCCCCGACGACCGGCCGCGATTGTGGCTCAGGATGGCGTGGGAGATCGCAGGCGTCGGAGTGTACTTCGACCCCGCATCGACGACGACGTCCACGCCGTGCGCCGCGAAGACTTCCAGCGCCGTGGCGAACGCCGGCCCCGACAGCGCGTGCGTATCCCGCCCCAGGAAGAGCGGACCGCTCACTCCAGCCGTGCGACGATGCTCTACCAGAGCCGCGCTGATCGCCACGATGTGAGCCTCGTTGAAGCTCTGTCTGAGCGATGTGCCACGGTGGCCCGACGTGCCGAACGCGACACGCTGCGCCGGCTCCGATGCGTCCGGACGGCTCAGGAAATAGCGCGTGACCAGTTCCGGCACGTCCGTCAGCCGCTCCGGCGGAACGGGTTGCCCCGCAAGCTCATCGATCCCCATGCCCGCCCCCCCTCGCCAGTTCCATACCCACCGTGCACCAGATCGCCGCCGCTCCACGGCCCCTTCACCCACCCCCACTCCCACGTTTCACGCTTCACGTTTCACGTTTCACGCTTCCGTTTCACGTTGTCACGTTGAGGGGTAGTAGCGCAAAGCAGCCGAACCCGCTAGATTGGATCTGTTAAGGCCGGATTCAGGTTTCCGGCGTCCAGTGTGCCCGCGGCGTGCGAATCCGCAATACGCATGCAACGGGCGTTTCTTATGTTACTGCCAGTACAGTGAATCTCCGCGGGAGGAGTGTATGGTGAAGCAGGAAAGCATCGAGGTGGAGGGCGTGGTTACCGAGGTCCTGCCGGACCAGAACTTCCGCGTCAAGCTGGAAAATGGGCATACGATCCTCTGCTATGCAAAGGGCAAGATGTCCAAGTTCAAGATCCGGGTGCTGGTAGGTGACCGGGTAACGGTCGAAATGTCTCCGTACGATCTGTCACGGGGCAGGATCACATATCGCCACAAGGGCGAGGCGCCGCGACCGGGCGCCAGGTAGAGACGAAAGAGCAATTTTGAAGATCAGCAAGAAATTCAGTGAGCTCGGCTTGAACCCCGAGCTGGTTCGTGCCACGGAAGAGTTGGGCTTCACGCAGGCCACACCGGTTCAGACCCAGGCGATTCCAGCGCTGCTCGAGGGCAAGGACGTACTTGCCTGTGCGATGACGGGCAGCGGCAAGACGGCGGCATTCCTGCTGCCGATCCTACAGCGACTCAGCAGCCTTCCGCGAGGACGTACGCGCGTGCTGATCATCAGCCCGACGCGTGAGCTGGCCGCGCAGACGCAGCAGCATCTGACGGAGCTGGCGAAGCACACGCGCATCACGGGTGCCGCAGTGTACGGCGGTGTAGGCATGAAGCCGCAGGAGGACGCGTTCCGCCGCGGTGTCGACATCATCGCCGCTACGCCTGGCCGTCTGCTCGACCACATGCAGCACAGCTATGCGAAGCTGCAGGACATCGACGTGCTGGTGCTGGACGAGGCCGACCGGATGCTCGACATGGGATTCCTGCCGGACATCAAGCGCGTGCTGAGGCAGCTGCCGCAGCGCGAGCGTCAGACGATGTTGTTCTCCGCGACCATGCCCGGTCCGATCGCGGCGCTCTCCCGCGAGCTGCTGCGCGATCCGGTGCGTATCGATGTGGAGCGGAAGCAGGCGCCGGCTTCGGGCGTCGCACAGGCGCTGTATCCGGTGCCCGCGAAGCTGAAGGTGAACCTGCTGATCGAGCTGCTGCAACGCGACGAGATCGGCAACGCGATCGTGTTCTGCCGCACAAAGCATCGCTCGAACCGGCTGGCGGAGAAGCTGGACAGGGCCGGCTTCGAGGTCGCCCGGATCCACGGCAACCGCAGCCAGTCGCAGCGGACGGAAGCGCTGGCCGGCTTCAAGGCCGGTCGCTACCGCGTCCTGGTCGCGACCGATATCGTCGCGCGCGGCATCGACGTGGAAGCGCTGGAGCACGTCGTGAACTTCGATGTGCCGAACGTCGCGGAGGATTACATCCACCGCGTGGGTCGTACGGCGCGCGCGGATGCGACGGGTGACGCGTACACGTTCGTGTCGCCGGAGGAAGAGGCGGACATGAAGATGATCGAGCGCGCGGTCGGTCGCACGATCGAGCGTCGCAGGGTCGAGGGCTTCGACTACAATGCTCGCGTCGAGGAGCGTCTCGAGGTGCCGATCGGCGAGCGGATCGCGGAGATCCGTGCACGCAAGGCGGACGAGCGGGCGCGCGCCAAGGTCAATACTGCGCGTCGTGCAGGCACGGCGAGCGGTGGAGCGCCGAAGCAGGGCGCGTCGTCGGGCGGCGGCCAGCGTCGCCGCCGCGGCGGCAGGGGTGGGCGGAACGGCGGCAACTCGACATCATCGGCTGCCTAGCCTGAGCCGCAGTTCAGCGAACGCAAGTGGAGCGTCGTGCCGTTCAGTCGGCACGGCGCTCTTCGTCATCAGGGCAGTCCGACCAGCCGCATGAGGTGGAGCGCATTCGTGGACGTCGCGATGCCGTCGCGCAGCTGGTAGTCGAACCGCAGCTCGGAGCGGCCGTCCACTTCCTCGAAGTGCTCCTGGAAGTGCACGAGCCGGGCAGCGTCTGCGATCGCTGGCTCCTCCGCGAGCGAGAGGTCATGCGTCGTCGCAGCGCCGATCGCCTCGCTGTCGACCAGGTGGCGGATCACGCGGCGTGCGGCAATGCGGCGCTCGGCCGTGTTCGTGCCGTGCAGGATCTCGTCGAGCAGGAACAGCAGCCGCGACTCGCCCGCAGCCTGGGTGCGGTCTGCAGCATCGACCACCTGCTTCAGCCGTTCCAGCTCGGCCATGAAGTATGATACGCCGCGCGCGAGCGAGTCCTGCACGCGGATGCTCGTGTACACATCGAGCGGCGGCAGGCGCAGGCTGCGTGCGCAGCACGGCGCGCCCGCCTGCGCGAGAATGACGTTGCAGCCTATCGCGCGGAGCAGCGTGCTCTTGCCCGACATGTTCGAGCCGGTCACGAGCAGGAACGTGCCGGGCGGCCCGACGCGGACGTCGTTCGCGACGCGCTGTTCATCGGCGATCAGCGGGTGACCGAGAGCGACCGCCTCGAGCTCGCCGTGTCCGTGCGGCAGCAGCTCCGCAAAGCACCAGTCGGGCTGGTCGTGCGCGAGCGTAGCCAGTGCCGCAAGCGCCTCGGTCTCGCCCAGTGCGTCCAGCCAGTCCCGCGCATGCTCGCCGGCCGCGCGCTGCCAGCGTTCGACCCCGCGCAGCACGTGGAAGTCCCACATCGTGGCGAGGAACACGACAACATGGATGCTCGAGAGCCGGAGATCGGCCAGGTGCATCAGGCGTTGCAGCTCTGCGAGCTGACGGTGCGCGGGCGTGTCGCCCTGGCCGATGCGCTGCGCGACCGAGCGGAGCAGCGGCGTCTGGAATGTCGCGTCCGCGAGTGCCTCGAGCATCTGCGGATAATGCGCGAACATGGCCTCACGACCGAATGCTTCATCGAACGTAGCACGTGCGCGTGAGCCTGCCGTGAAGTAGAGCGCGAGCGTGGCTGCGAGCGGTACCAGCCAGTATGCGGCAGCCAGGACGCCGGTCGCGTGGAGCACGATGAGCAGCCAGGTGAGCCCGGGCAGCAGCCACGTCGCAGCACGGAGCAGCCGGTGACCACGGAGCCAGCCCGGCGACTCGGCCCAGTGCAGGAACTTCTGGAGATCGACCAGGCGGATGGTGCGCGTCCGGCGGGCGTGTACTGCCAGTGTTTCGCGCAGGTCCAGCATCGGCGCGAGCTCGCGCGCAGCCTGCTGTCGGAGTCGCACATCCTCCGCCGTGTCGCGCTGGAGCAGCCACCGGTCGAGCGCAGCGGCGCCTGCAGCGGTGCCGACGGGCCCGAGGATCTGCGTGAGTGCTGCGTGGCCGTACAGGTCGAGGTCCGCAGCGTACGCATGCGCGGCAACGTTCGGCGGCGGTGTGCGGATGGGCAGGTGCTCCCAGGCGCGTGAGAGCCGGTGCAGACCTTCCCGATTCAGCGACACGAGCTCGTCGTTCCAGCGCTCGCGCTCGCGCGTACGGCGATGCGCAGCGATCAGTGCGATGAACGCAATGACAACGACCAGGGTGGCTGCGATCGCGAGCGGGTCCGGCCGCCGCTCGAGCAGCAGGCCGAGTGCGACGACTGCGACGAATACGGCAAGACGTGCGTTCGACAGGCGCCGCGAGGCGCGGCGCAGACGGTCCCGCTCCGCCTCGAAGCGGGCGGCGCGACTGGAATATGTCGTCTGGATCATGCGTGAACCTAACCGCGGTTCCGGCCCGGCGCAGCAGCGGATGCGTCGCGCGCGGCAGACGTGCCGGGACTGCGGACCGCGCTAGGAGCGGGACACGATCCGCTTCAGCTGTGTGCCCGCAGGGATGCGCGCGTCGCCGCCGCTCAGCTGATTGATGAGCGCGAGCTCGGCGATCGGGATCACGGACGGATAGCGGCGGTTGAATTCCGCAAGCGTCATTGCGGCGGGCGTGGCCACGACCTCGATGCGGTTCGGCTGCACGTTGAGCGCCTGCGGATCGGTCAGCCTGGCGAAGGAGCCGATCGCGCTTCCGAGCAGTCGCTCGTACCGCGGGAACGCCTGCGCCGGCCCGTACGCGAGGATCTGATACGTCGTATTGTCGAGCGTGATGAACGCGGCGATCCCGGTCAGCACGCCGCTCTGCGTCTGCGCCTGAAAAAGGCCGGTCACGGCAGGCAGCCCGTTGATGCTGGTGCGTGACACGTCGCGGGCGGCGAGTCCCTGCGCGCCGAAGAACGCGTTCGCAGCCTGCGTCTCGCTGCCCTGCGCGAGCGACAACTGCATCATTGCATCCTGGTCCGGGCTCATGGCGGTGACCGACCGCGGCAGGTTCTGTGTTGCCCAGCCCTGGGGGAACTGCACGCGGAAACGCAGGTCCGGATGCAGGAACAGTCCGTCGCGGAAGTAGCCTGCGCGGGGGTTCTCGCCATAGACCAGCCCATCCACCTGCGACATGAATGTCTGCACGCCGCGCAGCGTTCCGTCGAGCGACTGCGGCAGAGCAGCCAGCATCTCCCGGATGTTCGCGATGCGCTCCTCCGGGTACGGGTGCGAGGAGAGCCATGACGGCAGCGGGCTGTGGCCGGCCGCCTCACCCGCGCGCTGCAGCTGCGCGAACACGTTCGGAATATCGCGCACGTCGTAGCCGTCATCGAGCGCGTACCTGAAGCCGAGCTCGTCGGCCTGCCGCTCCGCATCGCGGCCGTACTTCAGGAACAGCAGCGACAACCCGCTGCTGGCGAGGTCGCCGAACCGGGCGATCTCCGGCACGAGGATCGAGCCGAGTCCGAGTCCGAGCTGTGCGATCTGCGAGCGGCTGATCATGGTGACCGAATGCCGTGCCGTGACGTGACCGATCTCGTGGCCGATCACGCCGGCGAGCTCCGCCTCCGATCGCATGAGGCCGAGGATGCCGCGCGTGATGAAAATGTAGCCGCCCGGCAGAGCGAACGCGTTCGGCGTCGGGTCATCGACGACGCGGAACGTCCACGGCAGGTTCGGTCGCTCGGAGTCGCGCGCGAGCGATGCGCCGATCTGCTGCACGTAGTTCTGCAGCGACGCATCGTCGACGAGGCCGATCGACTGCTCGACCTGCTGCGCCGCCTCGGCACCCATCTGGATTTCCTGACTCTCGGAGATCAGCGCGAGCTGCGTTTCTCCGGTCACCGGGTTCGTAGCGCAGCCGGCGGCTGTGGCCGCAGTCAGAGCCAGCAGCGGAACTGCACGGAGCAGCCGCACGCGCCGCGTGTCGCGGTCGAAATGGCGCAGACGGGGCGCGGGCATGGGCAGCGCGGATTCTCGCACAGGTCGCTCCTTCCGGTCGAGCTGCGGGTTCACGTAGTCGTCCTTCCAACGGGCAAATTTCAGGCCCTGCGCTTCACAAGCCTGATCGGGGGGCTCGCAACAGCGTGGACGCCGTTCGTCCCGCGGCTGAACCCTGAACGGCCGGAAATGCGTCCTATGCTACGTGGCACAGGCCATACGCGGGCAGTTTCGCGGAGTCCGGTAAACGAAAGGAAGGCGAGAGATGAAGACGACGATTATGGTGCTCACGTTTGCAGCGGCAGCCGTGGCGATGACAGCCGATGTGCAGGCGGCCACGATCCCCGCGCTGCCCCGGATGGCAGCAGACTCTCCTGTGGATGAGCGGCTGGCGCAGGCGAACGCGCTGCAGCAGGAGGCCGAAGCGCTGTTCGACGACTCGCGTGAGTGGAAGCGTGCCGCGCGCCTGATGGAGCAGTCGGCTGAATTGCGCTCCGAATCGGATCCCGGCGCCTACGAGCAGATGGCGTACGCGGCCCGGCTGCGGTGGGCGGCCGGCGACAGGAATGGCGCAAAGAAGGCGTTCGAGCGGGCTGGGGAGCTGGCGCTGGCGCGGGGCGAGATCGCCGATGGTGCGAGGGCGTACATCGACGCGGCGTTCGCTGCGTCCGCCGTCGGACGGGCGCCGGAGGCGCGGAAACTGATAACGTTCGCGGAGGGACTCGCGCAGTCGCCGCAGCTGTCGGAGGAGCAGCGCCGCGAACTGATCGCCAGGATCAAGGGCCAGTCGCCGGCGCAGGTGACGATCAGCCGGTGATTTCCCGTGCCCGGTGTCGTAGGTTGAGGCCGGGCATTGGCAGTCACCGGGGCGAGGGCATTGAGCGGCAGAAGCGAGCGCGCCAGACGCAGCATACGAGTGGCCGGTGCCGGCCTGCTGATCAACGCAGTGCTGGTGGTGGTGAAGGTGGTGACCGGCGTCGCGGGTCACTCGTATGCGCTGGTCGCAGATGGCGTCGAGTCATCGCTCGACATCTTCTCGAGTCTCATCGTCTGGCGCGGCGTCCGCGTGGCTGCACGGTCGGCGGACGATTCCTACCACTTCGGGTACGGCAAGGCGGAATCGGTTGCCGCGGCCGCCGTCTCGCTGCTGCTGCTGGGTGCAGCCGCAGGAATCGCCATCGCAGCGGTGCGGGAAATCCTCACGCCGCATCACCTGCCCGCTCCGTTCACACTGATCGTGCTCGTTGTCGTGATCCTGATCAAGGAAGCGCTGTTCCGGCATGTGCTGAAGGTCGGGCAGGAGCTCGACAGCAACGTCGTGCAGGCAGATGCGTGGCACCACCGCTCAGACGCGATCACGTCCGGCGCTGTGTTCCTGGGCATCAGCGTCGCGCTGATCGGAGGAGAACGCTGGGCGGCAGCGGACGACTATGCGGCGCTCTTCGCGTCGGCGATCATCGCCTTCAACGGCGTCCGCTTCCTTCGACCGGCGCTTGCCGACCTGATGGACCGGGCGCCTGAGCCGGAGCTGATCGAGCGGGTCATGCGCGAGGCCGCGCTGGAGCCAGGCGTGCTGCACATCGAAAAGGTCCTGGCGCGCCGCGCGGGCGCCGGACACTTCGTTACGCTGCACGTGCAGGCGGATCCGGCACTGACGCTGCAGGACGCGCACGAGCTCGGCGGCCGCGTGCGCAGTCGCCTGCGGCGAGAGCTGCCGAACATCCTCGACGCGCTGATCCACATGGAGCCGTACGACCGGGTGAGCTGACGGCTCGGCGTCGAAACTCGACGAGCCACTCCAGCGCCTCGCACGGCGAACGTTGCCGCCGGATCACGAGGTCTCGCCTTCGAGATAGGTGTAGCCGTTCAGCCCCGCGATGTAGTCGGCGATGAACGCATTCGCCTCGGTGCGCGCGAGGCCGCTCGCGTTCTGCACCTTGCGCCGGAACGTGGTGATCAGGTCCTGTGCATTGAACTGCACGTAGTTGAGGACTTCCGTAATCGTGTCGCCGTGCACGAGGTCCTCGATCTCGTAGCCGCCATCGGTCAGCTTTATGTGGACGGCGTTGGTGTCGCCGAACAGGTTGTGCAGGTCGCCGAGGATCTCCTGGTACGCGCCGGTCAGGAATATGCCGAGCACATACGGCTCCTCGCCGCGCAGCGCGTGCAGCTCGAGGTTCGGCTTCGGCCTCCGCCAGCCCGCGAACCTTTCAATCTTGCCGTCCGAGTCGCACGTCACGTCCTGCAGCGTGCCGCGGCGGGTCGGCTCCTCATTGAGCCTGTGGACGGGCATGATCGGGAAGATCTGGTCGATCGCCCAGGAGTCCGGCAGCGACTGGAACAGCGAGAAGTTGCAGAAATAGCGGTCAGTCAGCAGTGCGTTCACTTCTGGCAGGATGTCCTCGTACTCGTCCGGATCGCGCGCCGCGAGCGCAGCAATGCGGTTCATGAGTCCGGCCTGCAGCCGCTCTGCAGTTGCGCGCTCACGCAGCGACAGCACGCCGCTGTGGAAGTGCGACTGCACCTGCTCCTTGGCGAACAGCGTGTCGTGGTACACCTCGCGCAGGCTGCGATCGTCGATGTCGCGCAGGGCGCCGAACAGGTCGTGCACAATAGTATGGGCGTCCTCGTGCACTTCAGTCGGCGGATCGGCCGCCTGAGTCTCCAGATCGATCACGTTGATGAGCAGCAGTGCATGATGCGCCGTGAGCGCGCGTCCGGATTCCGAGATAATGTGCGGCATCGGCAGCTCCGATTCGCGGCAAGCCTCGGCCAGGGAGTAGACGATGTCGTTGGCATACTCCTGGATCGAGTAGTTGACCGAGCCGGTAGCCGTGGAGAGCGTACCTTCGTAGTCGACACCGAGGCCGCCGCCGACATCGACATATTCGATGTCGACGCCGAGCTGCCGCATCTCGACATAATATCGCGAGACCTCGGTCATCGCCGCCTTGATGTTGCGTATGTCCGGGATCTGCGAACCAATGTGGAAGTGGATCATCCTCAGGATGTTGGTCCGGCCGACAGCGTGCAGCTTGTCCACGACGCGCACGAGCTGGGCGGCGTTCAGGCCGAACTTGCTCTTTTCGCCGGCCGTGTCCGCCCAGCGGCCGACACCGGCGGTGGACAGCTTGATGCGGATGCCGGCGGTCGGCACGACATCCATCTCGTCGGCGACCTTCAGCAGCATATCGACCTCACCCATCTTCTCGAGCACGACCAGCACCGTGTGGCCGAGCTTCTGGCCCATCAACGCGAGCCGGATGTACTCCTCGTCCTTATAGCCGTTGCAGACGATCATGTGATCCGTCCGCTCCGTCAGTGCGAGCACGGCCTGGAGCTCCGGCTTGCTGCCGACTTCCAGCCCGACGTTGAAGCGACGGCCGTAAGCCGCGATCTCCTCGATCACATGTCGCTGCTGGTTCACCTTGATCGGATAAACGGTCGTGTAGGCGCCCGTGTACTCGAAATCCTGGATCGCGGACCTGAACCGTTCCGTCAGCGTCTCGATACGCGTGCGCAGGATATCGGAAAAGCGGAGGAGCAGTGGAAGGCCGACACCCTGCGCCTCGAGATCCATCGCGATCTCGAAGAGGTCGAGACCCTGCTCGGGCGCCTTCGTCGGATGCACCGTGATGTGGCCGAGCTCATTGATGTCGAAATACCCGATGCCCCAGCCTTCGACATTGTAGAGGTCACGGCTGTCTGCGATGGTCCAGCTCATCGATCCGTTCAGGTCTCAGAGGAGCGGGCGTTCTCCCGCCGGACGCGCACATGCGGCTCACGTGCGCGGGGCTGCCGCCGCAAGCGCCGGGCCGCAGCGGAGCGGCCGAATTGTAATAGCCCGGCTCGGGATCGTGCTAG
>JBBEBA010000084.1:0-4512 GCA_040882575.1 Gemmatimonadota bacterium
TGGGTTGCCGGTGGGGCTACAGCCCCTCGGTTTCTAATGGATCTGGTGGAACAGCCGCTCCCAGCGGGTTCTCGTGAAGAAGTGCGTCACGATCGAAAAGGTGCGCTTCACCGTGGCGCCGATGCCGTCATCGGCGTACTCGTCCCGACCCGCCTCGTAGGACCAGTAGATCATGAGCGCCCTGCCTTTGATGTAATGGCGCGGCAGAAATCCCCAGTAGCGGCTGTCCTGCGAGTTGTCGCGGTTGTCACCCATCACGAAATACTGCGCCGCCGGCACGGTGACGGGACCGTACCGCTCGCGGACGTCGAACGACGTGATCTCGGACGCGCCGTGCGCGGTGTCGAGAAAGTGCACGTAGGGCTCGTCCAGCGCCTGGCCGTTCACGAACACCTTCTTGTTCCGCAGCTCGATCGTCTCGCCCGGCAGGCCGATGACACGCTTGATGAAATCGCGCTCGGGCTGGTCGGGATACTTGAAGACGACGATGTCGCCGCGGCGGATGTCCCGGACCGGAAGGACGGCCCGCTCGAGCGCCGTGGGCTCGAGGCCGAAGACGAACTTGTTCACCAGCAGGTGATCGCCGATCAGCAGGTTGTTCTCCATCGACCCGGTCGGGATCTTGAACGCCTGCACGACCCACGTCCGCACGAACAGCGCGAGGATCACCGCGATGACGATCGATTCGAAGTATTCGCGGGCGGTGGACTTTTTGAAGGTTGCCATGCTGTCGCTGGAAGTTGTGAATTGCGAATTAGGAATTGAGCGGCGGCTGCTTCGAGCCGTCCGGCCGGATGATTTGAGCTTGTTGCCCCTCAATTCCCAATTCAGAATTCCCAATTAACTTCCTTCAGTCCCCACTTTCAACACCGCCAAAAACGCTTCCTGCGGGATCTCGACGCGGCCGACGCGCTTCATCCGCTTCTTGCCTTCCTTCTGCTTCTCGAGCAGCTTGCGCTTGCGGCTGATGTCACCGCCATAGCACTTGGCCAGCACGTTCTTCCGCAGCGCCTTGACCGACTCGCGCGCGACGATGCGGCTCCCGATCGCCGCCTGGATCGCGATCTCGAACATCTGGCGTGGAATCAGCTCGCGCATCTTCGAGGCCAGCGCGCGCCCCCGGGTGTACGCCGTGTCCTTGTGGACGATGACCGACAGCGCGTCCACCGGCTCCTCGTTCACCAGGATGTCGAGCTTCACCAGCGGCGACTCCTGGTAGCCGGTCACATGGTAGTCGAGCGAGGCGTAGCCGCGCGAGATCGTTTTCAGCCGGTCGTAGAAGTCCATGACGACTTCGTTGAACGGCAGCTCGTAGGTGACCAGCACACGGTCCGATTTGAGGTATTCGATCGACTTCTGCACGCCGCGCTTGTCCTGGCACAGCTTGAGGATCGCGCCGACATGCTCGGCGGGCGTCAGCATCATCGCGGTGATGATCGGTTCCTCGATGTAGTCGATGCGGCTGGAATCGGGCAGCTTCGACGGGCTGTCGATCTCCAGCAATTCTCCGTCGGTCGTCTTGACGCGGTAGAGCACGCCCGGCGCCGTCGTCACGAGGTCCATGTTGAACTCGCGCTCGAGGCGCTCCTGCACGATCTCCATGTGCAGCAGCCCGAGGAAGCCGCAGCGGAACCCGAAGCCGAGCGCAGCCGACGTCTCCGGTTCCCAGAAGAACGACGCGTCGTTCAAGCGCAGCTTCTCGAGCGCGTCGCGGAGCTGCGGGTACTCGCTCCCCTCGACCGGGTAGAGTCCGGCAAACACCATCGGCTTGCTCACCTTGAACCCGGGGAACGCCTCGACCGCCGGGCGCACCGCCTCGGTGATGGTGTCGCCGATCTGCGCGTCGCTGACGGTCTTGATCCCGGCGAAGATGAAGCCGACCTCCCCGACGCCGAGCTCGTCGATGGCGGTCGGCTTCGGGGAGAACACGCCGACCTGGTCGACGATGTATTCCTGCCCCTTGGCCATGAGCTTGATCTTCATGCCGGCGCGGATGGTGCCGTCGATGACGCGCGTGAGGATGATCACGCCGCGATAGGCGTCGTACCAGGAGTCGAAGATCAACGCTTTCAGCGGCGCGTCCGGCTCACCCTTCGGCGACGGCAGGCGGTGGACGATCGCCTCGAGGATCTCGTGGACGCCGGTCCCTTCCTTCGCGCTGGCGAGGATCGCGCCGTCCGCGTCGAGGCCGATGATCTCCTCGATCTGCCGTTTGGCCTCGTCGGGCTGCGCGCCGGGCAGGTCGATCTTGTTCACGACCGGGATGATCTCGAGGCCGTTGTCCACCGCGAGGTAGGCGTTGGCGAGCGTCTGCGCTTCGACCCCCTGCGAGGCGTCCACCAGCAGGAGGGCCCCTTCGCAGGCCGCGAGCGACCGCGTGACCTCGTAGGAGAAGTCCACGTGCCCGGGCGTGTCGATCAGATTCAGGATGTAGGTCTGGCCATCATCGGCCTTGTAGGTGAGACGCACGGCGTGCGCCTTGATGGTGATCCCGCGCTCGCGCTCGAGGTCCATGCTGTCGAGGACCTGGGCCTCCATCTCACGCTTCTGCAGCGCGCCGGTCATTTCGAGAAAACGGTCGGCGAGCGTCGACTTTCCGTGGTCGATGTGCGCGATGACGGAGAAGTTGCGTATGAGGCGTTGGTCCATGGGGTTAGAGCCCCTGATTATAGCCAATAGAAGAGGATCGGCGCTGCGGGCGAAGAGCGACGCCGACGCGCATCTCGCAATGCAGGAGGCTGGCCCGACGCGACTCGTGCCGGAGGGCCCGACGTCCGCACCACCAGCGCCGCGTCGCGGCGGACCACCCGAGAAACGGGGATGTCGGTGCAGATCATGGGGGTCCAGTGAACGACCGAGATTTCGGTCGAGCTCGACTCCTGCCGCACGCACCTGCCTCGCGCGTGCGGATGCCGACAGCCCACGCCACCAGCGAGGCCTGGAAGTACCGGTGACTTGAATTTCGACATACGACGCCTTGGATCGCCACCGTGAGTGTGCGCCCTCCGGCCTTCCATATCAGAAGGCCATACTGGCACTCAGTTCGCATATGCCGGGCGCGGCTGTCGCGCCACACTGTCCCAACTTCCTCGGTGGATCTCGTCTTCATTCTTTTTTCTGACCTGGGTTGTTCGCGCGGTGATCGGGTAAACAAGGGAGATAGGTGGACAGATGAAAATCAGGATCGTTGTCGTTCTCAGCATGGCTGTACTCATGGCCAGCGCGTGGCCCGCCGCCGCGCAGCAGGCCACAGCGGAGCTCCGCGGCCGCGTCGTCGACCAGCAGGCGGCGGTGCTCCCCGGGGTGGCGGTGGTGGTCACCGATCAGGACACCGGCATGTTCCGCGAGGTTGTCAGCAACCCGGATGGCACGTTCTTCGTCAGCGGCATCCGGCCGGGCCGGTACCAGGTCGCGGCGGAACTATCAGGCTTCAAGCGCTATCAGCGCCGAGACGTCCTGGTGGAAGTCGGCAAGACGACCACGGTCGAGGTGCGCCTGCAGGTGGGCGGCCTCACGGAGGAGGTGACCGTCACCGGCGAGTCGCCGATCGTCGACACCACATCGAAGGAAGTCGGCGGCAACATCACCAACCGCGAGCTCATCGCGCTGCCCACCATCAACCGCAACTTCGTGGGGTTCGTCGGCCTGCTGCCGGGGATCGTGCCGAACATCAGCAACGAGTCGTTCGGCTCCGACTCGATCAACGTCAATGGACAGGACGACCGCTACAACAACTACCTGCTCGACGGAGCGGCCAACAATGACGACGTGATCGGCCAGCGTGCGGGGGCACAGGCGCGGACGCCGATCGAGTCGATCCAGGAGTTTCAGGTCCTCACCGGGCAGTTCGACGCGGAGTTCGGCCGGACCACCGGCGCGGTGATCAACGCGGTGACCAAACAGGGCACCAACCGGTTCCGCGGCAGCGCCTTCGCGTTCTTTCAGGATGCGTCGCTCACCGAGCGCGACTACTTTGCCAGGCAGTTCGATCTCGAGAAGCCGGACACCAAACAGCAGCAGTTCGGCGGCACGCTGGGGGGTCCGGTCGTGGAGAACAAAGCCCACTTCTTCGGGAGCCTCGAGCGCGTGCTGATCGACGACGGCGTAACCGTGAACGTGCCGTCGCAGACGCAGTTCAACACGACGGCCACCGAGCAGACGCGTGTCTGGAATACGGTCGTCCGGTTCGATCACCAGATCAATTCGAACAACACCTGGGGCGTGCGCTGGCTGCGCGAGGAGTCGCCGCAGCTCAATCAGGTGATCGGCAGCGTGACGCTCGACGCCTCGCGCGAAGAGTTCGACGTCGACCAGACCCTGGTCGGAACCCTCAGCTCGGTGTTCGGCTCCAACCGCCTGAACAGCCTGCGCGTGGCGTTCACGCGTGAGGACGTGGCGTTTGCGAACCCCTGCTTCAACGGCAACGGCCAGGATCAGGCGGCCTGCCCGCCGACGCTGTCCTACCAGAACTTCACCCACCAGCAGAACGCCGTCGCCCAGGCGCGCGTCAAC
>JBBEBA010000084.1:4612-12424 GCA_040882575.1 Gemmatimonadota bacterium
GCCTTCGCGCAGGACAAGTGGCAGATGAACCGCCGGCTCACCGTCAGCCTCGGGATGCGATACGACGTCGACGTCCTGCCGCTTCGTGAAGAGAACAACCCGTTCTTCGCCTTCGACGGCCCCGACGACTACCCGGTGGACGCCAACAACTTCGGCCCACGGGTCGGCGCCGCCTACGATCTCGGCGGAAACGGCACAACGGTGCTCCGCGGCGGCTACGGTCTGTTCTACAACTCCACACGAATCGGCCAGCTGTCAGGGATCGTCAGTGACGGTCCGTTCTCCGACTCGTTCATCGTGAACTTCCCGGTCAACGGGGTGGATCCAGGACCGTCCAACGGTCAGCTCCCGTCGCACCCTCTCCTGGTGAACGGCCCGGTGGTCAACTGGGAGCTTCTGACTGCGCTGTTCCCGCCCGGTTCCACCGTTCCGAATGGCGGATCGTTCAGCATCGACAATCCCGACCGCGGGAACCACTACGCGCACGAGGTGTCGGCCGGCATCGAGCGGCAACTCCGGTCCGACATGGCGGTGTCGGCGGAGTACATTCACGTGGCAACCCGCGGCGTCCTGATGTCCAGGGATCTCAATCCCGGGCTCCGGACGAGCACCAGCCGTACGGCGCGGCTGGTCCGGATCCACCCCGAATTCCCGGCAGGCGTGTTCACGCAGATCAACGCCGGTGAAACCGACTACGACGCGCTCCAGCTGGCGGTCGAAAAGCGGTTCTCGTCCAACTGGAGCAGCCGCGTGTCGTACACGCTGTCGCGTGGACACGGCAACTTCGACGGGACTGGGAGCGGCCCTTCCAGCCCTTACCAGCTGCTCGATGACATGCGCCTGGCGCTGAACGGTGGACCGCTCGACACGGACCGGCGGCACAACCTCGTGATCAGCGGATCGGCGCTCGTGCCGCGCACCGGCGGCCTGACGGTGAGCTGGATCGCGCGCGCGTTGAGCGGCTCGCCATTCACGCTGACGGATTCCTCGTCCGATCCGGATCGAAACGGTGTCTTCCAGGAACCGCTCGAGTCAGACTCGTACAGCGGCGAGGGGCCGGATGCCATCACCGTTGACTTCGACAGCGAGCGCAACGGCGCCCGCGGACCGGCCTTCTTTCAGATCGACACGCGGATCGGTTATCGGCTCCGTCTCGGCGAGGGCCGCACGCTGGACGTGTTCGGTGAGCTGTACAACCTCACCAATCGCGCCAACTTCGCGAACCCGACCGGCAACCGGCGGTCGTCGAACTTCCTCGTGCTCACCGATCTTCGCGACGGCGCCGTGCCGCGCACGGGCCAGATCGGGATTCGCTTCGGATTCTGAGGTCGTAGCCCGGATCGCGATCCGGCGTCCGTGTGGTCCATTCGGGAGCTGGCGCTCCGCGCGACACGCGCGGGCGCCAGCCTCCTGGTCACCGATGGCTCGTTCGGCTGGCGATCAGCCAAGCGGCAGACCAGGGCGTTCGAACCGGCCGCCCTCTCCTGACGTCCAATGCTCTACACATCGGAGGCTCACTGCGTATCACGCGTCGGCAGCATTTGTGCTCGCGCCAACTGATATCCGAGCGCGCATCGCGCCTCTCCGTGTGGTCAGCTCGTCAAGGAGAGGAGATGCACCTGCGCACCATCACACCCGCCCGCCTGCTCATGACACTCGGCATGCTCGTCACGCTATGGACCCGCCCCGCGGCCGCGCAGGTGGATCAGCAGCGCGCACAGGAGTACTTCACGGAGGCGGCGGCCCTCTGCCAGCGTGAAGGCGGCCGCCTGTGGGGAGTGTCTCTCTGCGGTCCGATCGCGATCGCAGATCCGAAAACCGGCACGATCGCGACCAGTCGGACACCGCCCGACGCGCCGCGGCCGGCGGCGCTCGGGTACGCCAACGCCGCGATGAACTGGGGCGGCACGCGCTGGACGACGCTGGTGTGGCAGGCGATCCCCGCCGACGAGCGCGAGCGTGGCATCCTCCTGATACACGAGCTGTTTCACCGCGTTCAGCCGGGACTCGGCCTGCTGGTGCAGGAGCTCGACAACAGTCATCTGGACACGACCGATGGGCGGTACTGGTTGCAGCTCGAATGGCGCGCGCTGGCCCGGGCGCTCCGGACATCGGATGACCCACGCAGGGAGGCGCTTCAGGACGCGCTCGCGTTTCGCACTGCCAGGCAGAAGGCATTTCCGGAGGCCGGCAAGCACGAGCATGCGCTGGAGATCAACGAGGGGCTGGCGCACTACACAGGAGTGGTCGCGGGCACGGCGTCCAGCTCGGAGGCCCTCGAGGCGGCGCTCGCGCTGCTCGACGGCGCCGGGGCGCGCGACACGTTCGTCCGCACGTTCCCCTATGTCTCCGGTCCCGCCTACGGCCTGCTCCTGGACGCTGTGTCCCCGGGATGGACGCGTCAGTTCACAGCGCAGAACGAGCCCGTTCAGCTGCTCATGAAGGCCGCCGATCTCGCTCCGGCCGCCGACGCGCAGGCCGCCGCCCCGCGTTACGACGGCGCGAAGCTGCGCGCGGCAGAGGACGCCCGCGCCGCCAGGCATGCCGTCCGCGTCGCGGAGCTGCGCCGGCGCTTCGTGGACGGCCCCGTCATCGTGCTCCCCAGGCCGCGGACCGCGTCGTTCGTGACCACCGGCATGGTGCCGATTCCCGGCGCCGGCACGGTCATTCCGACGTACCGCACGACAGCCGAGTGGGGAACGCTGGAAGCGGAGAGCGTGCTGATGAGCGCGGACCGGACGACGATCGCGCTGCCGGCGCCGGCCTCGCCAGCCGGTCCGACTGTGACGGGTGAGGGCTGGACGCTGACGCTCGCGTCGGGATGGACCATTCGGCCCGGTCCGCGCGCCGGTGACTACGTCGTCATACGCCAGTAAACCGTCGGGGCACCGCCGCGGGACCGACCGCGGACGGCCGGCACTATCGCTGATCGAGCGGGAGCAGGGTCTGCGGGTGCTGCGGACCGATGTAATGGGTGCGCGGGCGGATCAGCCGGTTGTTCGCATACTGCTCGAGGCAGTGCGCGGTCCATCCCGAGATGCGGCTCACGGCGAAGATCGGCGTGAAGAGATCGATGTCGATCCCCAGCGTGTAGTAGGTGGACGCCGAATAGAAGTCCACGTTCGGGTACAGCGTCTTCTCCCCGGTCACGAGCGTTTCGATGCGCCGCGACATCTCGAACCAGCGGGTGTTGCCCGCCTTCTCGCCGAGCTCCTTCGACATCCGGCGGAGGTGCGTCGCCCGTGGATCTTCGGTGCGGTACACGCGGTGGCCGAAGCCCGGGATCTTGACCTTCCGGGCGAGCTTGCCGCGAATGGCCTCGTCGATGCGCTCGGCCGGGGCGTCCGGCCCGATCTCGATCAGCAGGCGCATGACATCGGCGTTCGCACCGCCGTGGAGCGGCCCTTTGAGCGCCCCGATGGCGCCGACTGTGGCCGAGTAGAGATCCGTCAACGTCGCCGCGGCCACGCGCGCGGCGAACGTGGAGGCGTTCAGTTCATGATCGGCGTGCAGCACGAGCGCGATGTCGAACGCACGCGTCGAGAGCGCGCTCGGCCGGTCGCCGGTGAGCATGTAGAGAAAGTTGGCCGCGTGCCCAAGGGCCGGATCCGGCTGGATGGGGCCGCCGCCGGCCTTCATCCTCCCGTAGGTGGCGACGATCGACGCGATCTGCGCGGTGAGGCGGACGGCTTTCCGATAGTTCGCCTGGGGCGTGTTGTCGTTGACCTGCGGATCGTACTGCCCCAGGGCCGACGTCACCGTGCGCAGCACGTCCATCCCATCGCTGGCGGGCAGTTGATTCATCAGGCGGAGGATCGCCTCCGACAACGGCCGCTCGGCGGCGAGCTGCGACTGCAGGTCCCCGAGCTCCGCCCGGTTCGGCATCCGGCCGTGCCAGAGCAGGTAGCACACCTCTTCGAACGACGCGCCCCGCGCGAGATCGTGGATGTCGTAGCCGTAATACGCGAGCACCCCACGGTCGCCATCCAGATAACAGATGGCGGAGGTGGCGGCGACGACGTCTTCGAGCCCCGCCTTGGGCTTCGCTTCAGTGGGCATGGGGTGAGTTTACCGGAATGCGGGATGCGGGATGCGGGATGCGGAATGGGTGAGCGCCTGCGGGCCCCGCGAGCATTGATAAATGCCGACGCTCTGTCGGATCGACGCCGGCGTTATTTCGCCACTTCCGGCGACATGATGCCCTCGCCCGTGAACTGCTGGAAGATCGACATGAGCCCCGTGTAGAGGAACCCTACCTGGAACAGCATCAGGAACGGCAGCGTGCCGTAGATGCCGTTCGAGAGCGCGTAGAAGACCGTCGCGGTGAAATACAGCCCCAGCGCCAGCTCGATGATCGGCTGGACGCCCACCGACTGGTGGTACCGTTTCCCGACCCATTCGTCACTGTCGCGCTCGATGCCGTACTTCGGCGTGCGCGCGAACTCGGTCTGCTTGCCGAACACCGCCTCGAGCACCGCGCGCGTGTTGTTCACGCACAGCCCGATGCCGATCGACATCAGGAACGGCAGGTACTTCAGCCGCGTCTTCCAGTCCGCATGCAGCTCGCGCTGCGACACCATGTAGAAGTTGCAGAACGACAGGGTGGCGGCTGCGAACAGCGGGATGTCGATCAGCATCATCTCGGTCCAGCCCATGCTGTACCGCACGTACATCGAGGGGAACATCAGGATCGACAGCAGCGACATCAGCAGGTAGTTGAAGTTCGCCGTGAGATGGAAGAACGCCTCCGCCTTGACGCTGAGGGGCTGGTTCGACCGCAGGATCTTCGGGAGCAGCTTCATACAGGTCTGGATGGAGCCCTTCGCCCAGCGGTGCTGCTGCGACTTGAAGGAGTTCATCTCGACCGGTACTTCCGCCGGAGCGACCAGGTCGGGCAGGAACACGAAGCGCCAGCCGCGCAGCTGCGCGCGGTAGCTCAGATCGAGGTCCTCGGTCAGCGTGTCGTGCTGCCAGCCGCCGGCGTCGGGAATCACCTCGCGGCGCCAGATCCCGGCCGTGCCGTTGAAGTTGAAGAAACAGCCGGCGCGGTTGCGCGCGCCGTGCTCGAGCACGAAGTGCGCATCGAGCAGGATCGACTGGATCTTCGTGAGCAGCGAATAATCCTGGTTGATGTGCCCCCAGCGCGCCTGGACCATCCCGATCTTCGGGTCGGTCGCAAAATGCGGCAGCGTCTTCATCAGGAAGTCGGCCGGCGGGATGAAGTCGGCGTCGAAAATCGCGATGAACTGCCCGGACGCCTGCTGGAGCCCGGCTTCGAGCGCGCCCGCCTTGTAACCGTGCCGATCCACCCGGTGCAGGTACTTGATGTCGAAGCCCCGGGCCGCGTACCGGCGAACGGCGAGCTCCGCGATCGCGCTGGTTTCATCGGTCGAGTCGTCCAGCACCTGGATCTCGAGCAGCTCGCGCGGATAGTCCAGTTCGCACACGGCGCCGATCAGCCGGTCGGCTACGTACATTTCATTGAAGATCGGCAGCTGAACGGTAACAGGGGGCAGGTGCTCGAGCGGCGGCGGCTGCGTGGGCGCCTTGTCCTTGTTCTTCATGTAAAGATAAACAAGGTAATAGCGGTGCCAGCCGTAGATCGCCAGGATGCTGAGTACGAAGAAGTAAAGAACGAGTATGAGTGTCTCAGTCGACGTCATAGGAAGATGATTCCGTCACACGGCCCAATCGGTCATGTTATAGCCCAGTTCCGCCCGAAGTCAACGCCAGCCAAGGACTTGCCGAGATGAACCGGCTGCAGCTGCGCGAGCTGCTCGACGAGGTCCGAAACGGCGGGCTCACGCCTGAGGCGGCGCATGCCCGGCTCCTTCAATTTCTGCGCCACGCCCCCTACGAGGATCTGGGTTTTGCTCGCGTCGACCACCACCGCAGCATCCGCCAGGGCTTCCCGGAAGTGGTCTTCGGCCAGGGCAAAACCCCAGACCAGATTGCGCAGATTGCCGAGCGAATCGTGAATTCCCGCCAGAATCTGCTCGTTACCCGTACCGATGCCGCGGCCTTTGCCGCCGTGGCCGCGCTGCTTCCCGGCGCAGCATTCAACGAACTGGCGCGGACCATTTCGCTGCACGTGACGCCCGCCCCCCCAGGCCGGGGCGTCGTCGTCCTGGCCGCGGCGGGGACGGCCGACCTGCCCGTCGCCGAAGAAGCGGCAGTCTGCCTTGAAATCATGGGCAATTCCGTGGACCGGCTCTACGACGTCGGCGTGGCCGGTCTGCACCGGCTGCTGGCCGTCCACGACCGCCTGACCGCCGCCCGCGTCGTGATCGTGGTGGCCGGGATGGAAGGGGCGCTCCCGAGCGTGGTCGGCGGGCTGGTGGACGTGCCGGTCATCGCCGTGCCGACGAGCGTCGGGTACGGCGCCAGTTTCGGCGGGATCACCGCGCTGCTGGCGATGCTGAACAGCTGCGCCACCGGCATTTCCGTCGTCAACATCGACAACGGGTTCGGCGCGGCGGCGATCGCCAGCTCCATCAACCATCTGGACTAGCCAGGCGCGCCATCCCCAAGGGCACGCATTCTGCAGCCATGCAGCTCGGAGGCGCTCATGCGCAAGGTCTGCTGTATGGTTTGGGCGATCGTGGCCGTGCTGGGCAGCGCTCACGTTGCCTCCGCGCAGGGGACGATCACGGGACTGACGCTCTCCCCGACGAGCGCGGACGCAGGGGCGAGGGTGACCGCCACGGCCACCGGCACAACCGATCCATGCGGCGCCGTGCACATCGACTGGGGCGACGGCACGGCGATCACTTACGCCACCGAATACCTGCCCGTGACGCAGACGCACGTGTACAAATCCGGCGGCACCTTCCAGCTGCGCGCGCAGGGCATGGGCAACTGCCACGGCGAGGCACGGTCGTCCATCGTCATCAAGGGGCCCCCGCCTCCGCCTCCGCCTCCACCTCCGACCGTCGCACCTCGACTCAGCGCCATCGTGCTGCCAGATCCGGAGCCGGAACCGCGTACTCCCGTGGAAATCAGGCTCGAGGGGACCGGGGAATGCCGGCTGACACTCGACTTCGGGGACGGCAACAACCAGGAGATTCGCGGCACGCTGCCCGTGACGGTGCGGCACACCTACGCACTGCCGGGACGCTACAGGATCGTCGCCACACCCGAACATCCCTGCGCCGAACGACGCGTGGCGAACCTCGACGTCCGAGGTCCCCGCGAGCGCGGGAGGATTACGGGCATCGATGTCCAGATGTCTCTTAGCGGCGGCGAAAGCGTCCGGTCGATCACGGTCCGTGGCAACGGGCACTGTACCTACACGCTCGACTTCGGTGACGGCAACAGCGAGACGCGCGGCACGCCGCTTCCCGACACCGTCGTGCACAACTATCCTCGCGAAGGACGCTATACGGTCGTCGCGACCGCCCGTCCGCCCTGCTCGGGCATGATTCGACAGACCTTCGTCGTCGTTGGTCGTGACCTCCGAGGCTCGATCTCACGCGTGGTCGTGCAGCCGCGTTCGACTCGCCTGGGTCAGGCCATCACCATCACCGTTGAGGGTACCGGAACCTGCAGATTCGAGGTGGACTTCCACGACGGCGGCGCCCGCACGATCACTGAGCCGCTGCCCTATCGGCTCAGTTATCGGTACCGGGATGCAGGAACCTACGAGATCGTCGTCTGGGGTCACGAACCCTGCACCGGTGAGGGGAATGTGATCGTGCGGATCCTCCGGTAGCCGCCCGTGGCTGCCGGCGTTCGGAACCTCCCGGCCGGGAGCACGGGGGCGCACGTCAGGATTGTGAGATGAGCCCTCATCACGCCGCCCGCTGGTGAGCA
>JBBEBA010000085.1:0-9966 GCA_040882575.1 Gemmatimonadota bacterium
GACGGGCGACGGGCGACGGGCGACGGGCGACGGGCGACGGGCGACGGGCGACGGCACGCGGAGTCGGGGGAGCCGGCCTGGCTGCACACTCGGCCCTGCCGTTTCGGGGGGTTGGGGCGTTGACCGGCTGCGAGGCGGAAAACTGCGCACGAGAGCCGGGGTCGGGGCAGCGCGTGTGGAGTTTTCCGCTTCCGAAACGGCAAACTGCACAACCCGCCCGTGTCGGCATGTCGAGTGTGCAGCCAACCCGGTTCGCCGCCCGCCGCCCGCCGCCCGTCGCCCGCCGCCCGCCGCCGCCCGCCGCGCCGCCCGCCGCTCCGCCCGCCGCGCCGCTTGAGCCCCTCGCGCCAGCGCGCGAAGTCGAACGACGCCTGCTCCTCGACGCTGCTCGACGCCGCGTGCCACAGTCGCACGCCGACGATGCGGTCGCCGTCCGGCAGAGGCAGCATCGGCCGCACCACCTGCGTCAGGAACTCGTACGTGCCGGCGCCCGCGAAGATCGCGAACGCCATCGCGAGCCCGCCGAGCAGCGTGAGTCCCGGATAGCGCACGAGCATGCGCGCGCCGAGCTTGAAGTCGAGGATCGACACCGCGAAGCCGCGGGACGTGCACGCACGCGACGTCGTCGCACGACGACCCGCACGCGAACGCAGACGCTCCGCGAGCAGCACGCGCGCCATGTCGAACGTATCGAGGATCGTGAGTGCAACCGCCGCTCGACGACCGCGACGGCGCAGCCTCGCCGCGTGCGCTTCCCGCAGATCACCTTCGATTTCGTTCGCACGCGCGGCCGGCGCGAGACGACGCAGCAGCGCGAGACACCACCGCGGCGGCGACGCGCTCATCGCGAGCCTCCCAGGATGTGGGCGAGGTCGCCGGTCATCGCGCGGATGGCGCCCGTCGCCGCGCGCACGGCAGTAAGACCCGCGGGCTTCACCGCGAAGAGCCGCGGCGGGCGGCCGCCGGGCACCCGGTCGTGCCAGGTCCGGCCGCCGTCCGGCGTCGAGACGAGTGCGCCGGCCTCGATCGCGACCCAGATGCGTCCCGGCTCGACGGGGTGACACGCGATCCAGCGTACGTGGTGCGTGTCGGGCTTCGGCGGGAACGACCACGTCGGCGACGACGGCAGCGCGTCGAGCCCGTGCGTTCGGTGCCAGGTGTCGCCCGCGTCGCCGGACCGCCAGATTTCGCTCGGCTCGGTGCCAGCCCAGACGACGTCCGCCTCGGTGGGACTCGCCGCGAGCGACATGATGAGCCGCCCCTCGAGCCCCACGTGCTGCCATGAAGCGCCGGCGTCGTCGGTGCGAAACACGCCGCCGCGCTGCGTGCCGCACCACGCTCGCCCGGCGAAGCGCGGGTCCGCGGCGAGGCATGTGGGGTGCTGCCCGTCGAGCTCGCGGGCAGTCGTCGCCGTGCCCAGTTCAGCGTCGATGACGACATCACGCTCGGTTGCGACGACGATGTTCATCCGCTCCCCCGGCCGCTTGCAGGTGCCGCGCGCTCCGGGATAGTGTACCACGATCCCCAACCGATCCTCAACCCGGGACCAGGAGTTCCGCATGCCGAGAGCCTCGATGACGCTGATCGTCGCGTTGATCGTCGCCACGACGCCCGTCGCGGCGCAGACGGCTGGCGCAGTGGACGCCGCGGTGGACGGCGCAGTTCAGCGGCACACGCCGCAGATCACACAGCTCCGGCATCGCATCCATCAGAACCCGGAGCTCGGCAACCGCGAGACGGCGACCGCCGCGCTGGTCGCAGATCATCTCCGCTCGCTCGGCCTCGAGGTCCGGACGGGGGTCGCACACACCGGCGTCATTGGCGTGCTGCGGGGCGGGCGACCTGGTCCGGTCGTCGCGGTGCGGGCGGACATGGACGCGCTTCCGGTGACGGAGGCGACGGGATTCCCGTTCGCCTCCACGACGCGCGCCACCTATGGCGGCCAGGAGGTCGGCGTCATGCACGCGTGCGGCCACGACATCCACACGGCCGTCGCGCTCGGCGCCGCCAGCGTCCTCGCCGGCATGAAAGCGGACCTGGCCGGCACGGTGCTGTTCATCTTCCAGCCCGCCGAGGAGGGCCCGCCGCCCGGGGAGGAGGGCGGCGCGACACTGATGCTCGAGGAGGGCGCGTTCGACGACCCCGCACCCGACGTCGCTTTCGCACTGCACGCGCTGCCGGCCCTCGACGTGGGTCAGCTCGGCATCACGTCCGGCCCGGCCATGGCTGCAGCGGATCAATGGACGGCGCGCATCATCGGCCGCCAGGCACACGGCGCGCAGCCGCAGGAGTCGATCGATCCCGTCGTCATGGCGGCGCAGGCGGTGATGGCGCTCCAGACCATCCGCTCCCGCAACCTGTCGGCGCTGGACGACGGCCTCGTCACGGTCGGCATCATCCGCGGCGGCGAGCGCGGCAACATCATTCCCGGCGAGATCTACATGGAGGGCACGGTGCGGACGTTCGATCCCGCGGTGCAGGACCTGATCGAGCGGCGCATGCGCGAGATCCTGGACGGCATCACGCGCGCGGGCGGCGGCTCCTTCGAGATGACGTACGACCGCGGCTACCCCGTCACGGTGAACGATCCGGACCTCACCGCACGCATGTCGCCGACACTCGCGCGTGTCGTGGGCGACGGCAATCTGCAGACGCTCGCGCCCACGACCGGCGCAGAGGACTTCAGCTACTTCGCGCAGCGCGTGCCGGGCATGTACTTCCGGCTCGGTACCACGAAGCCGGGCACCACGTCGGGCGGGTTGCACACGCCGACGATGACTGCCGACGATGCGGCAATACCCGTCGGGATCCGGGCGATGACGATGCTGGTGCTGGACTACATGGGCGGCCACGCGCTGTGACGCAGCAGGCGACGGCGGGCCTGCTGCATCTCAATCACCTCGACCGCTCCTCGCGAGGGCCTGCGCGAGCCGGACGAGGACGGCTTCAGGCTCCGTCGTCAACTGCCGCCAGGTCACCCTGATGACGCTGAACCCGCGAGCGGCGAGCACGGCGTCGCGCTCCCGATCGCTCTCGAATTTCCGGACGGACGAGTGGAACGCGAATCCGTCTATCTCCACGACGAGCCGGTGCGTTCGCCACAGGAAGTCGACCTCGTAGTCGCCGACGGTGACGTTCGTCTCGGGCAGCGGGAGGCGCGCCTTCCGCATCAGCGCGAGAAATCGATCTTCCGCCTCCGACCGGGTCAGCGCCGGTCCCGCATCGAGGAGCGCGCGCAGAGCGGCTGCGCCCCGGTGCGTGGGATGCAGCTCCAGCAGACGCAGCATGGCGGGCCGCGTCGTCAGGTTCCTCGCGAACGCCTCGGCGAGCGCGCGTTCCAGCTCCCGCGGGCTCACGCACGCCGCCAGGTCCAGCAGCGTGCGCGCCGGCGTCGTGATGGGGATGCCTTCCAGCGTCGTCACCTCGTCCGGGCGCAGCGTGCGTTCGCGACGCGCCTTCATGCCGGGGCGGCGCCCGTGATCGCTCCGGGCCACGATGAGGTTGATGTCGGCTGCGGGGCGCGCGAGCACGAGCTGCCACTGCGCCCCCGCGCTGCGGTCGGCGATCACCGCATGTCCGTCGCACGCCAGCGCCGCTGCCATCTCGCGTGCGCGCGGCGCCGCGATCGGCCCAACCTGGTAGACGCCCCTGAACACCCGTTGGAGCTGCCCATCCTGCAGCCTGACGTCGATCGCGTCCGCAGGCACGCCGGCGGCCAGGATCTGGCCGCGGCTGACGACGCCGTGCTGCCGCCCGGCGATTCCGACGATGGTCCGATCCGTATCGCTGCGCTTGCGCCGTGTCATGCAGTACCTCGGAGGTTAGCCGTACGGAGGTTAGCCGTACGATTGCACAAAGGTGGTCGTGTTCAGCGCGCCTGCGGGCGTTGACCGGCTCCCAGCCGGCAAACTGCACACGACGTAGGTCAGCGCCGCGCCGCGTCAGGAGTTTGCCGGTCCGGAACCGGAGTATTGCACAAGCACCCGGATCCGACGCCTCGAGTGTGCAGCGCACCCGGTTCCCCGCGTCGCGGCGGCCGTCCGGCGGTCCCGCCGACCCCGGCGCGGTCCCGGCGGTCGCGGCGCGGTCCAGGCGATCGCGACCCCGGGCGACCCGGCGACCCGGCGCGGTCACGACCGGTCGATCACGCTCCGCGCAGCGGTGCCGCGTCAAATCTCACTCCCCATCCGGGGCGCTTCCATGGCTGAGCGGGCCGCGCGCCGGGAGTGCGCGCCGCGTGTGGACCGCCCCGGCTCGCGATTCTGCCGGGTCCCGCGCATTTTGGCGGCAGTCGTGGCACCGTCGGTGGCGGAGCACGGGCCGTCGGCCGGAGCACGCGCCCGCTGCGGACGAAACCCATTCAGCCGGGAGGCAGACCCGTGGACGAGAAAGCGCTCTTCACGAAGTTCTGGACACACGAAACGAGGACGACGCGGAAGGTGCTCGAGCGGATACCGGAGGGCTCGGACTACCGGCCGGACCCGAAGTCGCGGACGGCGCAGGAGATCGCGTGGCAGATCGTCTGTGAGGAGAAGATGCTGATCGAGGCGCTCGAGACCGGGAAGGCGGATTGGGCGCCGCCGCCGATGCCGGCGAGCATGAAGGAAGTGCTGGCCGCCTATGACAGGCAGAGCGCGGCGATCGTCGCGCGCTGGAACGCGCTGCCGGCCGAGCGCTGGGACGGCACGCTCGAGTTTTTCGGCGGTCAGCGGCCGGCCTCGCCGATGGCGTGGAGCTTCCTGTTCGACCTCGTGCACCACCGCGGCCAGATCTCGACGTACCTGCGGCCGATGGGGTCCACGGTGCCGCAGATCTACGGCCCGAGCGGCGACGAGCCTTAGCGCAGCGGTCTGCCGGCCATCGTGCCGCCGTTGCCCCGCCCGTTGCCCCGCCCGTTGCCCCGCCCGTTGCCCCGGTCGTCCCGCCGCCCGTTGCCCCGGCCGTCGCTCCGATCCCGGAGCGGTGGCGCAAGGCCGGTCGGCGGCCTTATGATCCGGGGATAACAACAGAACCCGGAGTGTGGCCGACGTTGAAGCGAGCCCTGCAGCAGGCGTTTGTCTGGCCGTTCCTGTTTCTCGCGGCCTGTGCGTCAGCCGGGCCGGTCGCGAGCCCCGGCGCTGCGCATCATCCGGCGCAGCAGCTGCCGGCGACGGCAGGCGCGGGCTACGCCGCGGCTGATGTTCGTTTCATGCAGCACATGATCGGGCATCACGCGCAGGCGCTCGTCATGGCGGCCATGGCGCCGACGCACGGCGCGGGCAGCCAGCTGCTGAAGCTGGCGGAAAAGATCGACATCTCGCAGCGCGACGAGATCGGCATGATGGAAGCCTGGCTCGTCGAGCGGAACCAGCCCCTGCCGGACGATCACGCGATGCACGGCATGCTGATGCCCGGCATGCTGACGCCGGAGCAGCTCGGGCAGCTCGATGCGGCACGCGGGCTCGAGTTCGAGCGGCTGTTCCTCCGGTTCATGATCGGACACCATGAGGGTGCGCTGCAGATGGTGGACGAGCTTTTCGACCATCCGACGGCGGCCCAGGATCCCGACATCTTCCGGTTCGCGACGGACGTGGTTGCGGATCAGCTCGCCGAGATCGACCAGATGCGCTACCTGCTCGACACGCTTGACCCCAATCCAGGGAGAGAATCCACATGAGAGATCACGTAACGACGCGTGCCCTGCAGGCCATCGCAGCCATTGTCATGATTGTCGGCGTGTCGGCGTGCGCGTCGGCGCCCGCCGCAGATACGCCGGCCGGCCGCGCTGGCGACGTGATGCCCACGAGCGATGACCCGCGCGTCGGCCTGGCTGCCGGCGTTGGCAACGCGGCGGAGGCCGCCGCGTCGAACATGCGGCTCGTATCATGGACGCCGAAGCCGGCGCAGCTCGACTCCGCGCGCGGCCTCGCCTTCATCAACTCGGACCTCGCGTTCAAGGGCGACATCGTCTATCAGGGCAACTTCAGCGGCTTCTCCATCTTCGACGTCAGCAATCCGGCGCGCCCCACGCTCCTGAGCGCGACGCTGTGCGCGACGGACCAGGGCGATCCGTCGATCTACGGCAATCTGCTGTTCATCTCCGCCGAGTCGCAGCGCGCGCGGACCGACTGCGGCATGCAGGGCGTGGCGGAAGGTCAGGGGCAGAGCCGCATGCGCGGCGTGCGCATCTACGACGTCAGCAACCCGCGCAGCCCGCGCCTCGTCAAGAACGTGCAGACGTGCCGCGGCTCCCATACGCACACGATCGTGCCGCATCCGACTGATGCGAACATCATCTACATCTACGTCGGCGGCTCGTCACAGGTGCGCGACGCGGCGGAAGTGCCGGAGCTGTCGTGCTCGGAGGGCGCGGTCGCGGAGAATTCGAACACGGCGCAGTACCGCATCGACATCATCCGCGTGCCGCTGAACAATCCGGCGCAGGCGGCGGTCACGGGCTTCGCCCGGATCTTCGAGGACCTGCCCGGGTCACCGGGCCGCGGTGGCGTTGCCGCGGCTGATGTGCCGGCTGGCCAGCGCCGGGGCGGGCCGTCCGGCTGCCACGACCTGACCTCGTATCCGGCGTACCGCCTGGTTGCCGGCTCGTGCGGCAGCTTCGGCATCCTGCTCGACGCGACGAACCCCGAGCGACCAGTCAGGCTCGATGCGAAGTCGGATCTGAACTTCTCGCTGTGGCATACCGCCGTGTTCAACAATGCCGGCACGTCGGTCGTGTTCACCGACGAGTGGGGCGGCGGCACGAGTCCGCGCTGCCGTATCACTGACCCCGAGCGGCTCGGCGGCAACACCATCCTCAGCATTGCCGACCGTCGCCTGACGCAGCACGGCTACTTCAAGATGCTGGCAGCGCAGACCGACGCGGAGAACTGCGTGTCGCACAACGGCGGGCTGATACCGGTGCCCGGCCGCGACATCATGGTGCAGGGCTGGTACCAGGGTGGCGTCAACGTGTTCGACTTCACCGACCCCGCGAACCCGGTCGAGATCGCGTTCTTCGACCGCGGCCCCGTGAACGCGGAGACCCTGGTCATGGGCGGCTCGTGGGGCGCGTACTGGCACAACGGCTACATCTACTCGTCGGAGCTGTCGCGCGGACTCGACGTGCTCGAAATGCTGCCGAGCGAGCACCTGTCGCAGAACGAGCTCGATGCCGCGAAGCTCGTGCGCATGGAAGACTACAACCCGCAGTCGCAGCCGCGGATCGAATGGCCCGCGGCATTCCCGGTCGCGCGCTCGTATCTCGACCAGCTGGTGCGCAACAATGGCCTGCCGGCGGCGCGCACGACCGCGATCGCAGCGGCACTCGCCACGGCCGAGCGCGCGAGCGGCTCGGCGCGGAGCGATCAGTTGAACCGGATCGCCGGCGAGCTCGATCGTGATGTCGCGGGGGCTCGCGATCCGAACCGGGTGCGCGCAATGGCTGCTGCTGTCAGAAAACTGGCCGGAGGCAGATAACATCGTGAACATTGTGAAACGTGAAACGTGAAACGTGACGAACAACGAATACGTTTCACGTTTCACGTTTCACGATGTTCAAGTTCAGGCCTAAGGGGGGTGAAGAGATGAACGCCAAACTCCGGGTCACCGTGCTGATCGCGTGCGTCGCAACGATGTATGTGGCAAACCATGCATCGTCGCAGGAGCCGAACTTCGGGCGCGCCGTCGCCATGACCGGGGACGAGCTGTTCATCGGGCAGCCGGTGAACTGGTACGGCCCGGGCATCGTCTACACCTACCGTCTCGACGACTCGGGTGCGTGGCGCGAGCAGGCGCGCCTCGCGGCGTCGGATTCGTCGCGCATGGATGATTTCGGGCGGGCGCTCGCCGTGGATGGCAACACGCTCGTCGTGGGCGCGCCGCGCAAACGCGATGGCTCCGGCGTCGCGTACGCGTTCGAGCGTGCGTCGGCCGGCGGCGACTGGCGACAGGCGGCCATCATCGAGCCGCCGGCGCAGGGCGATCATGTTGAGTACGCGACATCGCTGTCGCTGTCGGGCGATGACCTGCTCATCGGCTCACCCGCGACCTCGGCGACGGGCGTCGTCTACCATTTCAGGCGAACGGCCGGCTCGTGGCGACTGCACGCCACGATCGCGCCCGACGCGGGCGCGCGCGGTGCCGACTTCGGCCGCTCGCTGAGCCGGCAGGGCGACTGGCTGCTGGTCGGCGCGCCGGCAGCGGACTCCGGCCGAGGCAGGGTCTACGCTGCGCGTCGCGACTCGAACGGCGCATGGGGCGAGCTGCGCCCGCTGACGCTGCCGCGCGAAGCGGAAGCGGAGGCCGCGCGTACGGGCACGGCGGTGCTGCTCGCCGGCGACCGCGCTTACGTCGGCGCGCCCGGCGCGGCGTCGGTGTTCGTCTTCGAGCGCGACGGCGACGGCGCGTGGTCGGCCGCCGGAGACCTGCGCCCGTTCGACGCAGCGCGCGGCACGCAGTTCGGTTACTCCGTCGCTCAGGTCGGCGACGAGGTGTGGGTCGGCGCGCCGGGTGTGAACGGCTCCAACGGCCGCGTCTACCGTTTCGTGTCCGACGCGTCGGGCGACTGGAGCCGCGCGATCCGGCTCGACGCCGACTCGGCGGATGGCGCGTCGTGGCCGTTCGGCTTCGGCTATGCGATCGCGGCTGCGGCCGGCCGCGCCGTCGTCGGCATGCCGACACGCGACTTCGGCGAGGGCCGCGTGCTGACGGTCGCGCGTCGCGGGACGGCGGGTGACGAGTGGCAGGTGGGGCCGATGCTCGAGGGGCAGATCTACCGGATCGGCAGCACGGTCACGCCGGGTGCGAAATGCGAAGGCGGCACGATCGCCGAGTTCACGTGCGCGAACATGGAGCTCATCGCGCACATGCCGGTCAGTGCGCTCGGCGGTGAACGCGGCGTGTGGGTGAACGACGTCTGGGGCTGGACGGATCCGGCGACGAATCGGAATTACGCGCTCGTCGCCCGTCGTGATGGCGCATCGTTCGTGGACGTAACGAATCCGTCCGCGCCGCGCCTGGTCGGCAACCTGCCGCGCACGAAGGGTTCGCCGCCCTCCGTGTGGCGCGACATCAAGGTGATCGGCAACCACGCCTACATCGTCGCCGACGGCGCCCGCGCGCACGGCATGCAGGTGTTCGACCTGACGCGGCTGCGCGACGTGACCGGCGCGCCGCCCGTGTTCGAGCCGGATATGACTTACCACCGCGTGTTCAGCGCGCACAACGTCGTCGCCGACACCGTGTCGAAATTCCTCTACATCGTCGGCGCGGGCGGCGGCGGCGAGACGTGCGGCGGCGGCCTGCACATGGTCGATGCGCGCGATCCCGAGCGCCCCGCCTTCGCCGGCTGCTACAACGATCGCACCGGCGCGGGCAGCCGCGGCTACACACACGACGCGCAGTGCGTGACGTACGAAGGACCCGACGCGCGCTACACCGGCCGCGAGATCTGCATCGGATCGAACGTGTCGGAGATCAACATCGCCGACGTCACCGACAAGGCGAACCCCGTGCTGGTCGGCCGGAACAGCTACCCCAACGTCTCCTACGCGCACCAGGGCTGGTTCGACGACGAGCAGCGCTACTTCTACATGAACGATGAGGGCGACGAGGTGGATGGCACCGTGCCCGGCACCCGCACGATCGTCTGGGATCTCGCTCAGCTCGACGACCCGATCGTCGCGCACGAGTACTTCGGACCGGTGCACGCGTCCGACCACAACCTGTTCGTCGTCGGCAACCGCGTATACGAGTCCAACTACGGCAGCGGCCTGCGCGTGCTCGACATCACCGACCGCACGACGCCGCGCGAGATCGCCTTCTTCGACAGCGCGCCGTTCAACAACGACGACCCCGGCCACAGCGCCACACAGAGCGGCGCGTGGAGCAACTACCCGTTCTTCGGCAACGGCATGGTCATCTTCACGAGCGTCCGCGAAGGACTCTTCATCGTGCGCGTCGCGGAGCCGACGCCCGTCTTCTAGCGCT
>JBBEBA010000085.1:10066-21822 GCA_040882575.1 Gemmatimonadota bacterium
ACTGCAACACCGTTATGGCCTCACGAATCGACACGGTCGAGCTGAAAGCCGGTATGCCGACCGTCGCGGAAGCACGCGTCCGTCTCGCGACCGAGCTCCAGCGTGGTCGCAGCGGCGGCGCCGGCGTGCTGAAGCTCGTTCACGGCTACGGCTCGACGGGGAAGGGCGGGCGCATCCGCACGGCGTTGCGCGCCGAGCTCGCGCAGCTGCGTACGGCCGGCCGCGTGCGCTCGGTCGTCACGGGTGAGACCTTCAGCATCTTCGATGAAGAGACACGCACGCTGCTCGACCGTCACCCCGCTCTGCGCCGCGACGCCGACCTCGAGCGCGGCAACCCCGGCATCACGATCGTCGAGCTCTAGCGCGGCGCCGGGCGGGCGGCCGCAAGCCAGGCGGTCCGGAACCCCCGCTTGCGCAGTTCCCGCCTCCCCTTGCACATCTGGGTCAGCCATGCCATCGTTCCCCTAGATCGGAATAGGGTTCGCGATTGCACGAACGCGATTGCACGAACGCGATTGCACGAAGGGGTGAGCACATGTTTGCCGGAGACAACGGTCTGCTGCAGGGTACGCTGGAGCTGCTGATTCTGAAGGCGGTGTCGTGGGGGCCGGTGCACGGCTACGGCATCGCGCACTGGATCGAGAGCACGACCGAGGACGTGCTGCGTGTGGAGGACGGATCGCTGTACCCGGCGCTGTATCGCATGAGCCGGAAGGGCTGGATCAAGGGGGACTGGGGCGTGTCGGAGAACAATCGCCGCGCGAAGTTCTACACACTGACGGCGGAGGGCCGTCGGCAGCTGACGGAGCAGGTGTCGGGCTGGCACCGTCTGGCGCTGGCGGTGACGAGCGCGGTGGACAGCAGTCGTGCTCCGGCGACGGCGGTCTGACGATGGCGAAGAACCGGACGGAGCGGGGTCGTCTGTTCCGTGACGAGCCGCGCAGCGAAGTGCAGGACGAGCTGGACTTCCACGTCGAGCAGCGGGTGCGTGAGTATGTGGCGCGGGGGATGGACGAGGAGTCGGCGCGGCGCGCGGCGCTGGAGCGGATCGGCGACATCGACCGCGTGCGCGGCGAGTGCACGGAGCTGCTGGCGGCGGAGCGGCGAGCGCTGGCGCGGCGCGACTGGGTGAGCGACCTGCGTCAGGACCTGCGCTTCTCGCTGCGTGCGGCGGGCAGGACTCCGCTGTTCACCATCATGGCAGTGCTGACGCTGGCGCTGGGCATAGGCGCGAACTCGGCGGTGTTCGGTGTGGTGAAGTCGGTCCTGCTCGACGCGCTGCCGTACGGCGAGCCGACTGAGCTGGTGCGGGTGCAGTCGCGATTCGAGACGACGGACCACGACGTGGGAGCGCTGAGTGCCGGCACGATCCAGGACGTGCTGGAGCGGCAGCGCTCGTTCGCGTCGATGGCGGCGTCGATCAGCGGCGGACCGGACGCGGTGCTGCAGCAGGACGACAACGCGACGACGGTGCGGCTCGCGTGGGTGCAGCCGGAGTTCTTCCGCACGCTCGGCGTGAGTCCGGCGCTCGGCCGCACGTTCGACGATGCGGAGGCCGCGTCGGACACGTCGCACGTCATCGTCGTGACGCACGAGCTGTGGCGTCAGCGCTTCAACGCCGACCCGGCGATTCTCGGCCGGAGAATCACGCTGAACGGGCTGCCGCGCACCGTGAAGGGCGTGCTGCCGGAGGACTACGTGCATCCGGTCGGCCGTGGGGAGGTGTTCATGCCGTTCAGCCTGCAGCCGCTGCTGGCGAACCCGGTGAACGCGCGCGGCTCGCACTTCCTGGAGATGGTCGCGCGGTTGAAGCCGGGCGTCGCGGTCGAAGCGGGGAACGCGGACGTCGCGCGCATCGGCAGCGAGCTTGCGGTCGAATACCCGTTCGACAATCGCGGCATCAGCCTCGAAGCGGTGTCGCTGCACGAGACCATGATGGGCGACACGCGCACGCCGCTGCTGGTGCTGATGGGCAGCGCCGGCATCGTGCTGCTCGTTGCGTGTGCGAACCTCGCCGCGGCGCTGCTGTCGCGCATGATCGCGCGACGCCGGGAGTTCGCCGTGCGCATCTCGCTCGGCGCCGCGCGCGGCCGCCTGGTGCGTCAGCTGCTGGCCGAGAGCGTGCTGCTCGCGGTGGTCGGCGGCGCGGCCGGTCTGCTGCTCGCCGGCACCGGGCTTGCCGTGCTGCGTGGTGCGAATCTCGACGCGATCCCGGACTACGCAAACCTCACGCTGGATGCCGGCGCCGTCGCGTTCACGATGCTGCTCGCGCTGCTCACGGGCATCGCGTTCGGTCTGATTCCGGCGCTCGCGGCGGGACGTGAGGAGCCGCAGGCGGTGCTGCGCGACGAGTCGCGGAGCGTCAGCGACTCGCGCGGTGCGGGCAGGTTGCGCGGTCTGCTCGTCGCCGGCCAGGTCGCGTTCTGCCTCAGCCTGCTCGCCGGCGCGGGCCTGCTCGCGCGCAGCCTGTGGCTGATGTCGTCGAGCCCGCTCGGCTTCGATTCCGCGGACGTGCTCACGTTCACGGTCCCGCTCGCCGGACCGCGCTACCAGACGCTGGAGTCGCACCTGCAGTTCCGCACGGACATGATGGAACGGCTGGGCGCGCTGCCGGGCGTGACGGCAGTCGCAATGACCAGCTTCGTGCCGACGCGCGTGGACAACTCGAACGGTGTCGTCGTGGTCGGCGTGGAGAAGCCCGACGAGGCGGTGCCGTTCGTGCTCACCTCGAACGTGACCGAGAGCTACTTCGAGACGCTGCGCATCCCGATTGTCGCGGGACGCGCGTTCGCGACCTCCGACAATCTCGCTTCGACCCCGGTCGCGATGGTCAGCGAGGCGATGGCCCGGCAGTTCTGGCCCGGCGGAGACGCGGTCGGCGCGCGGATCCGCGTGGGCCCGGACCCGGACGCGAACCCAATCGAAGTCATCGGCATCGTGCGCGACGTGCGCACCGACATCGCGCAGACGCAGCCGCAGCCGATGCTCTACACGCCGCTGCGGCAGGGCTGGTGGGGCTCGACGTTCATGGTGCGCACCGCAACGGAGCCGCAGGGCTACATCGCGATGGCGCGGGAGACGCTGGCCGGATACGACTCTGCGCTGCCGATGGCGGACGTCGCGACGCTGCGCGAGGTGATCGGCGAGGGCCTCGCGCCGCGGCGGCTGCCGATGCTGCTGATGCTCAGCTTCGGTGCGCTCGCTCTGCTGCTCGCGTGCATCGGGATCTACGCGCTCTTCGCCAACATGGCGGTCGCGCGGCAGCACGAGTTCGGCGTGCGCATGGCGCTCGGCTCGCGCCGCAGCGACATCGCGACGCTCGTGCTGCGCGACGGTGCGCGCTGGATGGCCGTCGGTCTCGCCGGCGGCGCGGTCGGCGTGTTCGTCGTCAGTCGCGCACTGCGCGGCCTCGTCTACGGCATTGCGCCGCTGGATGTGGTCTCGATCGCCGCTGCCGTCGCAACGCTCGTGATCGCTGCGGCCATTGCGCTCGCCGTACCGGTGCACCGCGCCACGCGGGCTGACCCCTTGTCCGTCATGCGGTGACCGCCGAGTGGCTGGTGCTGTCGGCGCTCGTGCCGCTACCGGGCGAGGAGTTCCTGATGGTGGACGCACTGCGCCGGCTCGGTGCGCGCGCCATCGAGCGCGAGGGTGAGCGCGTCGTCGCATGGCTGCCGCCACCCGCCGACGTTGCGGAGCTGCTGCGCGACGCCGGCGCCGCGATCCGCGCCAGCACGAGCATGACGGATCCCGCGCTCGCCTGCCACTGGCAGACGCACGCGCAGTGGGTCGAGCGCTGGGTCCGGCCCGTCGAGCCGCGTCGTGTCACCGACCGCATCGTCATCGCAGCGCTCGAGCACGCTGTTGCACTCGACGGCGTCGCGCTCGACAACGACATCGTGATCCGGCTCGAGGCGGGCATCGCGTTCGGCACCGCGGAGCACGCCACGACGCGCGGCTGTCTCCTGCTGCTCGAGCGGCTCGTGCGCGACGGCGACTGCGTCGCCGACATCGGCACCGGCACCGGAGTGCTCGCAATCGCCGCCGCTCGACTCGGCGCGCGCCGCGTGCTCGCGTTCGAGGCCGACTCGCTGTCGTGCGATGGCGCTCGCCGCAATGTCGCCGCGAACGCTGTCGCCGACCGCGTCGCAGTCCGCGAGCGGATCGTCGCCGCCGCCGACCTGCGCCGCATGCCGCGCTGCAACGTGATCCTCGCCAACCTCGAGCTCACCGCGATCCGCCGCCTGCTGCCGGCACTGCGCGACGCGCTCGTGCCCGGCGGCTTCCTGATCGCAGCGGGTGTGACGGGCGGCGAGCGCGCGGCGCTGCTCGACGACTCAGCCGACGCCGACCTCGTGCTGCACGCGCGCAGCGACATCGATGGCTGGCTGACAGCGGCGTTCACGCACGGCCCGCCACCTGCGTAGGCATGGTCGCATGAAATCGGGAAGCGTCGCGCCGGCATTGCACATGGGCACGAAAATCGCAGCGATTTCGCGCGCCCTCAGCGACAGATCGTCACCGGCCAATCCCGTCGGGTAATGAAAGCGTCGCCAGAAGGGCTCCCGGCTGTCAAATCGACGGCGGAGCTGCTTCCGCCGCCGGCCCACTCCTTACCCCCGGAGGCCACACATGCGGACCCCTGTACCGTACCTCGCCGCGCTCGCCCTGGTAGCGGGCTGCACCCCTGACGCGAGATCACCCGCGGAGCCCCAGTCCGTCGCCGTGCCGATCTTCGAAAGCGCGAGCGCAGTCGACGCGTCCAACTTCCGCACGCACGCGCGCGGCAGCGAAGAAGTTCCCGCGAACGACTCGCGGGCGCAGGGCCAGGCGATCTTCGCGCTGTCGGATGATGGCGACGCGATCAGCTACAAGCTCATAGTGGCGAATATCGAGAACGTGACGCAGTCGCACATTCATATTGCGCCTGAGGGCGTGAACGGGCCGGTCGTGGTGTGGCTCTACCCGTCGGCACCGCCGTCCCAGCTCATTCCCGGCCGCTCGCAGGGAGTGCTGGCGGAGGGCGAGTTCACGGCAGCGGACCTGAGGGGGCCGCTGGCGGGACAGACGCTCGGCGATCTGCTTGCCAATCTGCGGTCGGGCAACGCATATGTGAACGTGCACACGGTCGCACACCCGCCGGGTGAGATCCGGGGCCAGATCCACTGATGCCGGCTCGGCTCTCCCCGCGCGGCCGGTAGTGGCAGGGAGAGCCAGGGCGGCGACTGGAAATTGCGCCCGAAATCGGCCGCACGTTCGACGCCGGCGAGGATGGTCCGGGCGGCGCGCCGGTCGTCGTGATCGGCCACGGGCTGTGGCGCGAGCGCTTCGGCGGCGATCCCGCCATCGTCGGCCGGACGCTGCACATCGACAGCGACGTCGCTGCCTCCGTGCTCAGCGCGGCCGAGCGCACGCGCCGCAGAGGCGCCTGACATCCCTCTCACGATCACGGACGGTAACATGGAACGACTCGGGGCTTTCGTGGCGGTCATCGCCGTCGCCGCATGCCAGACGACGGGCAGTGCGCAGGATGCCGGAACGCCAGGCGGGGCAGGGACAGTCGAGGTCGTCGTCGCGAACCAGCAGTCCGCATCCGCGTCGATCCTCGCCGACGACGGAACCACGATGCGCCACGTGCAGGTCGGCACCGGACCGCACGAGGCGGCTGTCTCGCCCGACGGCCGCACCGCGGTCGTCACGGTCTACGGCACACAGACGCCCGGCAACCAGCTCGCCGTCATCGACCTCCTCCGCGACAGCGTCGTGCGCGTCATCGATCTCGGCCAGTACACGCGCCCGCACGGCGCCGTGTTCCGCGACGGCAGCTCCACCCGCCTCGCCGTCACGTCCGAAGCCACCGGCAATGTCGTGCTCGTGGACCTCGCGACCGGCGCCATCGAGGCCGTGCCAACGCAGGCGCGCGGCTCGCACATGGTCGCGCTCGACGCCTCCGGCGACCACGCCTGGACCGCCAACATGGCCGACAACAGCGTCTCCGAGCTCGACCTCGCCTCGAAACGCTTCGTCCGGTCGTTCCCGGTGCCGTCACGACCCGAAGGGATCGCCGTCACACCCAATGGTGCCGAGGTCTGGGTCGGCAGCAACGACACCGGAGCCGTCACCGTCATCTCCACGGCGACCGGACAGGTCGCGCATACACTCACCGGCGCGACGTTCCCCTACCGCCTCGGCGCTTCGCCCGACGGCTCCCGCGTGGCAGTCGTGGACGGCCGGGGCGGCCGCCTGCTCATCGCTCATGTCGCGACGCACACGTACTCCGGCAGCATCGCGCTGGATGCGCCGCGCGGCGTCGTGATAGCGCCCGACAACCGCACCGCTTACGTCACTCTCGCCGCCGGCCGCCTCGCCGTCGTCGACATCATCGACCTCGAAGTACTCCGTACGCTCCAGGTACAGGCATCGCCCGACGGCGTCGGTGCCGGCATCCGCATGCGCTGAGGCGAGCACCGCGGCGAGCGCCTTGCGCCCGCCGCATGGCCACAGTATCTATGGTCATGTCATGACCATAGAACCTGAGGGAAACCATGGCGGACCGGACGGTGCAGCTGCTGCGCGGCACACTCGACGTGCTGATCCTGAAGACGCTGGCGGGCAGTGTACTGCACGGCTACGCGGTAGCGCGTCAGCTCGAAGCGAAGACGGGCGGCGCGCTGCAGATCGAGGATGGTGCGCTGTACCAGTCGCTGCACCGGATGGAGGAGCGCGAGTGGATCGAGTCGGAGTGGGGCCATGCGGAGACGGGGAAGCGGGCGAAGTTCTACAGGTTGACGGCAGAGGGCCGGCGCCGGCTGCGGGTGGAGACGGCGGACTGGACGCGGTATGCGGAGACGGTGTTCATGGTGCTGCGTCCGGAGGCGCCATGACGCGGCGCTTCTGGCGTGCGACGGCGTCGCAGATCCGGGATGAAGTCGAGGAAGAGCTGGCGCATCATCTGGCAGCGCGCGCGGTGGAGCTGGAGGCGGAGGGGCGGTCGGCCGTGGAAGCGCAGCGCGAGGCCGCGCGCCGGCTGGGTGACCGTGCGTACGTGGTGCGGGACTGCGTGGCGAGCGATCTGCGGCGGGACCGTCGGGCACGTCGTCGCGAGATCGGCCGGGATGTGGTGCAGGATGCACGCGTGGGCGTGCGCCAGCTCGGGCGTCGTCCGACGCTCGCGCTCGTGTCCGTGCTGACGCTCGGTGTGGCGATCGGTGCGACGACGGCGATCTACGCCGTCGCCGACCACGTGCTGCTGCGGCCGCTGCCGTACGAGGCGCCGGAGCGGGTGGTGACGCTGTGGGAGACGGACCTCGTCGCGAACGGCGCGCGGCAGCAGGCATCGACGGCGAACTACCTGGACTGGGTGGAGGCGGCGCGATCGTTCTCGGCGATGGCGCTGATCGCGCCGTACAGCGTGGACCTGGCGGGCGAGGGTGCGCCTGAGGCGCTGGAGACGTGGGTGGTGACGCACGGCTTCTTCGACGCGCTCGGTGTGCGACCGATCGTCGGCCGATCGTTCACGCTCGACGAGTACGAGCCGAACGGCCGTGCGGTCGCGCTGATCTCGCACGCGTTCTGGCAGCGCCGCTTCGGCGGCGATGCGGGCGTGGCCGGTCGCACGCTGACGCTCGACGGGACGCCGCACGAGATCGTCGGCGTGCTGCCGCCGAGCCTGGAGTATCCGGGCCCGCGCGACGTCATCATGCCGCGGCGGTACGAGCCGTACGACCTGACGGATCGCACGTCTGCATTCATGGACGTAGTGGCGCGGCTGCGCGACGGCGTCACGGTCGAGCAGGCGCAGGCGGAGCTCGACGGCATCGCCGCGCGTATGGCCGCGGAGCACGTTGAGCTGCGGCGCAGCGGCATCGAGGCAGTGCCGCTGCGCGATGCAGTGTTCGGCGCGGCGCGTCCCGCGGTGACGGCGATGCTCGGCGCAGTCGCGTTCCTGCTGCTGATCGCCTGCGCGAACCTCGCGAACGTGCTGATCGCGCGGGGCATCGAGCGCGCCGGCGAGCTGTCCCTGCGCGGCGCGCTCGGCGCGGGTCGCGCGCGCATTGCGCGGCAGCTCATGACGGAGTCGCTCGTGCTCGCGATCGCGGGCGGCGCGGTCGGCGCCGGCGTGGCCTGGCTCGGGATCCGCGCGCTGATCGCGCTCGCGCCGCCGGACCTGCCGCGCGTGTCGGCCGTATCGCTCGACGGTCGCGTGCTCGCGTTCGCCGTCGGCACGACGCTGCTCACGGCGCTGCTGTTCGGCGTCGGGCCGGCGTTGCGCATGTCGCGGCCGGACCTGATGCGCACGCTGCGTGCGGGCGGCGGCGGGTCGCAGGCGCACAACCGACTGCGCGGCGCGCTCGTGTCCGGCCAGGTCGCGCTGTGCGTCGTGCTGCTGGTGGGCGCGGGCCTGCTCGGCCGCAGCATGGCGCGGCTGCTCGACAACGAGCTCGGCTTTGCCGTGGACGGCCGCGCGTCGCTGCAGCTCTTCCTCTGGGACAACGCCCCGGCGCCGCAGCAGCGCATTGAACGCGTGCATGAGCTGATGAGCCGCTTCGCTGCGGTGCCGGGCATCGACGCGGTTGGCGCGGTGTCCGCGCTGCCGTTCCACCCGCACGCGATCACCGCACGCGACGGTCTGCTCATCAGCGGCGAGCCCGCGCCCGCGCCGGGCGACGAGCCGCAGGTGCTCGTGTCTGTGGCGACGCCGTCGTACTTCGACGTGATGGCGATCCCGCTCCGCCGCGGCCGCTCCTTCGACGAGCGCGACCGCGCCGGCAGCCCGAACGTCGCGATCGTGAACGAACGGTTCGCGCGCGATCACTTTCCCGGCGGCGACGCCGTGGGTCGGCGCATCATGATCGGCGTGATGAGCGCACCGGCGGAGCGGGAGATCATCGGCGTCGTCGGCGACGTGCGGCCGTCGGCGTTCGACAGCGAGCCGGAGGCGGAGCTGTTCATCCCGCACGGGCAGTCGGCGTCCGGCAGCATGACGTTCGTCGTCCGGACGAGCGGCGACGCCGCCGTGCTGCTCCCCTCGCTGCGTGCAGCCGTCTGGTCGATCGACCGCAACCAGTCGATCTACCACGAGTCCACGATCGAGCAGCTCGTATCACGCACGCTCGCGCAGCGACGCTTCCAGTTGCTGCTGTCCGCCGTGTTCGCACTGCTCGCGCTCGCGCTGATCGTGCTCGGCATCTACGGCGTCATCAGCCTGTGGGCCCGCCAGCGCACCGTCGAGTTCGGCATCCGCATGGCGCTCGGCGCCCGCGCGAAGGAGATCACCGGCCTGGTGCTCCGCCAGGGACTGCGCCTGGCCGTGCCCGGCATTGCGGCGGGCCTGCTGATCGCCCTCGCGATCACGCGCTGGATCGAGCACCTGCTCTACGGCGTGGCGCCGACCGACCTGCTCACGCTCGTACAGGTCGCCCTCGTCGTGGTCGTCGTTGCGGCCGCCGCAGCCTGGCTGCCCGCGCGCGCGGCCGCCGCGAGCGACCCGCTCCGCTCCATCCGCGGCGGCTGAACGGCCGGGCCGCCGGCTCGCCGTGCCGGGAAGACGTTCGGCGCCGGTCGTGCTATCCTGAGGGATGAGGAGATTCCGGCGCGTCGTATTCTGGGCACATCTGTGCACTGCGGTGAGCGTCGGCCTCATCGTGCTGATCATGTCGGTGACGGGCGTGCTGCTCGCGTACGAGCGGCAGCTCACGTGGTGGGCAGACACGCGCTCCGTTGACGCGGGGCCGGCCACGCCGGGTCAGCCACGGCTGCACATCGACGCGTTGGTCGAGCGCGCCACTGCGGCGTTCGAAGGTGCGCCGACGGCGGTCACATGGCGCGCGGAGGCCGGCGCGCCTGTCGTCGTCGCGTTCGACGGTGACCGCACGCTGCTGGTGAACGCCTGGACCGGCGTGGTGCTGGGCGAGGGCGCGGGCGGCACGCGCGCGTTCTTCGCACGCGTCACCGAATGGCACCGCTGGCTCGGCATGCGCGGCGATGGACGGCTGCTCGGCCGCGGCATCACCGGCGCCGCAAACCTCGGCTTCCTGTTCCTCGTCCTCACCGGCCCGATCCTGTGGTGGCCGAGCAACCGCACCTGGCCGGCCGTGCGCAGCGTGCTGCTGTTCCGTCGCCGGCTGACCGGCAGGCGGCGCGATTTCAACTGGCATCACGTCATCGGCGTGTGGTCCGCGCTGCCGCTCCTGATCATCATCGCGTCCGCGTCCGTCATCTCGTATCCGTGGGCGAGCAGCCTGCTGTACGGCATCGCGGGCGCTGTCGAGTCCAGCGCTGCCCCGTCGCATGCAGCAGATCATGCAGCCGCGGACATACCGGCCGGCGCCGACGCGAGCACGCGTGCAGCCGCACTGGATGCGCGCGCGGAGCGGCAGGTGCCCGGCTGGAGGATCATCACGCGGCGCGTTCCGCGCGCTGCCGATGAACCGGTCACCTACACCATCGATTCAGGCAACGGCGGTCAGCCGCAGCGCCAGGCGCGGCTGGTGCTCGATCCCGTCAGCGGTGAGGTCATGCAGTGGTCGCCGTTCTCGAGCGGGACGCGCACGAGCCGGCTGCGCAGCCTGCTGCGCTACGTGCATACCGGCGAGGTGGCGGGCGTTGCCGGTCAGACGCTGGCCGGGCTGGTGTCGCTCGGCACGGCGCTGCTGGTGTGGACCGGCTACGCGCTCGCACTCAGACGGCTGCTGGGCTGGCGCGCGCGTCAGGAGCGCACGCGTCAGGGGATGCGGGACACGCGCAGCTCGGCTACGTAGTCGCGGGTAGCGATCTGCGTTTCGCTGTGCGGCGCGGGGGTGAGGCGTTCGAGCGAGACGCGGAAGCCGTCGATCGTCGCGGCGCGCGGCTCGAGATCCGTGTGCAGCTCCACCGCATCGCCGTCGGCGCCCGGCCCCATGGTCCGGGTGCCTATGACCTGCAGCCGCACGCGCGCGTCGCCTGCCCACACGCACTCCACGTCGGTCGGGCAGCGGTAGTCCGCCGGCACGCTCAGAAAGCGGAGCTGGAACGGCGCATCGATGATCGTCGCCTGGTCCCCGACGCCGAGCGTGAACACCGCGTCCAGCGTGGCGAAGACGGGCGGCTCGAATGCCGCGGGCTGTGCGCAGCCGGCAGCGGCCAGCAGCAGGAGTGGCGGTATGCGGCGCATGGGTGTCTCTACCGGTCGAGGTGCGACATCGGTCCTGCCTGACAACGAACGTCGAGCCGGCGTTCTGACGTCTGGCGCACGACAGTTGCCGGATGCTAGATGTATGCCGGCCCCGGCGCGCCCGCGGGCGCGTGGCTCAGACGTGCTGCCGGCAAACGATCCGAGCCGCTCACCACACGACCAGCCTGATCTGTCATGAGGTGCGGTCGAGCCGGGCGGTGCGCGCTCGGGCTGTGAACATGGTGGACTGCACACTCGGCCTCCCGAAAGGGCCGGGTAGTGCAGTTAACCGTTTCGGAAGCGGAAAACTCCACTCCTGAGGGGCCGCCTCCTGCACGCGTGCGCAGTTTTCCGCCTCGCAGCCGGTCAACGCCCCTAGCCACCGAAACCCCTGCCTCGAGTGTGCAGCCAGCCCGGCTCCCCGGCCGAATCTCCCCGCCTCCCGCGCCGACCTCCGACGCCACGGCGGGCGGCGGGCGCGGGCGCGGGCGGCGGCGGGCGGCCTGGTGCCGCGAACCGGGTGGATTGCACACTCGGCCTCTCGAAAAAGCCCGACTGTGCAGTTAACCGTTTCGGAAGCGGAAAACTCCACTCCTGAGGGGCC
>JBBEBA010000085.1:21922-25557 GCA_040882575.1 Gemmatimonadota bacterium
GCCCGACTGTGCAGTTAACCGTTTCGGAAGCGGAAAACTCCACTCCTGAGGGGCCGCCTCCTGCACGCGTGCGCAGTTTTCCGCCTCGCAGCCGGTCAACGCCCCGAGCCACCGAAACCCCTGCCTCGAGTGTGCAGCCAGCCCTGCTCCCCGGCCGAATCTCCCCGCCTCCCGCGCCGACTCCCCCGACGCCTTCCCGCGCCCAATCCCCGCCGCCTTCCCCCGCCGCCTTCCGCCGGCGCCTCCGCCGCGGCGAGCGCGCTCAGCGTCAGCAGGTTGGAGGGTCCCGCTGTTGTGCCGCATGGCCAGCAGCACCACGCGGTCGAACGGCAACCCGGCCCGCGCGCGGAACATCGGTTCACGGACCCGGTTAGACCAAGCCCATGACCATCATCCTCCTCGCCATCGCGCTGCTCACGCAGCCGCATGCGCAGCGGATGGATCGCGACGCGCTGCAGGCGCAGCGGCAGGGGACGGTCTTCGGCTGGGTGCGCGCGCAGGGCTCGCTGGAGCCGATCCCGTTCGCGTCGGTGGAGGTGGTCGGCCGCACCGCGAACACGGACGAGCACGGCTACTACGTAATAGCCGGCGTCGCAGCCGGCCCGGTGACGGTGCGTGCCGCGATGATCGGGTACGCGACGACCGAGGTGGCGGTCACGGTTCCAGAAGGTGGTTCGGCGCGTGCGGACCTGGCATTGCCGACGGCGGCGGTGGGACTCGAAGCGATCGTGGTGAGCGCCGGCCTGGGCGAAAGCGAGGGAGTGACGGCGGGCCCGCCGCCCGTGCGCATCGATGCGGCGACGCTCGAGTACGTGCCTGCGCTCGCGGAGAAGGACGCGTTCCGCGCGATCCAGATCCTGCCGTCGATCGCTGCCGGCTCGGACTTTTCGTCCGCGCTGTACATCCGCGGTGGGTCACCGGACCAGTCGGTGGTGCTGGTGGACGGTGCGCCGGTGTTCAACCCGTACCACCTGGGCGGCATCTTCTCGGCGATCGATCCGGACGCAATCGCCACGATCGAGGTGCTGCCGGGCGGCATGCCTGCGGCGGAGGCGGATCGAGCGTCGGGCGTGGTGAAGGTGTGGACGCCGGATGGCGGTCGGGACCGTGTGCGCGGTCACGGCGCGGTCGGGCTGGTCTCGTCGCGGCTCGGCATCGACGGGCCGCTGCCTGGCGGGCGCGGCAGCTACCTGATCTCCGGCCGCGGCACGTACTTCGACCTGACGACGAAGGCGGCGTACGAGCTGGACCTGATCGAGACGCCATTCCCGTACTCGTTCACGGACGCGCACCTGAAGCTGGCGCACGACATCGGCCGGACGGGCCGGCTGAGCGTGGCGGGCTACGTGAACGATGAGCGGATCCACACGCCGCGCGAGGTCGAGCCGGACAGCAGGACGGCGTGGTCGTGGGGCACGCGCGCGGCATCCGCGACATATCGCCAGCCGCTCGGCGCATCGATCATGGCCGACATCAACCTTGCCGCGACATCGTTCGACGGCGACTTCGACGTGGTAGAGCTGCAGGATCAGCTCGCCGACACGCTGTTCCTCGGCGACATCACGATGCGCGACGTCGTCGGCAGCGCTTCGCTCACCTGGTACGGCGCGCGGCATCGGCTGACGGCCGGCGTGCAGCTCGACGACCACGCGTTCCGCTTCGACTTCCTGCTCGGCGTCGGCCAGTCGGAGGCCGGTGACCCGACCGGCGATGATTTCGGGGGCGAGGACCTGTTCTCAGGTCTCGAGCGCGACGACGACCTCACCACGTTCGCGGCGGGCAGGTACGCGCAGGCGATACAGTCGCTGCGCGACGAGGAGTCCGTGCTCGCGAGCGTGATGCCGTACGAGCTGCTGGTGCCCGCGGAGCCGGACGTCGGCTTCACGACCGCCGACGATGTCGTGCTCGGCGTCGAGTACGGCTCGCCGGACACGCGACTGCGCGTCGAAGGCTACGTGAAGCGCTATCCGAACCTGGCGATTCCGCCGCTCGCGCCGGACCCCGTCACGGTATCCGGCAGCACGCAGTCCCGCAGCCGCTCGAGCTGCTGACGCCCGCGCCCGGAACGACGTACGCGATCGAGTGCCCGCCGCTCGAGCAGACGCCGATCTGCCGCAGGTTCGAGGCGGGCGAAGGAGGTGCGGACCCGCTAGCGGTGCTGGAGCTGACGTGGGCGCCGCCGCCCGGAGACGCGCGCGTGGATGCGGTGTTCGCCGTGGATCGGATCATGAAGGATGGCACGGCGTACCACGGCGACATCTGCCAGGTCGAGCCGGCGACGCTGTTCCGGCCGGCCGAGGCGCCGCGCGGCTCCGTGCGCTGGCCCGTCTACCACGTACACGGACGCCGTGCTCGACGGCGACGCTGCCCGTCTCGATGCAGTGACCGCCGGTCTGCAGGGCGCGATCGGCGTGTTCGGCTCCGTCAACGCGTCGACGCGCGAGCTCGTGCTCGTCCGCGTCGAGGCGCAGTGAAGTGGTCCGCCTCCGCATCCAAGGGCGTGACTGAGGCGTGGATTACTCCTCCACGCGGTAGCGCTTCAGCTTCTCGTACAGCGTGCGGACGCCGATGCCGAGGTTCTCGGCCGCCTCCCGCCGGTTGCCACCCACCGCCGCCAATGCCTCTTCGATCGCGGTGCGCTCGATCTCCTCGAGCGTGCTGAGCTGCGTCGCGCCCTTTGCGGTGCCGCCCTTTGCGGCCGCCGCGTTCGCCGCGTTCACCGCGTTCACCGCGTTCGCCGCGTTCGCCGCCGTCCCGGCGAGGGCCAGGTGCTCGGGCCGGATCACGCTGCCATCGGCCAGGATCGCCGCGCGCTCGAGCGCGTTGGCGAGCTGACGGACATTGCCGGGCAGCGTCGCGCTGGCGATCACGCGTTCCGCGGCCTCGGAGAGCGTGAGGTCGTGGCGTCCGATCTCGCGCGCGATGCGCGCGAGCAGCGTGTGCGCCAGCGGCACGATGTCCTGCCTGCGTTCGCGCAGCGGCGGCAGCGTGACGGGGAACACTGCCAGCCGGTGGTACAGGTCCTCGCGGAATGCGCCGGACGCGAGCAGCTGATCCAGATCGCGATTGGTCGCCGCGACCCAGCGGACGTCGACGTCGATCGTGCGCGAGCCGCCCACGCGCTCGAACTGGCGCTCCTGCAGCACGCGCAGCAGCTTGCTCTGCAGCTCGTGCTTCATCTCGCCGATCTCGTCCAGAAAGAACGTGCCGCCGTCCGCGAGCTCGATGCGGCCGCGCCGCATTGCCGTTGCGCCCGTGAATGCGCCCTTCTCATGGCCGAACAGCTCGCTCTCGAGGAGCGTCTCGGAGATGGCGGCGCAGTTCACCGCAACGAACGGCCCGTCGGCGCGGTCGCTCCACGCGTGCAGCGTGCGCGCGGCCAGTTCCTTGCCCGTGCCGCTCTCGCCGGACAGCAGCACGGTGGAGCTGGTGCGTGCGACGCGCCGCAGTGCGTCCACGACCGGCGCCATGACGGGGTCGCCGTAGGACAGCGCGGCGAGCGCCGGTGCTTCGCGCGCGATCCTATCCTTCGTCGTCATGAAAGTGCGATGCTCGAGCGCCCGCCCGACCAGCAGCCGCAGCTCGGCCGGCCCCTTCAGCGGCTTCTGCAGGTAGTCGAACGCGCCGAGTCTCAT
>JBBEBA010000085.1:25657-41135 GCA_040882575.1 Gemmatimonadota bacterium
ACACCGTGAAATCGTCCGCGCCCACCTCTTCCACGCTGGACCGGAGCGCTGCCGCAGGATCCGTCGGGCGGATGTCGATCGGACCGGTACGCGCGAAGTCCAGCAGGTCACTCGTCAGGGCTTCCAGCCGCTCCGCCTCCTGCACCACCCGGTCCGCCCGTCTGCGCTCCGCGCCGCCCTCCGGCAGACGCTCCGACAGCAGCTGTGCATTGCCCTTCAGGGAAGCGAGCGGGTTGCGAATCTCGTGGGCGAGCACCGCCGACATCTCGCCCAGCATGCTGAGCCGCCGCTGCTGCTCGAGCCGGCGCTCGTTCGCCTCGCTGTGCACGGACAGTCGCCAGAAAAAGGACGACGCGAGCATCATGATGATCGTCACGACCACGGCCAAAACCAGCGTGCGCGTGGCCTGCGCCTGCAGCTGCTGCGCCACCATCGGCTCGAATTCCAGCACGACGAGGCCGCCGCGTCGCGTGCGCTGCCCGAGCTGGTCCAGCACCGATAGACGCATGCCGCCATAGGCGCGCACGCGCTCGTCGAGATCGACGGGTTCCAGTCGCGACGGGAGCCCCGGGGTGAACGGAGCCAGCGGGCCGCCCACCGACGTGCCGGCCTCCGCCACGGCCTGCAGCGCGTCCGATGAACGGTCGTCGAGATAGACGCCGATGTAGCGGATGCCCGCCGCCTGCTGCTCGGCTAGCAGCGAATCGATGCGGATCTCGCTGACGAGCGGCTCCGTATCGCGGAAGTACTGCCGCACCGTTTCCAGCAGCACCTCGCTCTGGCCCCGGTTCAGAATCGAAGCGGCCCGCTCGGTCCGGCGATGGCTGACCCACGACATCACGAGGAGTGCGATTGCCATCGCGAGTGTCGTCGCCAGCCAGCCCCACCGCGCCCAGCGCCCGATGCTCATCGGCTACTCGTAGCGCAGTGCCTGGATCGGATCCAGAGACGCAGCCTTCCGCGCCGGGTAGTAGCCGAAGAAGATGCCCACGCCCGCGGAGAAGCCGAGCGCGATGCCTACCATCTGCGGTGCGATCGCCGTGCCCCAGCCCGTGATCTGCTCGACTACCGCCGCCGAGGCGTAACCCACGCCGATACCGATCAGCCCGCCCGCAATGCTCATCACGATGCTCTCCACGAGGAACTGACGCATCACGTCCCGGCCCCGCGCGCCGATCGCCATGCGAATGCCGATCTCGCGCGTTCGCTCGGTCACGGAGACCAGCATGATGTTCATGATGCCGATGCCGCCGACCAGCAGCGAGATGCTTGCGATCGCAGCGAGCAGCATCGTCATCACCTCCGTCGTGCCCTGCGCTGCCTGCGCCAGGTCCGCCTGATTGCGAATGGTCGTGTCGTCCTCATCGTATTCCTGGAGCTTGTGCGAAGCACGCAGAATCTCCCGCGCCTCCGCCATGCCTTCCGCAATGTCCGCCTGCGAACTCGTGCTCGCAAGGATCTGCGGGATGAAGCTCCGCTGCTGCATGCGCGCCTGGAACGTCGTGTATGGTGTCAGCACGATGTCGTCCTGGTCGCTGCCCGTCGCGCTCTGACCCTTCCGCTCCAGCACGCCGATGACCTCGACCGGCACGTTGCGCACGCGGATCTGCATCCCGATCGGGTCCATGCCCGCAAACAGGTTGTCCGCCACTGTCTGCCCGACCAGCGCGACCTTCCGCATCAGCCGCTCATCCTCGCTGTCGAACAACCGGCCGGTCGACACGTCCCAGTCCCGGATCACCGCGTAATCGGTCGACACGCCGTTGATCGGGCTGCGCCAGTTGCCGGAGCCGCCGACGATCTGACTGAACGTGGTCATCACGGGTGAGGCCGCAGTCAACACCAGCGAGTTGTTCCGGATCGCTTCGTAGTCCGCCAGTGTCAGCCGGTTCGATGAGCCGGCGCCCATGCTCGCGGCGCCCGTCGTCGCCGCACCCGGCGTGATCACGATCATGTTGGTGCCGAGATTGTTGATGCGGTCCTGGATCTGCCCCTTGGCACCCTGTCCGATCGCGACCATCACGATCACAGCGCCGACGCCGATGATGATGCCGAGCATTGTCAGCAGCGTGCGCATCTTGTTCTTCAGGATGCTCCTGCCGGCGATGCTTACGAGTCTGCTTGCCTTCATGTCAGCCTGCCATCGCGAGTGCGTCGCGCTCATTCAGGTCGTCCGCGGCACTGCGCCGGTCGAACACCGGCACGTCGCGACGAATCACGCCGTCACGCATCTCGACGATGCGTTTCATGTACTGTGCAATGTCGGGCTCATGCGTAACCATGACGATGGTAATGCCGTTGTCGTTCAGCTCCTGGAACAGCGCCATGATCTCGGCCGAGGTCCGTGTATCCAGGTTGCCGGTCGGTTCGTCCGCGAGCAGCATTGCGGGCTGCGTAACCAGTGCGCGCGCGATCGCGACCCGCTGCTGCTGCCCGCCGGACAGCTCGCTCGGCTCGTGATCCATGCGGGATCCGAGCCCGACCAGCTCGAGCGCGGTCCGCGCCGCGGCCGTAGGATCGCCCTTGCGGCCGCTGCGATCGTACATCAGCGGCAGCTCCACGTTCTCCAGCGCCGACGTGCGCGGAAGCAGGTTGAACCCCTGAAAGACGAAACCGATCTTCGTATTGCGAATGTCCGCCAGCTCGTCCTTGCCGAGATTGTCCACGCGCACGCCATCGAGGTAGTACGCGCCCTTCGTCGGGCGGTCGAGGCAGCCGAGCACGTTCATCATCGTGGACTTGCCGGATCCCGACACACCCATGATCGCGACCATCTCGCCTCGCTCGATGCTCAGATCGATGCCACGCACGGCATGGACTTCCTGCTTGCCCGACGAGTAGATCTTGTGCAGACCTTCGACGCGGATGACGACGTCGCTCATCAGAACCCGCCCCGGCCGAAGCCGCCGCCGCCCTGAGGCTGGCCGCCGAACGGCGCTGCAACGCTCTCCTCTACGTCGCCGCCGGTCACGCCAGCGATGATCTGCATACCTTCCTCGAGGCCCTCGCCCGAGATCGCGGTCTCCTGACCGTTGCTGATCCCGGCATTCACCCGCACGACCTGGAGCTGGCCGGCGTCGCCGACATAGAACAGCATGCCGCCGGCAGTGCCGCGTGTCGCGCCAGCGCCCGGGCCCTGCCCCATTCGGTTGGTCGCGCCCGGGTCGGACGGCGCGGCCGGCCGCCCACCGGTCGGCGCAGAGCCCGCCGCGGGCTCTGCGCCGCCGCCCGTGCGGCCGCCGGCGACGCGGGTGTTGTCGCCGCCCGGCCCGTCCACGCGGCGAGCCGCGCTCAGCGAATCGGCGGACCTGCGGCGCGAGATCGAATCCAGGCCGACCTGCGCGAGCATGTCCTCGGTCGGCCTGAACCGCAGTGCGGCCGCCGGCACCTTCAGCACGTCATCCACGCGCTGCACCTCGAACGTGACCGTGGCGGTCATCCCCGGCAGCAGCACGCCGTCGTCATTGCTCACACGCACCACGACGGTGTAGTTGACCACGTTTTCCGTCGCCGCCGACTGCAGACGGACCTGTGCGACGGTGCCGTCGAACGTGCGGTTCGGGTAGGCCTGCACATTGAAGCGCGTGCGCATGCCTTCATGGATGCTGCCGATGTCACTCTCGTCCACGTTCACCAGGATCTGCATGTTGCGCAGGTCCTCGGCGAGGAGGAACAGCTGCGGCGTGGACATGCTGGCGGCGACCGTCTGCCCCGGCTCCACGTTCCGCTCCACCACGATACCGTCGATGGGCGCGTAGATCGTCGAATAGTTCAGGTTCTGCACGGCTCGGTCGTAGCCCACCTGCGACGACTTCAGGTTATTCTGTGCGACCGTGTAGTTGTACTGCGCGGAGTTGTACTCGGTCTCGGTGATGACCTTCGACTCGAACAGCGGCGAGGCCTGGTCGAGCTCGTATTTGCGCTGCGCGACCTCCGCTCGGACGCGGTCCATATCGACCTCGGCCTGCCGCACCTGCTGCTGCAGCACGAGCGGGTCCAGTCGCGCGATCACCTGCCCCCGCTTCACCTGGTCGTTGAAGTCCACATAGATCCCCGAGATCTGGCCGGACACCTGGGTGCCGACCTGAACCGTGCGCACCGCGCTCAGCTTGCCCGTGGCGCTCACGCTCGACTCGACCGAGCCGCGCGAAACCTCCACGAAGCGGTACGTCAGCGGTTCGCTCGTGTCGCGGGTCAGGAAGAAGCCGAGTGCTGCCGCAACGGCGAGCACCAGCACGGCCGGCTTCGCGAACCGCTTCATCTTGGACTGTTCCATGTTCGTCTGTTCTCTCTTGAAGGTGCTGGTCAGTTCGATGCCGGCTGCGCCTCGAGCGCACCCGTGTAGTAGTCGAGAACGCGCGCCTGGAAGAGCAGGCTGTAGCGGGCGTTGATCATGCCGGCCTGCGCGCTCGCCTGCGTTGCGCGCGCCTGCGTCACGTCCGTCAGTGTGCCCGCGCCGACGCGGTACCGCTGTTCGGCAGCGTCCAGCGCGAGGTCTGCAGCGCGCAGCTGCGCCTCCGCCGCGGCCAGCTGCTCGGTGTTGGACTCGAGGTCGAGGTACGCCTGCCTCACCTGCAGCACCACGGTCTGACGCAGGTTGTCGAGGCTCAGCTGCTGATTGTCCAGCTGCACACGCGCACGCTGCGTATTCGCACTCGTCGTGAGCCGGTCGAAAATCGGGATCGAGAAGTTCAGGCTCATGGAGCCGCCGCGGCGCTGGTCGAACTGGTCGATCAGCCCGAAGTCGGAGCTGCTCGACGCGCCGGTGCTGTAATTTGCCGACAGCGAGATGCTTGGCCAGCGCGCGGCCCTTGCAACGCGCACGCCTTCCTCCGACGCGCGCAGACGCGCTTCGCCGGCTTCCAGATCGCTGCGCTCCGCCAGCGCCTGCTGCATGAGCTGCTGCATCGTCGCCGACGCCGCAGGCATCGCGTCCGTCGCTACCGGCGTGACGAACTCGTAGTCGGACATCGGGTCCAGCCGCAGCGTACCGACCAGGTTCAGCTCCGCGATCATCACGGCGCGCCTGCCCTGTACCTGCTGCACCCGCGCCGATGCTACCGCCGCCTGCTGCGTGTACAGGTCCGCGATCGGACGCCGGTTCGCCTCGACGAAAGCTGCGACCTGCGTCTCGAGCGCCGTAGCGGCCTCCAGGTTCTGCTCCTGGACCGCCAGCTGCTCACGCGCCTGCACCAGCGCCAGGAACCGCGTCAGCACGTCGAATACCACGGTTTCCCGCGCGCGCACCACCTCCAGCTCGCTCGCCGCCGTCGCGTGCTGCGTCTGGTGCAGGTTGGCCAGATTCGAGAAGCCGTCGAAGAGCGTCACTCCCGACGAGATGCTCGTGTTCAGCGAGCGCGTCGTCGTATTGATGATGGAGCCCTCTTCCTGGCTGAAATTGCGCCCCATCTGCTGCGACGTGCCGAACGATGCATTGACGTTGGGCACGAAGCGCATCCGTGCCTGAGTCTCCGCGATTTCCGCCGTCTCCGCGGCATTCTCCGCCTGCTGCAGCGTGCTGTTCTGCCGGAGCGCAATCTCCAGAGCTTCGTCCAGACCGATCCTGCGCGGCGCATCCTGTGCCGAGCTGCCGGGGGCCAGAGCCGCCAGCAGCACCAGCGCTGATGCAGCGCGTCTCGTCCATCTCGACCATCTCGACCATCTCGAATTCATCATCGACTCGCCATTCTCGACTATTGTCCGGTGCGTTCCGTACCCATCCTCAGAGGCACGGGTGGTGCCACGCGGAAGTCACTGCGGCACAACAGATCGCGACCGGGTCGAAGGTGCGCTGCTGCGGAATGCGCACGTCCCGGACTGCGGGATCCGCAGTCACCGCGCCGACGCAACGCCTTGCGGACCCTGGCCGCCATCGTCCATGCCCGCGCCCGACGGAGGTCCGGTGCCGGCTAGAAACCTGCCGACTCGGGCGTTGAAGTTGCACAAGCTGGATGCCGCAGACCCGAGCCGGAGCAGAGAATGAGGTCACCCCGTTTGAACGCGCTGGCTGCCCTGCTGTTCGTCGCCTGCAACGGCGGCGACGGCGTCATCGATGTCGGCAGCGACCCGCGTGTGCCCGACGAGTCCGTGCGACCGCTGCTCGCCGTCGAGCTCGCCGTTGCCGCAGCGAGCAACGAGTTCGGCATGGACCTGTTCCGGCAGGTCGCGGCCGCGGAATCGGATGCGAACGTGCTGATCTCCCCGCTCAGCGCATCGCTCGCACTCGGCATGACGCTGAACGGCGCGGACGGAACGACATATACGGCAATGCGCGACGCGCTCGGCTTCGCAGGCATGACCGAAGCCGAGATCAACGCCGCCTATCGCGGCCTCATACCGCAGCTCGCCGCGCGCGACGACGAAGTCGAGTTCCGCCTCGCCAACGCGATCTGGTACCGCATCGGCTTCGACGTGGAGCAGCCGTTCCTCGACGCCGTCGCAAACAGCTTCTTCGCGCGCGCCGCGGCCATCGACTTCGACGATCCGCGCGCACCCCGCTCCATCAGCCAGTGGGCTGAGGACCAGACGGGCGGCCGGATCAAGGACCTGGTCGAGGAGATCGACCCCAATGACGTGATGTTCCTGATCAACGCCGTCTACTTCAAGGCGCCCTGGGCGACGCCGTTCGTGCCGGCCGCCACTCGGTCCGAGCCGTTCACCCGATCGAGCGGCGGCAGCGTCAGTGTGCCCACGATGAACAACGATGCCGGGTACCCGCAGCTCCTCACACCACTGGTGCAGATCGTCGAGCTGATCTATGCCGACAGCGCTTTCTCGATGGTGCTCGTCGCACCCGCCGACGGATCCTCCCTCGCCCAGCTCACCGCCGGACTGACGCCCGGACGCTGGGCTGATTGGATGGACGGCCTGCAGAACGGACGGATCATGCTGTCGCTGCCCAGATTCAGCTTCGACTACGACGTCACCATGAACGATGCGCTCATGGCTCTCGGCATGGGCGTCGCCTTCGACGAGATGAACGCGAACTTCGACCGCATCCATCACGAGACGCGCAACGACCTCTACATCTCGAAGGTCAGGCAGAAGGCATTCATCGATGTGCACGAGCTCGGCACCGAAGCCGCCGCCGCGACTTCCGTGACGGTCTCCGTGACATCCATGCCGCCTCAAGTACGGTTCGACCGCCCGTTCCTGTTCGCCATCCGCGAACGCAGCTCCGGCGCGATCCTCTTCATCGGCCGGGTCGGCGACCCGAGTTGAATGGGAGCCGCACGGTCCACGGCCGCGGATCTGGCCCGGTCACGCCGTTGCGACGCCTCCACGGGCCGACTGGACCCATGAGCAAGGGCTGTTTGGGCAGAACACTTGCAGTGTCCCGGGGGCGATGTGACATCTGCGGCATGGAGCGGCGGCATGGGCGAAGACAACAGTGCGACAGGCTCGAGGCCGTGCGTCATCGTGGTGGATGATGACGCGCACGATCGCGAGATCTACGGTCGCATCCTCTACTACAACGGTTTTGACGTAGTATTCGCCCCCAGTGGCGCTGCCGCGCTGGATCTGGCGGACCGGCATCCGGCCGATCTGGTGCTGCTCGACCTGGGGCTGCCCGACATCGAGCTGCACGCGATCGAGCGACTGATCGGCCGGGCGCCGCTGGCCGGCGTCGGACGGCCGCCGCAGCTCCATGCCGCGCCCGTGTGACGGCGCAGCTCATCGGAGGTGCTCATGAGAAGCGTGGCAACAACGGCGCTCCTTCTGTCTCTTGCGCTACTGCCCGGCTGTGCATCGACGGAGGAGGGCGAAGCGGCCGGCACGTTGGTGGAGGTTGGCGTGAACAACAACCTCGTGCCATCCACGACGGTGACGATCTACGCGGTCCAGGAGGGCGGCCAGCGTTCGCTGCTCGGGACGGTCATGTCCGGCGTCCGGGACACGTTCAGGTTCAGACCCATGGTGAGCAGCGGCACGCATCGCCTGGTGGCTGACCCGCCCGGCCCCGGTGACGTGCTGACATCCCGCCCGATCGTGCTTCCAGTCAGCGGCAGCGCAGTCATCGAATGGAATCTGATGAATAACGACTTGAGCATAGTGATCATCGAATGATCGTCGTGACTCCGCTGCCTGTGCTCCTGTTCCCGCTGGCCGCGCTCCTGCTGCCGTTGCAGCCTGGGACGTACGAACGGACCGGGCGGGTGCCGCGGCAGCCTGTCGAGTGCGTTCCGGCCGTGTCTGCTCCCGGTGTGAGTGCGACCAGCAGCGCGATCGACACCGAGGTGTGGCTCCCCGTCTGCGCTGCCGTCGCGAGCGACGACATCGATGCGCTCGGCCGCACGTACCATCCCGCTGCGGTCCTGGTGACGGAGGCGGGCACCGTGCCGATCGGCCAGGCGCTGGCGCGGTGGAAGCAGGATGCGGAAGCGGCGCGGCAGCGCGGCACCCGCGCGACGGTCGAGTTTCGCTTCGACCGCCGTCAGGACGACGGGGCAACCGCATTCGAGTCGGGGATCTTCAAGTACGCCACGACCGACGCCGCTGGCGCCGTGACGGCGGCCTGGGTCCCGTTCGAGGCGCTGTTCGTGAGGCACGACGGCCGCTGGCTGATGCTGATGGAGCGGCAGCTCCGGGCGGCCGACGAAGCCGCCTGGAACGCGCTGCCGCACTGACCCGCTGCCGCACTGACCCGCTTTCTGCCGTCTAGCTCGGTGCGACCCTCGCGGCGTCGCCATTCTGGATTGGCGCCAGCGCGTTCTTGATCGAGCCGAGGAACTCCTTGTAGCGAATCGGCTTGGCAATGTAGCCGTCGCAGCCTGCGGCGCGGATGCGCTCCTCGTCGCCCTTCATGGCGAGCGCCGTGAGGGCGAAAACTGCGATGTCCCTGGTCGCCTCATCCGCCTTGAGCAGCGCCGTCGCCTGCAGCCCATCCATGCCGGGCAGCTGGATGTCCATGAGGATGAGCTGCGGTCGTTCCGCGCGCGCCAGCGTCAGGCCGGCCTCCGCGTCGACGGCACTCAGCACGGTGTGGCCTGCCGACGTCAGCAGGAACGTCGCCAGCGTCATGTTCGCCGGGTTGTCCTCTACGACCAGCACGGTTGCCATCAGCTGGTCACCCCCCGTCCCGACATCGCGCGCCGGACTTCGACCGTGAAGCTGTGCGCATCGAGCCCGCCCTTCTGCATGATCGTCGTCACATGGCCGTTCAGTCGCCGCCGGTCCTCCTCGGTGACTTCCTTGGCGGTGATGATGAGTATCGGGATGTTGGTCGTCTCGGCCCGCGCGTGCAGCGCCTCCACGACCTCGAAGCCGTTCACCTCGGGCATCATCAGGTCGAGGATGATGAGTTGCGGCAGCTCGCGCTGCGCGATCTCGATGGCCTCGCGCCCGCCGTGCGCGCGCAGCAGCGTGATCGGCAGGCCGACCAGGCGGGCGGCGACCAGCTCGACGGCCTTCGGATCGTCGTCCACGACCAGTACGTGGAGCTTCTGGCCCTCGACCACGGGCAGCAGGCCGAGGTCCACCAGCGACTCGTAGAGCTCCTGTCGCGAGATCGGCTTCTGCATGACGGCCGATGCGCCAAGAGCAGCGCCGCGGTCGGCGTCGGCGACGATCGAGATGATCACGACCGGTATGCGGCGCAGGTGCGGCATCTGTTTGATGCGGGTGAGGAACTCCCAGCCATCCATGTCGGGCAGCATGACGTCGAGCGTGATCAGCGACACCGGCTGCTTCGACGCAATCGCCAGCGCCTCCTGGCCGGTCGGCGCATGCACCACCCGGAAACCTTCCGCCTCGAGCTGCACGCGAATCAGCTCGGCCGACTTCGGGTCATCCTCCACGACCAGGGCCACCCGCTCGCCCGGCAGCAGGTTCCCGGGCGCGGCGCCCGTGGGCGGGATCACCAGGGTACTGGTGCCGGTGGTGGTCGCCGCCGCGGGCGCGTGGCGGATCGGCAGCCACACCGTGAAGCGCGAGCCTGCACCTTCCGAACTCTCCACGGCTATAGTGCCCTGGTGCAGGTCCGTCAGCAGTTTCACCATCGCCAGGCCGAGTCCCGTCCCCTCGAACTTGCGGGCGAGGCCGCTGTCGATCTGGCTGAACGGCTTGAACAGCTCCTCCAGTGCGTCCGCATGCATGCCAATGCCGGTATCGGTAACACTGATCTCGAGGAACTGCGTGTGCTCGTTGTCGCCGAGCGGGAACACGCGGCCCGGCCATGTGCTCGTCAGAGCGCCGACCTTGTTGCGGGAAACCCGGTTCGCGCGCAACGTGACATGCCCGCCGTCAGTGCTGAACTTGACCGCATTCGACAGCAGGTTGTAGACGATCTGCTTCACCTTGCGTGCGTCGGCCTCGAACGTGCCCAGCTCGCCATCGGCGATCAGGTCGAGCCGGATGCCCCGTGCTGCTGCCTTCTCGCGCACGATCGACAGGCTGTTGCGCAGCCATGACGGTATCGCGACCGGCTCCAGGTCCAGCAGCATCTTGCCGGCCTCGATCTTGGACAGGTCGAGAATGTCGTTGATCAGCGAGAGCAGATGCGTGCCGCTGCTGAAGATGTCGCCTATGAAGCCGCGCTGCTGCACCGACAGCTCGCCGATCAGGCCGTCGCGCAGGATCTCGGAGAATCCGATGATCGCGTTGAGCGGCGTGCGCAGTTCGTGCGACATGTTGGCGAGGAACTCGGACTTCATGCGACTGGCGTCCTCGAGCTCCACGTTCTTCTGCTGCAGCGTCCGCTCGAACCGCTTCAGCTCGGTCACGTCGCGGGCAGCCGCGAACACACCCTGCAGCACGCGATCGCGGTCGTGGAACGTCGTTGCGTTGTACGACACTACCGTGAGCGTGCCGTCGCGTGCGCGCGCCGTCAGCTCGTAGTCCGTGACCTTACCCTCGTTCAGCACTCGCTTGATGCCGGCCTCGGCGCGGTCCGGTTCGGTGAAGTAGTTCTTGAACGGTGCGCCGATCAGCTCGTCCCGCGTGCAGCCCGTCAGCGCTTCCGTCTGACGGTTGATGTCCGTGATGATGCCGCGCGGGTCCGTCGTCATTATCGCGTCGATGTTCGACTCGAGCAGCGACCGCGTATAGAAGTGCTGGTCGCGCAGGCGCTGGTCCAGCTTCATCCGCTCGTCCTCGACCTGCTGCCGTGCCGTGTTGTCGGTTCCGATCAGCAGGTAGCCGATGATCATGCCGTGCGCATCGCGCAGTGCCGTGACCGACACGACCGCGGCGAAACGGCTCCTGTCCTTGCGGATGTACGTGAGCTCGTAGATGTCCTCGATGCCGCGCGACGCCTTGAACACGAGCGCCTCGAAGCCCGGCGTGATCGGCGTGCCCAGCTCCTGGCTGAGCGCCGAAGCGCGGGCGATGACTTCGTCCGGGTCCGATATGTCCGCCGGCGTGATCTGGTCCACGACCTCCGCCGCCGTGTACCCGAGCATGCGTTCGGCGCCGACATTGAAGATCTGGATCACGCCCTTCGCGTCCGTGGCGATGCTCGAGAAATTCGCGCTGTTGAAGATCGCGTTCTGCAGCGCACCCGCCTGCAGCAGCGCCTGCTCCGCTTCCTTCCGCGCCGTGTTGTCCGTGCCGATGAGGAGGTAGCCGATGATCGCCTCCTGCTCGTCCCGCAGCGCGGTCACGGATACCACGGCAGGGAAGCGGCTGCCATCCTTGCGGAAGTACGTCAGCTCGTAGATGTCCTCGATGCCGCGCGACGCCTTGAACACCAGCGCCTCGAACCCCGGCGTGATCGGTGTGCCGAACTCCGTGCTCAGCGCCGTCGCCCGCACGATCAGCTCGTTCGGATCGGAGATGTCGGCCGGCGTGATCTTGTTCATGACCTCCGCAGCCGCGTAACCCAGCATCCGCTCGGCACCGACGTTGAAGATCTGGATGACGCCATCGGCGTCCGTAGCTATGCTGGAGAAATTGGCGCTGTTGAAGATCGCGCTCTGCAGCGCGCCTGCCTTCAGCAGCGTCTCTCTGGGTCGATTGTCCACCTGGGCCATGTTCGTCGGTCTCCTGCTGTCGTGCCGCGTGGGACTGGATACCGAGCTGCATCCTGCGACCTGCACGGAGCCCCCTGCATGCAGCAGAGGATGTGCGGAGTAGGAAGCGTCGATCCGCAGTGGTAGTGAGTGCAATAACCGAGCCCTGAACAAGGCTCGTGCGCTGCCCAGCGCTCATGATATAATGGAAAAAGCCCGCAGACCTGCATTGCAGTTGGTGTTCTGCAACAGAAGGCGCAGCATGCGAAGTTTCTTGCTCCTCGTCGCGGGAGCGCTATTCTTTCCGTCGCCCTTACTCTCCCAGGTCATTTCGGGAGAGCTGACCAGCTTCGGCGACGGCCGCGCTCTGACCGGCGCCATGGTGGTGCTGAGCGACTCGGCCGGCCGCGAGCAGGCACGTGCGCTCACCGACGGCGATGGCCGGTTCATCGTGCGCGCCGCACGGCCGGGCCGATACCGTCTCGAGGCACAGCTGATCGGCTACGAATCCAGTGTGTCACCGTTCCTCACCGTCGGCGCCGACACGCTCGAGTACGCGTTCGCGGTGCCGGTCGATGCCATCGAGCTGCCGAGCATCCAGGCAGTGTCCGGCGCGCGCGGCTGTGCCCGCCGCGCGGATGGGGACGACGTCGCAGTGCTCTGGAACGAGATACGGAAGGTGCTGAACGCGACGGAATGGACGTCGCAGACGGGGCGGATGAACTACGTGCTGCGACGCTACCGCACGATGGTCGATCCGGCGCGCGGCGTCGTGATCTCGGACGAGCGTTCCACCATCAATGCGAGTGCCCGGCTGCCGTTCGAGACCGCTGCACCCGCCGACCTGGCGGAGTCCGGCTTCGCCCGGAAGGACGGTGACGATCTGATCCTGCACGGACCCGACGCGCTGGTGCTCACGTCGGCCGAGTTTCTCGACGGACACTGCTTCCGTCTCACCGCGCACTACAGCGACCCCGGCCTGATCGGCCTCGCCTTCGAGCCGGTGCGTGAGCGCGACGATGTCGTCGACATCGAAGGCGTGCTCTGGGTGGACCGTGCGTCCGCAGCGCTCCGTCGGCTCGAGTACGACTACACCAACGAGCCGGCTCCGCTGACCGATCATGGCGCGAGCGCCGAGATCCGGTTCCGGCCCCTCGAGAACGGCCTCTGGATCGTGGACTCGTGGTGGATCCGCGGCCCCCGGCTCGTGGTGGATGGGGGCCTGCGAGGCGTGGTCATGCAACGCAGGGGTTTCAGCGAGGACGGCGGTGTCGTGCTGCGCGCACATGATGGAAGCCGCACGCTCCATACGCCTGCCGGCGATGCGGTCCTCGAGGGTACCGTCTCTGCCAGCCCGGGCGGCGAGCCGCTGCCGGATACGCGGGTGTTTCTTACTGGTACAGCCTTCGAGGCGATGTCGAACGACCGGGGCCGCTACCGCATCGAGCAGGTGCCGGCCGGCCGCTACGGCGTCAGCTTCTCGCACGCGCTGAACGAAGCGCTGCACCTGCCCATCGCACTGGACAGTGTGACGCTCGTGTCCGGCCAGCCGCTCGAGCGCGACTTCGCGCTGCCTCTCTTCGCCGACATCATGCGCACGCTCTGCCCCACGGTGGACGAGGAGCCGTTCGCGCGCGCACTCATCTACGGCGTCGTCCGGGACAGCGCGGGTGCTGCGCCCGGCATTGTGCCGCGCGCCGCCTGGCGCCGTGACCGGTCCGGTTTTCTGGGATCACTCACCGGCTCCGGCATCGAGCACCGCCATGGCGACATCACTGACGCCGATGGGCGGTACTACCTCTGCTGGGTGCCGATCGATGCGCCGCTGACTGTCGAGATGCTGATGAACGGAAGCCTGCTGGACGCGGCTGAAATCCGCGGCGCGGACACGAAGTGGCCGCTGATGCGACTCGACTTCGATCTGGCGCGGAAGACCGAGCCGGAGTGATGTGACCTGGATCGTCATCTGTGCCGTCGCCTTCGCTGCATCGGCCCTCACGTTCTTCTCCGGGTTCGGGCTCGGCACGCTGCTGCTGCCCGCGTTCGCGCTGTTCTATCCCGTCGAGGTCGCCGTAGCGTCCACGGCAGTCGTGCATTTCCTGAACGGCCTGTTCAAGCTGACGCTCGTCGGCCGGCACGCGGATCGTGCCACCGTGCTGCGCTTCGGGCTGCCGGCCATCGTCGCCGCTGTCGCCGGCGCGTGGCTGCTCGTGCACCTCGCCGATGCCGCGCCGATCGCGACGTATTCCGTGCTCGGTATCGTGGCCACGATACTGCCCGCCAAGCTCGCGGTCGGTGCACTGCTCCTCCTCATTACGACGATCGAGCTCATGCCGCGATTCCAGTCGCTGTCGATTCCGTCGCGGTACGTGCCACTGGGCGGCGTGCTCAGCGGCTTCTTCGGCGGGCTGTCCGGGATGCAGGGCGCGTTGCGGTCGGCATTCCTGATCCGGCTGGGCCTGTCGAAGGAAGCGTTCATCGGAACCGGCGTCGTCGTCGCGACGCTCATCGACATATCACGACTCGGCGTCTACGCGCAGGACCTGCTGCGCGAGCGATCGCAGCTCGACTACGGCCTGCTCGCCGCAGCCGTCCTTGCAGCGTTCGTCGGTGCCTTCTTCGGCAACCAGTTCCTCCGCAAGCTGACGCTGCGCAGCATCCAGCTCGTCGTCGGTACCATGCTGATCCTGGTCGCGCTCGGCCTCATCGCCGGACTGCTTTAGCTCCGCCGTGCCCAACCCTGCTGAGGATGGAGGACGACATGCAGCTCGGAGCCTTTCGATCAGCCTCGCCGTCAGTGACCTGCAGGCGTCGAGGGAGTTCTACGAGAAGTTCGGGTTCGAGCCATTCCACGGCGATCCGTCGCAGAACTGGCTGATCCTCAAGAACGGCGGGCACGTGATCGGCCTGTTCCAGGGCATGTTCGACAGGAACATCCTCACGTTCAATCCCGGCTGGGACAGTGACGCCAGCGTATTGAGCGATTTCACCGACGTGCGCGAGATTCAGCGCCAGCTGAAGGCGCAGGGCGTGCCGCTGGTGAACGAAGCCGACGAGAACTCGACAGGCCCCGCCAGCTTCATCGCCGTGGATCCCGACGGCAATCCGGTGCTGGTCGATCAGCATGTATGAGCGTCACGCCCCGCGCGGCCGGAACCGTTGATTCCACGGCCGGAACCGGCCTGGCTGCACACTCGAGGCGTCGAATCCAGTCGGTTGTGCAATTGACCGGCTCCGGACGGGGAAAGCTGCACAAACGTCGCGGCGACAGGGCTCACGTGTGCAGTTGTCCGCCTCGGAGCCGGTCAATTGCACACTCGCCGGTTTCGGGCCCCACCTTTGTGCAATTGTCCGGATTCTGCGGTAGCTCGCCGACCGAGCTGGCGAGCAGCATGCGGACTGAACGGTCGCGCTGCGCGCGGCTGATCAGAGCGGCCAGCCGCGGTTGCGAGCGGCGCGTGATCGAGGCTCGCGGATATCAATCGGCTGGCAGGGGAAACTGCAATGACGCGTGAAACGTGAAACGTGAA
>JBBEBA010000085.1:41235-62617 GCA_040882575.1 Gemmatimonadota bacterium
TGCGACAGCAGCTGCGATCGGGAGCAGACGGGCCGGCAGGCGGATGGCAGACCTCATGGGACGTAGCGGGCCACCGCCATGCTGGCAGCGGCAATGATCAGCAGGAACATCGCCGCGCGCAGCGTACGCGCGCTCCTGCGCTGCACGCGCTGCAGCTCCGCGCGGAGCGTCGTCTGCTGTTCCGGGTCTCCACCGGCGCGCAGCGTTTCGCCGAGTTGTGCGATGCGTGCGCCTGCGGGCCGGCCGACGAAGACGCCGAGCAGGAATGCGACGATTGCGGCCGCACCACCGATGCCGAACGTGATGCCGGTACCGGTCGCAAAGTACGCCGACGAGAAGCCGGCGGACGTGATCCACATGAGGCGGAGCCCCGACAGCACCGTCAGCAGAGCGATGGACGGCAGCACCACGAACATGTGGCGTCGCTTCAGGCTGCTCATGACGAGACCGGCAGCGGGTCCCGCTTCAGTCAGTGCGGGCACCATGTAGACGGCAGTGAACACGCCGCTGCCGACCCACAGCATGCCGCCGATCACATGGATCAGCCGCAACACCATGAATTCCCCCATGTCATTCCAGTTCGAAGGTCGCGTGGACCGTGACCGTGATCTCCACCGGTGCCCGTCGACTGCACCCGGCGCAGTTACCCCGCCAGACCCGCCTTCCGTCGGAGAGCCGGCAGAATACTCGAGCTGCAACACGTCCCCCCCGGAACAGGGGACCGTCAGGCTCCCCGCAGCACGCTTCACGCTCCACGCTGTCACGTCTCACGTTTCACGTTTCACGTTTCACGTTGTTACGTTGTTACGTTGTTACGCTGTCACGTCTCACGTTTCACGTTTCACGTTTCACGTTGTTACGTTGTTACGTTGTTACGTTTTCCCGTTTCGCGCTTTCCAGCCACAGCGAGAATCGCGAGCCCTCGCCGGGTGTGCTGTCCGCGGTCAGGTCACCGCCCATGAGGCGCGCGAGCCGGCGGCTGATGGTCAGGCCGAGGCCGGTGCCGCCGCGCGTACGGGTTCGGCCGGTCTCGACCTGCACGAATGCGTCGAACACGGCGTCCAGCTGCTCCGGCGCAATGCCGATGCCCGAGTCCTCGACGGTGATGCAGACCCACGGCCCGGCGCCGTGCAGCTCCGCGGTCGGCGGTGCATCCGCGACGACGTCGCAGCTCACAGTGATGGTTCCGCCGCGGGGCGTGAACTTCACGGCGTTGGACAGCAGATTGGTGAGGATCTGACGGACGCGGTCTTCGTCGCCGATGAACGGCACGGTATCATCCGAAGCGCACCGGCTGTGCACGGTGAGACCCTGCTCGGCAGCCTGCAGCTCGATGAGCTGGAGCGCTGCCTGCATGACGACGGCCGCCGTGCCGCGCTCCTTCTCGATGCTGATGCGGCCCGCCTCGATCTTCGCGAGGTCCAGCACGTCCTCGACCAGTCCGAGCAGGTGCTGGCTGCTCGCGCGGATGCGTGCCAGGTACGTTCGCTGTTCGACCGTCAGCTCGCCGCTGATCTCGGCCTCCAGCAGGTCGCTGTACCCGACGATCGCATTCATCGGTGTACGGAACTCGTGGCTCATGTTCGCCAGGAATTCCGACTTGGCGCGGTTCGCCGACTCCGCTTCGTGCGTGCGTGCGGCGAGCAGGTGGTTCGTGCGCTCCATGGCGGCGCGTGCGCGGTCGCGGTCCTCTTCCGCATGCACGCGCCGCACTGCCTGCCCGATGTCGCCGCCGATCACCTCGACCGCTGTCAGCAGGTCCTCGTCGGGCGCGACGATGCTCGTGTGATAGAACTCGATCACGCCCAGGATGTCATCTGCGGCCCGGATCGGAAACGCGAACGCAGCATGCAGGTTGGCATCAGCCGCTGCTCCGCGGCGCGGAAAATTCGTCGCAGCATCGACATCTTCGATCCAGACCGGGTGCCCGCTCGCCCAGACCCGTCCGGGCAGCCCCATTCCGCGCTCGCAGCGTGACCCTCGCGTCGCAGCCTCGAACGAGGCGGCGTCCGTTTCCGCAGCATGCCAGGCGCCCGCCGGCCGCAGCGCTCCGCCGTCCCGTATCCAGAACACGCCAAGTTTCCAGCCGAGTCGCTCGCCCATCGCCCTCAGCAGGCGCGGCGCGGCCTCCTCCAGCGTGTGTGACTCGGCCAGCACGCGTGCCACCGCGTGCTCCGCCGCCAGTCGCTGCTCCGCGAGCTTCGCCTCCGTCAGGTCCCGGATGAATGCCGCGAATTGCACGTGCTGTCCGCTCCGCGCGGGCGCCACGGTGAGCTCGATCGGAAATTCCTCGCCGTTCTTGCGCAACGCCGTAATCTCGACGCGACGGTTCATGATTCTGCCCTCTCCCGTCGCCACGTAGCGCCTCATGCCGCGCTGATGCGGCTCCCGGTGCTGCGGCGGGATGATCGTGTCCGACAACTTCGCGCCGATCGCCTCGTCCGCTGTCCAGCCGAACATCGATTCCGCGTGTCCGGTCCAGCCCGTGATCACGCTGTTCTCGTCCGTCGTCACGATCGCATCCAGTGCCGAATCGATTATCGCGCGAAGCCGCGCCTCCGTCGCGGCCAGCTCGTCGTTCAGCGTCTCGAGCTCCGTGGCCTGCTCCTCCATCTCGGCCGCCTGCGCCTCCAGCTCCACGGCCTGGTGCTCGGCCTGCTCCCGCGCCTCCGTCAGCTCCCGGACCAGCCGCGCGTTGTCCATCGCGACTGCCGCCCGCGCGGCCAGGTCCTCGAATAAATCCCGATCCTGCTCCAGGTAGGAACGGCCTGATTCGGCGTATGCGAACGTGATCGCGCCGAGCACGTGGTCCCGTGCCACCAGCGGCGCGATCACATACGACTTCAGACCCAGCTCACGGATCAGCGCGAGATGCTCGGCATCCCGCGCGGCCGCCTCCAGCAGCGCGTCCGGGATCGACGTCATCAGCTCCGACCGTCCCGTTCGGATCACCTGCGCCACGCCTGCCTGCGCGTCGGGGTCCGTCGGATACCGCTCCTCCAGGCGTCGCATGGCCTGCACCCGCACAGGGTCGGAGTGGTTCACCGCGACCCGCTGGATCGAGCCATCCACTACGAGATCCACCGTGCACCAGTCAGCCACGGCCGGCACCGCCAGCGCCGCGACGCTCCGCAGCTTCGTCTCATGGTCCAGCGACGCCGCCAGGATCCGGCTCGCCTCCGCCATGAACGCCGCTCGCCGCTCCGGCGCCCCGGCCCGCCTCTCCACCCGATCGCTCTGCATCATGTGACAGCTCGCTTCGCAACATCCATTCTCGCAACCCGCGCCTGGCGCATTCCCGCACCGCGTCGCACCAGGTGTCCGGCACCCCGGCCTCGAGTCGCGGGGCCGGCGTTGCCGCCGGCCGCGCCCCGCCGCATCTTGCAGGTGCACTGCCCGCACGCTCCCGCACAGTCGAGGACCCGCGATGCCCTTCGTGCGCCCGTTCCGCATGGTGATCGGCGCAGCCGCCGCCGGCCTGCTCCTGACGTTCGCTCTCCGCGCGGCGGACGCCCGTGCCGGCGCTCGCGTGCAGCAGCAGCTGGAAGCGTTCACGGGCGTGACGACGAACGGTCAGGTCGTCGGCGGCCTGTTCACCGTCCGTGCGTCAGGCGTGTCCACGGAGCCTGTGGTCACGGCCGGCCGCGCTTTCCTCGCCGTGCTGACGCCCGAACAGCGGGCCCGCACATCGTTCGACGTGGACGCGGACGAGTGGCGCCTGTGGAACAACGTGCATCGCTACCGCCGGCAGGGCGTGTCGTTCCTCGAGCTGTCGGAGTCGCAGCGGACCGCCGCCTGGGGACTCCTGCAATCGAGCCTGAGCGCGCGCGGCTTCGACCGGACCCGCAACATCATGCGGCTCAACGGTCACCTCGCCGATGTGCTGAACCGGCCGGCGGAGTACGGCGAATACCTGTACAACCTCACCGTCATGGGCGCGCCCTCGCCGACCGAACCCTGGGGCTGGCAGCTCGACGGCCACCACCTGATCATCAACTATTTCGTGCTGGGCGACCAGGTAGTCATGACACCGACGTTCATGGGCTCTGAGCCCGTGTCCGCGGACAGCGGTCGCTTTGCCGGCATCACCGTCATGCAGGAGGAGCAGGACAGGGGCCTCGCCCTCATGCAGTCCCTGAACGAAGGCCAGCGGCAGCGCGCGCTCATCGCGAGCGACAAGACGGCCAACGTCCCGCTTGCCCACGCGTTCCGCGACAACGCCGTCATCGAGACCGCGGGACTGCGCGCCAGCGAGCTCGATGCGCAGCAGCGCGCGCTGCTGCTCGCCCTCATCGAGGAGTACGTCGGCAACATGGCGACCGGCCACGCGCGCGTGCGCATGGACGAGGTGAGCCGTCACATCGATGACACCCATTTCGCATGGATCGGCGGTGTCTCCGACGACGCTGTCTTCTACTACCGGATCCAGAGCCCGGTGCTGCTGATCGAGTTCGACCACCAGTCGCCTGTCGCGCTGGACGGTCCCCGGGGCGTGCCGACCCGTCGCCACGTACACAGCGTGGTACGCACGCCGAATGGCAACGACTACGGGAAAGACCTGCTGCGGCAGCACTACGAGCTGCACCGGGACGACCCTGCCCACGGCCACCGGCACTAGCGGTACGCACCAGTTGCAGCCGTGCAACAAGTCCGCCCGCGCCGGCGCAGTATGTTTCCGGCTAACTCGTGCGACGACAACACGTTGACGTTTGCCCGGGACGCGGCCCCTCATTTGCCTGATACCCGGGTCGCCGACGCATGACCGCGCAACACCATCGGAGGATGTATGACGTACGCCAAGCCAACGCTGGAAAAGTTCGGATCTGTGAGGCAGCTGACACGCCTTGGCTGGGATGCCGATTGTGACGGCGGCATCTGGGGAATCGGTGATGGCTCCAACATAAGCGAGTGGTTCGGCTACGAGTGCACGCCGTCGGCGCGTTCGTAATCTGACAGTCGCAAATCCGAGCCTGGGCGTGGCACGTCTGCAGCGTCATGTTGCAGGCGTGCCACACCCAGGCGGGTACTCTCTGGACAGGCGAAAACGGCCAATGCTCCCCAGGCCACACCCCGGCGTGCTGTTCCAGGTCGTTTCCGAGGGGGCGATCCTGCTGCACACCGAACAGGAAGTCTATTTCGGACTGAACGGCGTTGGCGTCGAGGTATGGCAGATGCTGCCGCCGGCGTACACTGAGCTGGCTGCGGTGCTCGAGGAGCTGTCGCGTCGGTACCCGGATGTGCCGCGGGCTGAGCTGCAGAGCGACGTTACGGAGCTGCTGGACACGCTCGCGCAGGAGGGCCTGGTCCTGCCGGCGGGCGCGGCGTGAGGGCTGCCGTCATGCCCTGGGGCCGCCGGATCACCGGCATCACTGCGCGCGAGCTGGGGATGCTGACGGAAGCGCAGGTCGTGCTGCTGGCATGTCAGGTTGCTCGCTGGCTGAGGCCGCGCGGCAAGCTGATCGAGTGGAGCGGACGCGCGGTTGCGCGCGTACCCGCTGGCCTCGATGCGGCGGGCGCGAGCACGGTGAGCCTGGTGTGCTGGTCGGTGACGCGCGCTGCGCGGTATGGCGTGTTCCGGCCGCAATGTCTGGTGCGCGCGCTGGCGCTTCAGCGGATGCTGCGCCGCCGCGGCATCATGGAAAGCAGTCTGCACATCGGCGTGCGGAGGCAGGACGGCGTCTTTCAGGCGCATGCGTGGGTGGAGCTGAACGGGGCAGTGCTGGGCGACACGCGCCAGCACGTACGCACCTTCACGAGGGTATCCGACCTTCGGCTGGTGGAGCTGTAACGGTGGTCGTACCTTCTGCCAGAATCCGGCAGACTGCACGGGCCAGTTGTCCGGACGCATTTTCTGGAGGGTGGATGAATTACACCAAACCGAAGCTCGAGTGTTTCGGTTCCCTGAGGCAGCTGACGCAGCTCGGTTTCGACGCCGACTGCGACGGTGGCGTCAACGGAATCAGCGGCTCGGACGGGGCGGATCTCGGTGAGCAGATTTTCGGCGTGACCTGCACCCGCTCCTGACTGTCGGCCCGGGGGGCAGGCGCTGCCCCCCGGGCGCAGGAAGGATTATCTTCCACCATGCACCACTACAGGCTCTTCGGCGGCACCCTCCGTACTGACTTCGCTGTTCCCGAGCTTCAGCCCGCGCCGCCCGCCGCGCCAACCTGGACCCTGACGTCCGCTGTCGGCCCTCCAGCTGCCGCAGAAGGCGAGCTGCTCGGCTCCGAGACCGTCACGCCCCAGGCCGCCGTGCACATGTTCCGGCGTCCGACCGGGTTCCGGCTCGCGTTCGACGACACGGGCTGCTTCGACATCTCGGCCGACGGCAGCGCGATCCACTGGACGCACGCGGAGGATGCCAGCATCGCGGATGCACGTGCAGATCTGACGAGCCGCGTCATCGCAGCCGCGCTGCACGCGGCCGGCACGCTCTGCCTGCATGGCAGCGCGGTGCTGTGCGGCGACGAGGCGATTGGCTTCGTTGCGCCGAAGTTCCACGGCAAGTCCACGCTCGCGCTCGCGCTCGTGGGAGCCGGAGCGAAGCTGCTCACCGATGACACGCTGCCGATCGATCCCGGACCGCCGGCGCACGCATATCCCGGGCTGCACTCGACGCGGTTGTGGCCGGACTCCGCGAGCCGGGTCGGCATCGGGACCGGTGAAGCGCCGGCCGGCACATCGAAGCAGCTCTTCTCGGCGCTGCCTGACGAGCACACGACGCACGCTGGCCATCCCCTGGGTGCCGTCTACCTGCTTCAGCCCGTACGGCAGCCCCGCGGCGATGATGGTGCGGTCGTCTGGCGGACGCGGCTGCCCTCGGTCGAAGCCGCGCTGGTCATGATCGGCCATGCCAAGCTTGCGCCGCTGCTCGCGAAGTCCGAGGCGCCCGCTCTGATGCGGAGCGCCGCGGCAATCGCGGCGAGCGTGCCGGTCTACCGCCTGAGCCTGGTCCGTGATCTCGACCGCCTCGACGAGGTCGTCGCGACGGTACGCGCCTGGCATTCGTGCCTGGGCGCCAGCGTGGCCTGAGGTGGCCTCGCTGGCGCCGCCCGGGCTCGAGACATCCGCGAGCACGGCCATCGTGCAGGTGGCCGGTCTCACGAAGACGTTCGCGAACCGGCGCGGCTGGCAGGAGATGCTGCTGAAGCCGTGGCAGCGCGCAGAGCGGACCACGGTGCTCGACCACGTGAGCTTCGAGGTCCATCCCGCGGAGTTCTTCGGCCTGCTCGGCGCGAACGGTGCCGGCAAGACCACGCTCTTCAGGATCCTCGGCGCGCAGCTGCTGCCGGACACCGGCTCGGCGGTGGTCGCCGGCTACGACGTGGAGCGCGACCCGCGCGCGGTGAAGAGCCTGCTCACGCCCGTCGTCGCGGACGAGCGCAGCCTGAACTGGCGCCTTACGGCACGCGAGAACCTCGAGCTCTTCGCAGCACTGTACGGCGTGGAGCGCGCGAGCGTGGCCGACCGTGTGGCGAGTCTGCTCGAGACTGTCGAGCTGCACGAGACGGGCACCAAGATGGTCGGCACGTTCTCGTCGGGGATGAAGCAGCGACTGCTGATCGCACGCGCCCTGCTCGCGCAGCCGCGCGTCCTGCTGCTCGATGAGCCCACCCGCAGCCTGGACCCCGTTTCCGCCCGACGCTTCCGGCGCTTCCTCCAGGAAGAGATCGCCGGCCGGCAGCAGTGCACGGTGCTGCTCGCGACGCACAATGCCGACGAGGCGTTCGAGCTGTGCAACCGCGTCGCGGTTCTCGACCGTGGCCGCCTGCTCGCCGTCGGGCGAGTCGAGGACCTGATGGACCGTGTCCGCGACGACCACTACCGGATCACGGTGCGCGAGTCGGATGTGGCGGCAGTGCGCCGCGCCGTGCCCGCCGGAGTGACCACGGACCTGGTCGTGCTGGAGGACCGCGGTGCGCCCGGGTGGACCGTGCTCGATGTGAGCATCGAGGGCGGGCCTGACGGCGCCGCGGAGCTGGTCGCGCGGCTGACCCGCGCCGGCGTGTCTGTCGCCGGCATGGAGCATCGCCCGCTCGCGCTGGCGGACCTGCTCGAGCGGACCGTCCGTCTCGAGGCGGTGCAGTGATGCGCGGCGCCCTCGCCCTGATCCGCGCCAGCTGGCAGTCGGCACTGACCTACCGGATCCGGTTGCTCATCTCGCTCGCGTCGCTGCTCATCAGCGTGCTGCCGATCTACTTCATCGCGAACGCGCTGCAGGACACGATGGCGGAGTCGATCGCGGGGCAGGGCAGCCACTACTTCGCGTTCCTGGTCGTCGGCACGGCGACGTTCCTGCTCGTGCCCTCGGCTGTCAACTCGCTCGCGGGCGCCGTCGGCTCCGGTATCAGCACTGGCGGTTTCGAAACGCTGCTCGGGACCCGCACGCCGCTGCCCGCGGTCCTCGCGGGCATGGTCGGCTACGGCCTGCTGTGGACCGTGCTGCGCGCCCTCGTGCTCATGGTCGGCGCCTGGGTGCTGGGTGCCGCGATCCTGTGGTCGCAGCTCGGCAGCGCGATCCTGATCATGGGCCTCATCATCCTCGCGTACGTGCCGTTCGGTCTCATCGGTGCCGCTCTCGTCATCTCGTTCCGGACGGCCGGACCGCTGCCGCAGGCGGTGCTCGGTGTGTCTGCGCTGCTCGGCGGCGTCTACTACCCGACGCAGGTGATCCCGTCCTGGATCGAATCCATTTCCGCGTTCGTGCCGCTGACCTACGGTCTGCGCGCGCTCCGCGGCACGCTGCTCGAGGGCAGCTCCCTCGCCGCCGTGCTGCCGGAGCTCGGCATGCTGGCCCTGTTCATTATGATCCTGATGAGCATCGGCTGGCTCGCGCTCGGCGCCTCGCTGCATCACGCCCGCCGCGCGGGCACGCTTTCGCACTACTGATGGCGGGCATCTGATGCACGGCAGTGCGGGATGAGCGCGATCCTGGGCGTCTTCGGCGCCGATGCCACCGTGCCCGACGACCTGGCCCACGCGCTGCTCGGCCGGATGCATGCGCGCGGTCTCGAACGGGTCGAGCTCTGGCGGGACGAGGATACGCTGCTCGCCGTCGGTCGCCATGAATGGGAGCTCGATCCGGCGTTCAGCGGGGCGGTCCTGATCGCGAGCGACGAGCGCTGGGCGGTCGCCGCCGACGCGTCTCTCTACTACCGCGCCGGGCTGCGCGCCGCGCTCGCCGACCGCGGTGTCGTCCCGGCGAGCGATGCGCCGGCCGATCTCGTGCTGGCCGCATTCAAGGCATGGGACGAGGGCGCGGTCGAGAAGCTGGACGGCGACTTCGCGTTCGTCGCGTGGGACCGGAACGCGCGCCGCGCGGTTTGCGCGCGGGATCCCGGCGGCAAGCGGCCGCTGCACTATGCGCAGGCGGGCCGGCAGCTCATCGTCGCATCGACGATCGGCGCCGTGGCAGCGCACCCGCGCGTCTCCAACGAGCTGAACCTGCCAATCATCGCCGCGACCGCGTCGGGGCTCATCTTCTCGGCTGGCCCGGAAACGTGTTACGCCGGCGTGCAGGTCCTGCCGAACGCGCACGTGCTGTCATGGAACGCGGGCCGCACGATGGAGCCGCGGCGGTTCTGGGAGGCGCCGGTGGACACGCAGGTGAGCCGCATGCCTGAGGCCGAGGCCGCCGAGCAACTGCGCGAACTGCTCGCCACCGCTGCCGCGGAGCGCATGGTGGACGGCGGCACGAATACGATCTGGATGAGCGGCGGCTGGGACTCCACGGCTGTGTTCGGTGCGGCGCAGCACGCGGCGCGGCGGATGGCCGCGGACACCCGCGTCCTGCCGGTGTCGATCAGCTACCCGAAGGGCGATCCCGGCCGCGAGGACGAGTGGATCTCTGCGATCGCCGAGCGGTGGCAGGTGCCCGTGCACTGGATCGACATTGCCGACATCCCGTTCCTGGACCGCGAGCCAGAGCGCGCGGCTGCGCGCGATGAGCCCTATGCACACCTGTACGAGAAGTGGAACTCGGCACTCGCGGCCGGCACGCGCGCCTGCGGCTCCCGTGTCGCTCTCGACGGCAACGGCGGCGACCAGCTGTTCGCGAGCTCCGACGTATTCATGGCCGACCTGCTCCGGCGCGGCCGCTGGCTTGCCCTGGCCCGCGAGTGGCCAGCACGTAAACGCGGCGGTTTCCGCAACTTCTTCTCGACCGTCATTCAGCCGAACCTCACGCCCGCCATGCTCGGCCTGGCCGCGCGGCTGCGCGGCGGCCGCCGGCTCAGGCACTACCTCGAGCGCAGGATGCCGTCCTGGATCCGGCCGGAGTTCATCCAGGCGCATGCACTGGTGGACCGCGACCTCGCTTCGCTCGGCCGGCCGGAGCCGAAGTCGCATGCCGGCCGCGAGATAGACTGGATGTTCACTTCACTCTTCGTCTCGCGCGCGTTCGGGCTGATCGGCAGCTTCGCGCTCGCCAACGGCGTGGAGGTCCGTTCGCCGCTGTCGGACCGGCGCGTCATCGATTTCGCATTGTCACGCCCCTGGTGGGAGCGCTCTTCGGGCACCGAGACGAAGCGGCTGCTGCGCTGCAGCATGGCCGGTCTGCTGCCCGCCGAGGTGCTCGCGCCACGACCGTACCGGACAGGTATCACGGGCGGCTACTCGCATCGATGGATGAAAAAGGTCTTCCCGCGCGTTCTTGATGAGACCATGCAGCAGCCGCTCCTCCTGGAGGAGCTCGGCATCGTGCGGTCGGACGAGCTGCGCCGCGCCGCCGCGGCCTACTCGTGGTGGGGCGATTCCTACACGCGCGTCAACCTGTTCTACACGCTGCAGACGGAGCTCTGGCTGCGGGCGCGGCGTGCCGAAACGGCAGTTTCGCAGGGTGCTGGTGCGGCGCGGGCGGTGGAGCGTGTATATTGAAGCGGTCCTGTCACACACGACAGGCTGTGCGGGCCAGTTCGCCCGTTCCTGTTCCCCCGGGAGGGGTCATGTATTTCAAGCCAGAGCTGGAGCGTTTCGGCAGCCTGCGTGACATCACGCAGCTCGGCTCCGGTCCGGACTGCGACGGCGGCGTGTGGGGGATCAATCCTGGCACACCTGCCGATGGCAGCTCCAATCGTTGCGACACCAGCAGCCGTTCGTAGCTCGCAAAGCCGCAGGGGCCGACGCGCGTCGATGCGGTACAGTCCGCTGCATTGACGCGCGTCGGTCCACACGCGCCCGCCTCAGCGTATGACCCTGAACCTGCTCTCCCCCGAAGCCCGCGTGCTGCTTCTCGCGCTCGCTCGCACGCCGGATGCCGACGCGATCGCGACCGCGACCGGCGCGCCTGCCTTCGACTGGAATCGGCTGATGTATCTGGCCGAGAGGGAGAAGGCGACCGCGGCGGTTCATGGCATGCTGCGGGCGGTGCACGCCGCGGGACCCGGTGCGTCGCCCGCATTCGCCGCGGCGGTTCATCAGCTCGGCCGCATGGCGCGCGTTTCGGAGTTCCGCATGCTCCGGCTGGAACAGCTCCTCGCCGACGTGCTCGACATTCTCGGCGCTCACGCCATCGACGTCGTGCTGCTGAAAGGTGCGGGCCTCGCGACGACGGTCTACGGTTCGTTCGCGGCGCGGCCGATGTACGACCTCGACCTGCTCGTGCATCCGCAGCAGGCGACGACCGCATGGGACGCGCTGCGCGCCGCCGGCTGGGTCCATGACGAGGTCGAGTGCCCACCGGAGTTCTACGCGTCGCACTACCATCTGCCGCCGCTCGACGATCCGATGAAGACCGGCCTCGCCATCGAGCTGCACATGGCGCCGACCGACGGCGCGGTGGACCTCTCGATCGACCGTGTCTGGAAGAGCGCACTGCCCGTTACGGTGCTCGGCCGACGCACGCTCGTTCCTTCGCCGGAGCATCAGGTGCTCCACCTCGCGACGCATTTCGCGTGGACGCACGCACTGCATTCCGGAGCGTGGCGCACCTTCCAGGATCTCGATCGACTGATCGCGAAAAAAGACATCGACTGGGATCGCGTCGTGCGCGCAGCCGACGACGCGCGCGCGCGCACTTCCTGCTACTGGACGTTCCGGCTTGCACGCTCACTGGCCAGCGTGCCGGTCCCCGATCGCGTGCTGGAGCGGCAGCGGCCGCCGCGGCCGGAATGGATGCTCGACCTGATCGAACGCCACTTCACCGGTGCGCTCTTCCCGTTCGGCCCGGCCGTATGTCCGTCCGTCCGGATCACACAGCTTCTGTGGACCGTCGGCATGGCGCCGCGCTGGTCGGGCCACGGCGCTGTGCGTCCATGGGATCGCGGCGAAGTGTGGGCGTTGAGCGCCGGCCGCGGGCCTGCACTGCCGCTCACCGCTCGGCTCCGCGGCCATCTCACCCGCGGCGCGCAGTGGGGCCGCTACGCCTCGGCCCTGCTCTCTCCCGCCCCAGTCCATGACCGCCGGCTGCACGCGATCTAGGGGGTCGCGGTCACCGCGATCTCGGAGGTCGATCTCGGCTTCAGCTCCCAGCTCGTGCCCGACGCCGCAGGCACCAGCAGTCCCCTGACGCGCACGCTCTGACCGACCGCGTAGCCGCCCGTCGCAAAGCCGACATCGCTGTCCAGCACGACATCGAGCGGACCCGAGCCGTCGTCGATCGACAGCACGGTATTTCCGCCGACGGAAGACATGGCCAGGATCACGCCCGACACCGCAACCTGGTCCGCGTCGCGCGCGCCGCTCTCCGCGGATGCCGCGACCGCGGTAGTCACCGAGTCCACAGCCGGCAGACCGACGCCGGCGAGGAGCACTGCGGCGCTCGAGCCGTCGAGCACCGGCTGACCGTTGCGCATGCCGGCCGTGCCGAGGATGCGCACACTGTCGCCGGCGAGCAGACTCGTCTGCGGCACGCTGATCACGCGAATGACGCCGGTCGCATCCGCGACGTGCACCGTCTGATCGCCGAACGTAACCCACGCGTTCAGTGCGATGCCGTTGATGTACACCGTCTCGCCGGGCTGCAGTGTCCTCGCCTCCGCGATCGTCGCGGTCGGGAACGTCGCCACGGCGTCCGTCGTGCCGCGCGGCTTCAGCTGCCACACACCGCTGGTTGTCGGCACCAGCACGCCCGTCGCGCGCAGCACTGCGCCCGTCTGGTACTGCGACGCCTGGAACGGAATCGCGTCGTCGAGCACGACTTCCAGGATACCGCTGCCGTCGTTTACACTCACGACCATGTCGCCGTTCGGCAGTGTCTGCGCGCCCACGATCGTGCCGCCGACGCGGATCAGCGCCGCATCGAGCGCGCCGTCGTCGGCGCTCGCGGCTTCGGCGGTGGACACCGAGTCCGGTGCCGGCACGCCCACGCCCGCGAGCAGCACTGCCGGAGTCACCGTGGTGAGCACGGGTTGGCCGTCCCGCACGGCCGTGGTTCCGATCAGCCGCACACTGTCGCCCGCCGCGACGGCCGCCAGCACCCGCACGCCGCGGATGAAGCCGGTCGCGTCCTGCAGGTGGACGGTCGAGTCGCCGAACGCGCTCCAGTTGTTCAGCGCGATGCCCGCGATCGCGATGCGCTGTCCGGCCGCGGTCGCCCGCGCTTCGGCGATGGTGCGCACGTCGAAGGCCGCGGCGGCATCCGCGGTGCTGCGCGGCTTCAGCTGCCACGCGCCGGTGCCAGTCGGCACGAGCACGCCCGTCGCGCGCAGTCGCGCGCCCACCTGGAACTGCGCGGCCGCGAACGGGATCGCATCATCGAGCACCACTTCGACGCTGCCCGAGCCGTCATCAGCGCTGAGCACGACATCGCCATTGGCGAGCGTCTGCGCGCTGGTGATTGTCGCCCCGATGGTGACCAGCGCCGCATCGAGCGCGCCGCCGTCAGCGCTCGCGGCCACAGCAGTGGACATCGAGTCCGGCGCTGCAATGCCGACGCCTGCGCGCAGCACGGCCGGCGTAACGGTGGTCAGCACGGGCTGGCCGTCGCGCACGGCCGTGGTGCCGATCAGCCGCACGCTGTCGCCCGCCGCGACCGCCGCCAGCACCCGCACGCTGCGGATGAAGCCGGTCGCGTCCTGCAGGTGCACCGTCGAGTCGCCGAACGCACTCCAGCCGTTCAGCGCGATGCCTGCGATGATCACGCGATGTCCCGCGTCGCGCGCACGTGCCGCTGCAATGCTGATTGCCGGGAAGGTGATGGCGACTTCGGTGCGGCTGCGCGGCTTGAGCTGCCAGCTGCCGGACGACGCCGGCACGAGCACGCCGCTGCCGCTGAACGTCGCGCCCGGTATGTAGGGCGCACCATCGAACTGTATGCCGGCATCCAGCAGCACCTCGAGACGGCCCGAGCCGTCATCGACGCCGAGCACGACGCCTTCCGCGACGCGGCCGGTGTCCAGCACGACCGCACCTGCCACGCGCGCCTGTGCGAACGCGAGCGCGCCGGCGAGCGCACTGGCGGCATCGGCCGTGGACACCGAGTCGGCCGCTGGCAGCGTCGTGTCCTCCGAAAGGATGCGCAGCACCGCGTCGCCAATGACGATCGTGCCACCGGTGCCGGCAGACGTGACGCCGTTCACGCGTACACTGTCGCCCGCCTGCACGGGCGACTGCTGCACTCGCACGGCGCGGATCGCGCCCGTCGCGTCGGCGACGTGCACGGTCGAGTCACCGAACGTCGCCCAGCCGTTCAGCGCGATGCCGTCGAGCGTCACGCGCAGCCCCGGGGGCAGCGCGCTCACGCCCGCCGCATTGAACGCAGGATAGCCGAACAGGATCTCGCGACTGATGGTGTCGTTCACGGCGAGCGAGAAGACGGGCTCGTCTATTTGTACGACGTCGATGCTGTCGCCGAGCGTACCGCGTCCCGCGACGATGCGGTACCGGCCGATCGGCACTGCGGCGATGATGAACGCGCCATCCGCGCCGACCGTCGCGCGCGCGACCGTGTCACCCGTTGCATCGAACACCACCGCGGCGACCGCGCCGGCCGCCGCCGCGTCGGCACCCTGCGAGTAGACGCCGTCCGCGTTGCGGTCCACCCAGGCGGTGCCGCGCACGGTGCCCGTGCGGTCGTCCAGATCGATTATCCGGTCGCCGTCCGTACAGGACGCGGCGAACAGCAGCACTGCGGCGAGAAATCTGCGCATCTATCCTACCAGTTGAACGAGAGTCCGACACGAAGTGTTCGGCCGGTGGTCCGCCGCGCGAGCGACTCGCCGAACTCCGGATTTGCGATCAGCGGCAGCGTGACGGTGCGCGCCACGGGATCCGCGACGACACTGCCCGCGGGGTCCACCAGGTACAGCGCCGCGTCCGGCGCGCCGCGCTCCGACTCGAGCACGTCGAACGCGTACACCGCGACCGCCGCCGTCCCGCCGGCCAGCCTGAGCAGCGGTACCGTGAGGCTCAGGTCGAGCGCATGCTGCACCGGCGTGCGGCACGAGTTGCGCTCCGCAAACCCTCCGGCCGACCCGCTCAGGCACGCATTGTCGCGAACCAGCTCTGCAATGCCCGCGATCGACTCGTCCACGAACGCCGGGTCGTTGAACGCGCTGCCATCGCCGTTCGCATCGACGCCCGGCCTGAACCCGGGCGAGAAAGGCCGGCCAGACTGCAGCCGGTACGCGCCACCCGCGCGCACGCCGTACGGACCGGTCGCCACTGCCGCGAGCACCGCACGGTGCGGGATGTCGAGATCCGCCGTGCCGCTCGCCCAGTCTTCGCCGAGGCCTTCCGGTCGCACCTGCAGCCAGCCGCCCGCCGCGGCACCCGCCCAGTCGTCGGTCGTGCGACCGTAGGTGTAGCGCGCAATCACGCTCAGCGCGCTTCCGGCCGAGTGCTCGATGTCCGCCGTGATGCCCCAGTGATCGGACTCGCCATCCGCCGCGAGCGCGGCGACCTCATCATACGTCGTGAAGCGACGGTTTGATCCCGGCTCCGCAGCGAGCAGGCCTCCCTGCTGCACCAGCGTGCCATAGACCGCGCGGCCGTGCTGATCGTGCGCAGTCGGGAGCGGCACCAGGTTCAGATCAGTGCGCCGCGGCAGGTTCCGGGTGCGACGGATCACGCCCGTGAGGCTCGCCGTCGTTCCCGTCGCGAGCTGGTACCCGACGCCCGCCACAGCGCGGGCGGTGCGCGGCGCCTCGAAGCCGGGGCCGAGCACCGTCAGCCGCGCAGCCGTCCAGCCCGTCTCGCCGGCAGCAGGCGGCCAGCCGAGTGTGCCGACGATGCGCCGCACGGTGGCCGTGCCGTCGTCGCTCTGCCATGCCGCGAGCAGTGTCGGATCCAGCCGGTCGTGGTACAGGCCGCCCGCCGCGTGCAGCACCAGCCGCCCCGTCTGCCCGACGTCCCACGTCAGCGACGCCCGCGGACTCAGCCGCACACCGGGCGCATCCGCAGAGTCGTTCGCGACACCCGTCAGTCGCGCCCACGCAGTATCGCGCCGCACATCGCCCGGCAGCGTCTGCCGCTCCGCGCGCACGCCAGCCGTCAGCTCGAGACCGCCGCCCAGGTCGACGCGGTCCTGCACGAACGCCGCCACCGTGCGGTCCGTCCAGTCGATGGCGTTGAACGCGCGCGCGGTGCCCGCAAATGCGCCCCGGCCGGCCAGCAGCTCGTCCACGCTGCCGAACAGGTACTGTGCCGCGCCGCCCGCCGGCGACGTGTAGCTGTGTGCGCCAGCGCTCACCTCGATCCCCGCCTTCAGCGCGTGTCCGTTCGCGGCGACGTGCAGCGCGTTCGTCAGCCGCACCTGCCCGTCCTCCACGGAGCCCGGCCGCGGACGGCCGCCGTACCCGATCGCGTCCGCGACCACGAGCGTCAGAGGGAGCGCATCGTCCTCCGCGGCGTCCGAGCGACCGCTGCTCGTGAACGACAGGCGCAGCTCGTTGTGCGTCCGCGCGCCGAGCCTGGACGTCAGCGCCAGCCGCATCAGCAGATCGTGCCCTTCGACCCGCGTCGCAGCGCCCGTCAGCGGATCGGGCGCGTCGAGCTGCGGCACTGCGGCGAGCTGCACGCTTCCTTCCAGCACGTGCCGTCCCGACAGCGTCCAGTCCACGTGGCCGAACGCCGACACGACGTCCTCCGTCATGACCGCGTCCGCGGCGTAGGCGTCCAGCCCGAGCCCCGCACCCGCTCCATCGGCGGCAATCAGGCGCGCTGCGGCGTCCGTGTCCGGCCAGGCCGCGGACGCCGCAAGCTCGCGGCGGCGGCCGCTCACACCCACACTGTACCGGCTGTCCTCGGCTGGCAGTGCGCCCTGCAGCTCGACGCCGGCCTCGAGGCCGCCGTCGACCGTGAACGTGCCGAAGACGGCACCCCCCGCCGATCTCGAGCCGCGCCGCGTGTACGCGCTGAGCACCGACCCGGCCGAACCTGACCATTCCCCGTCCACTGCGTTCGTCAGGAGCTGCGCTTCGGCGACGCTGCGCAGCGCGAACGCCGGCCGCGTCGCCGCCCGGAACGGCACGCCGTCGATCGCGAATGCCGACAGCCCCGCCGGCATGCCCTCCACGGCGAGCGACTCGTCCGCGGCCGTCAGGAACCTGGTCAGTCCCGGAAGCTGCCCCGACGCGCCCGGCACACCACGGATCAGCCATCCCGGCACCAACTGCGCCGCGCCCGGCGCCGCCGACAGACCTGCGCTGAACCGGTCCTCCATCACTTCAAGTGCGCCCGCACCGGCAGCCGCCAGCGCCACCAGCACAGGGAGCCGCTGCTGCGGACGCACCGGTATCCCCGTCAGCCGCCGCGGCGCGAATCCGATCCGCTCCGTCGTCAGCGTGTACTCGCCCGGCGGCAGCGGCGAAAACGTGTGCTCGCCACCCCGGCTCGCCATGGCCGAGCGGCTCAATCCGGTAGCAGCGTCCTCGAGCGTGAGCAGCACCTCCGTGACCGGTGCGCCGGCGGCATCCTCCACCCGCACCAGAATCGCGCCGGCAGTGAGGCTCTGCCCCGTCAGCGGTCCGGTCAGGCCGGCCACCGCCAGCAGGGCGAGCAGAAGGGGTCGGGTCCTCATCGACAGATTATCGTTTCCAGTGGGATGGTTTCGCGTCGACCTGTGGCGTCGGCGCCACAGACCGCCTGCCGCTGCCTGTGCGACGCCACAGTCGCGGCGTTGCGCCTGCTCTCGGGAGTTCACTGCAAGTGTATGCAGTAAAACGTGTTACATGGCCTTCGACCGCACGGCCGAAACGCCGCTCTGGAACGTCCCGGGACTTGCAGTGCAACGAACGTACTCCCGATCTCCCCGGGACTGCAACCGGAATGAAGACCATGGCTACACTAGCGCACCATGTCGTGGGCGCAGCACCGGCGGAACCGGTACCGGAACCGCTGCCTGCCTACCACCATTTCACGGTGGATGTCGAGGAGTACTTCCAGGTTTCGGCGTTCGAGAAGTTCGTGCCTCGCTCCGAATGGGCGAGCATGCCGAGTCGCGTGGTGGCGCAGACGCATGAGCTCCTGGAGATGCTGGCGCGACACGGTGCGAGCGGCACGTTCTTCGTGCTCGGCTGGATCGCGAGACGGCACCCCGAGCTCGTGCTGGAGATCGCGCGGCAGGGCCACGAGGTCGCGTCGCACGGGTGGGACCATGCCCGCGTCACGACGCTCACGCCCGACGCGTTCCGCGTTTCCGTGCGCCGGAGCAAGGACATCCTGGAATCGATCACAGGCGCGCGGGTGCTCGGCTTCCGGGCGCCCAGCTTCTCGATCGTGCCCGGGCTCGAATGGGCGCTCGACATCCTCGTCCAGGAAGGCTACGCGTACGACTCCAGCCTGTTCCCCGTCCGGCGCCGCGGCTACGGCTACCCGAGCGGCGGGCGCGATCCGTACTGGCTGGACTGCCCCTCGGGAACGCTGATCCAGATGCCGCCCGTGACGTTGCGCCGCGCAGGCGTGAACCTGCCCGCCGCCGGCGGCGGCTATCTTCGGCTGCTGCCGCCTGCGCTCATGCACGCCGCGCTCGCGAAGAGCGAGGAGCGCAACGCGCCGGCCACGATCTACATCCATCCGTGGGAGATCGACGCTGCCCAGCCGCGCATCGATGTGCCGTGGCCCGTCGCAATGCGGCACTACGGCGGTCTCCGCCGCACGGCGCAGCGGCTCGAGAATCTGCTCTCGACCTACACCTTCCTGCCGGTGTCACACACGCTGGCGCGCATGATCGGACAACGCTGACCGCCAGGCAGCGAGCCGGCCGGTCAGCAGGCCCATGAGCGCAGCCGCCACCTGATGCACGGGAGTGGCGGCGAACCCCAGGAGCAGCGGCCCGGCCAGCAGCAGTAGCGCAGCGAGCAGGCCAGCCGCGGCCAGCGTGCGGGCGCGCCGGGCGAGGAAGCCGGCCGGCAGGAAGATTCCCCAGAGCCACAGCGCGCGCAGCACTGCACGTTCGTCGGTGCCCCAGTCCAGCGCCATCAGCAGCGTCCACGTGTCCCCGACCGTGAAGCCGCGGCCGCATTCGCTGCGACCCTCCAGCTCGAGACAGTAGCCCCGGCGGTCCACAACCCAGCGGAGCCGGTACGTCGTGCCGGGCTCGACGCGCTCGAACGCCTGGTGCACGCGCAGGTCGCCGTGGTCCAGGAGCAGCTCATCCGCCAGCATGCGGTAGCGGTAGATCAGGTCCGCACGCTCGGCGCCGAGCAGCATGATCTGACGCTGCCTGTCATCGTATATGCTGACGATCGGCGCGATGTCCGGCGGCGAAGCGGCCACTGCGACGATCTCGAGCGGCTGGCCGAACAGCAGCTCGCGTACGCTGTCCGTCTGCTCGATCCGCTGCCGGCCGGGAATGTCGAGCGGCCCGATCCGTGTCGACAGTACGCGCCCGTCATACGCGGCCATGTTGCCGAACCGCGCAGTCCACTGCATGTAGTACGTCGAGTCTGGCAGAGACGGTGCGAAGAGCGCGAGGGCGCCGAGCAGCAGGACCGCGGTGGCGGCGGCTGCGCCGAGGCAGCGGCCCGTGTCGCTGCCGCTCCGGGTCCACCACCCGCGCTCGAACCCCGGGCCCCATCCTGCGACCGCGCCGAGGCTGTTCGCGACGAGGTCGCCGAGGTTGGCATCGCGGCCGGGAATCAGGTCCATCTGTGCCAGCTCGATGCCCAGCGAGTACGCCGCCCCGATGGCAGCAGCGCGCAGCAGCGGCTGGCCGCGCCGGCCGAGCGCGAAGCCGAGCGGTGCGAAGAGCAGGATGTTGGAGATGAAATCCGAGAGTCCGCGGTGGCCGCAGAGGATGCAGCCGCTCGCCGTCGTACCGCTGCCACCGGTCGGCACCAGTGTGGCGATGCCTATCGCGGCGGCGCTGACGACGAGCAGCCGCCAGCCGGGCGGCCGCGCTGCGTTCACCTGATACCGCTCAGCGTCCGTCAGCGAGCGCGCCCTGAGCGGGCTTCACGCGGGCCGCGGTCGCAGCATCCCGCCGCGTCGGCTCCCATACGGCATGTCGTTCGCCACGCAGCGCCTTCACCGTCGCGTGCAGCACCGCCACGTTGCCGGCCACCAGGAACGCGGGCATGCTGAACAGGCGCGGCGCCCTGCGGCCTTCCGGCCAGTTCCACCCGATTAGCGCGAGCGCGCCGACCGCCAGCACCACCGCGGCGGCGACCGCTGCGAGCGGCTGCACCGGCGCGAGCGCCAGCAGCCCGATGATGCCGAGCACCGCCGCCCACGGCGCCGCCCAGCGCGCAGCCTTGTGCGACAGCAGCATCCACGCGAACACGCCGTGCCGCAGCGGGTTCAGCAGGTGCCGCTTGAAGTGCAGTGTGCCCATGCCGCGCGCGATCGTACGGACCTTCCTGCGGTACTCGCTCTTCAACGCGGGCACGCGCGGCACGTAGCAGACCGCCTCGTTCACCGTCTCGGCGCGGTAGCCGTGCTCCCGCGTGACCAGCGCCGCGGCGAAGTCACGGCTCAGCCCCTCCGGTACCTCCGACCCGTGCAGCTCGCGCCGGATCGCGTAGAAGCAGCCCGACGCGCCCACGATGCCCGACAGATCGGTCTCCAGGCTGCGGATCCACATCTCGTAGCCGACATACGTGGATTCGCCCACGTTCAGCCCGCCGTCGACGCGCGTGATGCTCACATCACGGCCGGACGCCAGACCGACCGTCGGGTCGGCGAACCGCGCGATCAGCGGCTTCAGCGCGCCCGGGTCGATCCGGATCGACGCATCCGTGTTCACCACGATCTCACCGCGCAGCAGCGGCCGCGCCGCGTTCTCCGCCGCGCTCTTGCCGCCGCGCGTCGGCATGCGCAGCAGCTCGATGCCCCGGTCCGCGTACGTGCGCACGATCTCGTCCGTCCCGTCCTCCGACGCATCCGAGACCACCAGCACCTGCATCCGGTCGCGCGGATAGTCCAGCCGCAGCACGCTCTCCAGCAGCTCGCCGATCTGGCCCGCCTCGTTGTAGGCCGGGATCGTGATCGTGATCGATGGCCACTC
>JBBEBA010000086.1:0-12083 GCA_040882575.1 Gemmatimonadota bacterium
GCCCCTCGCCTCATGAGGGGGCGGAGCCGTCCTGGTGGACGGACCAGTCTTCAAAACTGGCTGGCCTGGCTAAAACCCGGGTCGGTGGGTTCGATTCCCACACGCTCCCGCCACATGGAGAGCGGGGGAGCGGGGGAGCGGGGGAGCGGGGGTACGAGAAATCGCTATCACGCTGCATTGGTCCGCTCACCCGCTCCCCCGCTCTCCCGCTCCTCTGGATTGCAGACCAGGCCGGTGGGTCGCTAGCATATCGGTGCATGCATGTGATCCTGAATCCGGCATCCCGCGATGGGGCGGGTCGGCGGTTGCGCCCGCTCATCGAGCGTGAACTGCGGGCGCGCCGCGTGGACTTCGCACTGCTCGAGACGGAGGGGCCGGGACACGGTCTCGAGCTCGCACGAGCGCTGGCCGCGGCCGGAGCGCCGCTCGTCGTCGCTGCGGGCGGCGACGGCACGGTTCACGAAGTCGTGAACGGCATCCTTGCCGCGGCACGGCCTGCGGACGGCACGCGCCGCAGCTCGACGACCGCGCTCGGGCTGATTCCGATCGGCACTGGCAACGATACCGTGAAGATGGTGCCCGGTACCGGCACCATCCGGGAGGCATGTGCGACGCTGGCAGGCGGCCGCACGGCGCCGCTCGATGTCGGGCATGCGGCGTGGGACGGCGGGAACGAGCACTTCGTGAATGCGATGGGAACGGGCATCGACGTGGAGGTGGTACGCCAGATGCGACGGTCCCGTCTGCTTCCTGGCGGCGTGATATATGTCGCTGCGCTGCTGCGCGCGCTTGCCATCTACCGGCCGCTCTCGCTGCGGCTTGAGGTCGATGGCAGAGTGCTGAGCAGCCGTGTGATGAACCTGGCTGTCTGTAACGGGCCGTCCATTGGCGGCTCGTTTCGCATCTGTCCGGACGCGCGGTCCGACGACGGGCTGCTGGACGTATGCCTGATCGCTGAAATGTCGCTCGTGCGAAACGCGCGCATGGTGCCGCGTGTACTGTGGGGCACGCATGCCTCGAGCGCGGGCGTCACCATGCTGCGGGGAAGGGATGTCCACCTGAGCCTGGACGAGGCCGCACCGCTGTTGTTCCAGTTGGATGGCGAGCTGCGTGAGGCGGCGGACGGCACAGCCGGTGTACGGGTCGGCATGCTCGCGGCCGCCCTCCAGGTGATTCGTGGTCCCGACGGGGCCGCACGAAATGAGTGATATGTCCCGACGAATGATATGGGGTCTGAGCGTGGTGACGTGCCTGTTGCTCGCCGGACCGGCTGTAGCGCAGGACCTGGGGGCGGGCGCTGCGGGGCTGCCCGCTGCGGATACGATTCCGGACGAGGCGCCCGTGCCCCGCGGCGCGTTCGTGCGTGCCCTGCTGCTGCCGGGCTGGGGTCACGCCTACATCGACGAGCCGGCGCGCGGGGCGGTGTTCTTCGCCCTGCAGTCCGGGTCCTGGTACATGCTGCTCAAGACGCTGTCGCGGCTGGGCAGCGCGTCGGGGGTGGAGAACCGCCTGGAGGGGTTCGGACGCGACTCACTGAACGCCGCGATGGAAGCGGACACCGCACTGGCGCGGGAGCTGAGTGACCCGTTCGCGTACGATGAGGCTCTGATGCAGTACCGCGGCCTCGCCGATGCCCGTGGCCTGGTCGAGGCACGAGAACAGCAGCGCCAGGACTGGGTCGTCTATACGCTCGTGCTCACTCTGGCCAGCGCCGTAGATGCCTACGTCACCGCGCACCTGAAGGATTTCCCGGCCGATCTCACGGCGACGCCGACCGCCGACGGCGGCACCGCAATCGGTTTGCAGGTTCCAATCGGGGGAGGTCGTTGATGTCGGATGACCGGCCGATCGGCGTGTTCGACTCCGGCATCGGCGGCCTGACGGTGGTACGCGAGCTGTTCGAGCGACTGCCGAATGAGTCGATCGTGTATTTCGGTGACACCGCCCGCGTCCCCTATGGCTCGAAATCGCCACTCACTGTTGCGCGCTACTCGCGGGAGGCCGCCGCATTCCTCCTGTCGCGCGACGTGAAGATGATCGTCGTCGCATGCAACACGGCGACCGCGCATGCCGCCGATCAGCTCGCGGCCACGCTGCCGGTTCCGGTGATCGGCGTGATCGAGCCGGGCGCCCGCGCGGCTGTCCACGCAACGAAGACGCAGCGGGTCGGCGTGATCGGCACGGCAGGCACGATCCGGTCAGGCGCCTACGACCTGGCCGTGAGGCGGCGGCTACCGGACGCCCGCGTCTACGCACAGCCCTGCCCGCTCTTCGTGCCGCTCGTCGAAGAGGGGTGGCACACCCGGCCGGCTGCCCGGCTCGTCGCCGAGGAGTACCTCACCCCGCTCCGGGAGATGGATGTGGACGTGCTCATCCTCGGTTGCACGCACTACCCGCTGCTGCACGCACTCGTGGCCGACGTGATGGGCCCCGGCGTGACGCTCGTGGATTCCGCGGCCGAAACTGCCGGCGAGGTTACCGCGATCCTGGAGGAGCTCGGCATGCGCCGGCTCTCGGATCACCCGCCAGTGCATACCTTCGCGGCCAGCGATGCGCCGCAGCGATTCCGCGAGGTGGGGCGCGCGTTCGTGGGTGAGCGGCTGACGTATGTGGAGCACGTAGATGCAGAGGAATTCGCGGTCGCAGCTGCCGCTATCGCGACCACGTCTGCAGGGTAGGGACGCCGTCCGTCATCGTGATGTAGGAGAAGTGAGAGATCCAGTCGCCCGCGTTCAGGTAGAAGCGGTCCGGCTCCACTTCGCGTATGACCGGCACGTGCGAATGGCCGCACACGACGCAATCCAGTGAGGGGTCGAGCCGGAGCTGATCGGCTGCCCACGCATCGAGGAAGGCAGCGCGTCCCGCGGCCGCCGCGTCGATGCCCGCCCTGGCCTCGGTGCTCGATACCAGGCGCGCGATCCGAAGGCCGATCTCGGGGTGCAGCGCCCGGAACGCGCCAGTCGCCGCACGACTGCGGAGCACCGCCTTCAGCGCCTTGTACCTGAGGTCACCGCGGCCGAGACCGTCACCATGGGCGACGAGCGCGCGGCGGCCGCCAAGCTCCATGATGAACGGCGCATCGTCGAACGTGATCCCCACGTGCTCCCGCAGAAACCGGCCACCCCATGCATCGTGGTTGCCGCCTGCCATCCGCACCGGCATGCCCGCGTCCACCAGCCGCGCGAGCGCAGCGAGCGTGCGGAAATGCCGCCCCGGCACGACCTCGCCGTACTCGAACCAGAAGTCGAACAGGTCGCCGGCAATGAGCAGCGCGGCCGATGCGTCACCTACGTGCTCCAGAAAGCGGACGAACGCACGTTCGGTCGTATCCGGCACGGCGCCGAGGTGAATGTCCGAAACAATGGTGTGGGGTTTCGTCATGGCCGCGCCAAGCTAGAGCGCGCCCGCGGCCGGGACAAGGAACTGCGCCGCGGTCACGATCGCCTGATAGCGCCGGGACGGGACCGCCCGTTATGTTCACGCCGATTCGTTGCCTGCCACCCTGTGCGCATCCATGGCCACTGCTGAGCACCACCGCACGAAGGATATCCGCCACGCGCACGGTGCGCCGCATCGCAATCCGGGTTTCCCGCTGGAGCTCGAGTGGGTGCGTGACGTCCGGGTCAACCGGAGTGCTGTCGAGCGGCGCGCAGCAACCATTGGCACGCGTCGCACGGTCAAGAAGGACTGGCAGGCTGCGTGGCTGCTGCGCGCAGTTACGCTGATGGACCTGACCACGCTGGCGGGTGATGACACACCCGGCTTTGTCCGCCGCCTCTGCGCCAAGGCCATGCGGCCCGTGCGGCAGGACGTGCTCGATGCCCTCGGCATGACCAACATCCCAGTGAGGACGGCTGCGGTCTGCGTTTACCACCAGTTCGTGCCGACGGCAGCGGAAGCTCTCGCCGGCAGCGGTGTGCGTGTTGCTGCCGTTTCCGCAGGCTTCCCCGCGGGACTCTCGCCACTGCAGCAGCGGCTCGACGAGATCCGCGCATCCGTGGCCGAGGGCGCACATGAGATCGACGTCGTGATCACGCGCGCTCACGTGCTGACCGGCGCCTGGGAATCGCTGTACGACGAGGTACGCATGTTCCGCGATGCGTGCGGCGACGCTCGCTTCAAGGTCATCCTCGGCACGGGCGAGCTCGGCAGCCTGCGCAACATCGCGCGTGCGTCCATGGTCGCGATGATGGCCGGGGCGGATATCATCAAGACATCGACGGGGAAGGAATCGGTGAACGCCATACTGCCGACCGGGCTGGTCATGGCGCGTATGATCCGGGAATACCAGGAGCGGACCGGGCACATCGTCGGCTTCAAGCCCGCTGGCGGCATCCGGACCGCGCAGCAGTCGCTCGAGTGGATGTCCCTGATCCGTGAGGAGCTCGGCACGGGATGGCTCACGCCCGCGCTGTTCCGTTTCGGCGCCAGCTCGCTGCTCGCCGATATCGAGCGCCAGCTGGAGCATCACGTCACCGGCCGCTACTCCGCCGGCTACCGACACCCGATCGCGTGAGGACTGTACGTTGAAGGTCGCTGAAGTCTTCGACACGCTGGAATATGGCCCCGCACCGGAGTCGGCTATGCCGGTCGAGGAGTGGCTCGACGCATTCGGGCGTCGGTTCGGTCTGTTCATCGACGGCACCTGGCGGGATCCAGTTGCGGGAGAGTACTTCGAGAGTGTCAACCCGGCCAACGCGCGTCCGCTCGCCAGCATTGCGCAGGCCGGCGCGGCGGATGTCGCTGCCGCGGTCGCCGCTGCGCGAGCAGCGCTGGGCGGCTGGGCGCGCATCGGTCCGCACGGCCGCGCCCGCTTCCTCTACGCCATCGCGCGGCATGTCCAGAAGCACGCCCGCGCGCTGGCAGTGCTCGAGACGCTCGACAACGGCAAGCCGATCCGCGAGTCCCGCGACATCGACGTGCCCCTCGTCGCACGGCACTTCTACCATCACGCCGGCTGGGCACAGCTCATGGACACCGAGCTCGCGGGCTACGGGCCGGTCGGCGTCGTGGGTCAGATCATCCCCTGGAACTTCCCGCTGCTGATGCTCGCCTGGAAGGTCGCGCCGGCACTCGCCATGGGGAATACGGTCGTGCTGAAGCCGGCCGAGCTCACTTCGCTTACAGCGCTCCGGTTCGCCGGCATCTGCCAGGAGATCGGGCTGCCGAAGGGCGTCGTCAACATTGTCACGGGTGACGGGAGCACCGGCGAGCTGATCGTGCGCCACGACGATGTCGACAGGATCGCGTTCACCGGATCCACTGACGTCGGCCGCATCATCCGGTCGGCAATGGCGGGCTCGGGCCGGAAACTGTCGCTGGAGCTGGGTGGTAAGTCACCGTTCATCGTGTTCGACGATGCCGACCTCGACTCCGTCGTCGAAGGCGTCGTCGACGCGATCTGGTTCAACCAGGGTCAGGTCTGCTGCGGCGGCTCCCGCATTCTGGTGCATGAGGGTACGGCCGAGCGGCTGGTCGAGAAGCTGCGCGCGCGCATGGAGCGGCTGCGCGTCGGCAACCCGCTGGACAAGGCAATCGACATCGGCGCCATTGTCGCGCCGGTACAGCTCGAGCGTATCGAACGGCTCGTTGCACAGGGCGTGGAAGAGGGCGCTACCGTCTGGCAGCCCTCGTGGAGCTGCCCCGGGGAAGGTTGCTTCTACCCGCCGACGCTGGTGACGAACGTGGCGCCGGCCGCGACCATCGCACAGGTCGAAATCTTCGGCCCGGTCGTCGCGCTGATGACGTTCCGCACGCACGACGAGGCGGTGCAGCTCGCCAACAACACGCGCTTCGGTCTGGCGGCCAGTATCTGGACCGAAAGCATCAACCTGGCGCTCGACATTGCACCGCGCGTGAAAGCCGGCACCGTGTGGATCAATTCGACGAACGTGTTCGACGCCGCGTCAGGCTTCGGCGGTTACCGCGAGAGCGGCTTCGGCCGCGAAGGTGGACGCGAGGGCCTCTGGGAATACGTGAAGCCCGACTGGGAGCCGAAGCGCGTACGATCAGGGGATGGCGGGCGTGGCGCGGATCCGCACACCGCCGCGTCTCCAAACGCGCCCGCGCCCGTCGCTGTCTCGACCGGCATGCCGCTGATCGACCGCACGGCTAAGCTGTACATCGGCGGGCGGCAGGTGCGACCGGATTCCGGCCACAGCCTGGCGGTCGGAGACCGGAAGGGCCGTCTCATCGGCGAGGTGGGACGCGGCAACCGCAAGGACGTGAGGAACGCGGTCGAGGCGGCGCACGCTTCGGCGTGGCCGCGTCAGACGGCGCACGCACGGGCACAGGTGCTGTTCTTCCTCGCCGAAAACCTGGCTGCCCGGCACGACGAGTTCGCCCACCGCCTGCACCATTTCGTGAAGAAGGACGATGCCGCAGCCGCGGAGGTCGAGCACGCGGTCGAGCGCCTCTTCTTCTACGCCGGCTGGGCGGACAAGTGGGACGGCCGCGTCCACTCCGTACCGCACCGCATGATCACTTTCGCCATGCACGAACCGGTCGGCGTGGTCGGCGTCTTCTGCGCCGACTCGGCGCCGCTGCTGGGCTTCGTCTCTGCCGTCGCGCCCGCGCTCGCACTGGGCAACACGGTCGTCGCAGTGCCGGCGGCGCCCGCACCGCTGCTGGCGACCGACTTCTACCAGGTCGCCGATACGTCCGATCTGCCCGCGGGTGCGCTCAACATTGTGACCGGCCTGCGCACCGAGCTCGTGCCGGCCCTCGCCGGCCACGACGATGTCGATGGCCTCTGGTACTTCGCCGACGATGCCGGCAGCGACATCGAACGTCTCGCAGCCGGGAACATGAAGCGCACGTGGATCGCGCCCGGCCGCGACTGGTTCGACGCGCGCCAGTCTGCCGGCGAGGAATTTCTGCGACACGCAACGGAGACCAAGAACATCTGGGTCCCGTACGGCGAATGAAGCAGCCGGTCGAAGGCATCGTCCGAACGCGTGTGCGATACGCCGAGACGGATCAGATGGGCGTTGTCTACCATGCCAACTACCTCGTGTGGTGCGAGATCGGCAGGACGGAGCTGATGCGTGAAGTCGGTTACGCGTATGCCGACGTCGAACGGTCGGGCCTGCGGCTGGCGGTCTCCGATGTCGAGATCCGGTATCTGCGCGGCGCACGCTACGACGATCTGATCCGCGTGAACACGCGCGTGACCGGCGCCCGTTCGCGGACCGTCACGTTCGCGTACGAAATCTGGCGCGATGAACCCGGCGGGGAGCTGCTCGCGACGGCGTCGACCCGACTGATCGCGCTCGCTGCCGACGGCTCGCCGCGTCGCCTGCCCGCAGACCTGCTCGCCAGATTCCTGGAGATCACCCATGCTGCGTGAACGAGCCAGCGTCCGCATCGGGGTGTGCGCACTGATCGCCGGCGCGACGGCATGCGCGGCCGCAGGCGGCCCGGGGTCACCGGGCAGTTCACCGCCGGATCCGGCCGTGGAGGCTCGCGTCATCGGCAGTACCAGACAGGAACGGCGCCTGCAAGTCGTGTTCGACTGGTCCATGCAGGATCGCGATGCACGGTTCAGCGGACGCGGCCTGCTGCGCCTGGATCGGGGCGAGCGCGCGCGGGTAGACCTCTATGGCCAGCGCGGGGAAACCGTCGCCGCCGCCGTGCTCGAGCGTGATGTGATGCGCGTGGTCCCGCAGGAGGCCGCCGCCCTCCTGCCGCCGCCGGCTCTGCTGTGGTCGGTTCTGGGCACGTTCCGGCCACCGGCCGGCGCGCCGCTCGTTGCGACGCAGGCGGATGGTGGCGAAACCATCCTGGTGTACGGCCGCGAGGACGCCACCTGGCAGTTCGTCTTCGCGGACGACGTGCTGCGGAGCACGGAATGGACGGCGGGTGGGCGCCGGCGCACGGTCGAGCTGAGCGGCAGCGCGGGCACGGGCCTGCCCCGGGAGGCGCAGTTCCGCGACTGGACGGAGTTCCGCGAGCTCAGCCTGAGCGTCGTGGAAGTGGAAGAACGCACTGCATTCGAGGCCGATGTCTGGATACTTCCAGGCGAGCGCTAGGCTCGCCCTGCTGCTCGCCACCCTGGCGGCCGGCGCCTGCAACTACGGCCTGACCGGCGGCGGCGGCTTTCCGCCGCACGTACGGACGCTGTACATCGAGCCGCTCGAGAACGAAACGCCGCAGTTCGACGTGGACCAGCAGATCCTGACAAAGCTAAACGAGGAGCTGCCGCGCGCGCTCGGGATCCGGATGGCGGGCCGGGAAAATGCCGACGCGGTACTGCGCGCGACGGTATCGCGCTACGAGGACGCGGCGCAGAACTACAGGCCAGGGGAGCCGGGCAGCATCGAGGTGCTCCAGCATCAGGTCCGGATCACGCTCTCGGTCACCATCGTGGACGTCATCGAAAACGTGGTGCTCTACGAATCCACGAGCGTGTCCGGCACGGGCGAATACAGGCCCGACACGCAGAACGACGAAGTGGCGCGCCTGCGCGCCATCGAAGTCCTCGTCCAGCAGATCATCGATGGCGCACAATCGCAGTGGTAGCGGCCGTGCCGGCCTGCGTCTCGGCTCGCGCGGCAGCACCCTCGCCCTCTGGCAGGCGCATCACGTGCAGGCTCGACTCCGGGTCGGCCCGCAGGTCGAGGTCGGGATCGAGGTCCTCCATACCACCGGCGACCGCATCACCGACGTCCCGCTCGCCATGATCGGCGACAGGGGCCTGTTCACCAAGGAAGTCGATGACGCCGTCCTCGATGGCCGGGTGGACTTCGCCGTGCATTCGTTCAAGGACGTGCCGACGAAGCTGCCGCCGGGACTCGCTCTGGCCGCCGTCCTGGAACGGGATGATCCCCGCGACGCGTTCCTGCCGGGGCCCGGCCGACCACCGAGGCTGGCCGACCTGCCATCGGGCGCCCGCATCGGCACGAGCTCCCTGCGGCGCAGGTCGCTCCTGCTGGCGCTGCGCAGCGACCTGGCCGTGGTCGATCTGCGCGGCAACCTCGACACGCGTCTGCAGAAGCTCGCCGACGGCGCGTACGACGGCATCATCCTCGCCCTCGCCGGGATCCGCCGCTTCGACAGGGAGGACGCGGTCGGTGAGGTGCTCGCGCCGCCCCACTGGCTGCCTGCCGCCGGGCAGGGCGCGCTCGCCCTCGTCGCCCGTGAGGACGACGCAGACAACCTGGAGCTTCTGCGACCGCTCGATGACGCCGATACCCGCGCCGCGACGACCGCTGAGCGCGCGTTCCTCGCCCGGCTCGAGGGCGGCTGCCAGATTCCGATCGGCGCGCTCGGCGAGGTCGCGGGCACCACGCTGAGGCTGCGCGGGCTCGTCGCGTCGCTCGACGGCCGTACAGTGATCCGCGGCGAATCGGCCGGCACTGTCGATCTGGCGGGCGACACCGGCCGCTCTCTGGCGGAGCAGCTCATCGACAAAGGCGCAGCCCAGGTGCTGCGCGACGTCCGCGACGCTCCGCGCGCAGACGTTCCCCAACCACCCGCGCCGTGAATCATGGTCAGAGACCCCGCATCCCGGATCCTCTCCCGTGAGGAAGCCGTGGCGCAGTTCGGCCGGCCGCGCGAGGACATCGTCGTCTTCACCAACGGATGCTTCGACATCCTGCACCGCGGCCACGTCACGTACCTGCACCACGCCGCAGCGCTCGGCGACCGGCTCATCGTCGGCCTCAACCGCGATGCATCGGTCGAGCGCCTCAAGGGGCCCGGCAGACCGGTGGTTCCAGAGGACGACCGCGCGTATGTGCTGGCCAGCCTCGCCTGCGTATCCGCCGTCACGCTCTTCGATGAGGACACGCCCGCAGCGCTGATCCAGGCGCTGTTGCCTGACGTCCTCGTCAAGGGCGGCGACTATTCGCCCGACCGGGTGGTCGGCCGGGAGGTCGTCGAGCAGGAAGGCGGTCACGTCGTCCTCATCCCGTTCGTGGACGGACAGTCCACGACCGGCATCCTCGAACGCATCGCCAGGGCAGAACCATGACGTCAGCTTCCGCGACCACGCGCCCGGACCGGGCGGTCGATCAGCTCCGCACCATCGACCTGCAGCGCCGCGTCGCGCCGCATGCCGAAGGCTCCTGCATGGTCACGACTGGCATGACGCAGGTGCTCTGCACCGCGAGCGTCCAGAACGGAGTCCCGGACTGGCGGCGCAGCTCCGGACTCGGCTGGGTCACCGCCGAGTACGCCATGCTGCCGCGCGCCACACACACACGGTCCGGCCGCGAGCGCGGCAAGATCGGCGGGCGCACGCAGGAGATCCAGCGTCTGATCGGCCGCGCCCTGCGCGCCTCCGTCGATATGGCCGCGCTCGGCGAGCGCAGCATCCTCATCGACTGCGATGTCATCGTCGCCGACGGCGGCACACGCACCGCCGCCATCACTGGCGCGGCCATCGCGCTGCATGACGCCTGCGCCTGGCTCGTCGGCAACGGCATGCTCGCGCGCAGCCCGGTCACCGAGCTCGTCGCCGCTACCAGCGTCGGCATCATCGACGGCGAGCCTCGCCTCGATCTCGATTACGCCGAAGACGTCCGCGCCGACGTGGACATGAACCTCGTCGGCCTCGAGTCCGGCAACCTCGTCGAGGTGCAGGGCACCGCCGAGCACCAGAGCTTCAGCCCCGACGAGCTGCAGGCACTGCTCCGTCTCGGACTCGATGGCATTGCCTCGCTCTTCGAGCACCAGCGCAATGCCATCGGCCGCTGAGACCACGCTCCTCCTCGCCACCCGCAGCAGCGACAAGGCGCGGGAGATCCGCGCCATCCTCGACGGCATGTCCGTCCTCACCGTCACCCTCGACGACGTCGGCTTCCCTCCTGGTCCGGAAGAGGACGGCGTCGAGGCATTCGATTCCTATCTCCTGAACGCCCACGCCAAGGCCGCCTGGTTCCTGCAACGCACAGGCTTCGCCACCATCGCCGATGACTCCGGCCTCAACGTGGACGCGCTGGGTGGCGAGCCGGGCGTCCGCTCCCGGCGCTTCGCAGCCTGCGCCGACGCCGATTCCCGCGCCCGCGACGCCGCCAACAACGAGCTTCTGCTCGACCGGCTCGCCACCGTACCCGGCCCGCTCCGCTCCGCTCACTACACCTGCGCTGCAGTGCTCCACACCCTCGACGGACGTCGCTGCGCTGCCCTCGGCACCTGTGCCGGACGCATCCTCGAATCGCCCCGCGGCCGCTACGGATTCGGCTACGATCCGCTCTTCTGCGACTTGCTCACCGGCGCTTCCTTCGCTGAGCTCGATCCAGCCGAAAAAGACCGCCGCAGCCACCGCGCCCGCGCCTTCCGCGCCCTCGCCGCAGCCGCGCGTTCCACACTTGACCACCCTGACTCCTCCCGTTAGAGTTCCGTGCTCCACGACGGGGCGTGGCGCAGCTCGGTAGCGCGCCTGCTTTGGGAGCAGGAGGTCCTCGGTTCAAATCCGAGCGCCCCGATTGTCCGGACTGCGCCCGTAGCTCAGTTGGACAGAGCAGCGGCCTTCTAAGCCGCGGGTCATAGGTTCGAATCCTATCGGGCGCGCTCGTGCTGGTCCTCGGTTCGTTCCGGCGCTTCACGCGCCGCACTTGGTGAGCGTAGCTCAGGTGGTTAGAGCACCGGATTGTGGTTCCGGGGGTCGGGGGTTCAAGTCCCCTCGCTCACCCTGTCGTTCGCCGTGCAGTGTCCACCGCTCGCCTCGTCGGCCCGATGGCCGGCGTGGCTGCTGAAGGCCCGCACCGGCTGGGAAGGCCGGGCACGGCACCTCAAGCCCCGGCGATGTACGCCGCGTCCGTAGCTCAACTGGCAGAGCAGGGGACTCTTAATCCCAAGGTTGAAGGTTCGATTCCTTCCGGACGCATGCCGAAAAGTCAGCCCTCGGGGGTTGACGGCACTACACACGTTTGGTATGTTTGATGGCTCGGCTGGATGTTTCCGGCCGTCCCGATTTCCGGCTCCGGCCGGATATGCTGTTTGACAATCGAGGTCGAGGTATTTGAGCGGCCCTCGCGGAGAGCACTATTTCTCTCTGCAATCTGTTGAGGGAACCGTTAAATAGATGATTCCGAATGCCTGTAGAGACCGTATAACGCACGGTCGAGATTGTACGCAGG
>JBBEBA010000087.1:0-2607 GCA_040882575.1 Gemmatimonadota bacterium
GCTGCACGACCGGCTGCTGCGCGGCTACATCATGGACGCACTCGAGCAGGCGGCGGCGGCGCGGGCGGGGACAGCGGGTGCGGGTCGCCGTGGATCGGGATCAGGTGCGGACGCGGCCGCGCCCGACGTCGCGACGGCCCAGCACTACCTCGACGCGGTGCGCGGCGCCGCGCGGACGGAGACGGCATCCGTCGGCCGCGGCACGTACCGCGTGCTGAGCGGCGCGGTCATCGGTGGCGAGCTGATGGACGACGCCCGCATCGCGCACCTGTCCGCGTTCCCGACCGAGCAGCCGCGCGGTGGCCGTCCGCGTCCGGTGCACGACGAGCCCGTCGTGGCGCCGCCGAGCCGGCGTCGGCGGCATCGCGGCGAATAGGGATTCCGGGCGTGTCGCACGCGCGCGGACTACCTTGATAGCCATCATGCCTTCAGCACCGACCAAACTGCAGCGCTGGCTCGATATCATCGCGTACCTCGTCGGCCGGCGGCTGCCGGTGTCGGCCGACGAGCTGATGCGCGGCGTGCCCGCGTACGCCGATGCATGGGCGTCGGACGATGCGACGACGCGCGAGTCGGCGCGCCGCGGCTTCGAGCGCGACAAGGTCGAGTTGCGCAAGCTAGGCATACCGATCCGCACCGTGCAGTACAGCACGCCGGACCACATTGACGTGCTCGAGGGCTACATCATCGAGCGGCGCGACTTCTACCTGCCGTACCTCGAGCTGGTGAAGCAGACGAGCGCGACGGCGCGCTACAGCGACCGACACCGGCCGGCGCACCTCGAGATCGGTGAGGCCGACGCGCCGCTCGCGCTCGAGGCGCTGCGCCGCGTGGCGGGGGTGCCGGGCTTCCCGCTCGCACGCGAGGCGCGTTCGGCGTTCCGGAAGCTGGCGTTCGACCTGGACCCGGACGCGTTCACGTCGCAGTCGCCCGTGCTGTTCATGGACGCGCCGGGCGCAGTGGACCTGACAGCGCGGCTGCGCACGCTGTCCGACGCACTGCTCGCGCGCAAGCGCGTGCGCTTCCGCTACCACGGCATCTACCGCGACGAGGTCACGTCACGCGACGTCGCCGCATACGGTCTGCTGTACCAGCACGGCCACTGGTACATGATCGGTCACGATGCGACGCGCGACGCGATGCGCGTGTTCCGGGTCGGCCGCATGGACGGCGCCGCCGCGAACACGAAGCAGCCGGGCACGGCCGACTACGCGGTGCCGGACACGTTCCGGCTCGCCGACTACGTCGGCCGCGAGGCGTGGGAGCTCGGCGACGCGGAGGAGGCGCCGGTCGTCGCGCTCGTGCTGTTCCGGTTTCCGCTCAGCCTGTGGGCCGAGCGTAACGGCCACGGCAGGCTCGAGTCGCGCCGCGACGATGGCGCGGTGGTGCGTCGCTTCGACGTGCACCAGGTCGATCCGTTCGTGCGCTGGCTGCTGAGCCTCGAAGGCGAGGCTGAGGTGCTGGAGCCGGCGTCGCTGCAGCAGGAGCTGCATGCGATGGCCGCGAAGGTCGGCCGCGCGCACGGCGGTGAGGCGTCATGAGCCGCACCGACAGCACGGCCGCCGCACAGCTCGAGCGCATCCTGTACATACTGCCCGTCGCCGCACGCGACGGCGATGCGCGCATCGAGGACATTGCGCGCGCGCTCGGCGTCGAGCCGAAGACCGTCATGCGCGACCTCGAGGACGCGACGGCCCGCGCATTCCATCACCCTGCCGGCGCCACCGAGTCGTTCACCATCTCGACCGACGGCCGCACCGTGCAGGTGCACGCGCCGCAAGAGTTCCGCCGGCCGGTGCGCCTGAACGAACGCGAAGCGCTCGCACTCGGCCTCGGCCTCCGCACCCTCGCCGCGGACGCGGACGCCGGGCGACGCGCGGAGATCCTGGCGTTCGCCGCGCGGCTCGAGGCCGAGCTGACGACGCAGGGGACGGCTGCGGACGATGACGTCGAGTACGATTACGACGAGCTCGCCGTCGCGTTCGACGACGACGGATTCCGCAGCATCGTCGCGGATGCGAGCGAGCTGCGTCGCTGCTGCACGATCTGGTACCTGAAGCCCGGCGACGAGGCGCCGTCGCATCGCAGCATCGCGCCGTATCGGCTGATATACGCCAGCGGCAGGTGGTACGTCATCGCACACGACATGGAGCGCGACGGGCTGCGCTTCTTCCGCATGGACCGCGTGCTCGACGCCGCGTTGAACGATGACGAGGCGCCCGAGCCGACGACGACGCTGCACGAGATGCTCGCGCAGGGCGTGCCGTACCACGCGACGGACGAGGTCGAGGTCAGCGTGCGCTACTCACCGCGCGTCGCACGCTGGATCGTCGAGCATGCCGCGGTCCCGCTCGAGGAGGACGGTACCGTGCTGCTGCGCCATCGCGTCGCCGACCCGCGCTGGATCGTGCGCCACGTGCTCCAGTACGGCGGCGACGCCGTAGTCGAGGAGCCGCCGCCGGTGCGGCGCTGGGTCGCTGCGGCCGCCGCGAGGGCGCGGCGCGCCGGCACTCCCCCTGACCGGCGTTGATGGGAGCCGGGCCGGCGCGGCCCGTGTGGAGTTTTCCGCTTCCGAACCGGTAAACTGCACAACCCGCCCGTTTGGGC
>JBBEBA010000087.1:2707-11657 GCA_040882575.1 Gemmatimonadota bacterium
CCGGTTGCCGCTGGCCCGCGCCGGCCGCCCGCTGGTTGCACGGGGATGCGGCGCGAATCGGGCGGAGCCGGGCTGGCTGCACACTCGGCCCGGCCGTTTCGGGGGGTCGGGGCGTTGACCGGCTGCGAGGCGGAAAACTGCGCACCGGAGCCGGGAAGGGGACCGCGCGTGTGGAGTTTTCCGCTTCCGAACCGGTAAACTGCACAACCCGCCCGTTTGGGCAGGTCGAGTGTGCAGCCAGCCCGGTTGCCGCTGGCCCGCGCCGGCCGCCCGCTGGTTGCACGGGGATGCGGCGCGCAGTCGGGCGCGCGCCATCACCGCCGTTACCGCGGCAGGCCAGGCGTGATGCGCTGCGCGTTTGCGTGGTACAGCTTGCGCAGCACGTCGTCGGGCAGGTCGATGCCGTACAGCTTCCAGAACGCGTGGTACGGACGGTAGTAGTCGAAGTAGTCGTCGTCGGTCTCGAAGACGCGCCAGTAGTAGGGGTACTCGCCTGGCTGGAAGGAGTCCTTGCCGAACAGGATGCGGTCCTGATAGCGGATGAAGAAGTCGCGCGCATTGCGCGGCTGGCGGCCGATGTCGTAGAGCACCGCGCCGACTTCCGTGTACAGGTTCGGCAGCTCGTCGAGCAGCCGTCCGAGCTCGGCGAGGTCGTTGCCCTGCCAGCCGAGGTGAGCCATGACGAACGTCGTGTTCGGATGGCGGCGGAACAGGTTGTCGCGCTCCGTCGCGAGCTGCTCGAACGACGGCTGTCCTTCCGGCGGGATGCGACGGCTCGGGAACAGCGCGAGCTCGAGCCAGCGCTCGTTCGTGTAGTCGAACGGCTGGTAGAATTCCTGCGGGTCGGCCGTGTGGATGAACACGGGGATGCCGAGCCGCGCGGCAGCCTGCCAGACGGGGTCGAGGTCATGGTCGTCGATGCGCAGGCGCGAGCCGTCGGCCTTGCGCACCGTCTGACCGAAGCTCTTGGAGATCTCGCCGACGCCGACCGCGCCCGCCGCGACGTCGGCCTCGAGCTGACGCACCGCGCGTTCGGCCCAGCCGGGGCCGACGTCGCGGAAGTTGATGCCGGTCAGGATGCGCACGCGGTCGCGCATCGTCGGCGACGCGCGGATCGCGGCGATCGTCGTGCGCAGCCGCTCGCCACTCATGTTGCTCGCGGCGACCATCACGCCAATGCCGATGCTGTCCATCGCCTCGCCCAGCGCCGCGAGACCCGCGGCACTGCCGTCGAGGCCGGGCGGATGGCCGTGGAAGTCCACGACCGGGAACTTCGGCCGCGGCACGATGTGCTCCGCCGCGATCAGTGTCGATTGCGGGCGGTAGTCGAGGATGCTCGGCGGCGGCAGCTCGGGCGCCATGCATGCGCGCGGCCGCACCTCCGTCATGCCGGCCGGGCATGCCTCGCCCGGCCCGATCGTCACGGCGCCGGTCCGCTGAGCGGCGGCAGGTGTGTGCAGGCCGAGCTGGCATGCCAGGTACACCAGGTGCACCAGCCCGCAGGGAAGTGCAATACGGCGCATGCGTCGTCTCCGATGATGAGTGTGCTGCAATCTGGCGGGCGGCAGCGCGGCAGTCAAAAGTCGGCGGGTGGACAGGTATGGACGCGATGGGGCGACCGCCTGCCAACCGCCCGCCAGCCGCCTGCGCCGCCTACCGGGGTTCCATTCTATGGCTCTTCCGGGTTTAGCATGGGTGGATGCTACGAGACAGCGAGGGCACCGACGGCCGCCGCCGCATTCCGCATCCTGTCACGGCGCATTATCGGCAGACCTCGGGCGACCCCCGGAATAGGAACGCTCCCGGCGGCGACGACCCGCCCACTTTGCGAAACCGCGACCGCGACGGCAAAGTGACCCCAGCCTCACAAATCCGCAGAGTGGGGGACGTTTGCATGCGCTCAGAGGCGTCAAGCGTTGCCCACGCGACGCGCGGCAATCGACTGGGTGCATTCCGCCGTCGCTCTACGACGTCAGGCGTGGCCCAGACCCACAAAACGCCCGCGTGGGTATCACTTGCCGTCGTCGCCTGGCGGGAAGGTGGCTTCCTGACCGGGATTGCCCACCGGGTACCCTGAAGAGCCCATTCTATTCCAGCATCAACGGCGCATCGTCGGGGGTTCCTGGGCGCACGTCGGGGTGCCGCTCGATCACGCGGGCGCATGTGTTCCAGCGCAGCAGCGCGTCGTCATTGCCGGCGGGCCGTACCTGTTCCGCCTTCTCGTACCACTCCATGGCGCGGCGCAGCCAGTCGTAGACGATCTCGCCGGCGCCGAAGACCTGGCGCTCGAGCTGCGCAGTGCCGCGCCGCTCGCAGATGATGCCGGCGTAGTAGAGGCGCGCGTAATCGTCATCGAGCTGCTCGAGCAGTGCGGTCGCCTCCGCGGCATGGCTTGCGCCCTCGGTGCGGAACTGGTCGGTGATCGCGAGCAGCAGTGCGGTGAGTGCGCGCTGATTGCCCGGCTCGACGGCGAGCACGTCGCGGCAGATGCTCTCTGCCTGCCACGGCTCGTTCAGGAGACGGTAGCGTTCAACCTTCTCGAGCGCGCGGTCCACACCATCCCGCGACAGCCGCTTCAGCCCGAACATGCGCGCCCTCCTATGCCTTGCGGTCGCGTCGTCCGAACAGCCGGACGAGCGGGTCGTACGCGCGGTCGACGACGCGTTCCTTCAGCGGGATGATCGCGTTGTCCGTGATCGTGATGTTCTCCGGGCAGACCTTCGTACAGCATTTCGTGATGTTGCAGTAGCCGATGCCGCCCTCGTCCTTCAGCTGATCGCGGCGGTCCGCCTCATCGAGCGGGTGCATCTCGAGCGCCGCGGCGTAGACGAGGAAACGCGGACCGATGAACTGGTCGTGCATGTGATGGTCGCGCAGCACGTGACACACGTCCTGACACAGGAAGCATTCGATGCACTTGCGGAACTCCATGACGCGATCGACATCCGCCTGGGCCATGCGCCAGGTGCCGTCGGGCGCATCGGCGGGGCGGGGCTGGAACGGCTGGATGCGCTGCTTCACGCGATAGTTCCAGGACACGTCCGTGACGAGGTCGCGCAGCAGCGGGAACGCCTTCAACGGCTCGACCGTTACGGGCTCGTCGAGATCCAGCTCCGACAGTCGCGTCATGCACATGAGCTTCGGCATGCCGTTCACCTCGGCGGAGCAGGAGCCGCACTTGCCGGCCTTGCAGTTCCAGCGGACGGCGAGGTCGCCGGCCTGAGTGGCCTGGATATCGTGCATCGCGTCGAGCACGACCATGCCTTCCGAGACGTCGGAGGTGTAGTCGTGAAACTCGCCGCCAGCCGCGTCGCCGCGCCAGATGCGGAAGGTGGCCGTCTGCGCCGTCTGCGTCATTTCATCTCCTCGATGATCTGCTTCAGCTCCGCCGGCATCTCCACTACGGGATCGCGCCGCAGCTCCATTCCGCCGTCCATGCCGCGGCGCACGACGATGTTGACCTGGCCCCACGCCGGATCCTTGCCCTCGTGGTCCTCGCGGAAGTGCGCGCCGCGGCTCTCCGTCCGCTCCAGTGCGGCGCGCGCGATCGCCTCCGACACGGTCAGCAGGTGCGTCAGGTCGAGCGCCGTGTGCCAGCCCGGGTTGTACTCGCGGTTGCCGTGCACGGCGACGCGCGCGGCGCGCGCCTTCAGCAGCTCGATCTCGTCGAGCGCGCGACGGATGTCCGCGTCGTTGCGTACGATCCCGACGAGGTCCTGCATCATGCCCTGCAGCGCGTGCTGGATCTCGAACGGCCCCTCGACATCGCGCTGGTGCGCGCGCTCGAACGGCTCGAGCGCGGTGCGTGCGGCGGCTTCTACAGCGGCGCCGGCGGTGCCATCGGCGGACGCACTGGTACGGCCCGCGTACTCCGCGGCATGCTCGCCGGCGCGACGGCCGAAGACGAGCAGGTCCGAGAGCGAGTTGCCGCCCAGCCGGTTCGCGCCATGCAGGCCCGCGGCGCATTCGCCCGCCGCGAAGAGCCCGGGCACCGTCGACATCTGCGTGTCCGCATCGACGCGCACGCCGCCCATCATGTAGTGCGTCGTCGGGCCGACCTCCATCGGCACCTGCGTGATGTCGATGTCGGCGAGCTGCTTGAACTGGTGGTACATGCTCGGCAGCTTGCGCCTGATGTGCTCCGCGGCCTTCGGCAGGCGCTCGCCGATCCACGCGATGTCGAGGAACACGCCGCCGTGCGGGCTGCCGCGGCCCGCGCGCACCTCGCGCATGATGCAGCGGGCGACGTGGTCGCGCGTCAGCAGCTCCGGCGGCCGGCGCGCCTGCCTGTCGCCCTGCGTGTAGCGCCAGCCCTCCTCCTCGCTGCCGGCAGTCGAATCGCGGTACAGCGGCGGGATGTCGTCGAACATGAAGCGACGTCCCTCACTGTTCCGCAGCACGCCGCCCTCACCGCGCACGCCTTCTGTCACGAGGATGCCGCGTACGCTGGGCGGCCAGACCATGCCGGTCGGGTGGAACTGCACGAACTCCATGTCGATCAGCTCAGCACCCGCGTGGTACGCGAGCGAATGACCGTCGCCCGTGTTCTCCCAGCTGTTGCTGGTGATGCGGTAGGCACGGCCGATGCCGCCGGTCGCGAGCACCACGGCGTGCGCGCGGTAGCGCTGGAACCGGCCGCGCTCGCGCTCGTAGCCGAACACGCCGGTGACGTGGTCGCCGTCCTGCAGCAGGCGCAGCACCGTGCACTCCATGTGGAAGGAGATGCCGCGATGGGTGCCGTGATCCTGCAGCGTGCGGATCATCTCGAGGCCCGTGCGGTCGCCGACGTGCGCGAGCCGCGGATACGCGTGGCCACCGAAGTTGCGTTGCAGGATGCGGCCGTCGGGCGTGCGATCGAACAGCGCGCCCCACGCCTCCAGCTCGCGCACGCGGTCCGGCGCCTCCTTCGCATGCAGCTCGGCCATGCGCGGGTTGTTGAGGTACTGCCCGCCGCGCATGGTGTCGGCAAAATGGACGCGCCAGCTGTCGCGGTCGTCCACGTTCGCGAGCGCGGCTGCGACGCCGCCCTCCGCCATGACCGTGTGTGCCTTGCCGAGCAGCGACTTGCTGATCACGCCGACGCGGGCGCCGGCCGCGGACGCGGCGATTGCGGCGCTGAGCCCTGCGCCGCCCGCGCCGATCACGATGACGTCGTAGTCGAACGACTGGTGTTCCATCAACCGTGCTCCGCCATCAGAGGATCCGCCAGTCCGTCCAGAGGCCCATGCTGCACATGCGCACGTACAGGTCCGAGAAACCGACCCACACCAGGCTGAACCACGCAAACATCATGTGCCGCCGGTTCAGCCCGCTGACACAGTCGTAGCACTTGTGCTGCACCGGCCGGTTCGACAGCTGCGTCAGCCGACCGCCGACGAGATGCCGCAGCGAATGACAGCCGAGCGTGTAGCCGCCGAGCAGCACCACGTTCAGTGCGAGCACCAGCGTGCCGACTCCGACACCGAACTCCGTCGCACCCGTCGCCGGGTCAGTGAACCACAGCGCGAGCCACACGTCGTACGCAAGGACCACGAGGAAGAGGAGCGCGAGGTAGAGGAAATAGCGATGCACGTTCTGCAGGATCAGCGGGAAACGGCGCTCGCCCAGATAACTCTTGCGCGGCTCGCCCACAGCGCAACTCAGCGGGTCCGCCCAGAACGCCTTGTAGTACGCGCCGCGGTAGTAGTAGCAGGTGAAGCGGAACAGGCCCGGCGCCCACAGGATCAGCAGCGCGGGCGAGAACGGCAGCCACTGCGGCCACGCGCCCGGCCGCGCGCCGAACAATGCATGCGCCGGGTCGCCGAACAGCTCGGGCGAGTAGAATGGCGAGAGGTAGGGTCCGAACCGGTAGTGCTCGCCCTGGAAGGCTGCCCAGGTCGAGTATGCGACGAATGTGCCGAGGCCGAGGAACACAGCGGCGGGCGTCACCCACCATGCATCCCGCCGCGCCGTCCGGCCGAAGCCGCGCCGCTGCGGGAGCGCACCTGCTGCCTGCGTCATGCGTCCGCTCTCAGGATGTCATGAAGTGCCGGTCTAGCCGATCAGCCGCGCGGGCGGCCGGTCGCGGCTCCGATAATAGGCGCGGTAGCGAACCACGGCCAGAGCGAATCTGCGAGCACCAGGCCGACGAGGTCAGGGACTGGACGGCCGGCCGGTGCCACCATTCCCGGCGGCCTCGCCCCACCGTGCCAGAAACGCGCTGACGAACTGCTGCGTCTCGTGTGCCTCAACGGCCAGTGGCGCGAGTGCGGTCGCGACGGCGAGCGCGACATGGTAGCTTTCCGCGCGTGATGCTACCGCGCGCTGCCAGGCCGGGTGCGCGTCGTTGACCCACACCGTCGACTCGATCAGGCGCGCGAGCGCCAGCTCACCCTTCAGCGTCTCGAAGCGGATCTGCAGCGATAGCGTCGCAGGCTTCTTCGTGCGTGCTCTGCCGGGCAGTCGCACCGTAGCCGGTGGCCCGACATCTGCCCGCGGCGCCCCGGGCGACCCATCCTCCGGCGAATCACGGCCGACCGCGGCTGCGTCGCCGGCGGCCTTCGGCTCTCGCGTCGAGTCTGGGGCGGACTCTCCCACGCTCGCCTCGCCGAAGGGAAGGTTGCGCTGGCCGCCGGCGGTCCGTTCGACCAGCGTGCTCAGTATCGGGTAAGCGCCTGCCAGGTCACCGAGGATGCGGCGGACGTCGCGCTCCATCGGCTTCGTGCGCGGCGTGCGCTGCTGCGGCGGCGGCGCGGTGCCCCACGCCTCGAGCTGAACGGTGACGGCCTCCTGTATTGCCTTGCGGTACGAGAGGAACAGCGCGCCGCGCGCGCCGTGACGCAGGAAGTCGCCTTTGTTCAGCGTGAGCGCCTCAGCCAGCGCTGGCACCTCCAGCAGCCCCTCGATGCGGTCCCCATCCGCAGGCGTGATGCCGAGCCAGTCCCAGCCGCGGCGGATCACCTTGCCCAGCGTGCTGATGGCGAGCCCGCGCTCGGCGTCGGGCAGCGGCTCGTCGTGACGGGCGAGGTAGCCGATGCCGGAAGGCTTGCGCTGCCGCCCGACCCGGACGCCCAGGGCATGGCGGTACGCGGGACGGATCGGTCCGACGACGACGCGATCGTCGATCTCGATCGCGAGCCCCGAAGGATACGACGTCGCCAGAATATCGATGAACTCCGGCTCGAAGAGCGGCTGGAACTGACGCAACAGGCACGCCTCGAGGAAGCCGGTGTCGAGCAGCAGCGACAGCGCGTTCGACAGCTTCAGCAGCACGGCCGTGCCGTCGCCGTCGAGCATCTGCGGCGGCTCGATCCAGTTCCATGGCGCGCGCGACCGGTTCGCGAGCCGCCACGACGTCGCGAGATGCTGCCGCCCGCGTCGCGTCTCGGTGACAACTTCGTCGCACGCGAGCAGGCCGAGCTTGATGCCGACGCCGGCGAAGCCGATGCCGTGCCCGCGCCGCTTCGTCGATGACGCGAGGTCGTGATAACGCGACAGCTCGCGACGCGTCATGCCACTGCCGTCGTCGCACGCGACCAGCGTCCGCTCCGCACGATCCGTCCGCAGCACGAGGCGCCCGGCGCCCGAATCCAGCGCATTCGCGACGATCTCCGTCAGGATCGTTTCCTCGAGCCTGCCCGGATACGCGTCCCGCAGGTCCTCCAGCAGATGCACCAGGTCTACACGTGTCTCGCCCATCCGTGAAGAATGCCGTCCCGCCGGACCGTGCGTCAATTGCGCAGTTCCGCACGGAGTATTACTCTTACAGGTAATACTCTTACAACGGAGCGGGCTGTGCGCATCACGAGCAAGGGTCAGGTGACCATACCGCAGGAGATCCGGGAGCGGCTCGGGCTGCTGCCGGAGACGGAAGTGGAGTTCGAGGTGTCAGGCAGCGCCGTGAAGATCCGGAAGGCACGCAGCACCACGGCGCGGGGGCGGGGTGTAGTCGCGCGCATGCGCGGGCGCGCCACCACGGGCATGAGTACGGACGAGATCATGAAGCTGACCCGGGAGTAGGCATGCCGTCGCCCGTGCTCGTGGACAGCAGCGTGATCCTCGACATCGTTACGGAAGACCGCGAGTGGGTCGGGTGGAGTGCGGAAGCCCTGGAGCGTGCAGGCGAGGGGTCGCGGCTGGTGATCAATCCGCTGATCTACGCGGAGGTCTCGATCGGGTTCGATCGCATCGAGGATCTGGACGACGCTCTGCCGGCAGCGTACCTGCAGCGGGAGCCGCTGCCATGGGAGGCCGGCTTCCTGGCGGGCAAGGTGTTCCTGAAGTACCGCCGTTCCGGCGGGACCCGCCGGACACCGCTGCCTGACTTCTACATCGGTGCGCACGCGGCGATCCGCGGATACACCCTCCTGACGCGCGATCCCCGGCGCTTCCGCTCGTACTTCCCGCGCCTGCGACTGATCACACCGTGACGGGCTCTGTGGCTGACGACCAATTTCCCAGGTGAGGCTCGCGGGCAGGCCGCGTGCCGGGTTGACCGCGATCAAAGCAGCAATTCGGTGCAGCGCTCCACCCCCGCGACGCCGCCCCGCGGCCGGTGTAGGGCCGCGCCGGCGCCCGAACCCGGACAATTGCACACTCGACGGTCCGGAACCGCCGGGTTGTGCAGTTTGCCCGTCTCGGAAGCGGAAAACTCCACACGTGACTCGCTGCGCGCGGCGCACTTGTGCATTTTTCCGCCTCGTAGCCGGTCAACGCCCCAAGCCGGCGCAGTCGGTGAGTCGAGTGTGCAGGTAACCCGCTTCCGCGCCAACCCCGCCATCGCGCCCACGCGCCAACCCCGCCGTCGCGCCCACGCGCCAACCCGCCGTCGCGCCCACGCGCCAACCCGCCGTCGCGCCCACGCGCCAACCCGCCGTCGCGCCCACGCGCCAACCCGCCGTCGCGCCCACGCGCCAACCCGCCGTCGCGCCCACGCGCCAACCCGCCGTCGCGCCCACGCGCCAACCCGCCG
>JBBEBA010000088.1:0-111 GCA_040882575.1 Gemmatimonadota bacterium
AACCCGGCGTTCCGGACCATCGAGTGTGCAATTGTCCGGGCTCGGTGCGCCGGCGTGGCGCGTCACATGTGGAGTTTTCCGCTTCAGAGACGGGTAAACTGCGCAACCCGG
>JBBEBA010000088.1:211-11619 GCA_040882575.1 Gemmatimonadota bacterium
CGTTCCGGACCATCGAGTGTGCAATTGTCCGGGCTCGGTGCGCCGGCGCGGCCTGACACCCGCCGCTGGGGGGTCGCGGAGGCAGGCTGCTGACCCAAATTCTCCGACGTTATCCAGTGGTATCCGGGCGTCAGAGCCCGGCGTTTGCAGCGGCGTTCTGCCGCATCAACTCGCGGCGGTTGTCCTCGATCTCCGCCTCTTCGCGGAGGGCGCGCAGGAACTGGCTCCAGCGCGTGTCGGCCAGCGACTGCATCGCCTGAGCCCTCTGCTGTTCCAGCTGCGCCTGCCACGCCTCACGTGACGCCGCCGTGTGGTCCACGCCCTGGATGAGGAAGAGCCGGTTCTCTGCTTCCACCAGCGGGCTGACCTGACCCGGAGCGACGCCGAAGGCAGCGCCGATCGCGGCGTTCATGCGACCGAGGCCCGGCACGAAATCGCCGCGGGAGAATGGGCCGGCCTGCTCGACCATGGCGCCGTGTGCGGCGCCGATCGTCGCGAGCGGCTCACCGGCGCGCGCCTTCTGTTCCGCCTCGGCCAGCAGCTCGCGGGCGCGTTCGATCTTGCCACGCTGGACCAGCACGGTGCGGATCGTCGGCGCGGCTTCCTCCAACGGCAGCTCCCCTTCGGGCCTCTGGGATACCAGCTCCAGAATGTAGAAGGCGTTCTCGGACTCGAAGACGTCGCTCACCTGGCCCACGGCGGCCTCCAGCGCCCAGTCCAGGCCCTCCTCGACCGGCCCGATGCCAGGCAGCAGCGGCAGTGTGGACGCAATCTGCGACGTCCGCACCGTCAGGCCGAGCGCGTTCGCCGCTGACTCCAGGCCGGCCTCGGCCGCTGCGTTCTCGAGCGAATCCGCGCGGTCCAGCAGCAGGTCCTCCGTCGGGCGCGAGCGTTCGATCGGCACCAGCAGCTGCCTCACCTGTGCGCTGTCGCCCGCGCGACTCTCGATCTCCAGAAGGTGGTAGCCTGCCTGCGTCAGGATCGGCTGTGTCAGCCCGCCCGCGGCCGTCGCGAAGATCGCCTGGTCTATCGCCGGCGCCGTCTGGCCGCGCGTGACACCGAACTGCTGACCACTCGTCCGCGTGGCCGTCTCGGCCGCTGCCGCGCGCAGCGCCACCGCCTCGAAATCCTCGCCGCCCGCAATCGCCGCGCGGTACGTCTCCGCCTGCTGTCGCGCGGCCGCGCTGTCCGCCGCCGCGGGCGACGCGTCCAGCGACACATACTTCACCGTCGCCTGCGCCGGCTGTACGAAATCGTCGCTGTTCTCCTCGTAGTACTCCCGCACCGCTTCGTCCGAAACCGGCACGTCCGCGTCAGCCACCATCGTCGACGGGTCGAACGCGACGAACAGCGCCGTCGTCGTCTCGTTGCCGTCCCGGAACATCCGCCAGAGCTGCTCGTCCGTCACGGTCAGACCCGCCGTGTTCTCGAAGTACAGCTTGCTCCGCGGGATCACGTCCCGGTAGTAGGTCTCCAGCTGCTGCAGGAATGCAGGGTCGAGCGACGGTGAGCTCAGGAACTGCTGGTACTTCGTCATGTCGAATTGACCTTCCGTCTGGAAGGCCGGTGCCCCCGTCAGCTCCGGAGGCGGCGACGACATGGCGGCCTCACGGACCTCCTCGTCCGTGACGCGAATCCCGCGGCGCTGCATCTCCTGCTGCAGCAGCTTCTCCATCACGACCTGCTCCCAAGCCGCATTCTCGATCTCGCGCTCGATGGCCGCGGTGATCGGGCCCTCCATCGTGTTCTGCTGCTGCTGGTAGAGGTTGCGATAGATGGCGTTGTACTCCTCGAAGCTCACAATTTCGCCGTTTACCCGGCCCATGTCGCCGCCGGCGAACTGCGCACTGCTCTGCCCCGACATGTCCATGCCCCACTCGAACACCATGAGAGCAACGAAGGCCAATGCTGTAACGAGCATGATCCACTTCGTGTTCTCGCGCATCTGACGCATCATAACGAACGCGACTCCCGTAAGGACAAGGTGGCCGGCGTACGAACCGGCCGGGTTGGACGAGAATGCAAACGGGAAAAGTAACGGGGGCGCTCCCCCGGTTCAACTCGGCGGCGCCGGTGCACGACGCCGGCGCACGACGGAGAGGCGCGGTGCAGCGGGTCACGCAGGGCGTGAGCGGCAGGATGAGCCTGCTACGCGCGTTGACACAGTGGCTGAATCGCTCCTATCTTCCTCCACTCGCCCAATAGCCTTCCGAACATCCCTGGAGCGGGTGAATGGCCGAGTCCCACCGTGAAGAAATCGCCAAGCTCGAGGACCTGTACGCCGGCAACCCCGGCGGACGGGTATTCGTGCATCTGGCCGAGGCGTACAGAAAGGCCGGCGAGCACGAGCACGCGCGCCGCATCCTGTCCGAGGGGCTGGAGCGGCACGCGGACTCCGCGAGCGGCTACGTCGTGCTCGGGCGCGTCCTCGCCGACCTCGAGGAGGATGCGGAGGCCGAGAGCGCGTTTCGACGCGTGCTGGAGCTGGACGGCGGGAACCTGATCGCGCTGCGGTGGCTGGGCGACCTGGCCGGCCGCTCCGACCGTCCTGCGGAGGCGGCCGCGCATTATGGGGAGCTGCTCAATCGCAACCCCTTCGATGACACCATTCGTGATCTGCTCGCGTCGGCAGAGCGGGCCGCGAGCGATGCGCTGCCGGAGAGTGCTGACGAGGCCGGTACCTTCGTGGAAGCAGCGTTCGGGTACGAAACCGAAGGCCGCGACGAAGCCGAGACCGAACAGGCAGCCGCGTTCGACGGCTGGGTACCGGAAACCGAGGAGGACGCGGATCTCGCGGATCTCGAGGCGCTGACGCCGCCCGTCGTCGCTCCTGGTTTCTCCGGTGAGGGCGAGCCTGCCGAGCTCGCATACGGCGATGTGGAGCTGGACGCGTTGCCCGGGGACCTCGGTTCGTTTGCGGAGCTCCAGGCGGAGGCGGAAGACTACGGCGAGGCCGCATCGCTCGAGATGAACCTGAACGCCTGGGTGAACGATGCGGCGGAGCCGCCGTTCGAAGGCGCGTTGGACGCTGACGCCGCGGTGAATCGGTTCGAGACGCTCGAGGGCAGCGGCGAAACCGACGCGGAGCCGTTGGACGTGCACGTGTTCGATGCCGCGGACGTGTTGGGGTCCCACTGGACGCCGGCCGGGCCGCGCGGCGAGTTCGAGCCTCTGCTCGAGGCCGCAGAGCTCGACGCCCGCGAGCTCGCCGATGTCGTGGACGGAGGGCCCGATGACGCCGCGTTCGGTGCCGCGGAAGATGGCTCGGACGAGATCGAGTTCGCCGAGGACGCCGCCTTCGGTGAAGGGATGATCGATTCCGAGGCGGTCGCGCTCTCCGAGCCACTGGACCAGGCCGGGGACGAGCACGCCGAGACGGATCTCGACCTGGTCGCGGCTCCCGTCGACAATGCGAACGCCGGTGCGGTAGCCATCGGCGGTTTCGAGCCTGGCGGCTTCAGCGCGGCTGTGGGCGGGCCGCTGGAGGAGACAGACCAGATCGACGACGGTCTGCAGACCGAAACGATTGCCGAGCTGTACAGCAGCCAGGGCTTCCACGAGCGCGCCGCCGAAGTGTATCGTGCGCTGCTCCGCCAGCGGCCAGGCGACGAGCGCCTCTCCGCCATCCTGCGAGAGGCAGAGCTCGCAATGAGACCGCCGGCTTCCACCGCCGCGACATTCGAGGAGGATGCGGCGGGCGAAGTCTGGCTGAAGACCGCCGGCTGGACGGAAGGCGGTCCGGTGGCGGACGTGCCGACACCGTACGCGTGGACGGAAGCCGGCGAAGAAGGGCCGGCAGCCCTGCCGATCCGATCCTTCCTGCGCGACCTCATCGCATGGCAGCCGGCCGAACGAGCAACGGAGGTTGGGGGGGCAGCGACCGGCGTCGCGGCAGAAGTCGCGGTGGAGGCAGACGAGCCGGAGTTGCTGCTGGACGAGGAGCTCCCGTCCGCGGCGGACGCGGGTCCTGCGGACGATCATGCTCATGCGGACTTCGCGTCACCTCCTGCGGACATCGCGACTGGGGCCGCAGGCGCAGTGCCTGCCGCGGCCTCCACAGAGCAGCCGCCAGCACCGGCCGCGCTTTCGCCGGAGCCGCCTGAGCGTGTGCGGGCCGACGATCCCTGGAGGCGCGCCGACCTGGCGGATGAGCCCTGGGCAGCAGCGCCGGCCGGCGCGAAGCCGGCTCCCATCGAGGCGGCCGCCGCCTCGGCAACGCCGGCCACGCCGGCACCACCGGCAGCACCGACACCTCCAACCATGCCTCCACCGGCCCCACCGGTGGCGCGAGCCGTGGCGGCGCCAGTGCGACGGACGGGCGACCCGGTCGAGGACGCGTTTCTCGACTGGTACGGCGACGGAGCAGTTACGCCGGCGGAGGGTTCGCTGGCGGGCGCTGCGCCCGGTACCGAAGCACCGCAGCCCGCGCCGCCGGCGATCTTCGGCGAAGTGGTGCCGTCGAACCGCGTTCCGCGCGCGTCGGCGACGCCGTTCACGGATCTCGATGAAGGCGCGCCGCCGGAGCCGACGGACCCGGAGGAAGACGAGGACCTGGAGATGTTCCGGTCCTGGCTGCAGGGATTGAAGAAGTGAGGGTCGCCGTCGTCAGCGGCCCCAATCTGAACCTGCTGGGAAGTCGCGAGCCGGACGTCTACGGCAGTGTTACGCTGGCCGAGATCGAGAGGCGGCTGCGCGCGCTGTCTGCGGAGCTCGGCATCCACCTTGACACGTTCCAGACGAATACCGAAGGTGCGCTGATCGATTACATTCAGGAATCGGCGTCCCGGGTGGACGCGTTCCTGGTGAATGCGGGCGGGCTGACGCATACGAGCGTGTCGCTCCGGGACGCACTGATCGGGGTAGGACGGCCGTTCGTCGAGGTACACCTGACGAACCCGGCGACCCGGGAGGCGTTTCGACATGGGTCCCTCCTGAGCGATCGCGCGCTGGGCGTGGTGGTCGGCTTCGGAGCGGACAGCTATCTACTTGGACTGCGAGGGCTGGTCGCGCGAATCGGCGCGCCGGACCGAGGGAGTTGAGATGGGGCAGAGCGCTGGCAGCCAGCGTGGCCGGAGCAGCTCGGCGAAGCCCGGGAAGGCTGCCAAGACCACGACGGTCGAGGAGAACGGACGCACCGGTACGCCGGGATCCGTCCAGAACATGCCTGACCTGGATTTTCTGCGCGGCCTGATCGACGCAGTGGACCAGAGCGGCATCGACTCGCTGGAGATCATCCGTTCGGGCACGCGTATCCGCATCGCGAAGACGCCCGCCGCCGCGGCCGTGCACGCGACCTACCCGCTGGCCGCCGCTCCAGCCCCGGTCACACCCGCGCCGCCCGCCCCCGCTGCTTCAGCCGCCACTGCCGCCGCCGTACAGGCAACCGCAGTGGCGCCGGCGGAGCCGACTCCAGCAGCGAAGAGCAACCTGGTGGACGTGAAGTCGCCGATGGTCGGCACGTTCTATCGTGCGCCCGCGCCCGACGCGCCGGCTTACGTGGAGGTCGGCAGCACGGTGACGAAGGGCCAGACGCTCTGTGTCCTGGAGGCGATGAAGCTGATGAACGAGCTGGAGTGCGAGCAGGACGGCGTCATTCGCGAGATCCTCGTCGATGACGCGGATCCCGTGGAATACGGCCAGGTCCTGTACCGCATCGAGCCGTCGTCGTAGCGTTCAATGTTTCGTAAAATTCTGGTCGCGAACCGCGGCGAGATCGCGCTGCGCATCATCCGCGCGTGCCGCGAAATGGGTATTCGTACGGTCGCTGTCTACAGCGAGGCCGATCGCGAATCGCTGCACGTGCGCTTCGCCGATGAGGAAGTGTGCATCGGCCCGCCGGCCGCACGCGACAGCTACCTCAACATTCCGCGCATCATCGCGGCTGCCGAGATCACCGGCGCCGATGCGATACACCCGGGCTACGGGTTCCTCGCCGAGAACGCGGAGTTCGCCGAGATCTGCGACCGCTCGAATATCGTGTTCATCGGACCGTCGGCCGAGCACATCCGTCTGATGGGTGACAAGGCGATGGCGCGGAAGACGATGATGGGCGTGGGCGTCCCGACCGTGCCGGGCAGTGCGGGCGCGGTGGAGGATGCGGCGTCGGCGCTCGAGATTGCGGCGGAGATCGGGTACCCGGTGCTGATCAAGGCGGCGGCCGGTGGGGGCGGCAAGGGAATGCGCGTCGCGCAGGATGCCGACACGTTCGCGGCGCAGCTGCAGATGGCGCAGAACGAAGCGCGCGCGGCGTTCGGCGACGGCTCCGTCTACATGGAGAAGTACCTGGCGCGGCCGCGCCACATCGAGATACAGGTGCTGGGCGACCATCTTGGCAATATCGTTCACCTGGGTGAACGGGAATGCTCGCTGCAGCGTCGTCACCAGAAGCTGCTCGAGGAGTCGCCGTCCGTCGCACTCACGCCGGAACTGCGCGAGCGCATGGGCGAGGCCGCGACACGGGGTGCGAAGGCGATCGGCTATTTCTCCGCCGGCACGGTGGAATTCCTGCTGGATGAGGACGGCAGCTTCTACTTCATGGAGATGAACACGCGCATCCAGGTGGAGCACCCGGTGACGGAGCTGGTGACTGGCGTGGACCTGATGAAGGAGCAGATCCGGATCGCGGCCGGCGAGCCGCTCAGCATGGATGGATCGCCGGAGCTGCGCGGCCACTGCATCGAGTGCCGCATCAACGCCGAGGATCCCGCGCGCAATTTTGCGCCGAGCCCCGGCCAGATCACGAGCTTCCATCAGCCGGGCGGGCCAGGCGTGAGGGTGGACACGCACGCGTATGCCGGCTATGTCGTCCCGCCGTACTACGACTCGCTGATCGGCAAGCTGATTGTGCACGGCAACACGCGCGAAGAGGCGCTGGCGCGAACGCGGCTCGCGCTGGAATCGTTCGTCATCGAAGGCGTGCACACGACGATCCCGTTCCTGATGGAGCTGCTGAACGACGAGGACGTGATCGCCGGCAGGATGGACACGAAGCTGGTCGAGCGGAAGATGGCGGCAGAGCGGACGGCGAGCGCGGCGTGAGACTCGACGTCGCGTTCACACCCGCCGAGGCACGCGGGCTGGTTGCGGGTCGCTCGGTCGTCGTCGTGGACGTGCTGCGTGCAACCAGCACGATGATCCAGGCGCTCGTGAACGGCGCGCGCAGTGTGCTGCCGACGCCCGGCGTCGAAGAGGCCGTGCGCAAGGCTGACGAGCTCGGCCGCGACGCGGTGCTGCTGTGTGGGGAACGGGATGCGATGCCGATTCGCGGTTTCCATCTGGGCAACTCGCCGGTCGAGTTCACGCCGGAGCGAGTGGCCGGCAAGACGCTGGTCATGACGACCACGAATGGCACGAGCGCGCTGCTCGCCGCGGCGGGCGCGGATGCATGCTACATCGGCGCGCTGCTCAATGTGGGCGCCGTCGCGCGCCGGCTCGCTGCCGAAGGCTCGGACACGCTGCTGCTGTGTTCGGGTCGCGAGGGCGCGTTCGCGCTCGAGGACGCAGCCTGTGCGGGTCGCATCGCGCGGGTCGTCCGGCACCAGGTGGAGGGTGTGCGCGGCAATGATGCGCTGCGCGCGTCGCTCCGCATAGCGCGCCGCCCGCCGACGGCACGCGGCCTCGGCCGAACGGCCGCGGGCGCCCGGCTGCGCGAGCTGGGCCGCTATGATGATCTTGCGTTCTGTGCGCGTGAGGACCTGCACGATGTCGTGCCTGTCCTGGACGAGCACCGCGTTCGCCTGTAGCGGACCTCATGGTCAGCAGTCGTCAGCGCCGTCACATCCTCGGCATCGCCCTTCTCGCTATCTCCGCCTTCACCGCGCTCAGCATGCTGCCCGTGGCTGCGCTCGGCGGCAGCGCGCTGCGGCTGTTCTCCGCCGGCAACGTGATGGGCGTGCTGGGCGCAATGTTCGCGGCGGGCGGCACCGCCGCATTCGGCGTCGGTATCGTGCTGGTGCCCGTCCTGTTCGCCGTCGCCGGTGCGGCGTGCTTCGAGTGGCTGCAGGCGCCGCGCGCCGCTCGCTGGGCCGCACTCGTCACCGGGCTGACAGTACTGCTGCCCACCCTGACCGCGCTGTTCTCGGTGAATGTCGGCTTCGAGGTGATCGGGTTGCTGCCGCAGGCTGCTGCGGGATGGGTGGGAAGCACGGTCGCCCTCCCGTTCGCGGCGCTGCTCGGCGGCCTCGGCGCGCTGCTCGCGCTGTGCGCGCTGCTGCTCGCGCTGTGCGTCGCGACGATCGGCTGGAACCCGCTCGGCGCCGCCGCCCGGCACGTGAGCGCGCTGCTGCGCCGCAGGCGGGACGAGCAGCTTCCCGACGGCGGCCCGCAGGTGTCGTCGCCGCCGACGTACGAGGCCGTGAACGCCGAGCCGGTGCTCGCGGGCGTTGCGGCGCAAACGGAGCCCGACGGGCGGGCGCCGGACGCGGTGGATGCGCCGGCGTCGCTGCTGACGAAGGCTTTGCGGCGCGGCGCGAAGAAGACGCGAGCGGACCTCGTGCTCGAGGACACCGGCGATCCGGATTCGACGGAGCGGCCGCCGCTCGCGCTGCTGTCGGAGCCGCCGCTTGGCGACCCTGCGCTCAACGACGCGCATTTCGAGCGGCTGGGAAATACGCTGGTCGAGGCGTTGCGCACGTTCAAGGTCGAAACCCGGATCGTGGGGCGCACGACCGGTCCGGTGGTGACGCAGTTCGAGGTGGTGCCCGCGCCAGGCGTGAAGGTGAACCGGATCGCCGCACTGGACGCCGACCTGGCACTGGCGCTGCGGGCGCCGAGCATCCGCATCGTCGCGCCGATCCCCGGCAAGGGCGCGGTCGGTGTCGAGGTGCCGAACCCGGAGCCGGAGGTCGTGTACCTGCGTCGCATCCTCGAGACGCCGACGTTCCAGCGCGCGCGCGGCTCGCTGCCGCTCGCGCTCGGCAAGGATCTCAACGGCCGGCCGTATGTCGCGGACCTGGCCAAGATGCCGCACCTGCTGATCGCCGGCGCGACCGGCTCGGGCAAGTCGATCTGCATCAACACGCTCATCACATCGCTGGTCTACCGCCATTCGCCGAAGACGCTGCGTATGCTGATGGTGGACCCGAAGATGGTCGAGCTCAGCATCTACGGCGATCTGCCGCACCTGCGGCACCCGGTCGTGACGGACCCGCAGGATGCCGCGACCGTGCTGAAGTGGGCGGTGCTCGAGATGGAGCGCCGCTACGCTCTGCTGTCGGAGAACGGCGCGCGCTCTCTCGCGGAGTTCAACAAGCGCGCCGAAGAGGGTGCGGTGCTGAAACGGCCCGACCCGGAAGGCGACAGCGACGACCCGGACCGCTACACATACAAGGACGGGCCGCTGCCGTTCATCGTGCTGGTCGTCGATGAGCTGGCGGACCTGATGATGTCCGTACAGGCGGAGATCGAGAAGCCGCTCGCGCAGCTCGCGCAGAAGTCGCGCGCCATCGGCATCCACCTCGTCGTCGCGACCCAGCGGCCGAGCGTCAATGTCATCACCGGTCTGATCAAGGCGAATTTTCCGTGCCGGATCGCGTTCCGCGTCAGCTCGAAGGTGGACTCGCGCACGATCATCGACCAGAACGGCGCCGACGCGCTGCTCGGCAACGGTGACATGCTGTTCCTGCCGCCGGGCACATCGGACCCCGTGCGCATCCAGGGCGCCTACATCTCGACCGAAGATACCGAGCAGATGATGGACTGGTACCGCGCGACGGACGCCGACCGGCCCGCGCGCGAGGAAGACATCCTCGAGATGGTGCGATCCCGCGAGGCCGCCGACTCCGCGCCCGACGATGACGGCGCATTCTTCGAGGAGCGCGACGCGCTTTTCCGCCAGGCCGCCGAGATCTGCGCACAGTTCCAGCAGGGCTCGACATCGCTGCTGCAGCGGCGGCTCCGCATCGGCTACGGCCGCGCGGCCCGCATCATCGACCAGCTCCACCATGCGGGAGTGCTCGGACCGCCCGATGGCTCCAAGCCGAGGGAGGTGCTGGTGGGCATGGAATCCATCGACCACATCTGCGGCGACGCGTAGCGGCGCCGCAGATGTGTGCGTGTGCTATGTGCGTGTGCGTGTGCGGGAACGGCGGCACAGGCACACGCACACGCACACGCACACATTCGTTAGTGCGGGTGCGACGAACGTCGGCACAGGCACACGCACACGCACACGCACACGGTGGGGGGGGAAGAGGGCGGCAGTTGCCGACTGGGGCTGCGCGGCCTAACCTGCAGGGTGCGCAGGCGGTCCTGCGGGCCTGAGTGTCACACCCCCACCCCACCATCAGTGTCATGGCCAAACGGAAACCGACGACGAAGCCTGCCGCGCAGCCGGTGTCGGATTACCGGCACGACGACGCGACGCGGAAGAACATTCCGCCCGCGGGTCTCGCGGCGCAGGGACGCGTGCGTGCGGCGCCCGGTCTGCGCTACGCGTACGACCCGCACCTGCCGCCGGTGCTGCGTTTCGATGCGACGGCGCGCGCCGAATACCTGGATGCCCTGATCGGCCGCGCGATCGGCGGTACGCTGTCCGAGGAGGACGGCGCCCTGCTGCGCGAGCTGATGGGCAGCGGCGCGCCCTGGCTCGAGTGGTCGGGCAAGCGGGAGGCGCACGAGTTCGTCGTCGACCCCGTCGCACTGCACATACACGAGCGCATCTCGACGCAGGCGATCCTCGGCACGCTCCGGCGTGACGATGTGCAGCGCGACATGTTCGCGGATCCGCAGCAGGAGTACCGCGAGGCAGTCCGCTTCTACGAGCACGACGTCGACTGGTCGAACCGCATGATCCTCGGCGACTCGCTACAGGTCATGGCCTCGCTCGCCCACCGCGAGGACCTCGCCGGCAAGGTCCAGATGATCTACATGGACCCGCCGTACGGCATTCGATTCGCATCCAACTTCCAGCCCGAGATCGCCCGCCGCGACGTCACGGACATGGAGCAGGACCTCACGCGCGAGCCCGAGATGGTCAAGGCGTACCGCGACACGTGGACGCTCGGCGTGCACTCGTACCTTTCCTATCTGCGCGACCGGCTGATCCTGGCGAGGGACATGCTGACGGACAGTGGGAGCATTTTCGTGCAGATTTCGGATGAGAATCTGCACCGGGTGAAGCTGCTTCTGGATGAGGTGTTCGGTGAAGGCAATGCCGTCGCGATCATTACTGTAGCGAAGACTAGCGGATTGAGCAGCCCCGATGCGCGTACACTAACACTGCCAACTACTGCTGATTTCCTGCTCTGGTATGCGAAAGACCGAGCGGTCATCAGGTACCGGCAGCTATTTCTTCCAAAGGACGCGAAGTCGGAGGTCTTCCGTATCGTGGAAGAACGTACTGGTCACCGCCGGACGGTTAAGAGCCCGTTGAAATACCGGGATGGTAGCGCTGCGCGTGAATGAGTATC
>JBBEBA010000089.1:0-58649 GCA_040882575.1 Gemmatimonadota bacterium
AAGCTGAGGGCCGGGGCGGGCCCGGCCGGCGGAGCCCGACAGGCGCGGACGGTCCCGACCTCTTGCGCAGCCGCGCTCTTTTCGTCAGCTTCACGGGTTGACATTCGTCGCTGAAACGGGAGCAATTCGTGTTCGGATTCCTGCTCGTGCTGCTGTTGCTCGTCGGCCTGTTCATGACCGTTGTCGTCCTGCTCCAGTCGGGCAAGGGTGGCGGTCTCGCTGCGATGGGCGGCGGCGGTGGCGGCACGGCCGCTGACAATCTGATCGGTGGTCGTCAGGCGGCCACTCTGCTGACGAAGTCCACGTGGATCAGCGGCGGTCTCTTCCTGTTCCTCTCGTTGACACTGTCGGTGCTGTCGTCGCGCCAGGCGGGTCCGGAGTCCGTCCTGCGGGGACAGTTCCAGCAGGAGGCCGCCCCGATCGTGCCGCAACCGGTACTGCCCGGCGCCGGCGCTCCCGCGAACGAGGGCGCGATTCCGGGTGCAACCCCGACCGGCACGGGGGCAGACGGCGGCGACGCAGACGACGGCGCCCGGTAGCCGCCGCAACCCGGCGAATCCGGACACGGTGAAGGCCCGGCACTCTGGAGAGTGCCGGGCCTTCTGTCGTATGTCCGGGTACGCCTGGCAGCGTCAGGGCAGCAGAATGAGCCGGTCCTGTGCGTAGCCGATCGAAACGTCGTAGCGGACCTCGTACGGCCCGGCGCCTGTCATGGACCGCTGATCGCGCGGCTCGCGGACACCGTCGCGAAGGGCACGGAACGCCTGTGCGCGAGGCAGCGCCGGCCGTCCCTCCCGTTCCGTGACTGTCCGCTCGGCCCAGCGTCGTGCAGCCGACGGTCGCGCGCTGTTCCCAAGAGTGCTGCCTGTGATCATTCCTACCGCCCGCGTGCAACGAAAAGAGCCCGACCTCCGGCAGGAGGACGGGCTTCATCGCGTTTGAACTTCTCCATGATGTTAGCGGAGCGGCCGCGCGCAGACAAGTCCCTGCGGCGGCGCGCGATCAGGCGCCGCCTGCGCGCAGCGAGGGCTGCAGCTCGAGGATGCGGAGGCGCACTTCATCGGGGAGCGATGTCTTGGCTGCGGCGGCGTAGTCGTACGCGACCACGATGCCACGGCCATGCGCGACCACGTCGCCGCGGGTGACGCTCATGATGTCGTGCGCCACCGTGAAACGGTCATCGCCGAGGTCGTCGGCGCGCGCGGCTACGCGGAGCCGTTCCGGGTAGATGACGGGGCGTCGAAACCGGCATTGCACAGAGGCGAGGATGGGTCCGACGTTCCCGTCGCCGCCCAGAAACCCGATCGCAGCGAGGTACGCGATGCGAGCGCTCTCCATGTATCGGAAGTAGGCCACGTTGTTGACGTGTCCCAGTGCGTCCATCTCGCCCCAGGCGACACTCACCTCGATGGCGATGGGGAATCCTTCAATCGGTGGTATCGCGGACATGAGCGGAAGCTGGTGAATCCATCGACCTCGCGCCAGCGCAGCATCGCGCGGGTGCTTGACGCTCACGCGGACGCTCGGCCATAATCACGCGTTCAGCGACGACATCGCGTGCGCGCGTGTCGCAACACCGACTGAGGAACATGGCCGACGCACCGCCAGGGGACGCCACACCGTCAGGGCTCGAGCGCGAGCAGCTTATCGACCTGTACTATCACCTGCTGCTCACGCGCGAGGTGGAGCAGGTGCTCACCAACCTGTACCGGCAGAACAAGGTCATTGGCGGACTGTACCGCTCGCTCGGCCAGGAGGCGACTGCGGTCGGCAGCGCGTTCGCGCTCCGGCGCCGGACGGACGGCACGGGAGACATCATCGCGCCGGCCATCCGCAATCTCGGCGGCCTCTTCGTCATGGGTGCGCAGCCGGTCGATGTGTTGCGACAGTACATGGCCAAGGGTGATTCGCCCACCCGGGGTCGCGAGCAGAACGTACATTTCACCGACTACGACCGGGGCTTCATCGGCCTGATCTCGCACCTCGGCGTCATGATCGAGATCATGGCCGGCGTAGCGCTCAGCTTCAGGCTGCGCGGGCTCGACCGCGTGGCGCTCACCTGGTCCGGCGACGGCGCCGCGTCCACCGGCGCGTTCCACGAAGGATTCAACCTCGCTGCGGTGCAGCGCGCACCGCTCGTCGTCATCATCGAGAACAACGGCTATGCCTACTCCACGCCGGTCAGCCGGCAGACGGCGGCGGAGTCGTTCGTCGCGCGCGCGCCAGGCTACGGCGTGTACGGCGACAGCTGCGACGGCAACGACCTTTTCGCGGTGCTCGAGATGACGCAGAAGGCGGTGGAGCATGCGCGCGCCGGCAGAGGCGCGGCGCTGCTGGAGGTTCAGACCTATCGTCGAAAGGGTCATGCAGAGCACGACGGGCAGCATTACGTGCCGGCCGGGGAGCTGGAGACCTGGGAAGCGCGCGATCCGATAGATCGGTACGTGCGGCGCGTGCTCGATGCAGGCTGGCTGACGCAGCAGGATCTGGACGCCGCCGCCGCCCGTGTCGCAGGCGAAGTGGACGCCGCTCGCGCGGCGGCCGAGCAGTCGCCGCTGCCACCGGCGGAGGAGGCGCTGGCCGAGGTGTGGAGCGGCAGTTCCGCGCGCGCGCCCTGGACACGCCTGCCCACACCTGATCCGCACGAGGCATGATGCAGCTCGAGAAGCCCGAGCACGTCCGCAGCACCGAGCTGGGCAGACCGGTCACGATGCTGGAGGCCATCCGGGAAGCGCTCTGGGAGGAGATGGAGCGGGACCCGTCGATATTCATCATCGGCGAGGACATTGGCGCCTACGGCGGCGCGTTCAAGGTCACGGAAGGCTTCATCGACAGGTTCGGCGGGAGCCGGGTCGTCGACACGCCCATCAGCGAGGCCGGCTTCACCGGCGCGGCCGCGGGAGCGGCGCACATGGGCATGCGCCCGATCGTCGAGATGCAGTTCATGGACTTCGTATCCTGCGCGTATGAGCCGCTCACCAACTACATCGCGACATCCCGCTGGCGCGGCAGCGGCGCGCTGCCGATCGTCATCCGCGGCCCGGTCGGCGGCGGCGTACGCGGCGGACCGTTCCATTCACAGAATCCCGAGATGGCCTTCTTTCACACGCCGGGCCTCAAGATCGTGTATCCCGCCACGGCACGCGACGCCAAGGGTCTGTTGAAGTCCGCCATCCGGGATGATGACCCCGTCCTCTTCTTCGAGCACAAGAAGCTGTACCGCGCACCCTTCCTGCGCGAGGTGCTGGAGCCGGACGCCGAGGAGGTCCCGCTCGGCAGGGCACGCGTACACCGGAGCGGCGGTGACCTTACCATCATCACCTATGGCATGATGGTGCACGAGAGCGAGAAGGCGGCGGAGCAACTCGCGAGCGAGGATGGCGCTTCCGTCGAGATCCTGGACCTGCGCACCCTGCTCCCGCTCGACGAGGATGCGATCATCGAGTCCGTCAGGAAGACCGGTCGCGCACTGATCGTGCACGAGGACACACGGACCGGCGGCATTGCGGGCGAGATCGCCATGCGGATCAGCGAAAAGGCTTTTGAATGGATGGACGCACCCGTTCTGCGGGTGACTGCGATCGATACGCCTGTTCCGTATTCTCCTCCGCTGGAGGATTACTTCCTGCCGCAGGTGAGTGACGTGGTGGCGGCGGGAAGGTACCTGCTCCACTATTAGCAGGACGACATTCAACTTTGTTCGGAGTCGGTAATGGCACGCATTGAAGTTCCGATGCCCCAGATGGGCGAATCCATCGCAGAGGGTACCGTCTCGAAATGGCTGAAGCAGGTCGGTGACGAAGTCGGCCGCGATGAGCCGCTCCTCGAAATATCGACGGACAAGGTGGACGCCGAGATCCCGTCGCCCGCCGCGGGTACAATCGCCGAGATCGTCGTGCAGGCGGGGCAGACCGTCGAGGTCGGCACCGTCGTCGCCATCCTGGAGACGGACAAGGGCGCGGCTGCCGCGAAGCCCGCAGCCGGGACGTCGAAGGAACCTGCGAAGAAGGAGACGAAGGCGCAGCACCAGGAGGAGCCTTCGGCGGCGCATCAGCCCGCGTCAACGGCCACGGGCGGCGCGGAGGTGGCGGCGCCGGGCGCTGCTGTAGCCGGCGCGGACGGGGACGGCGGCGACAGCGGTGGCGAGGAGAGCGCGGAGGACCGGGTACGTCGCAAGTCGACGCCGCTCGTACGGCGCATCGCGGAAGAGCACGGTGTGGACATTGCCGCGATCGACGGTACGGGTCATGCCGGCCGCGTCACGAAGCAGGACATCATGTCGTACCTGGAGAGCGGGGGAGCGGGGGAGCGGGGGAGCGGGGCGACGGCTGCAGTGGCGCAGCGTGCTTCGAAGTCCGCGACACAGGCGGCGTCGCAGACCGCAGGCGCATCGACAACGGCCGATTCCTTCTGGCAGACGTTCCACAGCCAGGTGCGGCACCCCGAGTTCCCGGTGCGTGACGCCGATAATGTCGAGCCGATGGACCGGATCCGCCGGCTGACGGCCGATCACATGGTGCGCGCGAAGCGCATTGCACCGCACGTGCACTCGTTCATCGAGATCGATTTCACGCAGATCGACCGCGTGCGCGGCAGCAGCCGGAACAAGTGGGAACAGGCCGGGGTGAAGGTCAGCTACACCGGCTTCGTCGCGTGGGCGATCGCCCGCGTGCTGCCGGAGTTCCCGATGGTCAACTCGACCGTGTCTGGCACCAACGTCATCTACCGCGGAGACATCAACATCGGGATCGCCGTGGACCTGAATCCGGGCCTGATCGTGCCGGTGATCCGCAACGCCGACGAGCTGAACCTCGTCGGCGTGAGCAAGCGCATCAACGATCTCGCTGAACGCGCGCGCGGCAGAAAGCTCAAGCCCGACGAGATCCAGGGTGCGACATTCTCGATCACCAATCCCGGCGTGCTCGGTACCATGGTGGGCATGCCGATCATACCGGAGGGCACCGCGGCCATTCTCGGAACGGGCGCAATCGAGAAGCGACCCGTCGTGATCGAGGCGGATGGCACTGACGTGATCGCGATCCGCAAACGCGCGCTGTTCTCCCTCGGCTACGATCACCGGATCGTCGATGGCGCGGATGCGGCTCGCTTCCTCGCGCGCCTCAAGGAGACGCTCCAGGCTTTCCCCGAAGACGCCTGACGCGCACGGACCGCGCATGAAGCGGACATCGCAGCGCACCGCCACCACCGCCGCTGCCCGGCAGATCGGGCAGCGGCGGCTGCGCGTCGAGCGACTCGGCCGCGTGCCCTACGCCGAGGGCCTGGCGCTGCAGGAGCGGCTGGTGGCGGACAGGCGCGCCGGTCGCGCGCCCGACACTCTGCTGCTGCTCGAGCACCCGCACGTAATAACGCTCGGAACATCGGCAGACCGTGCGCACATCCTGGTCGATGATGCAGAAGCCACCCTGCTTGGTCTGGACATCTTCGAGACAGGCCGCGGCGGTGACGTTACCTACCACGGCCCCGGCCAGCTCGTCGGCTATCCGATCCTCGATCTCAAGCCCGACCGGTGCGACCTGCACCAATACGTCCGCGATCTCGAGGAGGTCCTGATCCGCGCGCTCGCGGCGTCCGGCATCGAGGCAGGCCGCAAGCAGGGCCTCACGGGTGCCTGGGTCGGGTCGCAGAAAATCGCGGCGATCGGCGTGCGCGTATCCAGCGGCTGGATCACGTCGCACGGCTTCGCGCTGAACGTGAGCACGGACATCGCTTTCTTCGACAGCATCGTGCCGTGCGGGATCCGCGACCGCGGCGTCTGTTCCATGGAGAGTCTGCTCGAGCGGGAAGTGCGGATGGAGGAAGTCGAAGGCAGGGTCACCTCGGCCTTCCGCGAAGTCTTCGACTCCCCTGCCTACTGAGGCGGTTTGCTCGAAGCTCTGAACACACCATCGGGCTTCGTGAACTCGTAGAAATCCAGGTACTGCTGCTTCTTCTCGCGGTGCACGTCGAGCCACTGCACGAAGCCGGACTCCACCAGGCCGCCCGAAGTCGATTGCTTCTTCGCGGCGGCGACGGCGAGGTCGTTCGCGTACTCGTTCTGCGGGTGGCCGGCATGGCCGCGGACCCAGCGCCAGTCCACATCGTGACGGGCCGCAGCGCGGCACAGGTCCCGCCAGAGCTCGACGTTCTCGATCGCTCCCGTCTTACGTGTCCAGCCACGCCGCGCCCAGCCGTGGATCCACTCGCGCATGCCGGTGATCAGGTACTGCGAATCGGATGTAAAGACGACGGGGCAGGGCCTGCGGAGCAGGTCCAGCAGCTCGCGGGCGCCGCGCAGCGCCATGCGGTTGTTGGTGGTAGCGGGTTCCGAGGCCCAGTAGTCGCGCCGGACCCAGGCACCGTCCTTCCAGGTCTCGATCAGGCCGCCCGCACCGCCAGGCGAATCCCGGTCGACGTTCTGGTTTCCCAGACACGACTCGTCCGCGTAGATGTAGACCGGTTCCATGGGCGTGAAGCTGTCCGCGTCCGACGGCCCGCGCAAGCGGTTGCTTGACAGCGGTCGCCGATCCCCTAAATTCGCGCCAGCTTGTCAATTGCACGTTCCCCAGAGGCTTTGTTGACCGACGCCGGATACCTGCTGCTCGAAGACGGTCGCGTGTTTCCCGGCGACATGATGGGTGCCGACGGCATCGCCCTTGGCGAAGCCGTCTTCAATACGTCGATGACCGGCTACCAGGAGGTCCTCTCCGACCCCTCGTACGCGGGTCAGATCGTGACGATGACGTACCCGCTCATCGGCAACTACGGCGTTACGCCGCAGGATGCGGAGTCCGACGGCGTCCAGGTCGCGGGGTTCGTAGTTCGCGAGGCGTCGCGCATGTACAGCAACTGGCGCGCGTCCGGCTCGCTGCAGGAATACCTGCGCGTGGCCGGTGTCGTCGCGCTCGAGGGCGTCGATACCCGCGCACTGACCCGTCACCTTCGCAGCGCTGGTGCCATGCGCTCGGCCATTGCGCCGGCGACCATGCCGCCTGCAGACGTCATGCAGCGCATCCAGGCGCATCCGCGCATGGAGGGCCAGGACCTGACCGGTGGCGTCTCGACGGCCGATCCGTACGACACGCCCGCTGCGGGCGCCAGCCGGTTCCGCGTGATGGCGTATGATTTCGGCGTGAAACGGCATTCCCTGAAGCTGCTGGCCGAGCGCGGCTGCACCATTACGACCCTGCCGTCCACGACATCTGCCGCGGAGATCCTCGAGCACGATATCGACGGGTTCTTCGTATCCAACGGGCCCGGCGACCCCGAGGCCGTCGGACATGCCCTCGAGACCATCCGCGCGCTGGGCGATCGCGGCGTGCCCGTGTTCGGCATCTGTCTCGGCCACCAGCTCATGGCCCGCGCGTTCGGCGGCCGGACCTTCAAGCTCCTCTACGGACACCGCGCAGGGAACCACCCGGTCCGCCGCATGGCTGACGGCGCCGTCGAGATTACGGCACAGAACCATGGCTTCGCCGTGCACCGCGGCGCCGCGCCCGACGCCGTGGAGGGCGCGCCTGCCCTGCGCGTCACCCATGTCAATCTGAACGATGACACCATGGAAGGCCTGGAGCACCGGGAGCTTCCGGTCTTCAGCGTGCAGTACCACCCGGAGGCGGCGCCGGGCCCGCACGATTCCAGGTACCTCTTCGACAGGTTCGCGGAGCTGATGGAGCGCCGCCGCCGCAGTCCTTGACATCCGCGGCCGTCGCATCTAACCTAGGTGCCCGTACTTTAACGACATACAGGCTTTTCACGGCGGTGTTCGCTTGTCCCGGCGGTCGGTTGTAACCACCCTCGCCGTAACGGTCATTTCGTTCATGACCCTGGCCGGAATCGTCCTCGCTCTCATGTCCGCCGGTCGCGGCAGTGCGGGGTTCGGCATCGGCGGCCGCATTGCTGTGCTGTCGATCGACGGCGTCATCCATGATGATCGCGACCTGCTCGATCAGCTGCGCGAGTTCCGCGACGACGCGTCCGTTCGAGGCTACCTGGTGGAGATCAATTCGCCGGGCGGCGTCGTGGCCCCGTCGCAGAGCATCTATCGGGAGCTGCGGCGGGTGAGGGACGAGGATGAGGTGCCCGTCGTCGCGGCGATCAGCGGTGTGGGAGCGTCAGGTGGATACTACATCGCACTGGCTGCCGATTCCATCTTTGCGCTGCCGGGTTCGATCACGGGATCGATCGGCGTGATCATGGAGGTACCGGACGCGAGCGAGCTCATGGCCAAGGTCGGGGTGCGGATGCAAACGGTCATGAGCTCCGAGCACAAGGACGTTGGTTCCCCGTTCCGCCCGCTGGGCGCCGGTGATCGCGCGATCCTGGACTCGCTCGTGCTCGACGTATTCACGCAATTCGTGGGCGTTGTCGCGCTGGAGCGAAATCTTCCGGAAGGTACCGTGCTGGAGATCGCGGACGGCCGCATCCTCTCGGGCCGGCAGGCGCTGGACCGCCGGCTGATCGACCGGCTGGGCAACCGCGTGGACGCGCTTGCGACGGCCGGCAGGATGGCCGGCCTGGGCGAGACGCCGCGGACGGTGCGACCGCCGGAGCCGCGCGCCACGATCTGGGATGTGCTGCTCGGCAGCACGGCGGCCCGGGCACTGCGCAGCGTCGCTGCTCCCCTGGAGGATGCGGCGACGCCGCACCTGAAATATGTCGTACCCACACTTCACCCCATGTAGGGAGGACCCATGACCAAAGCCGACCTCGTCGAGCAGGTGGCGGAGGCGATCGGCCCCGGCATTACCAAGAAGGATTGCGCCCTCGTCGTCGACGGGCTGCTGAACGCGATCAAGAACGCGATGGCCGATCACGAGCACATCGAGATACGCGGCTTCGGCACCTTCAAGGTTCGCAAGCGTCGCTCTCGCATGGCCCGCAACCCGCGCACCGGCGATCCGGTCGAGGTGCCGGCGCGCGCCGTACCGATTTTCAAGCCATCGAAGGACCTGCGGGTGCAGGTATCCGATGGGACACACGTACCCGCACTCTGACGCTCTCCGCGTGGTCGGCTTCAGCCTCCCTCCGGCAAGCCGGGCGGGGCATTGCCGTTTTAACAAATTGCCTGCCCGGGGCGTCCATTCTCCCGTGAGCCTCTCGTTCCCGGGCGACGAAGCACGGCTGCTCGACAGGGCGCGCGCAGGCGACGCCGACGCGCGCAACGATCTGGTGCGCCGGTATCTGCCGGATGTCTACCGGGTGACGCGGCGGCTGCTGAATGACTCGAGCCTTGCCGAGGACGCGGCGCAGGACACTATGATGAGCGCGCTGGGTGCGCTCGACCGGTTCCGCGGCGACGCGAGCTTCCGCACGTGGCTGCTCCGGATCGCCGTCAATGCCGCGCGTTCGATCGGCCGGCGGCAGGGACGCAGGCGGGAGGTGAGCCTGGTGCTGGCGGAGCACGAGCCGAGCCGCGCGCCCGACCCGGCGGAATCCGCGGAGCGGAGCACGGAAGCCGAACGCGTGTCCGCGCTGCTCGAGCGACTGCCGACGAAACAGAGAATGGCCGTGTCACTTCGGATCCAGCAGGGGCTGAGCTATGCAGAGGTCGCTACGGCACTCGGCTGCACGCAGGGCGCGGCGCGCGTGAACTATCACCTGGGCGTCAAACGGTTGAGGGAGCTGTCACAATGAACCGGTACGACTGCGACAGGGTGCAGGACCTGCTTCCCTCGCTCGCCCGCGGCGAGCTGCTGTTCCACGAACGCGAATCGACGCAGAGCCACGTGAACGCGTGCGACGCGTGCCGCGATGAGCTCGCGCTGGTGCTGCTCATCCAGCAGGCGCTCGACCCCGTTCCCGCCGCGCTCGAGGCGCGGGTGCTCGCCGCCATCGATGGCGCGCATGCGCCCGCTGGCCGCAATTCGCTGCTGCGCTGGCCGCCCGCCCGCCTCGCAATGGCGGCGGCCGTGACTATGGCGGTGATCGGCGGTTCCCTTCTCGCCGATCGCTTCGGCGGGCTGTCGCCCGGCGGTCAGGCGACCACCGATTTCGACCTCGCCGGCGTGTCGGTGCTGGACTGGTCCGGCAACGACCCGCTGCTGCATCCTGCACCCATCGAGGAGCTGACAGTGGAAGAGCTCGAAGCCCTGCTGGCGGAGCTGGACTCATGAAGCTGGCGGTCGTCCTGCTGAGCCTGCTCGCCATTGCGCCGCTGGCCGCGCCCCTCGAAGCACAGAGCCGCTCGGACGCCGAGCGGCGCGCCCAGGCACAGGCCAGGCGTGATGCCCTCGAGGCGGAGGTGTTGCGGAGGTTTGTCGAGCGGCTCGACGATGAGCTCGATCTCACAAACGAGCAGCGCGCGCAGACGGAACGCATTCTCGCGCAGTACGCCGGCCACCGTCGCGACCTGAACCGCGCCTCGGTCGAGCTGAGAGGAAGCCTCCACCGGTCGCTCCGCAGCCGGGGCACGGACGATACCGAGTTCACACAGCTGCTCGCACACTATGAAGCGCTGCGGACGCGTGAGCAGGAGCTGTGGCGGCGGGAACAGGCCGAGCTTGCGGCGTTTTTCACTCCGCGGCAGCGCGTCGAGTTCATCGTGACGTGGACGCGCTTCCAGGACACCATCCGCGAGATCATGTCCGATCGTTCGCGCAACGATCGCGATGGCAATGGCCGCGATGGCGACCGGCGCGAGCACGACTCCGCTGCGCCGGATTGAGCTTGTTCCCCGCGTTCGGCCCGGCTAGGTTCCGGGTATGCGCGTCAACCTTCTGCTGTTCGCCGTCTATCGCGATCTGACCGGCGTCGACGAGCTCGTCGTCGATCTGCCGGAGGGCAGTGATGCCGCCGATGCGATCGATACGCTGCGCTCCACCGACCGCCGCTTCGCACGCATTCCCGCCCGGCCCGTCATAGCCGTCAACCGCGAGTACGTTCTGCTCGACGCGCTGCTGCGCGATGGCGACGAGCTCGCGCTCATTCCACCCGTCGCAGGCGGATGAGCATTCACTGCGTGATCGCCGCGGCGCCGATCGATCCGGCTGGCGTGCTCGCTCGCGTCGGCTCCCCTGCGGACGGCGCAGCGGTCCTGTTCGTCGGCACGGTCCGCGAGGAAAACGACGGGAGACGTGTGAGCGGCATGCGCTACGACGCGTACGTCGACATGGCCGTGCCCGTGCTGCTCGCGATTGCGGGCGAGGCCGCCGAGCATGCCGGCTCGGACCGGATCGCCGTCGAGCACCGCGTCGGCGAGCTCGGCATCGGCGCGGTCAGCATCGCGATCGCAGTCAGCTCGCCGCACCGTGCCAACGCATTCGATGCAGCGCGCTACATCATCGAGCAGGTCAAGGTCCGGCTGCCGGTCTGGAAGGAGGAGCACTACGTCACGGGTGAATCGGCCTGGCTGGATGGTGCTGTGCCGCCGGTGAAGGCGCATGAGTCCCGCTGAGCCCGTGCATGGCGCGCGCATGACCGGCGCGGGTGCCGAGGTGGCGCTGCTGCAGCGGGCCGCGGCGGAGCGGCGCACGGCCGAACGCGCCCGCGCAGATGCGGTGCCCGCTGCCGCGCCGGTCATGCACGATGGCTTCGGACGTCGCGTCGAGTACCTGCGGATCTCCGTTACGGACAAATGCAATCTGCGCTGCGTCTACTGCATGCCCGAGAAAGGGCTGCCCTGGCTCGGCCGCGCCGAGATTCTGAGCTATGAGGAGATCGCGCGCATCGTCGAGGTCATGGCCGGCATGGGCCTGCGTCGCATCCGCCTGACCGGCGGCGAGCCGCTGGTGCGCCGGGACCTGCCGCGTCTGGTCGCCATGCTACGCCACATCGACGGCATCGACGATATCGCGCTTTCGACGAACGCCGTACTGCTTGCCGGACTCGCGCACCAGCTGCGCGACGCCGGCGTGGACCGCGTCAACATATCGCTCGACTCGCTGCGGCCGGAGCGCGTCGATGCGATCGCACGGCGGCCCGGATCGCACACCGCGATCTTCGATGGCCTCGCCGCGGCGGAGGCGGTCGGCTTCGAGCCGATCAAGGTGAATGCGGTCATCCTGCGCGGCCGCAACGACGACGAGATCGAGGCCTTCGCGCGTATCACCATCGACCGCCCGTGGCATGTCCGCTTCATCGAGGTCATGCCCGTCGGCGAGAACCTGGGCGTCAGCGCCGGCGAATATGTGTCATCCCTGGAGATGTTGCAGCGGCTTGAGCGAATCGGCGCGCTACGGCCCGTGCCCGGTCCGGCGGGCAATGGTCCGGCGACGTACTTCCAGTTCGACGGCGCAGCCGGCACGGTCGGCGTGATTACGCCGCTGAGCCACAACTACTGCGAGCGGTGCAACCGCATGCGCCTCACCGCCGACGGGCAGCTGCGGCCGTGCCTGTTCGGACAGCTTGCGACGGATCTGCGATCGCCGCTGCGCGCCGGCCTTCCGCTCGAGCCGCACATCCTGCAGACACTCCGGACCAAGCCCGAGAAACACCACCTCGTACAGGGCAGTGCGGCCGGTTCCGGCGGGCTGCTGGCACTCTCGCAGATCGGCGGCTAGTTTGCGGCGCCTGAACGCCAACTTTCGACACGGGATCAGAGAATGGTGAATAGAATTGCAGTGGTCGGGGCCGGCAACGTCGGCGCGACGGCCGCGCAGGGTATCGCGCGCCGCGAGCTCGGTCGCGAAGTGCTCATGATCGACATCATGGAAGGCGTGCCGCAGGGCAAGGGCCTGGACCAGTGGGAGTCGGCGCCGATCGAGGGCTGGGATGCGCGCGTCCGCGGTACCAACAGCTACGATGATATTGCAGGTTCGGATATAATCGTGGTCACGGCGGGCATCGCGCGGAAGCCGGGCATGAGCCGCGAAGACCTGCTGAAGACGAATGCCGGTATCGTCCGCGATGTGTCGGAGAACATCAGGCGCACTTCGCCGGACGCGATCGTGATCATGGTATCGAACCCGCTCGATGTCATGGCTCACGTCTGCCTGCAGACGACGGGCTTCCCGCGCGAGCGCGTGATCGGCATGGCCGGCGTCCTCGACACCGCGCGCTACCGCTCGTTCATTGCGCTCGAGCTCGACATCAGCGTCGAAGACATCCAGGCGCTCGTGCTCGGCGGACACGGCGACACGATGGTGCCGCTCGCGTCCTATACGACCGTCAGCGGCATACCCCTGTCGCAGCTCCTGCCGAAGGATCGCATCGACGCCCTGGTCGATCGCGCGCGGACTGGTGGCGCCGAGATCGTGGCGCTGCTCAAGACGGGCAGCGCCTACTACGCGCCTGCTGCGGCTGTCGTACAGATGGTCGAGGCGATCGTGCGCGACAAGAAGCGGATTCTGCCGTGCTCCGCGCTGCTCCAGGGCGAGTTCGGCCTGGACGGCCTGTTCCTCGGCGTGCCGTGCAAGCTCGGTCGCAACGGTCTGGAGAGGGTCTTCGAGGTCGAACTGACGACGGACGAGCGCGCCGCACTCGGCAGGTCGGCTGACGCGGTGCGCGAGACCATGGCTCTGCTGGCCTGACGACGACCATAGCGGAGTCATACATGCGCCGGCTCTACTCGTTCTGGGGAACGACCGTCGGAAAAAAGATCGCGATGGCCGTCTCGGGCATCATCCTGATCGGCTTCGTCGCTGGACACATGATCGGCAACCTGAAGGTGTTCCAGGGGCCGGAAGCATTCAACCACTATGCCGAGGGCCTGCGCTCCTTCGGTGCGCCGTTCTTCGGACACGGTCAGCTGCTCTGGCTCGTGCGGCTGGTGCTGCTCGCAGCCGTGGGCGTGCACATCGCCGCGGCAGTGCAGCTCGTGCTGCGGAGCAGGCGCGCACGCGCGGTCGGCTACGCCCGCTACGACAATGGTCTCGCGTTCAGCTACGCGTCGCGCACGATGGCCTGGGGCGGCGTGATCATCCTCGCCTTCATCCTCTACCACCTGATGCATCTCACGTTCGGCAGTGCGCACCCGGACTTCGTGCCGGGTGACGCGTACCACAACCTCGTCCTCGGGTTCCGGAGCGTGCCGGTATCCGCGGCATACATCCTGGCCATGATCCCGCTGGGCTTCCACCTGTATCACGGGTTCTGGAGCATGCTGCAGACGCTCGGCGCAACGAACCCGAAGTGGAACCACGTGCGCCGGCCCATCGCCGCGGTCCTCGCGTTGATCGTGGTGCTCGGCAACATCTCATTCCCGGTCGCGGTTCTGGCCGGTATCGTTCGATAGGGGCGGGCATGGAGCTCAACGCAGGAATTCCCGACGGCCCGATCTCAGGGAAGTGGGATCGGCACCGCTTTCAGCTGAAACTGGTCAACCCGGCGAACAAGCGGAAGTACACGGTCATCGTCGTCGGTTCGGGTCTCGCGGGCGGCGCGGCCGCCGCGACCATGGCGGAGCTGGGCTACCACGTTCACTGTTTCTGCTTCCAGGACTCGCCGCGCCGCGCGCACAGCATTGCGGCGCAGGGCGGCATCAACGCGGCCAAGAACTATCAGGCCGACGGCGACAGCGTGTTCCGCCTCTTCTACGACACCGTGAAGGGTGGCGACTTCCGCGCACGCGAAGCGAATGTGTACCGCCTGGCGGAGATCAGCCTCAACATCATCGACCAGTGCGTCGCGCAGGGCGTGCCGTTCGCCCGCGAGTACGGCGGCAACCTCGCGAATCGCTCCTTCGGCGGCGCGCAGGTCTCCCGCACGTTCTACGCGCGCGGCCAGACCGGGCAGCAGCTGTTGCTCGGCGCCTATCAGGCGCTCGAGAAGGAAGTGCGCAGCGGCATGGTGACGATGCACACGCGTCACGAGATGCTGGATCTCGTGCTCGTCGATGGTCGTGCTCGCGGAATCGTCACGCGCGACCTCGTCACTGGCGCCATTGAGTCCTGGGCGGCCGACGATGTCGTGCTCACGACCGGCGGCTACGCCAACGTGTTCTTCCTCTCGACCAATGCGAAGGGCAGCAACGTCACGGCCGCGTGGCGGGCGCACAGGCGCGGTGCCGGCTTCGCCAATCCGTGCTTCACGCAGATCCACCCGACGTGCATACCGCCCAGCGGCGACTACCAGTCCAAGCTCACACTGATGAGCGAGTCGCTGCGCAACGACGGCCGCATCTGGGTGCCTCTGAAGAAGGGTGACACGCGCGCGCCGAACACCATACCGGATGCCGAGCGCGACTACTACCTCGAGCGCTACTACCCGAGCTTCGGCAACCTGGCACCGCGCGACATCGCGTCCCGCCGCGCCAAGGAGATGGTGGATGACGGACGTGGCGTCGGCCCCTCGGGTGTCGGCGTGTACCTCGACTTCCGCGACTCCATTCAGCGCCTCGGCAGGAACACGATCGCCGAGCGCTACGGCAACCTGTTCGACATGTATGCCAACATCACCGGCGAGAACCCCTACGAAGTGCCGATGCGGATCTACCCGGCACCGCACTACACGATGGGTGGTCTCTGGGTCGACTACAACCTGATGAGCACCATTCCCGGCCTGCATGTCGGCGGTGAAGCGAACTTCTCGGATCACGGTGCCAACCGCCTCGGCGCCAGTGCGCTCATGCAGGGCCTGGCGGACGGCTATTTCATCCTGCCGCTCACCGTCGGTGATTACCTCGCGGGTGCGAGGCTCCAGAAGATCGACAACACGCACCCCGCGTTCGGCGACGCGGAGCGCGCGGCGAAGGAGCGGACGGATCAGCTGCTCGGCATCAAAGGTCGCCGCAGTGTCGGCGACATACACCGCGAGTTGGGCGCGCTGATGTGGGAGTACTGCGGCATGGCACGCTCCGAGGCCGGCCTGCGCACTGCACTGCAGAAGATACCGGAGCTGCGCGCGGAGTTCTGGAGCAACCTGCGCGTCCCCGGCAGTGCCGCGACCCTGAACCAGTCGCTCGAGCAGGCTGGCCGGCTCGCCGACTACCTCGAGTTCGCTGAGCTGATGTGCCTCGACGCGCTCGACCGCGACGAGTCCTGTGGCGGGCACTTCCGCGTCGGGCACGAGACCGAGGAAGGCGAGGCGCGCCGGAACGACGAGAAGTTCGCGCACACCAGCGTCTGGGAGTTCACAGGCGTCGGCAGCGCGCCGAAGAAGCATCGCGAAGAGCTCACATTCGAGTATGTGCAGCTCTCCCAGCGCAGCTACAAGTGAGATCGCAATGAATCTGACACTGCACGTGTGGCGACAGCAGCATGCCGACGCCAGCGGCGCGTTCGAAGTCTACGGCGCGGAAAACGTTTCCGAGCACATGTCCTTCCTCGAGATGCTGGACGTCGTCAATGAACGCCTGACCCAGGAGGGCAGGGAGCCGATCGCCTTCGACCACGACTGTCGCGAAGGCATCTGCGGCGCATGCGGATTCATGGTGAACGGCGAGCCGCACGGCCCGCTCCCGCTCACCACCGTCTGCCAGCTGCACATGCGCCACTACCGCGATGGCGACGAAGTCTGGATCGAGCCGTTCCGCGCCGCCGGCTTTCCGATGGTGCGCGACCTGGTCGTCGATCGCGGCGCCTTCGACCGCATCATTCAGGCGGGCGGGTTCATCTCGACACGTACCGGCAGCGCGCCTGAAGCCAACATCATCCCAGTGCCGAAGGGCAATGCGGATCTCGCGATGGACGCCGCGGAGTGCATCGCGTGCGGCGCCTGCGTCGCGGCCTGCCCGAACGCCTCCGCCATGCTGTTCACCAGCGCCAAGGTGACGCACCTCGGCGCCCTGCCGCAGGGCCAGCCGGAGCGCTGGACGCGCGTGGTCGAGATGGTCAACATGCACGACGCCGAGGCGTTCGGTCACTGCACCAACCATGGCGCCTGCCAGACCGCATGCCCGAAGGGGATCAAGGTCGATTACATCGGACGGCTCAACGCGGACTACCGGAAGGCGCAGTTCAGGCACCCGGCGGGGTGAGGGGGAGGGGAAGGGGGGTATAGCGACATCGGAGCCTCCTTTATTTTCACGCGGAGGCGCAGAGACGCGGAGACGCGGGGTGGCGATTCCGGCGGATTCGTCCGGATTCGGGGCTGCGCGATGATCTTTTTTTCTGTTTACAACAACAACAACGGCATCGTGGCTCACGCGGGGCGGCTGAGTCACGCCGGCGAGTCGCCGACGCGGACTCACCGCCTCTGCGGCTCTGAGCCTCTGCGTGAGAGGAGAGACCCGCGCCGCCCGCCCTTGCCCCTCCCCCTCCGCGATTACAGCCTCGGCGGCGTCACCCCTACCTGATCCTGGTACTTCCCCTTTTTCGATGCGTACGTGTGCTCCGGCACCTCGTCGCCCTGGAAGAACAGCAGCTGGGCGAGGCCCTCGTTCGAGTAGATCTTCGCCGGCAGCGGCGTCGTGTTCGAGATCTCCAGCGTCAGGTAGCCGCGCCACTCCGGCTCGAGCGGAGTCACGTTCACAATGATGCCGCACCGCGCGTACGTGGATTTGCCTACGCAGACCACCAGTACGTCGTTCGGGATCCTGAAGTACTCGAGCGTCCGCGCCAGCGCGAAGGAACGCGGCGGGATGATGCAGTAGTCCGCCTTCACATCCACGAACGAACGCGGATCGAACTGCTTCGGATCCACGACCACGCTGTAGACGTCCGTGAACACCTTGTACTCGTCCGCCACACGAACGTCATACCCGAACGATGAAACGCCGTAGCTGATCACGCCGTCCCGGACCTGCGCGGCCTCGTACGGTTCGATCATGCCGTGCTCCTGCGCCATCCGGCGGATCCAGCGATCACAGTGTATCATCCCATTCTCCAGGTTGCAGCCGGCCGCGCCCGTGCCGGAGCTGCGTCGCCCCGCCCGCGCGGCGCGTCAAGCTACGGCCCGTCAGCTGCCATCGGCAAGCCAACCCGTTTCGCAGCCGTATCCGCCGGTTTTCACTCTCTGCCACGCACGCCGCGCTCGCTTGACACCCACCGCCGGCTGCCCCTAGTTTGGCGCGGCTGTGATGGTGAATGTTTTCACAAGCGATCGGACTGCGGCATGCTCGACTCATACGTGCCGATCCTCATTCTGCTCGGCGTCTCGGTGGCGAACGCCGTGGGGATGGTGGTCCTCTCCCACATCGTGAGTCCGTTTCGACCTACACCTGCCAAGCAGGAACCGTACGAGTCGGGGATGACGCCGCTCGGCGACACGCGCGAGCGGTTTTCGGTGAAGTTCTACATGGTGGCGATTCTGTTCATCGTGTTCGACCTCGAGACGATCTTCCTCGTTTCGTGGGGTGTGGTGATGAGGTCCCTCGGGTGGGAGGGGTTCATTGCGGCCCTGCTGTTCATCGTCGTGCTGACGGTAGGCATGATCTACGAGTGGAAGAAAGGGGCGCTCGAATGGGAGTAAGGGGGCGCGATCGGGAAAACGTGCTGCCGACCCTGCCGGTAGGGCACGGGGAAGCGACGTTCCTGACTACGAAGCTGGACGAGGTGATCAACTGGTCGCGGGTCAACTCGCTGTGGCCGATGCCGTTCGGCACGGCGTGCTGCGCGATCGAGATGATGGCGACCTTTGCGACGAAGTACGACATGGCGCGGTTCGGCATGGAGCGTATGTCGTTTTCGCCGCGGCAGGCCGACCTGCTGATCTGCGCGGGGCGCGTGTCGTACAGGATGGCGCCGGTGCTGCGCAAGATCTGGGATCAGATGCCGCAGCCGAAGTGGTCGATATCGATGGGCGCGTGTGCGTCGACGGGTGGCGTGTTCGACGTGTATTCGATGGTGCAGGGGATCGACACGATCATCCCGGTCGACATATACGTACCGGGCTGTCCGCCGCGGCCGGAGGGTCTGATCTACGGCATTCTGCTGCTGCAGGAGAAGATCCGGGGTGAAGCGCTGGCGAACAGTTCGCTGCGGGCGGAGGATGCGGCGCGTACAGGTCGGGCGAACCACACGCCGGAGGTGATCGACGAGCTGGCGCTGCCGTTCGGCAACTCGACGAAGCAGAATCGTGTGAGCGGTCTGTTGTCGACTGCGGCAGTGGCGCGGCCGGGCGACCGGAAGCCGTAATGGCAGACCGCAGCTTCGACGAGGCACTCGGCGACCTCGACACAGGTGCAGCGCCTGCGGCGGACTCCGGAGCGCCGCGTGGCGCGGAGGCGGATGCTTCGGCGCACCCGAGCGTGGCAGCGCTGCGCACGCGGTTCGGCGACGCGATCCTGCACCACACGGTTGCAGGCCGCGACGAGCACGTCGTGTACGTGGCTGCCGGGCGCAACCGCGAGATCCTGAAGTGGCTGCATGACGACGCGGCGCAACGGTACGATCTGTTGCTCGACGTGACGGCGGTCGACTACGCGGGTGGCCGACCGCTCGAGGTCATCTACCAGCTGTGGTCGATCCCGTACCGGCGCGCGCTGCGCGTCAAGGTCACGCTTCCGGTGGCCGCGCTCGAGGTCGATTCGGTGACTCCGGTCTGGCGCTCGGCCGACTGGCTCGAGCGCGAGACCTACGACATGTTCGGTGTGACATTCAACGGGCACCCGGATCTGCGCCGGATCCTGATGCCCGAGAACTACGCAGAGGGTCATCCGCTGCGGAAGGACTTCCCGCTGCGCGGCCGGTTCACGCGGGCGGAGCAGACCCGCCGCGCGCTCTCCATGGCAACCGAGGACTTCTACACGCCGCAGGAGCTGTCCGTGGCGCAGGGATCACCCGCGCCCGGTGCCGAGACACGCGAGGAGCCCGGCACTGCGCCGGGCGGGCGTGCCGGCGTTGCGGGTGTGCGGCAGGGCGGAGCGACGGGACCGGAGGGAGCGGCATGAGCACGGAGACAGTGGAGTACCTGGTCTCACGCACTCCCGAGATGGGAGCGGACGGACGCCCCGTGCAGGTCCCGGTGCTGCCGTACGGGATGGAACCGGAGATGCACGGTGAGCACATGCTCATCAACATCGGGCCGCAGCATCCGGCCACGCATGGCGTGCTTCGCCTGGTGCTGGAGCTCGATGGCGAAACGGTCGTCAAGTGCACGCCGCACATCGGCTATCTGCACTCGAGCTTCGAGAAGCTGGGCGAGTTCCGCACCTGGAACCAGGTCATCCCGCTGACCGATCGCATGGACTATCTGGCGCCGCTGATCTACAACTGCGCGTACGCCATGGCCGTCGAGAACCTGATGGGCATCGAGGTGACGGAGCGGTGCAAGGTCGTGCGCGTCATGTGCATGGAGCTGGACCGTATCTTCAGTCACCTGCTGTGGATCGGCACGACGGCCATCGACATCGGCGCGTTCACCGTCTTCCTCTACACGTTCCAGGAACGCGAACGCATCTACAATCTGCACGAGGCCCTGACGGGTGCGCGCATCACCACATCGGCGACGCGGATCGGTGGCATGATGGCGGACCTGCCGCCGGGCTGGGTCGAAGCTCTGCGTCATTTCGTCGATACCCTGCCGAAGACGCTGGACGAGGTCGAGACCCTGCTCACGCGCAACAATCTCTGGGTCGGCCGCAATCGCGATGTAGGAGTGATCGCGGGCGAGGACGCGGTGAATCACGGGCTGACGGGTCCGAACCTGCGGGCATCCGGTGTCGGTTACGACCTGCGCAGAGACGCTCCCTACTACGACTACGAGACGTACGACTTCGATGTGGTGGTCGGCGAGCACGGCGACTGCTACGACAGGTATCTGGTGCGCATGGAGGAGATGCGGCAGTCGCTGCGCATTCTCGACCAGACCATCGCGCGGCTGCCGGGCGGACCGATCAACGTGGACGACCCGCGCGTGATCCTGCCCGGCAAGACGGATCTGATGGCCGACATGGAGTCGATGATCCACCATTTCAAGCTGGTCATGGAGGGCGTGCGGGCGCCGGTCGGAGAGAGCTGGTCCAGCGTCGAGAGCTCGAAAGGGCAGCTCGGCATGTACGTGGTGAGCGACGGCGGCTCCAAGCCCGTCCGCTGGCATGTCCGCGGTCCCAGCTTCATCAATCTGTCCGCGTTGCCGAAAATGGTCGAGGGTCACCTCCTGTCCGACGTGATCACGATCAATGCGAGCATCGATATCGTGCTTGGGGAAATCGACCGGTGAAGACAGGTGAGCGGGGGAGCGGGGGAGCGGGGGAGCGGACACCGCTGCGGGGCAATCCGGGTTTCGCGGGCGAGACGGGCGACTTCCGCGATCTGGACGAGGCGGCGATCCGCGGCACGGCGCAGACGGCCGGCCGACCCCTGGAGGGCGGGCATCCCGGGGGCGCGGGCGCTTACCCGTACCAGCTGCTCGAGAAGAATCCGGACGCGCCATTGTTCGAGGGACCATACCGCGAGCGGCTTGAAAAAATTCGCTCCCGTTACCCCGACGCTCAGGGTGCGTTGCTCCCGGCACTGAACCTGGCGCAGGAGATCCGCGGCCATCTCAGCGCAGACAGCATGGCGCAGGTGGCACGGACGCTCGGCCTTTCGCCGACCTACGTCCGCGGCGTCGCAACGTTCTACACGATGTACAACAAGCAGCCCGTCGGTGATTTCCTGATTCAGGTCTGCACCAACGTCGCCTGCAACCTGTGCGGCGCGGACGACGTCATGGAGGCCTTTCTCGAAGCCACCGGCAGCGAGTCGGTCGGGATTGCGCAGGATGGCCTCTTCACCGTGATCGAGGCCGAGTGCCTCGGCGCCTGCGGCTTCCCGACAGCAGTGCAGATCAACGACCGGTACTTCGAGAATGTGTCGCCGGACGACGTGCCCCGGATCCTGGAGCGGCTGCGTGTGGAGCGAACTGCGGCCGGCAGCGGCAGTGGCGCAGAACGGGACGGCGCGCACACGGGGCACGCGCAGACGGCGGGGTACGCGCAGCGATTCCCACAGGATGGCGGCGACGACAGGATCGCCGTGCCGGAGGACCCCGGCGCCGCGGGTGACGTCGTTGGTCCGGAATCGAATCCGTATCCCGCGGCGGGCGGTACCGCGGCGAAGGCATCGCGGCCGCGCGGCGGCAAGTCGGCGGACGAGGGGCGGGACTGATGGCCTACCCATACCGTCACGACAGTGAAGTACGCCTGCTGAGCGAACATTTCGGCAATCCGGCGGCGCGTACGCTGGACGGCTGGAGGAAGCTGGGTGGATACGAGGCGCTGAAGACGGCGCTGGCGATGGCGCCGGGCGAAGTGGTCGAAGTAATGAAGAACAGCGGTCTGCGCGGGCGCGGCGGCGCTGGCTTTCCGACGGGCGTGAAATGGTCGTTCATGCCGAAGGACGACAGCAGGCAGCCACACTACCTGCTGGTCAATGCGGACGAGTCGGAGCCCGGCGCGTTCAAGGACCGCGAGCTGCTGCGCTGGACGCCGCACCAGCTGATCGAGGGCGCGCTCATCGGTGCGCATGCCATTCGCGCGAAGCACGTCTACATCTACATCCGCGGCGAGTTCTTCGAGCCCGCCCTGATCGTAGGCCGCGCGATCGAGGAGGCGTACGCTGCGGGATACGCCGGCGCCGACATCATGGGATCGGGCGTTACGGTCGACGTGACGCTGCATCTCGGCGCGGGTGCCTACATCTGCGGCGAAGAGACGGCGCTGATGAACTCGCTCGAGGGACGGCGCGGCCAGCCGCGCATCAAGCCGCCGTTCCCGGCCGTCGTTGGTGCGTTCGGCCGGCCGACCACGATCAACAACGTCGAGACGCTGTGCGTGGTGCCTCACGTCATCCGCAACGGCGCCGACTGGTACAGGCAGTGGGGGACGGAAAAGAGCCCGGGGACGAAGCTGTTCAACATGTCGGGACACCTGGTGCGGCGCGGCAACTTCGAGCTGCCGCTCGGCTTCAGTCTGCGCGAGCTGATCTACGACGTGTGCGGCGGCATCCGCGACGGGCGCGATCTCAAGGCCGTCATTCCGGGCGGCAGCTCGGTCCCGATCCTGGCTGCGCACGAGATCGACATCGCCATGGACTACGAGAGCGTGGCCAGGGCCGGCAGCATGCTCGGCACCGCATCCGTGATCGTGATGGATGATCGCACGAACATGGTCAAGCAGGTGAGGCGCATGGTCGAGTTCTATTCGCATGAGTCGTGCGGCCAGTGCACACCATGCCGTGAGGGGACGCAGTGGCTCGCCCGCATCCTGCGTCGTATCGAGGACGGTTTCGGTCGCGAGGAAGACCTCGATCATCTGCTGGATCTCGGCGCGAAGATGACAGGCACGACGATCTGCGTCCTGAGTGATTCGGCTGCCGCTCCCGTCGCCAGCTCCATTGCGAAGTTCAAGGACGAGTACCTGGCCCTGATCCGACGCGGCGAGTCCGCGGCGGTAGTGGTCTGACGGAGGGACGACTTGGCGAACGAGCAGAAGGACACGGTCACCATCACGCTGAACGGCGTGCAGGCCGAGGTCCCGAAAGACCTGCGCATCATCGAGGCTGCCGAGCAGCTCGGCGTCGGGATCGCGCACTACTGCTATCATCCGGGGCTGTCGGCGCCGGCCATGTGCCGCATGTGCCTGGTCGAGGTCGAGGGCGCGCCGAAGCTCGCGCCGGCCTGCGTCACGCAGGTGGCCGAGGGGCAGGTGATCCACACGGAGAGCGAGCGGTCGCGCGAAGCGCGCCAGGGCACGCTCGAGTTCTATCTGGCCAACCATCCGCTCGACTGTCCGGTCTGCGACAAGTCGGGCGAGTGCAAGCTGCAGGATTACACGCACGCCGAGGGCGCGAAGCACGGGCGCTCGATCGAGCCGAAGCGCGTGCTCGGGCAGGACGATTTCGGCGGCGACATCCTGTATGACGGCGATCGCTGCATCATGTGCACGCGGTGCGTCCGCTTCATGCGCGAGGTCGCGGAGGATGACCGTCTGTGCGTGGTCCAGCGCGGGCACCGTTCCGTGATCGATACATTCTTCGAGCATGGCGTCGAGGGCAATCTGTGGGCGGGCAACATCGTCGACATCTGCCCCGTCGGCGCGCTGCTGTCCAAGGATTTTCTGCACAAGGCACGCGTCTGGGACCTCGACAACGGCCCATCGATCTGCCCGAACTGCTCGCAGGGCTGCAACATCCGCATCGACACGCGCGACAACCTGGTCATGCGGCTGCGTCCGCGCTCGAATCCCGACGTCAACTCGTACTGGATGTGCGACTACGGCCGCCACAGCTACGAGTGGATGAATCTGCAGGAGCGGGTGGAAGCGCCGCTCATGCGCGCTGCGGATGGGACGCTGACAGCGGGCAGCTGGCAGAACACCGTGCACGCCCTGCTCGACCGGCTCCGCTCGGCGCGAGCGAAGGGCGCGACCGTGACGGTGATCGGCTCACCGTTTCATGGCAACGAGGACAACGGCCTGCTCGCCCGCCTCGCGCAGGTGCTCGGCGGCGGCGATCTGCGGTTCCAGGCAGACCGCGCCGCGGACGAGGTCGTGCTGCCGGGCTTCCCGAAGCTCGCCAGGCGCAGGGATCTTGCCGCCAACGTGCGCGGCCTCGAGGTGCTGGGCTACGCGCAGTCGGCCGCGCCCACAGCGCCGGCCGCGCCGCGGGCGGGTGTCGTGATCGCGCTCGGCAACGACGTCACGGCGGAGGCGGTCGCAGCCGCGCATGGTGCGGAGATGTTCGTCGCGATCGTTGCGCAGGCGAACGCGGCATTGAGTGCGGCGGATTTCGTGCTGCCGACGACGACGTTCGCTGAGGCCGAGGGCACGTTCACGAACGTCGAGGGACGTGTCCAGCGTTTCTGGCCCGCCCTGCAGCCGCCCGCGCTGGCGCGGCCGGCGTGGCAGATCCTGGGCGTGCTCCTGGCCGGCCTGGAGGACGGCACTGCACCGGCAACGGCTGGCGATGCGTTTCTGCTGCTCGGCGATCGGCACGCGGAGTTCAGCGGACTCAGCTACGACATGATCGGCGCGCGCGGCGCACTGATCAATGACCCCGTCACCATAGGCGCCGGTGCCGGAGGCACCACCTGATGCACGACGTCGGAGCGCTCGGGGGGCTGCCCTGGCTGATCTTCACGACCAGCAAGGTGCTCGGGGTGTTCACCATCACCTTGGTAGTCGTCGCCATGCTGACGCTGATGGAGCGCAAGGTGTCGGCGTGGATGCAGGACCGCCACGGACCGAATCGCGTCGGGCCGGGCGGCCTGCTGCAGCCGTTCGCCGACGGCCTCAAGAACATCCTGAAGGAAGAGACGCTGCCGGCCCAGGCGTCGGGCGTGTTCTTTGTGCTCGCGCCCATGCTGGCGATCGGTCCTGCACTCATGACGTTCGCCGTGATCCCGTTTGCCGCGCCGCTGCCGACGCCGTGGGGCATCGTGGACATGATCGTCGCCGACCTGCCGATCGGCATCCTCTACATCCTGGCGATCACGGGCCTCGGCGTATACGGCATCGTCATGGCCGGCTGGGCATCGAACAACAAGTATTCATTCCTCGGCGGCATGCGCGCGGCCGCGCAGATGGTGAGCTACGAAGTGGCGCTCGGCCTCAGCCTGACGCCCGTGTTCATGCTGGCGGGCAATGTCACGCTCACGCACATCGTGTGGTCGCAGCAGCGGGAGCTCGGACTCTGGTACGCTCTGCCGCTCGGGCTCTCTTTCATCCTGTTCGTGATCTCCGCGTTCGCCGAGACGAACCGGCTGCCGTTCGACGTCGCCGAGGCCGAGGCCGAGCTCGTCACGGGCTACCACACCGAGTACTCGTCGATGAAGTTCTCGATGTTCTTCATCGCCGAGTACGCCAACATGCTGACGGCGTCCGCGCTCATGGCCACGCTCTTCCTCGGCGGCTGGGACATCCCCTTCTGGAACGGCGACGACATGCGCATCATCGCGCCCGGCATCGTCGAGGGCGCGGCTCCCGCCTGGTGGAAGACGCTGCTCACGCTCATGGCATTTGCCGCGAAGACGCTGTTCTTCGTCTTCGTCTTCATGTGGGTGCGGTGGACCGTGCCGCGGTTCCGCTATGACCAGATCATGCACCTCGGCTGGAAGATCATGCTGCCGACTGCACTGGCCTACGTCACGGTGATGGCAGCGGCCATGCTCACGCTCGACAGCCTCGGCGTGCCGTTCGGCCTCGTCTACGGGCTGATCCTCACGGCGGTCAATCTGGTCATCACGGTCGGCTTCCTGGTCCTGCTCGACCGCGACCGCGTGATCGCCGGCACCGCGCCGGCCGGGCCGCAGGAAGGCCGTGCATTGCCGAGGGGCATCACCGCGACGCGTGGCCGCTATGTCGGCGCCGGCATTGACAACGAAAGGCAGGGGGCCGGATGGCCGCAGGCTTGAAGACCGTTCGCAGGCCGGAGTCGGAAACGTCCTACCTGCGCGCGACCCTGCGCGGCATGGCGCTGACGTTCCGCCACCTGGTCGACACCGACAAGAAGGTGCTGCAGTACCCCGATGAGAAGCCGGAGCTGTCGCCGAGGTGGCGCGGCACACATCGCATGGCACAGCACGCCGATGGCAGGCCGAAATGCGTCGCGTGCGGCCTCTGTCCGACCATATGCCCCGCCAACTGCATCAGGCTGGTGCCCGGCGAGGATGATCAGGGCAACCGGTACCCGATCGTGTACGAGATCGACGAGTACCGCTGCATCTTCTGCGGCATGTGCCAGGAGGTGTGCCCGGTCGAAGCAATCCACGTCGGACAGGATTACGAGGCCGCGGAATACACGCGCGAGCGCTTCGTCTATGACCTCGACCGCCTCATGGCGCAGGACCATCCGGTCACTGCGCTGTGGGACCCGGAGGATCCGCTCGGCCAATGAGCGAATTTCCTCTTGCACAGCTGCTGTGGTGGGTCTTCGCCTCCATGGCCGTCGGCGGCGGGTTCGGCATGATCACGCGGCGCAGTCCCGTCGCGAGCCTGCTCTTTCTCGTGCTCACGTTCTTCAGCCTGGCTGGCGTTTACGTGCTCCTCGGCGCGCACTTCATCGCCGCCATCCAGATCATCGTCTATGCCGGCGCCATCATGGTGCTGTTCCTCTTCGTCGTCATGCTGCTCAACCTGGGCCATGACTACCAGTCCGACCTGCGTGGCGGCGGCTGGATCGTGACCGGCTTCGTCGCGGCAGGCGTGGTCGGCTTCCTCATCTGGCGCAGCTTCGGCGGGGGCGGCTCGCTGGCCGGTGCAGGCGCTGCGGCCGGGAGCATCGACCGCGGCGGCGCGCAGGACATCGCCGCGTCGGTCGAGGAGCTGAACGCGGTCGGCGCGATCGCACACCCGTTGTTCCGCCACTACATCGTGCCGTTCGAGTTGGTCGGCATTCTGCTGCTGGTCGCGATCGTCGGCGCAGTCCTGCTGGCCAAGCGGAGGGTCTGAGGTGGATACGATTCGGCAGATGGACCTGATGACCATGTCGCTCGCCCTGTCGGCAATCCTTTTCGCGATGGGTGTCGCGGGCGTGGTGTTCCGCCGCAACGTCATCATCGTGTTCCTGTGCGTCGAGCTCATGCTGAACGCCGTCAACCTCGCGTTCGTCGCATTCTCGCACTCTGCGGGCATCGACGGCCAGATCTTCGTCTTCTTCGTCATGACCGTGGCGGCTGCGGAGGCGGCGGTCGGGCTCGCCCTCGTGATCGCCATATTCCGTCACGTCGAGAGCGCGGACATGAAGCACTTCAACCTGCTCCGGTGGTAGGCGTGCACTTCGAGCCAACGCTCCTCTGGGCGATCGCGCTGCTGCCGCTGATCGGCTTCGCCATCAACGGGGTTGCGGCGTTCGCGATGCCGACGCGCCGGATCGTGCCGACCATCGTCGGTCCGGCCGCAGTCGGGCTGGCGTTCGTCATCGCACTCGTCAATTTCGCCGGCATGTTCGGCGCCGACCTGCATGAGCCGGTAGTTGAGACGTACTGGCAGTGGATCCCGACCGGCACCCTCGCCGTCGATGCCGCGTTCCAGCTCGATCAGCTGTCCATGCTGATGACGCTCATCATCACGGGCGTCGGCACGCTGATCCACGTCTTCAGCATCGGCTACATGCAGGACGATCCCGGGTATGCGCGCTATTTTGCGTATCTGAACCTGTTCGTGTTCTTCATGCTGGTGCTCGTGCTGGGCTCGAGCTACGCCCTCATGTTCGTCGGCTGGGAGGGCGTCGGGCTGTGCAGCTATCTGCTGATCGGGTTCTGGTTCCGCGACAGCGAAAAGGCGGACGCCGGCAGGAAGGCATTCATCGTGAACCGCATCGGTGACGTCGGCTTCCTGATCGCGATGTTCCTGCTGTTCAGCAATCTGGGCACGCTCGATTTCGTGCAGGTCATGGCCGCCGCGCCGACTGCCTTCACCTACGGCGGCGCCGTTGTCACGGCGATCACGCTGTTCCTGTTCCTGGGTGCCGCGGGCAAGAGCGCGCAGATCCCGCTCTACGTCTGGCTGCCCGACGCGATGGCGGGCCCGACGCCGGTGTCCGCGCTGATCCATGCCGCAACCATGGTCACGGCAGGCGTCTACCTGGTGGCGCGCTCGAGCGTGCTGTTCGCGCTGGCGCCCGTCTCGTCGATCACCGTCGCCGGTATTGGCGCGCTGACGGCGCTGTTCGCCGCCACGATCGGGCTGGTGCAGAACGACATCAAGAAGGTGCTCGCATACTCGACCGTGTCGCAGCTCGGCTACATGTTCGTGGGCGTCGGCGTGGGCGCGTACGCGGCCGGCGTGTTTCATCTCATGACGCACGCTTTCTTCAAGGCACTGCTGTTCCTGGGCGCGGGCGCGGTCATCCATGCCATGCACCACGCCTACCACGCGACGCACAGCCACGCGGACGCGCAGGACATGCGCAACATGGGCGGGCTCCGCAGGTTCATGCCGATCACGTGGGTGACCATGTGGATCGCGACACTGGCGATATCCGGCGTCTGGCCATTTGCCGGATTCTTCTCGAAGGACGAGATCATCTGGCAGACCGCGGCGCACGCGGTCGGCATCTACGAGCCGTGGTTCCGCGCCTTCTGGGTCATGGCGCTCGTCGCTGCACTGATGACTGCGTTCTACATGACGCGCCTGATGTTCATGACGTTCCACGGCGACAACCGCACGGGCCGCGATGAGCAGTCGCACCTGCACGAAGTCGCGCCTGTCATGTGGGTGCCGCTCGCCATCCTGGCGGTCCTGTCCGTGTTCGGCGGGTGGATCAACGTGCCGGAACCCATCGCGCACATGCCTGTGCTCGGCTGGCTGCCGTCGTCCGAGTGGCTGCACGAATGGCTGCACCCGCTGACTGCGCCCGCGGAGGAGGTCCTGACCGCGCACGCTGGCGCCGTGGCACATGCTTCTCCCGCAGGCGGGGGTGAAGCGTTCTGGGCGGCCGTATCGTTCCTGCTCGCCACCGCCGTCATCGTGGCCACGACGGTCGTGCTGCGGCGGCGCCGCATCCTCACGGCGGACGAATCAGCGCCGGCGCGCGGCTTCACCCGGGTGCTCTACAACAAGTGGTACGTGGACGAGGCATACGACCTCACGATCGTGCGTCCGCTGCTGGCTCTGTCGCGGGGCCTGTGGCGCTTCGTCGACAACGGACTGATCGATGGTGCCGTGAACGGCCTCGGCTACGCCGCGCGCGCCTTCGGCTGGGTCGGCTCGCGGATGCAGACGGGCCAGATCAATACGTACGCCTTCGCGGCCGTGCTCGGGGCACTGCTGCTGCTGGCCATCGTCTCGGTGGGTGGGTGATGCTGGAATCGATCGGATACGCCGGCTGGGTGCTGACGGCACTGATCGTCGTGCCAGTCATCGGTGCGGGCCTCGCGATGACGCTGCGTGAGGAACAGGCGAAATACGTCGCACTCACGACGGCGGCCGTAACTTTCCTGGCTTCGCTTCCACTCTGGTTCACGTTCAATACGGCGAGCGCGAGCATGCAGTTCGGAGTGCGTGCGTCGTGGATCCCGCAGTGGGGCATCAGCTACGCGCTCGGCATCGACGGCATCAGCCTGCTGCTCGTGCTGCTGACCACTGCGCTGTTCCCGATCGCGATCCTCGGCTCGTACCGCTACATCGCGCGGCGGAACCGCCCGTTCTACGCCATGATGCTGCTGCTCGAGAGCGGTGTGCTCGGTGTGTTCATGGCCACGGACCTGTTCCTCTTCTTCATGTTCTGGGAGGTCATGCTGGTGCCGATGTACTTCATCATCGGCATCTGGGGCGGCGAGCGGCGCGTCTACGCGGCCATCAAGTTTTTCCTGTACACTGCCGTCGGCTCGCTGCTGATGCTCGTCGGCATCCTGTTCCTGGCGTTCAAGTACCGCGCACTGACGGGCGAGCTGTCCTTCCTCTACTCGGACCTGCTGCAGCTGCCGCTCACGTTCACTGAGCAGTACTGGCTGTTCGGCGCGTTCGCGCTGGCGTTCGCGATCAAGGTGCCCGTCTTCCCGTTCCATACATGGCTGCCTGACGCGCACGTCGAGGCGCCCACACCCGGCTCCGTCATCCTGGCCGCCGTCCTGCTGAAGCTCGGGGCCTACGGCTTCCTGCGGTTCCTGCTGCCGCTGTTCCCGCATGCGTCGACGCACCCGACGATCGTCGGCATCATGATGGTGCTGGCGCTGATCGGGATCATATACGGTGCCTGGGTGGCGGCCGTGCAGCCGGACGCGAAGAAGCTGATCGCGTACACGTCGGTCGCTCACATGGGCTTCGTCGTGCTCGGTGTGTTCGCGCTGACGATCCAGGGTGTGCAGGGCGCGATGATCGTCATGCTGTCGCACGGCCTGTCGACAGGCGCCATGTTCCTCCTGCTCGGCATGCTCTACGAGCGACGGCATACGCGGCTGATAGCCGATTACGGTGGGCTGGCGGCGGTCGCGCCGGGATTCGCGGCGGTCTTCGTGTTCACGGCGCTCACGAGCATCGGGCTGCCCGGCACGAGCGGCTTCATCGGCGAGTTTCTGGCGTTGCTCGGCACCTTCCAGACGCACCCCTGGGTCGCCGTGATCGCCGCGACGGGCGTGATTTTCGCCGCCTACTACATGCTGCCGATGGTACAGCGCATCCTGTTCAACGCGCTGGACCGTCCGGAGAACGAACGCCTGCCCGATCTGTCGCGCCGGGAGATCGCGGTGCTGGCGCCGCTGGTGGCTGCAATGCTCTGGATGGGCGTGTATCCGAAGCCGTTCCTGGAACGCGCCGAGGTGACGCTGACCGAGTTGATCGAGACGGTCGAGCGGAAGAGCTCGCCGAGCTTCTTCCCGATGGGCATCGACGAGCGCCGGCCGGGTGTGCGGCTGGCGGCCGATGATGAATAAACCCCAGCGAACGCAGTTGAGCGGATGCCTGTAGATCTTTCGATGCCCGCCCATTACGGCCTGGTCATGCTGCCGGAGATCGTGCTTTCGGTGTGGGCCATGATCGTTCTGCTCGTGGACGTCTTCCGGAAGGGGTCGCGCAGCGAGCCGTCCTCATCGTCGATGCCGTGGCTGGTGCTGATCGGAGTCGCGCTCGCGACATTCGCCAACGCATGGATCGCCGGGTTGCACGAGACCGGTGCACCGGGCATGGTCGCGGTGGACGGCTTCCGGATCTTCAGCAATTTCGTGTTCCTGCTCGCGGCTGCCCTCTTCGTCCTGATCTCGACGCGGTATATCGACGAGGAGCGCCTGCGGCTCGGCGAGCTGTACGTGCTGATCATGTTCGCGACGGTCGGCATGATGGTGTTCGCGGGTGCACGCGACCTCATCGTGATGTTCATCGGTCTCGAGCTGATGTCACTGCCCGTCTACGTCCTGACCGGCATCAACCGGCGCGACCGCCGCTCGGCGGAAGGAGCACTCAAGTACTTCCTGCTCGGCGCGTTCTCGAGTGCGTTTTTCCTGTTCGGCATTGCGCTCGCCTACGGCGGTGCCGGATCGACGAATCTCGCGAGCATTGCCATGGCCGTCGGCATCGACGGCATCGGCGCCAGCCCGCTGCTCATCGTCGCGACGGCGCTGCTCGCGGTCGGCTTCGGTTTCAAGGTCGCCGCAGTGCCGTTCCACATGTGGACGCCCGACGCGTACGAAGGCGCGCCTGCGCCCGTCACGGCGTTCATGGCGGCTGGCGTCAAGGCCGCGGGATTCGCCGGTTTCATCCGCGTCTTCATGACGGCATTTCCGGGTCTCTACGAGTCCTGGGACGGCATCGCGATCTGGCTGGCCGTCCTGACGATGGTGGGCGCGAACCTGATCGCGCTGGTTCAGGGCAACGTCAAGCGCCTGCTCGCGTACTCCAGCATTGCCCACGCGGGCTACCTGCTCGTCGCGCTCGCCGCTGCGTCGCTGCTCGGCGTCGCGTCGTTCCTGTTCTATGCAGTGGTCTATACGCTGATGACGATGGGCGCGTTCGCGGTACTGATCGTCGTCGCAGGCCGCGGCGAGGATCGCCTCGACCTCGACGCGTACGGCGGCCTCGCCTGGCGCAGCCCGTTCGTCGGCATCGTCATGACCATCTTCCTGCTGTCGCTCGCCGGGTTCCCGTTCACCGGTGGCTTCATTGCGAAGGTGTTCATCGTGCGGGCTGCCGTCGAGAAGGGCCTCATCCTGCTCGCAGTCGTGCTGGTGATGACTTCGCTCATCTCCTACTTCTACTACCTGCGCGTGGCATGGTACATGTGGTTCAGGGACGCCGATGAGGAGCGCGCGGCACAGCCGCTGGCGATCGCGCCCGCGATGACCCTCGCGCTCGTCATCACCGCGGTCGGGACGGTGCTGCTCGGGGTGTTCCCCAACGTGCTGCTCGGACTGGCGGAGCGCGGTGCAGCCGACCTGCTGCAGATCCCGGCCGCACTGCTCGGTCTGGGGACGTCGTGAACACGCACATATTCCGCGAGTACGACATCCGCGGCATCGTCGCCGAAGACCTGGGCGGCCGCGTGGCCGAAGACATTGGTCGCGCCTTTGCGAGCGAGCTGCGCGCGCGGCTGCGTGGAGGCAGCTCGCGCGCAGCGCAGCAGGACATGCTGACGGTCGCGGTGGGGCGTGACAACCGGCCGAGCTCGGACGGCCTCGCTGCCGACGTGATCCGGGGGATCCGCGGAGCCGGCGTCAACGTCATCGACTACGGTACCGTGCCGACGCCGCTGTTGTATTATGCGTCCGCCACTATCAGCGCGGATGGCGCGCTGCAGGTGACCGGCTCGCACAATCCGCCGGAGTACAACGGCTTCAAGATGATCGCGCGGGGGCGGCCGCTCTTCGGCGAAGCCATCCAGGCGCTGCGCGGCCGCATCGAGAGCCGGTCATTCGAGAGCGGGAGCGGCACACTGGAAGAGCGCGACATCCGCGCCGAATACGTCGAGGATGTGGGCGGCCGGTTCAGGCTGCAGCGTCCGATGAAGGTCGTCGTGGACTGCGGCAACGGCGCCGGCAGCCTGGTCGCGGTGGACCTGCTGCGACGCGCAGGCGCCGAGGTCCTGCCGCTCTACTGCGAGTCCGATGGCACGTTCCCCAACCACCACCCCGATCCCACGGTCGACGAGTACATTCAGGACATGATCGCCATGGTCCGCCGGGAACGGGCGGACCTCGGCGTCGCGTTCGACGGCGATGCAGACCGGATCGGCGCTGTCGATGAGAACGGCGGCATAGTGCGCGGCGACATCCTGCTGCTGCTGCTCGCGCTCGACGCCATGGAGCGGCTCGGCGCTCCGCAGACGCTGGTGTTCGACGTGAAGTGCTCGCAGGTCGTGGCGGAGGTGTTCGAAGCGGCCGGCGGGCACGCGCTCATGTGGAAGACCGGACACTCGCTCATCAAGGAGAAGATGAAGGAGGTCGGCGCCCCGATCGCGGGCGAGCTGTCCGGCCACATCTGCTTCGGCGAGGACTATTACGGCTTCGACGACGCGCTCTACGGCGCGTGTGCGCTGGCGCAGCTCGTGTCGCGGCTGCCGGGCGGACTGGCCGGGCGGGTGGCCGAGCTCCCGCAGTACGTTTCCACACCGGAGCTGCGGATCGACGTGGCGGAAGAAGCGAAATTCGACATCGTCCGCAGGGCCGTCGCACATTTCAGGGAAGATCATGACGTGATCGATGTGGATGGCGTGCGCGTGCTGTTCGATGGCGGCTGGGGCCTGATCCGGGCGTCCAACACACAGCCGGTGCTGGTCGCGCGCTATGAGGCGCGCACCGAGAAGCGCCTGAACGAAATCCGCGACACCATGGAGACGTGGCTGCGAGCCCAGGCCGTGGCTCTCTGAGCATGCGTCCATCCGGCCGTATCGCCATCGGTGCGGCCGTTGCGCTGCTGCTCGTCCTCGTCTTCGGCCGGTCGGCGGCCATCTTCTACACTGACGTACTGTGGTACGACGCGCTCGGCCAGGCCGACGTGTTCTGGACGCGTCTGCTCGCGGTCGCGGCCGTGCGCACGGTCACCGGAGCCGTCGGCGCGGCCATCATCCTGCTCAATCTGTGGTATGTGCTGCGCCAGCTCGGTCCGGTGCACCTGCGACGCAGGTACGGCAACATCGAGATCGCCGAGCAGGTGCCGCGTGCGTACCTGATCGTCGGCGCAGTCGCGGCCTCCGTGCTGACGGGCTGGTGGCTGGCCAGCATCCAGTTCGGCGGCAATACGCCAATCGCGCTGCTGGCCTGGCTGCGCCATGAGACGTGGGGCACGACGGACCCGCTCTTCGGCCGGGACCTGTCCTTCTACATCTTCAGCCTGCCCATTTACACGCGGCTGCTCGACTACCTGCTCATTGTGCTCGTCTGGTCCGCTCTGCTGGTCGGCATCGGCTACGTTCTCGTCGGCGGCGTGCGCGTGAACGGTGCGCACTGGCAGATCGATGACCGGCCACGCCTCCATTTCGCGGTGCTGGCAGCGTCGCTGCTCGCTACCTTCGCGGCGCGCTACCTCCTCGGCCGGTTCCTGCTGCTGCTCGATGGCGGCGGCTTCGGCGGTACCATCGGATACACCGACGTGCATGCGCGACTCCCGGCGCGGCTGGTGCTGTCGGGCCTCGCCGTCGTCACGGCCGTCACTATCGTCATCGGTGCCCGGCGCCGCTCTGCGTTGCCACCCGCCGTCGCCGCCGGCGTGCTGCTCGTGGCTGTCATCGGGATGGGTGCCGCGTATCCCGCGATCATGCAGAAGCTCCAGGTCGAGCCCAATCAGCTGGCGCGCGAATCCGAATATATCCGTTGGAACATGCAGTTCACGCGCAGCGCGTACGGGCTCGATGCCATCGAGCGGCGCCGTTTCGAATACGAGCGCGCGGATGCCGAAGTGTGGGCCGAGATGGAGCCGGCGCTCGCGCGGCTGCCGCTCTGGGACCCGGAACCATTGCAGACAGCGTTCACGCAGATCCAGGCGCAGCGCGGCTACTACCAGTTCCCGGACGTGGACTACGACCGGTACGGTCCTGCCGGCGACCGGCGCCAGGTCGCGATCGCCGTACGCGAGTTCATGCAGGAAGGGCTGAACGAGAATGCACGGACCTGGCGCACAATCCATCTGAATCCGCTGTACACGCGGGGCATGGGTGCGGTGGCGTCGCCGGTCGCGGAGAAGCAGGGTGGCGAACCGGTGTACTGGCTCGGCGATGTGCAGCCTGTCCAGCGGCACCCGTCCGCACCACCGGACCTGGAGCTGACGGAGCCGAGCGTCTACTTCGGTGAGACGATGGCCGAGTACGCCGTGGTCGGTCGTGAAAGCAGCTTCGCCGACGGCGTCGAGGATCTAGGCCAGCAGGTGCCGCAGGTGCCGGACGTGACGACGGGCGTCGAGCTTGGATCCTTCATGCGCGTGCTGGCCTTCGCATGGCGGTTCGGCGACCAGAATCTGTTGTTCGCGCGCGACCTCGGTCAGGACAGCCGGCTCGTGTTCCGGCGCACCGTGCTGGAGCGGCTGACGGCCGTCGCGCCGTTCCTGCTATGGGACGCCGACCCGCATCCCGTGATCCTGGACGGCCGCATCGTGTGGCTCGTCGACGGCTACACCGTCTCATCCAACTACCCGCTCGCCCGGCCGTTCGCGCTCCAGAACACCGCCCAGTTCAGCTACATGCGTGGCAGCGTCAAGGCGATGGTGGACGCCGTGACGGGCGAGGTCCGGCTGTACGCGCTGCCGGATCAGGACCCGATCCTGGCGGCATATCGATCGATCTTCCCGGATCTGGTGCAGGACTTCGCGACGATGCCGGAGGCGCTGGTGCAGCATCTGCGCTATCCCACCCTGCTGTTTCGCGTACAGTCCGACATGCTCGAGGAATTCCATCTCGAGCCCGACCGGCCGGACCTGTTCTACGCGGGGCAGGACGTATGGCAGCTGCCGGAGGAGATCTCGCCGACGCAGCGCAGCCGGTTCCGGCCGGCTTTCATGATGGCGCCCATGCCGGGCGCGCTCGATCCGGAGTTCCTTCTCCTGAACGTGTTCATCGCGAACGAGCGTCAGAATATGACGAGCATGCTGATCGCGCGCAGCGACGGCCCGCAGTACGGGCAGCTCGTGCTGCTCGACATTCAGCGCGACGACCAGGTGAAGGGGCCCGCGCAGGTGCAGTCCATCATCGAGCAGGATCCCGTCATCTCGCAGCAGCTGTCGCTGTGGCGGCAGCGGGGCACCGGCGTCGAGATGGGGCGGCTCAGGATCGTTCCGACGGAGCGCTCGATCCTCTACGTGGAGCCGATCTACCTGGCGGCGCAGGAGCAGGGAATTCCGCAGATGCAGCGCGTCATCGTGACGGACGGCACCGCCGTCGTCATGGCGGACGACCTGAGGGCCGCGGTTTCGCTGCTGCGGGGCGGCACCGTCGGTCCCGTGGAGCCGCGCGACTCGGCCGCCGTCGCGGCGTCCGGTGCGTCCGCGGCCGTGCCCGGCCCCGCTGTGGCCGCCGACGTCGCAGGCAGGGCGCTCGAGCTCATGCGCGTCGCTGACGAGCGGTTGCGGGCCGGCGATTTCGCCGGGTTCGGCGAAGCCTGGGCTGAGCTTCGGGCACTGCTGGAGGAGCGGTCGGGCGGCGGGCCGGGCCGCTGACCCGTTTGCTTGCTCGTCATGGAGGCCAACCTTATGATTCCGCGGTCCGGGCCCGCACCACGCGACGACCGCACGATCGTCGTTGCGCTCGGCGGCAACGCGCTGCAGCCGGAGGCGGAAGCCGGCGATATTCACCAGCAGTTCGGGCACACCCGCGAGAGCCTCGGCGCTGTAGTCGAGCTGGCGCGCCTCGGCTGGCGGATCGCCATTGTACACGGCAACGGTCCGCAGATCGGCGACGCGCTCGAGCGCAACGAGCTGGCCCGCGTCGAAGCGCCGCCTCTGCCGTTGGGCGTGCTCGTCGCCGCGACGGCGGGCTGGATCGGGTACATGATCCAGCAGTCGCTGCAGAACGCGCTGGCGCGGCACGACGTGGACCGCCCTGTGGTCACGCTGATCACGCAGGTGCTGGTGGATCCGGAGGAGGCCGCGGCGCACCCGACGAAGCCGATCGGACGCTTCATGGATGAAGCGCGCGCCCGGCAGCTGGCGACGGAGACCGGCTGGAGCGTCGGCCCGGCCGGCGAACGGTGGCGGCGGCTCGTGCCGTCGCCCATGCCGCGTGGAATCGTCGAAGCGGGCGAGATCCGGCGCCTCGTCCACGCCGGCGTCATCGTCGTCGCCGCGGGCGGCGGCGGCACACCCGTGTACCGGGACGAAACGGGCGCGCTCGAGGGCGTGGATGCCGTGATCGACAAGGACCGCGCCGCGGAAGTCCTCGGTCGTGAGCTCGGCGCCGACATCCTCCTGATTCTGACCAGCGTCGAGGGCGCGTACCGCGGGTTCGGCACGCCGCGACAGGAGCTGATCCGGCGTTTGCACCCGCACGATGCGGACGCCATGCTGACGGCGGGGGAGTTCGGGGCGGGCAGCATGGGCCCCAAGGTGGAGGCCGCCACGGCGTTCGTACGCAACGGCGGCAGCCGCGCCATCATCGCGCGGCTGGATCAGGGGCGGGCGGCGGTACAGGGAGCAGCGGGCACGGCAGTGGGGCCCTGACATTGTCGGCCGGACCGATGGACGGTCCGGCCGAGGTCGCGTTTACGGGATATGTGATGAGATGAACATTCACGAATATCAGGCCAGGGAGATACTGGCCAGTCATGGCGTGCCGGTTCCGGATGGCCGCGTGGCGTCCACTGCCGCGGAGGCCGAACGCATCGCGGCAGAGCTCGGCGGCACGGTCGTCGTCAAGGCGCAGGTCCACGCAGGCGGCCGCGGCAAGGCGGGCGGCGTGAAGCTGGCTGCCAATGCGGCCGAGGCGAAGGAGCATGCGGGCCGCATCATTGGCATGACCATCAAGGACCTGCCGGTCGAGAAGGTGCTGATCGCGCCGGCGGAGGACATCGCGACGGAGGCCTACGTCGGCATCATCGTGGACCGCGCGTCGAAGCGGGCCGTCTTCATGGTCAGCCGCGAGGGTGGCGTGGACATCGAGGAGGTCGCCGCTACGAATCCGGACGCGATCCGCCGCCTGGCGGTCGATCCGCGCTACGGCCTGCTTCCATTCCAGGCATACTCGCTTGCGACCGCTCTGTACGACGACGTGAAGCAGCAGCGAGCAGCGGCGAAGATCCTGCTCCAGCTGTGGGCTGCGTTCGTCGCCAGCGGCGCTTCTCTGGCCGAGATCAACCCGCTCGTCACGACACCCGCCGGCGACGTGAAGGCGCTCGATGCGAAGTTCAACATCGACGACAACGAGCTGTTCCGCCTGCCGCAGATCGAGGCACTGCGCGACACCTCGGGCGAGCCCGCGACGGAGATCGCCGCCCGCGCTGCCAACCTCACGTTCATCAAGCTCGATGGCGACATCGGCAATGTCGTGAACGGCGCCGGCCTCGCCATGGCGACGATGGACCTGATCAAGTTCTACGGCGGCGAGCCGGCCAACTTCCTCGATATCGGCGGTTCGTCGAACCCGGAGAAGGTCGTCAACGCGCTCAAGATCATCACGAGCGACCCCAACGTGAAAGTGATCTGCTTCAACATTTTCGGCGGCATCACGCGCTGCGACGACGTTGCCAACGGCATTGTCGAAGCGACGCGCCGTATCCGGATCGACGTTCCGCTCGTGATCCGGCTGACTGGCACCAACGAGGCGGAAGCGCTGCGTATCCTCAAGGACGCCGGCTACGCGGCTACCACGTCGATGGACGAGGTCGTGCAGAAGGCCGTCGAACTCGCGAAGCAGGCCTGACCAGATGTCAATATTCATCGACCAGAACACAGCACTGCTCGTCCAGGGCATCACCGGCCGGGACGGCTCCTTTCACGCCTTCCAGATGCTCGAGTACGGCACCCGGATCGTCGGCGGCATCACGCCAGGCAAGGGCGGCCAGTCCTTCGCCGGGCCGAACGGCACGAAGGTCCCGATCTTCGACACCATGGACCAGGCAGTCGCCGCCACCGGTGCCAATGCGACGGTGATCTACGTGCCGCCGCCGTTCGCCGCGGACGCGATCATGGAGGCCGCCGACGTGGCAGTTCCGTTCATCGTGTGCATCACGGAGGGCGTGCCGGTGCTCGATATGACGCGCGTCTACGCATTCGTGCAGGACCGCGGCGTACGGCTGCTCGGGCCGAACTGTCCCGGCCTGCTCTCGCCCGGCAAGTCGAAGGTCGGCATCCTGCCGGGCCAGATCGCGACGCCCGGTCCCGTCGGCGTCGTGTCGCGCTCCGGCACGCTCACGTACGAGATGGTCCATCAGCTCACGCAGGCCGGGATCGGCCAGACTACGTGTGTCGGGATCGGCGGCGATCCGATCAATGGCACGTCGTTCATTGACTGCCTCGCCGAATTCGAGGCCGACGGCGAGACGCGGGCCGTCGTGATGATCGGCGAGATCGGCGGTACGGACGAGCAGGACGCCGCTCACTACGTCAGCACGAAGATGAGCAAGCCGGTCGTCGGCTTCATTGCAGGCCAGACCGCGCCGCCCGGCCGCCGCATGGGCCACGCCGGCGCCATCATCAGCGGCTCCAGCGGTACGGCCGAGGAGAAGATCCAGGCGTTCGAGGAGAACGGCATCGGCGTGGCCAGAAAGCCCTCCGATGTGGTGGGCCTGATCCGCAAGGTTCTCTGAAGGCGGGAGAACGCTTCCATGCAGCTTGCCGACCTGCTCCCCCGGGAGCACATCGTGGCGCCGCTCCAGTCCGACAGTGTCCGCGGAGCGCTGTCGGAGCTGGTGGCCCGGCTCGCGGCCACCGGTGCCGTGTCGGATGCCGCCGCGATCGAGCGCGGTCTCGCCGGACCGCGCGCCCGCGACATCGTCGCGGCTGGTCCCGACGTCGTGCTGCCCCACTATCGCACGAGCGCCGTGAACGGGCTGAACGTGGCGCTCGGCGTCGCGGCCCACGGCCTCGACGGCCGCGACCTCGGCATCGAGATTCGTCCGCGCATCGTCGCCCTCATTCTCGCGCCGACGCAGGCCGCGACCCTCTACCTGCAGACGGTGTCGGCGCTCGCGCGCCTGTTCCGGGACGCTGCGGTCGTGGACCGCCTGGCCGCCGCGATCTCGGCCGATGAGGTCCTTGCTGCCGCCGATCTGTCCGCGTTCCGGCTGCAGCCCCGCCTGACGGTCCGCGATATCATGATCCATGGCGTGGCGAGCGTGACGCCATCCACGTACGTTCGCGACGCCGTAGACATCATGATCCGCCGCCGCATCCGCGCGCTCCCTGTCGTCGGCGAGAAGCAGGAGGTGCTCGGCATCATATCGGAGTGGGACATCATGCGCGGGCTCCTGCCGCAGATCCCGCGTGCGGGGCAGGAGAGCGACTCCGGTGTCCCCGAAGACCTTCGCGTCAAGGACATCATGACCCGCTCCGTGCTCTGCATTTCCGAGGAGCTCGGCCTCGAAGAGGCAGCCAACATGATGATCAACAAGGACGTCGAGCAGTTCCCGGTCACGAGCGAGGGGAAGCTCACCGGCTTCCTTACCCGTGGCGACATCATCCGCAAACTGTTCGGCCGCTGACCCGCAGAAGTTCCATTCAACCAGGCATATTCGACATGAGCTATACACTCGCCATCGTGAAGCCGGACGCCGTTGCCAGTGGCACGACCGGCAAGATCATCGCCCACCTCGAACAGAAGGGCTTCCGCATCCGCGCACTCCGCATGCTGCACCTCACCCGGGAGCAGGCGGGCGAATTCTACGCCGTCCACCGCGAGCGCCCGTTCTACGGCTCGCTCGTCAGCTTCATGACGTCCGGCCCGTGCGTGCCCGTGCTGCTCGGCCGCGCCGACGCCGTTGCCGCGCTGCGCGAGGCCATCGGCGCAACGGACCCCGCCGAAGCCGCCGAGGGTACCGTCCGCGCGCTTTTCGCCGAGTCCAAGGAACGCAATGCGATTCACGCGTCCGATTCCGACGACAACGCCGCCCGCGAGGCCGGCTTCTTCTTTGCAATGGCCGATATCGCCGGCTGATCCGCGGAGCCCGGCGCAGATTGACACATGGGTCTGATTCAGGCATCTTGAACGACTATGCTGACTGTCGATCTCGGCACCCTGGCGCGGCAGCACCGGATCCGGATCGACGCCGATGTGCCGGCCGACGATCCAGCGTGGGCACCGCTGCCATGGACGTTCGACGGGCCGGTCTCGCTGCGTCTCGACGTGCAGCATGCCGGCGCCGATGTCCTCGCCCGCGGCCGGGTCCGTGCTGTGGCCGCCCTCTCGTGCCGCCGCTGCCTGGTGCCGGTGCTGCACGCAGTGGACGAAGAGCTCACGCTGCTCTACAAGGAGGGGCTTCCCGAGGTGGAAGCCGAGGCGGCAGAGGTGTACACGCTGCCGGAGCGAGGCCGGGACCTGGATCTCGGCCCTGCCGTGCTGGAGCATGTGCTGCTGGCGATCCCGCAGTTCGTGTTGTGCGATGAGGAGTGCCGTGGCTTCTGTGCCCGGTGCGGTACGAACCTGAATCAGACCTCGTGCGACTGTGTCGACGAGGACGCCGATCCCCGCTGGTCCGCACTGCGGCAGTTGGGCTCGAAGTGAGGAGGATGTATGGCGGTACCGAAGAGGCGGGTATCGAAGCAGCGGCGCAGAAAGCGTCGCGGCGCGATGAAGGCGGAAGTTCCGACGTCGAACCGTTGTCCGAAATGCGGCGATCCGAAGGTGCCGCATCGCGTTTGCCCGACGTGCGGCACATACGGCGGCCGGCAGGTATTCGAGGTCGAGGAAATCTAGGGAGCGTTCGGTGCGCATAGCGCTGGACGCCATGGGCACGGACAGGCACCCCGGAATAGAGGTGGAGGCCGCGGTCCAGGCGCTGCGTGAGCTGCCGGGCGATTTCGAGTTGCTGCTCGTCGGCGATGGTGCGCGCGTCGAGGCGGAGCTGGCACTACACGATGTGCCCGCGCGCCGGTTGCGTGTAGTGCATGCCGGAGATGTGATCGAGCCGGGCGAGCCGGCGGTTACGGCCGTGCGGCGCAAACCGGGCTCCTCGATCGTCGTCGGACTGAAGCTGCAGAAGAGTGGAGAGGCGGACGCGTTCGTGAGCGCCGGGTCGACTGGCGCCGTCATGGCCGCGTCCCTTTTTCATTTGCGGGCGATCCCCGGCGTGGACCGGCCGGGCGTCGGCGCGATCCTGCCGACGACGGTGCAGCCGTGCCTGCTCATCGATGCTGGCGCCAACATCGACTGCCGGCCGCAGCACCTGATGCAGTTCGCGCGGCTGGGCTCGATCTACGTCGAGGACGTATGGCAGCGGCCGAACCCGCGGGTCGGCCTGCTGAACATTGGCGAAGAGTCGGAGAAGGGTGATGAGCGAGCGGTGGAGGCACATCGCCTGCTGGCCGCATCGGACCTGAATTTCGTCGGCAACATCGAGGGTCGCGACGTCATCCGCAGCACGTGCGACGTGCTGGTTGCCGACGGTTTCGTCGGCAACGTGCTGCTCAAGTTCTACGAGTCCGTCATGACGTTCACGTACGGGATGGTGATGGAGGCTTTCGCCGACACACCGGCGGCCAGTGAGCTGGACCGGCTGTTCCGTGTGTTCGACTACACGGAGTACGGTGGCGCGCCGCTGCTCGGCGTGAACGGCGTGACCATCTGCTGCCACGGCGGCTCGCCGCCGCGCGCTGTGTGCAATGCCATTCGGATGGCGATGCAGGCGGTGGAAATGGGAGTCGTCGGCCACATCGAGCGTGCCGTCGCGGCCGCCGGCGCGGACGCCGATACGGGCGAAGGCTCGGTCCCGGCGTGAAGGCGCGCAAGCCCGTGGTCGAGATCATCGGCACCGGCCGGTACCTGCCGGACCGCGTGATGACGAACGCGGACCTCGCGAAGCTGGTGGACACGTCGGACGAGTGGATCCGCGAACGCACGGGTATCCGGGAGCGGCGTATTGCCGACGCGGACACGGGCGCCGCGGACATGGCCGCGCACGCCGCCCGCATCGCCATGGATCGTGCAGGCGTGCGAGCCGGCGAGCTCGACATCGTCGTGCTCTCCACCGCCACGCCCGACAGGCTGCTGCCGTCCACCGCATGCGACCTGCAGGCGCTGCTCGGCGCCACGAACGCGGCCGCCTACGACATCGCCGCAGCATGCTCCGGCTTCCTGTACGGCCTGTCGATTGCCGAGGGTCACATTGCCGCCGGCAACGCGGAGCTCGCGCTCGTCGTGTCGACGGAGAAGATGAGCGGCATCGTCGACTGGACGGACCGCGGCACGTGCGTGCTGTTCGGCGACGGCGCAGGCGCCGCCGTCGTGCGGCGCGTCGAAGCGACGACCGAGCGGAACGGCCGCGGCCACAGGATCCTGTCCAGCTTCATGAAGTCGGACGGCACGCTGGCCGAACTGCTGTGGCGGCCCGCTGGCGGCGTGCGCGTGCCGATGGACATCGCGGTGCTGGACACCCGGCAGCATCTCGTGCAGATGGCCGGCCGGGAGGTCTTCAGGTCGGCAGTGCGCTCGATGGCCGAAGCCGCCGACCAGGCGCTGGTCCGGGCCGGTCTGACCGGCGCGGACATCGATCTGCTCGTGCCGCACCAGGCCAACATGCGGATCATCGAGGCGACCGCGAAGTATGCCGGCATCCCGATGGAGAAGGTGTTCGTGAACGTGCACCGGTACGGCAACATGAGCTCGGCGACGATACCCGTCGCACTCGACGAGGCGGCGGAGCAGGGTCGGCTGAAGGCCGGCGACCGCGTGCTGATGGTTGCGTTCGGCGCCGGCTTCACGTGGGCGGCGACGGTACTCGAGTGGTAGGCCTGCTCTTTCCCGGGCAGGGCTCGCAGTTCGTCGGTATGGGCCGCGACCTGGCCGACGCCTGGCCCGAGGCGCGCGCCGTCTTCGAGGAGGTCGACGACGTTCTGGGCCTCCCGCTCTCCCGCCTCGCGTGGGAGGGACCGGATGAGGAGCTCACGGCGACGAGCAACGCGCAGCCGGCGATTCTGACGCATTCCATTGCCGTCTACCGCGTCGTGCGGGACCGTCTCGGCAGCGCCGGCATCGCTGCCGGCCACAGCCTGGGCGAGTTCAGCGCATACGTCGCCGGCGGCATGCTGTCTCTTGCCGATGGGGTTGCGATCGTGCGTCGGCGGGGCGAGCTGATGCAGCAGAGCGGAGAGCAGCGGCCGGGCACCATGGCCGCGCTGCTCGGTCTCGACGATGAGACCGTCGAGCAGGTCTGCCGCGAGGCGTCCTCCGGCGGCGGCGCGTGCGTGCCCGCCAACTACAACTCGCCCGGCCAGCTCGTCATCAGCGGCGATGTGCCGGCAGTGGAGCGCGCGATGGAGCTGGCGAAGGCGGCGGGCGCCAGGCGCGCCGTGCGACTGAATGTCTCCGGCGCGTTCCATTCACCGCTGATGGACGTGGCGGAGCAGGGGCTCGATGCCCAACTTGCCACCGCGAATTTCGCGACGCCATCGTTCCCGGTCGTCTCCAACGTGACGGCGGCAGCGGTGACGGACGTGGACGAGGCGAGGCGCCTGCTCGTGGCGCAGCTCACCTCGCCCGTCCGCTGGACGGCATCGCTGCGGACGATGCTGGACGCGGGGACGGAGCAGTTCTTCGAGATCGGGCCGGGCAACGTGCTGACGGGGCTGCTGCGGCGGATCGAACGGTCTGCTGTGTGCACCGCGCTCGGTACGCTGTCGGACGTGGACGCACTGGGTGCAGGACGGGAGGCTGGATGGAGCAGGAGCTGACCGGCAGGGTCGCGCTGGTGACCGGTGGCAGCCGCGGTATTGGCAGGAGCATTGCCGGGCATCTGGCGACCGGTGGTGCACGCGTCGCCGTGATCGCCCGGGCCGGCGATCGTGCTGCTGCTGCTGCCTCCGAGCTGCCCGGGAGCGGGCACGCCGGCTACGGCTGCGATGTCGCCGATGGCGCGGCGGTCACGGCGCTGGTGAAGCAGGTAGAGGCGGACATGGGCTCGCCCGATGTGCTCGTCAACAATGCGGGCGTGACGGGCGACAACCTGCTGATGCGCCTGTCCGACGATGAATGGGACCGCGTCGTGGACACGAACCTGAAGGGCTCGTTCCACATGATCCGCGCGGTCGCGCGCGGCATGATGCGCCAGCGTGACGGCAGGATCATCAACATATCGAGCGTCGTCGGGCTCACGGGCAATCCCGGTCAGGCGAACTACGCCGCATCGAAGGCCGGCCTGATCGGATTGACGAAGTCGGTGGCGCGGGAGCTGGCTTCGCGCAACGTGCTGTGCAACGCCGTCGCCCCCGGCTACATCGAGACCGAGATGACCGCGGACCTGGGCGCGGACGTGCGGGAAGCGTTGCTGGGACAGATTGCGCTGGGGCGTCTGGGTCGCGGCGATGATATTGCGTCCGTCGTCCGGTTTCTGGCAGGGCCTGGGGCAGCGTATATTACCGGCCAGGTCATCGTCGTCGATGGCGGCATGGTGATTTGACACATCAACCGAGAGGATAAGATGGCGGACAACACCGAGTCGAAGGTCAGGGAGATCATCATCAACGAGCTGGGTGTCGAGCCCGAGAAGGTCACGCTCGAGGCCTCGTTCGTCGAGGATCTCGGCGCCGACTCTCTCGACACGGTCGAGCTGGTGATGGCCTTCGAAGAGGAATTCGGGATCGAGATTCCCGATGAGGACGCCGAGGGCCTCCAGTCGGTCGGAGACGCCGTCAAGTATCTCCGGGAAAAGGGTGTCGAGTAACCGCCCGGCCAGCAGCGAGGGGAATTGATGAATTCCCGCGGGCAGCGCCGCCGCGTGGTGGTGACGGGGATGGGCATGCTTACAGCCGTCGGCAACGATCTGTCCAGCTCCTGGAAGGCTCTGAACGAGGGCAGGAGCGGCGGCGGCCCGATCACGCAGTTCGATGCGACGGATGACTTCGATGTCCGCATCGCCGCGGAGGTGAAGGGCTTCGAGCCGGACCGGTACCTCGACCGCAAAGAGGCGAAGCGGATGGACCGCTTCGCGCAGCTCGCCATCGCCGCGTCCGAGGAAGCCGTCCGCCAGGCAGGCCTCACTGAAGGTGCGCAGGACATCGATTTCGATCGGGTCGGCGTCATAATCGGCAGCGGCATCGGCGGCATTGCGACATTCGAGGAACAGACCCGCATCATGGTGACGCGCGGGCCGAAGCGCGTCAGCCCATTCTTCGTGCCGATGTTCATCCCGGACATTGCAGCGGGTCACGTGTCGATGCGCTTCGGCATGCGCGGTCCGAACTACTGCACCGTGTCCGCCTGCGCGTCCAGCGCGCACGCGGTCGGTGATGCGTTCCGCATCATCGAGCGGGGCGACGCCGATGCGATGCTCGCGGGCGGCACCGAATCCGCAGTCACACCGCTGACGATCGCCGGCTTCGCCAACATGAAGGCGCTCACCGCCCGCAATGACTCGCCCGGAACCGCGAGCCGCCCGTTCGACGCCACACGCGACGGCTTCCTGCTCGGTGAGGGTGCGGGCGTGCTGGTGCTGGAGGAGCTCGAGCATGCGCGCCGCCGCGGCGCCGAGATCCTCGGCGAGGTCATCGGCTTCGGTCAGAGCGCCGACGCCTACCACCTCACGGCGCCTGCGCCCGAAGGCGCGGGCGCGCAGCTCGCCATGCGGCGCGCCCTCGACGACGCGGGTCTCGATGCGACCGACATCGATTACATCAACGCGCACGGCACGTCCACGCCGATGAACGACCTGAACGAGACGCTCGCGATCAAGGCGGTGTTCGGCAATCACGCATATGAGCTGGTCGTCGGCTCGACGAAGTCCATGACCGGCCATCTGCTCGGCGCGGCCGGCGCGGTCGAGGCGGTCATCGCGACGCTCGTGTGCAGGGAAGGGCGGATCCCGCCCACCATCAACTTCTCGACGCCGGATCCTGCGTGCGATCTGAACTACGCGCACAATCAGGGAATCGAGAGGGAGGTCGAGGTGGCGATATCCAACTCGTTCGGGTTTGGCGGGCACAACGTGTGTATTGCCGTGCGGAGGTTTGACGGCGAATAGGGCTCACTGCATCACGCGGACCGGCACTGAGCTTTGCATCGACGTTCCGGTACCGAGCAAGGCGCCGCTGCCCCAGCAGTACGCGGTGCCCTCGGGCGTCACACCACAGCTGTGATCGGCACCCGCGCTCACCCCATCAAAGGTGACCCCACCTTCGACGGTCACGGGACTCGTGCGACTGGTCGTCGTGCCGTCGCCCAGAGCGCCGTTTGTGTTCAGTCCCCAGCATGACGCCGCGCCCGACGGTGCAACGGCGCATGCGTGACTTCCGCCAGCGGCGGCAAGGGCGAAGGGCGGCCCGCCGCCGACCGCCACCGGGCTGCTCCGGTCGCTGGTGGAGCCGTCGCCGAGTTGACCCTGGGCGTTGTGGCCCCAGCAGTATGCTGCGTTGCCGGTCGTCACGCCGCAGCTGAAGAGGCCGCCGGCCTCCACGGCGGCGAACGTGAGCTCGCCGAGGACCGCCACCGGAGTGTTGCTGTCGGTGCTGGTACCGTCGCCAAGTTGCTCGAAGACGTTGTACCCCCAGCAGAACGCCTCACCGGCGGCGCTGATGCCGCAGGTGTGGAGGTGTCCGGCGCTCACAGCGGCGAAGCTCAATCCGCCGAGAACCGCCGACGGGCTGGTTCGGCCGATGTTGGTACCGTCACCCAGACTGCCGCTGACGTTGCTGCCCCAGCAGTAGGCTGCGCCACCCGTGGTCACGCCGCACGTCTGGACGCCTGCGCTCACCATGGCGAAGGTGAGCCCGCCGCCGACGGCCACCGGGCTGCTCCGGTCGCTGGTGCTGCCGTCGCCGAGTTGACCATCGGTGTTGCCGCCCCAGCAGTATGCCGCTCCGGCGGTCGTCACCCCGCAGGTAGTACCGTTCCCGGCGTCCACGGAGGCGAAGTGGAGCCCGCCCGCCACCGCGACCGGACTGGGTGCGAACGTCGTGGTCCCGTCGCCCAGTTGACCGGAGCCATTCCCGCCCCAACAGTAGGCGACGCGCGTGGTCGTGACGCCGCACGTGTGCCCGGTCCCGGCGCTCACCTTGGCGAAGGTGAGCGAGATGCCGAAGGGGGCGCTGGTGGCCTCGACCAGCTCGCCGGAGCTCGCGACCAGGGTATAGTCGGCTCCAGGACGGTCGATTCGAAGATCCGGGAACGTTGCGATCCCGTCCGACGCGCTCGTCGTGGTCGTCCCGGTGAGGGTCGCCTGATTCTGGTTCGATCCGAGAGCGAGCGTGACCACGTCCGCCGCGCCGGGCACGAAGTTGTCGAAGGCGTCGCGGACCTCCACCTGAACCGAGGGTGCGATGGCCTGCATTCCCTCCGCGGTGGTCGGCTGAACCACGAATGCGAGCCGCGCCGGCGCCGCGGCGGTGATCGAGAAGGACCCGCTGGTCGCGCCGGCGAGGGCGTTCGAGCTGGCCGCGAGTGCGTAGTCCTCGCCGGCCATGTCGATCGAGAGGTTGGCGAAGCTCGCTACACCGGCGACGGCGTTCACGGTCGTCGTACCGGCGAGGGTCGCGCCGCCGCCGGCAGAGGCGAGGGCGAGGGTGACGGCATGCCCGGCGGTGGTCACGCGTGTGCCGGTGGCATCCCGAATCTCCACCTCGAGCGCGGGAGCGAACGGCGTACCGGCCGTCGCGTTCGCCGGCTGCACGCGGAACGCCAGGCCCGTCGCGGCGGGCGGATCCATCACCGAGTCGCCGCCGCAGCCGCTCACGCTGACGACCATGATTGTCGCCCCGGTGGCCAACCACGCGGCTCGCGCAGTCCGGCGAGTCGACCACTGCTGCGTTGAATGCATCCTGTGCCTCTAACCTCGTGGCGGGGCAACCGCGTCGCGGAGCGGCCGCAATGCGCTGTCGCTACGGTCCGCGACGGTGTCCAGAATAACGATCTTCTGCCAGATCTTGCTCGACAGATTTGCCGCCAGGGTCTCCACGTCATTCACCGCGTTCAGCACGACTGCGTCATTGAGGTGCTGGACGTGCACGGCGGCCAGCTTGCTGCTCAGGGACAGCAACTCGGTGCAGTAGTCCAGGTAGCGAGCCAATTCAAAGCGTGTGAATCGTTGCCTGGGCGACGATGCTGTGCGCAGGTGCGGACTCAGCAGATGCTCTGGATCCTTCGTCAACTGGTGCATATCAACGATGTGGACGATGCTCCGGAGCCGATGGAGCTCCCGCAGTGCCACCCGCCGCTTCAGTCGAGACTCCAGCGTGAACATGAAGTACATGGCTACCGAAAAGAAGATCAGGTCCTGAGCAGCGGACTCGATTGCCTGCAATATGTCCCCGACTCCATCCACATCGAAGGACAACGAGCCGAGGTACCAGACCAGGCCCGCCGTGAGACCGACCATGGCGATTGCCACGAGAGCGACTGCGACCCGAAGAGGCCAATGAGGTCGGGCGGCGCGCTCGATGATCGGCCCCGTCTCCTGGCCGATTCGATACAGCTCCGCAGCCACCTTCTCCAAACCCGACCCAGGGAAGCGTTCCCCGATTCGGCTCTGAAGAGTGCCCACGGTTCCTACGATGTGCTGGAGATCAAGTTGAGAGTACACAGGTCACCTGCCGGGCATGGCCGCGGTCAGCAGGCCGACGATAGTTGCGCCCGCGATCGCGAAGCGGCCGGGCCTTCCGCCGATCACAACACGCGCCGCCGGACCGCCGCGACGATCATCTCCACGAGGCTCGGAACTTCACGAGCACGATCATGTCTGCCTCCCGGTTGCCCGCCAACAATGTGCGTCGCGATCGGCTCTCGGGTCAATTCCCAAGGCTCGCCAACGTGTCAATCCCGGGTTGCCCCTCCCCCTTTTCAGCCCTATTCTCCACTGCATGTTGTGGTTCACGAGCAATTGCAGAGGATCAGCGAGATGATGTCGGCCCCCGCCGTTCTGGCCGGGCGGTTGCTGGACACGCCGGCGATCCGTCCAGCGGACCGTTCGCTGTTCAGCATCGCGGACAAGGTCGAGGCGGGTGAGCGTCTCGCGCCCGCGGACGCACTCGCGCTCTTCGAGTCGGACGACCTGCTCGGGATCGGCGCACTCGCCGACGCGGTCAACCGGCGGAAGAACGGCGACCGCGTGTTCATCTGCGCGAACCAGCACCTGAATCCGACGAACGTCTGCATCCTGCGCAAGACGTGCACGTTCTGCTCGTTCGCACGCATGCCGCGCGAGGACGGTGCGTACACGATGACGCTGGAGGAGGCGTACCACGAAGCCGCGCTCGCAACGGACACGCCCGTGCGCGAGTTCCACATCGTCGGCGGGCTGCACCCGAAGCTGCGCGTCTCATACTACGAGGAGCTGATCCGCGGCCTCAAGGAGCGCCATCCCGGCGTCGAGATCAAGGCGCTGACGGCCGTCGAGATCGCGCACCTGGCGCGCATCGAGAAGATGTCCGTCGAGGATGTGCTGGTCCGTCTCCGCGACGCCGGGCTCCAATCGCTGCCGGGCGGCGGCGCCGAGGTGTTCGCCAGAGGCGTGCGTGCGACGATCGCGAAGCACAAGCTCGGTGAGGAGGACTGGGTCGCCGTGCATCGGACCGCGCACAGCCTCGGCATCCCGACGAACTGCACGATGCTGTACGGCCATGTCGAGTCGCTGCAGGACCGGGTCGATCATCTCGAGACTCTGCGCGACCTGCAGGACGAGACCGGCGGGTTCCTGACGTACATCCCGCTCGCATACCACCCGGACAACAACGAACTGGGCGAGGAGCTCGGGCGCACCGGCACGGCCACGACGGGTTTCGACGACCTCAAGAATCTCGCGGTCGGTCGCCTGTTCCTGGACAACATCCCGCACATCAAGACGCACTGGATCATGAACTCGCCGAAGGTCAGCCAGATCGCGCTGCATTTCGGCGTCGATGACCTCGAGGGCACAGTCCGGCGCGAGCGCATCTACCACGAGGCAGGTGCAGCGACGCCTGAAGGCATGACGTTCGCCGAGATCGTGCGGCTGGTGAAGGATGCCGGCAAACGCCCCGTAGAGCGAAACGTCCGGTATGAGGAGATAGCCGCATGGTGAGGGGGAGCGGGGGAGCGGGGGAGCGGGGGAGCGGCGGGAACGGCGGGAACGGCGGGAACGGCGGGAACGGCAAGGGGCATGGGTGGGGGCAGGGGTTGGCGCTGCCGATCCTCTCGACGGTGGCGCCGCGGGTGCGTGAGCCGACGGGGGCGGGGTCTACGGGCGCGCGCAACCGGCTGGAGCAGCCGGTCTATGTGCCGCAGCGGCTCGAGGCGCGGCCGTTCGCCGCTGACATTGCTGCCTGGCGTGATTTTCTGGAAACGACGCCGCTGCTGGAGCTGGGGGCGCGCGCGGACGCGCTGCGCGCGAAGAGGCATCCGGACGGCGTCGTCACGTACATCGTCGATCGCAACATCAACTACACGAACCTGTGCGTGACCGACTGCCGGTTCTGCGCGTTCTACCGGCGGCCGAAGGACGACGAGGCGTACGTCCTCGACCATGCGGAGATCGGTCGCAAGATCGACGAGGCGAAGGCGGTCGGGGCGGTTCAGATCCTGATGCAGGGCGGTCACAATCCGTACCTGCCGCTCGACTGGTACCTCGACCTGCTGCGCTACATCAAGGAGCACCACCCGATCCACGTGCACGGCTTCAGTGCATCGGAGATCGAGATGATGGTCAAGGTGTCGAAGCTGCCGCTGGACGAGGTCCTGCGTCAGCTGCACGAGGCCGGCCTGGACTCGATTCCCGGCGCGGGTGCGGAAGTGCTGGTCGATGCGGTGCGCGACTTCATCGCGCCGAAGAAGATCGATTCGCAGCGCTGGCTCGAGATCCACGAGGCAGCCCACGAGGCCGGCCTGCTGACCACGTCCACGATGATGTACGGCGTGGGCGAGACGTGGGAGGACCGGCTCGAGCACATGCTGAAGCTGCGCGACGTGCAGGCGCGTAGCGTCGCGCGCGGCGCCGGTCGGTTCACGGCGTTCATCACGTGGTCGTTCCAGCCGTCGCTGACGGAGATGCAGGACTGGAAGATCGACCTCGGCACGGGTATGGACTACCTGAAGATGACGGCGCTGTCACGGCTGGTGCTTGACAACATCGACAACATCCAGGTCTCGTACGTGACCCAGGGCCCGAAGATGGCGCAGATCGCGCTCCGCTTCGGTGCGAACGATTTTGGCTCCCTGATGATCGAAGAGAACGTCGTCAGCGCGACAGGCATCGACTTCATCATGCCGGAGCACGAGATCTGCCGGATCATCGGGGACGCGGGATTCCGTCCGGCGCGGCGATACCAGGATTACAGGCTGGCGCAGGAGTCGGATGACGGCTGCCCGTGCTGCCGGCGAGAACACGTAAGTGTCACAGAACACGCGAGTGTCACTGAGCACGCGACTGTTTGAGGAGAGCATGAGCAAGGTACTCATAATGATGGGCTCGGAGTCGGATCGGGAGCGCATGGAGAAGGCGCTCCCGATTCTGCATGAGAAGGGGATCGAGACGGAGGTCGTCGTGTCGAGCGCGCACCGCGACCCGGATCGCACGGCGGAGCTGGCGCGCACCGCTGCGGAGAAAGGCTTTGCCGTCGTGATCTGCGGCGCCGGCCTGTCGGCCGCACTGCCCGGCGTCGTTGCGGCGCACACCAGGCTGCCGGTGATAGGTGTGCCGCTGAACGCAGCGCTCGGCGGACTCGACGCACTGCTGTCGATCGTGCAGATGCCGCCGGGCGTGCCCGTCGCGTGCGTCGGCATCGACAGCGCGAAGAACGCGGCGCACCTGGCGCTCCGCATCATGGGCCGGGCGGATTGATGTCGGCGTGAGAGTCGGCATCGGGTACGACTCGCACCGCTTCGCGGCCGGTCGCCGGCTCGTGCTGGGCGGCGTCGAGATAGAGCATACGCTGGGCCTCGACGGGCACTCCGACGCCGACGCGGTCGCCCATGCGGTGATCGACGCGCTGCTCGGCGCGACAGCGCTCGGCGACATCGGCCGCCACTTCCCGCCAACCGACGAACGCTGGCGGGGTGCGGACTCGATCGCACTGCTGCATCACGCAGGACAGCTCGCGGCCGAACAGAACTACCAGGTCGTGAACGTGGATGTCACCGTCGTTGCGGAACAGCCGGGCATCGGGCCGTATGCGGACGCAATGAGCGAACGGCTCGCGCAAGCGCTCGGTATCGCACCTGCGCTGGTGTCCGTGAAGGGCAAGTCGAACGAGGGGATGGGCTGGATAGGACGGGGTGAAGGCATCGCCGCCATCGCGGTCGTCCTCGTCGACCGCATCGAAGGCTGACGCCCGGCCGCGGAGGCGCGCATCAACGCAGTGCTGCAGTGGCTGGCGGAGCTTCCGCCCGCGCTCATCTATCTGACCATCGGCATCGGTGCGGCGATCGAGAACGTCGTGCCGCCCGTGCCGGCGGACACGTTCGTCCTGCTCGGCGCGTTCCTGGCGGAGTCCGGCCGCGCGGACCCGCGGCTCGTCTTCCTGTTCACCTGGCTCGCCAACGTGGGATCCGCAATCGGTGTCTATCTGCTGGCCTACCGCTACGGCGCGCCGGCCTTCTCCACGCCGATCGGCCACTGGCTGCTGAAGCCGCGGCAGATCGCGCAGATCGGCACGTTCTACGGCCGCTGGGGCACGCCTGCGATCTTCGTCAGCCGCTTCCTGCCCGCGTTTCGCGCACTGGTCCCTGTGTTCGCCGGCGTCACCCGCGTGCCGCTCCGCCGGATCATCCTGCCGCTCGCCATCGCATCGGCCATCTGGTACGGCGCGCTCGTGTACCTTGGTGCCCTCGCCGGCCGCAACTGGGCGGCGATCATGGCCTTCTTCGGCCGCGCCAGCACGGGACTGCTGCTCGTCGCAGGCGTCCTGGTCCTGCTCGTCATCGCGTGGTGGTTGCGCAGCCGACACGGCGAGGCGCCTTGAGCACGCCGCGTCGCAGCGGCGCCTTCGCCGTGCAGGCGTTCCTGGACCACCTGTCGCTCGAGCGCGGGCTGTCGCCGCGCACGCTCGACGCCTACGAGCGCGACCTCGACCGCGCGGTCACCTTCATGCACGCGCGCGGCATCGAACGGCCGGAAGACGTGGGCGCCACCGACCTGCGCGAGTTCATCTACTATCTGAAGGACCAGGGCCTGCAGCCCAGCTCGATCCGACGCGGTGTCTCTGCGATGCGCACGTACTTCGGCTACCTGCTGCTGGAGGGCACGGTCGTCGCCGACCCAACGGACCGTGTCGAGCTGCCGAAGGCGTGGCGGCGGCTGCCCAACGTGCTCAGCCGCGACGAGGTCGCGGCCATCCTCGATGCGCCCGATCCGGCCGACCGCCTGTTCTGGCGCGACAAGGCACTGCTCGAGTTCGCCTACGCCTCCGGCGTCCGCGTCGGCGAGCTGATCACCGTCAAGGCGCGCGACATCGACCTGCAGGACGGGCTCGCTCTCGTGTTGGGCAAGGGGTCCCGCGAGCGCATGGTGCCGCTCGGGCGCGCGGCGCTGCAGGCGCTGATCGTCTACCTCCGCGAGATCCGACCCATCCTCGCGCGGAACCGCGGTGAGGGCGTGGTGTTCCTCAATGCGCGCGGAACGCCATTGACGCGGATGGGCGTGTGGAAGATCCTCAGGAAGCACGTGCTGCGCGCGGGCGTGCAGAAACGGGTCACCCCGCATACCCTGCGGCACTCGTTTGCGACACACCTGCTCGAGGGCGGCGCGGACCTCGCCTCCGTACAGGAGATGCTCGGCCATGCCGACATCGCTACGACGCAGATCTACACGCACGTTGACCGCGAGTACCTGAGGGACGTGCATCGGCGTTATCATCCACGGGCGTGAAGCGTGAAGCGTGAAACGTGAAGCGTGAAACGTGAAACGTGAAGCGTGAGACAGTGAACACAAGGGTGCGGCGTGCTGCTGGTCATTGACAACTACGACTCGTTCACCTGGAACCTGGTGCAGCTCTTCGGCGAGCTGGGCGTGGAGGCGGAGGTGCGTCGCAACGACGAGATCACCGTGGACGACGTCGTCCGGCTGGCTCCGGAGCGGATCGTCATCTCGCCCGGCCCGTGCACGCCGTCGAAGGCAGGCATCAGTGTGGACCTGATCCGGCGCATGGGCCCGACCACGCCGATGCTCGGGGTCTGCCTCGGTCATCAGGCCATCGGCGCTGCGTACGGCGCCGACGTCGTGCGCGCGCGCCGCATCATGCACGGCAAGGTCTCGCCCGTCGCGCACAGTCGTGCGGACATCTTCGCCGGCCTGCCGACGCCGCTCCGTGTCACGCGCTACCACTCGCTGATCGTAGACCGGGAGACGCTGCCGGCCGACCTCGAAGTCCTCGCGTGGACTGACGAGGACGGGTGGGAGGACGAGATCCAGGCCATGCGCCATCGCGAGCATCCGGTATGGGGCGTTCAGTTCCACCCGGAGTCCATTGCCAGCGAATTCGGTCGCGAGCTGGTGCGCAACTTCATGTCGCGCTCATGAAGCGGGCTCTCCGGCTCGCGGCGGTCGTCCTGCCGGCCCTCACCGCTGGCGCGCCGGCGCTCGAGGCGCAACGGGTGGAACTGCGCGGCCGCGGCGACATCGAGCACGACGTCTACCTGCGAGGGGTTATCGATGGCGGCGACTACACGCTCATCGCACGCGACACCCTCATCGGCCGTGCGGATACCATCCGGGGCGATGTCCTGGTCGCGGGCGCGACGCTGCGGCTCGAGGGCACTATTGCCGGCGACCTGCTGCTGATCGACGCCAACGCGTTCCTGCGTCCGACCGCGCGCGTGCTCGGTGATGTCCGCAACATCGCCGGCGGCCTATACCCCTCGGAACAGGCCACCATACAGGGCAGCATACGGTCGGAGCCGAATGCGGAATACATGATCGAGCGGTCTGCAGACGGCTCGATCGTCATTGCCGGCACGACCCACGCGTCCAGCCTCGTGCTGGACGGCTTCCAAGGCGTGCTGATCCCGACCTATGATCGCGTGAACGGGCTGACGCTCGGCATCGGCGTCGGGTACCTGCTGCCGCGGATCGGACGCGTCGAGCCGATCGTGCGCGGACGGGCGGAGTACTACTCGCAGCGCGGCGATTTTGGTGGCGGGCTCGAGCTCGCCGCTGCGCGCGGCCGTACCGAGCTCGCTTTCGGCGCCGAGCATACATTCGCCACCAACGACCGCTGGATCCGCTCCGACTTCACCAACACCATAAGCGCGCTCGCGCAGGGCAAGGATCGCCGCGACTACTTCGGCGTGGACCGCGCCTATGCAGAGCTGCGGCGTCTGCTCGAAAGCGGGCCCCGCGTGACGAACGCATTCCTCCGTGCGCAGCTCGAGGATGCGGAGCCGCTCGACACCGGCACTCCCTGGAGCCTGTTCGGCGATTTCCGCCAGGACAACATCGAATTCGAGCCCAGCCGCATCGCGAGCGTCCGCGCACTGATCGCGAGCGAGTGGATCATGAACACCCACGCACTCGAGCTCCTGGCCGCCTTCGAGGCCGGCGGCGAACTGCTCGACGGTGATCACGCATTCGCCATGTACTCCCTCGACGCCGACTGGGCAATGCCAGCCCTCGCGAACCACACACTTCGCCTGGAGCCCCACTTCCAGGGGCCGCTTCCCGGCACGACTTCGCTGCCAGGGCAGCGCTGGGGCTTCGTCGGCGGCTCCGGCACCATGACCACCTTCGAGGATGCCGAGTTCCGCGGCGATCGCATCGCCTTCGTCGAAACGTCCTACTCCATTCCCCTGACTGCGCGGCTCCGCACCCCAATTCTCGGCATCCCGGCCCTCGAGCTGCTGCACGCCGCAGGCATGGCCTGGACCGCCGAAGAGAGTCGACGCTTCGAGCAGAACGTCGGCATCCGCCTCGCATGGAGCATGGCCTATGTCCGCGTCATGACGAATCCGGAGCACTTCGCCGACGACGTCAAGGTCAGCGTCGGCGTCCGCGCGCCCGCCCGGACCTACCCCTGGCAGACGGCTAACTGACCAGTGCCCGCAGCGGCCCCGCATCCCCTTTGACATCGACGCGGTCGCAGGCTAAATTTCGGGCGTGAAATTTGCAGTCGGCGGCGCCTCCGCGCCCGGCCCGCGCCGCCACCTGCCCCTGTTCCTGCTGCCCGATGCGGTGCCCATCGAACGTACACTGGCTGTGATTCCTGCCCGGCTCGCGTCGACGCGGCTGCCGCGCAAGCCGCTGCACATGCTGGCCGGTCGGCCGCTGCTGGAGTGGGTGTGGCGCCGCGTCGCATCGTTCGAGGTGCTGGATGAGGTGGTGGTGGCGACGGACGCGCAGGAGATCGCGGAAGCGTGTGCGCGGTGGGGCGCGCGCTGCGAGCTGACGTCGGCTGTCCACGACTCGGGCACGTCGCGGATCGCGGAAGTGGCTGGGCGTGCGGCATACCGCGGGTTTGATGTGGTGGTGAATGTTCAGGGTGATGAGCCGTTCATCGAGCAGGAGCACGTGCGCGAGGCGGTGGCGCAGGTGAGAGGCGGCTTCGACATGGGTACCGTTGCGGCGCCTGTGGGTACGATGGAGGCGTGGCGGGATCCGTCGGTGGTGAAGGTGACGCGGCGGGCGGACGGCTCGGCCCTGTATTTTTCGCGAAGCCCGATCCCACACGCCAGGGACGGCGGCCCGACGTCGGCGGACCTGCTGGGCGCGCCGTACCTGCGGCATGTGGGACTGTACGCGTACCGTCCGGCGGTGCTCAGGGGCTGGAACGAGCTGCCGGCGTCGGAGCTCGAGCGGATCGAGCAGCTCGAGCAGTTGCGCGCGCTGGCGGCGGGACTGAGCATTGGCGTCGGGCTGGTCGCGGCGGCGGCGGGCGGCGTGGACACGCAGGCGGATGCCGACCGGGCCGGTGAGAGGCTTGGGACTGAACTACCGCGAAGCGGTGATCAACATATCCGGGGAAGCAGCGCGCATGAGTGATCAGAATCAGCAGCCGACGAAGTACATCTTCATCACGGGCGGTGTGGTCTCCTCGCTGGGGAAGGGGATCGCGGCCGCGTCGATCGGGCGTCTGCTGGTGGAGCGCGGGCTGCGCGTGACGATCCAGAAGTTCGATCCGTACATCAACGTGGATCCGGGCACACTGTCGCCGTACCAGCACGGCGAGGTGTTCGTGACGGACGATGGTGCGGAGACGGACCTGGACCTGGGGCATTACGAGCGGTTCATCGACGAGTCGCTGTCGCAGGCGAACAACATCACGACCGGCCGCATTTACCTGGACGTGATCACGAAGGAACGCCGCGGCGACTACCTGGGTGCGACGGTGCAGGTGGTGCCGCACATCACGGATGAGATCAAGCACGCGATCCGCCGGCTGGCGCCGAGCCGGGATGTCGTGATCACGGAGATCGGCGGCACGGTCGGCGACATCGAGTCGCTGCCGTTCCTCGAGGCGATCC
>JBBEBA010000090.1:0-11373 GCA_040882575.1 Gemmatimonadota bacterium
AGATAATCGCACTCGAACAGACATCTGCGCCGCAACAGGTTTCGACGGTTCCAATGTCTGGACTAGCGGTGTGGGGTACGTATTCCACCACGTAGACACGATCAATGCCATGTGCGGCTCAGGCCTTGAGGCGACCGGAGCCAACTATGAGATTTACAGCGTGTACGCTGCGGACAACGGTACTGAATCGCCAGGACCGTGGGCCGATGGAATCACTTTGACGGAGTGTAACGGCGGGACCGTCACCAACAACGTCATCGTGAACAACACGGATGTCGGGCTGGTTGTATTCACGGGCACGAACTGCACTGTCCGATTCAATGAAATCCGAAATGATGACCTTTACGCCTTCGCGGGTTTCAAGCTTGGGGATCCCGGCCCTGCTCTGATTGCGACACTGGCTGGCGGTAGATTCACCGACAATACGATCATTTCTGGTTATAATCTTCTCAGCTTTGGAATAATGATCGGGAATCATCCATGGAACGCCGACTCGTTCATCGAGGATGTCGGTGAAGTCAGGTACAACACGGTAGCTGGGTCCGTCGTCAATCTGGCTATCGATGGGATCGGAGCCGGGTTCATCGCGGATAATGCGCTCAGCAATGCACAAGGTGATCGCGATTTCGGCCCCTGTAGGTTCACGGGCAATTACACGTACGGACATAGTCCGGATCCCGGTGGCGGTGCGGTGTGTCAGATCTTCCACAGTCCGTGTGGCTGTCAGTAGCATCCTGAAGGGTCCCGCCTCGTGCTCGCGGTACGGGGCTGACTGCCATTGTCGGCAGGTCAGACGCCACATTGAAGTTGGACTCGCTTCCGCAGACGCGACGACCGAGATACTGCCAGGAGATAGCTTCGCGACGACCGGCAAACCGCGAACGTTCATGGCCCACAAGTCGCTGAAATATTCACATGCCGCGGTCTGCGCGACCGCGGCAGCCAAGCACGTCAAACTAGATTGGAACCTTCCGGAATTAGCGTGGGTAGAGATCGAGCCCTCCGCAGTGGAAGTAGATCGCCGTCGTGAAGTTCTGAGCGTTGCGGAAGCCGCCGGCTTTCCGTTTAATGCTCATGATCTTGCTGTTGAGTCCCTCGGCGACACCGTTGGTGATCGGGTGCTTCACGAAGCGGAGGACGCCGTCGAGATGACGCTTCATCATGTCGGCGACCTTCTTCACAGGATCCAGCTGGGAGCGGATCGCCCACCAGGCGTACCAATCGTCGAAGAAGCGACGGACCGCGGCCTCCTGCCGAAACGTCCAGAGCGTCCGGAGCGCTTCCTTGATCGCCCAAGCCCGGCCGACTTTCAGGTTGAGCGCCTGCAGCGCGGCGAAGGCCTCGGCATGATGATCGGGCAAGTTCTCTTCGCTGAAGAGCCAGACGTACTTCGTGCCGGTCAGCGGCGAGTCCTCGCCGGCTTGCAGCCAGGCGCGGTGCTCCTGCTTGCGGACGGTGTCGACGGCCTTCGTCATCTCGCGCATGATGTGAAATCGGTCGAACACGATCCGCTCGGCCCCGTCGGGCAGGCCGTCCCGGGTCGCCAGGACGTACGGTTCCACATATCCATCGCGACGGCCTGCAGCGCGGACGTCTGCGCGTCGGTCAACTGCCGATAGTACGCCGCGAGGCTCTCGGTCCGGCGTTCCTCGGCCACGAACTCCACCGTCGAGCGCTCCAAGTCGCAGACGATCGTGTGATAGCGATGCCCTTTGCGGAAGGCTTTCTCGTCCACGCCGATATAGCGGATTGGCTGGGCGGCTTTCCGTCGCTGCCCGCGGGCCACGGCGCGCCGCATGATCCCCCATGCCTCGTCCCAGCTGAGGCCCGCGATCGCGCAGGCGCCCTTCACGGTGCTGCACTGGAGGATCAGATCGATCACCAGGCGCTCCATCAGCACCGTGAAGCGACTCCGCGGCTCGGCCCACGGCACGCGGACTTGCTTGACGCCGTGCGTCGGACATTGCACGCGCGGAATCTCCGCCCGCAGGTGGGTCTGAAACTGGCAGGTGTCCAGATGCCGCCACGCCACGTCCGCGCTTCCGCGTGATCGAACGTCGGCAGGGGGGCCTCGCACTCGGGACACGGCCAGCGCGTGGGCTCGTGGTCGAGCCACAGGTCAACCCGTTTCTCGTCCGTCTTCAGTTCCACGCGGGAAATGTGCCACGGGGCGGCGAGCCCCAGAATCGTTTCGAACAGCTTCGTGTCCTGCACCGGCGCTTCCTCCGAAAGCGGTTGTACCAGCAGGACGCGTCGACTTCAACCCGCCGCCGAGCAGGCCCCCCCACGTGCGGGGCCCGCGCAGGCGGCCTCACGACTCAGCTCGATCCCCTGTGACCCACGGAGATTCCGGAAGGACCCTAGATTGCTTCGACGGATGAAGGGTTCTTGCGAACAAAGTACCGATAGCTGACCCATCCTGCGCAGCTGTAATCGTCGCTGCGCAGAACCAGTTCCCCGCCGCATGAGAGAATCAGCCGGCTCACCGTGTCTGTGTGAACGCCGTACATCGGAAAATCAGCGATCTCACTGCCACTGCCTTTTCCGGGGGCCTGACTCGGCAAATCGCGTTCTGCATGAGACGTCTGGCAAACCGTCGGCTGTGACTCCGGGGTCATCGGGGACACTTCCTCCGGTTGAAATGATGATGATGCGGCTCTTACGCGCGCTTGAAATCTGGCAACGGAAGAACCTCGGTCTTTGAACCACCGAACTCCTTCGTGGGCAACGTCGATTTCGCAGCAGTAGTTTCCTTCGCGTGCGGGAGCAGTAATAGACAGTGGCAAACGGCAAGTCTCACCGGGCCCCAGAACCGTCGGAAGAGTGGCTCGGCCATCATCACGTAGCAACATACGTGTTGCCGTTTCATCGAGCCAGTGGTTCCCGATGCTGATGGCGCCACAGTCGGGCTGCGACCACGCGTGCGCACTCTTGTTTGTGACATCCACGGTGAGTGCGCAAGTCGTGCCAGGCTGCAACGAGTGAGTTGGGATGTCGCTCACAGAGAGCGCGGCATCGTAAGCGTCGTCTACCATTGATTTCGCTTGTTGCGCCTCACGGCACGACTCCTCGTCTTCTCGCAGGTGCGAGGGCGACTGGAAGATCAGAAGTCCGCCTGGCCTCAGTACGCGGAAGAATTCCCGCACGTATACGAGCGTCAGCTCTGGGGCAATGTGCTGCAGCACGAGATTACTGTAGATGAAATCAAAATACTCGTCACCGAATATGCCCAAATGTGGGGCTTGATTGCATACGAAAGATGCTGCCTTTGGATATCTGTTAAGGGAGATTGCCATCTTTATCATTTGTGACGAGATATCAACTCCAACAACCTCGGGAAAGTGCAGCGCAAGTGCCTGCGTAAGCCGTCCGACACCGCAGCCAAAATCAAGAGCGCGGCCGGGGGTCGCGCTGATATCGCGCACATTCAGCTGATACAGAATCTCTGCAATCTCGTTCACGCCAGTGTCAAAAAACCGCTGGACATTCCAATTCCTATCTTCCTTACCTTGATCGGAAAGCACCGCCCATAGAGGGTCCCGTTCGGCATGGGCATCCCAGAACTTCTTGCTTTTGGACACGAGGTCATCCATAAAGAGTCCTCAGCCGCCACGGCGCGGCAGCACATCAACGTCTATCTTCGCTGATCGTTTCGGCCAATAAGGGCCACTCCCGGAGCACGACCCAAGGAGGATGGCCCGTATTAAGGCCGTGGCGCGAGAGTCAGGGTACGGATTATCGGACAGCGCTCGCCGCCGAACACCTCGATTATGGGACCAACCGCAACGCTGTCAAGCGGCCGAGGGGGCCCGGACGTCAAAACGGACACACCTCCGGCACATCGAGCGGCCGGAGCCGTCTCTCAGGGCGCCGATTCGTACTCGTCGGCCTGCGCTTCGCCCGCCGCGGCGAACAGGGGCGGCGCACGGGCGGGACGGGCGACGGGCAGCTCCGTCGGGAGACCAAGATGCCGGAGGATGCGGCCGATGACCGCCGCCTGCTCGATAAGCGCGATGAGACGCAGGCGGCCGCCGCAGCGCGGACACGCCAGCACATCGAAGTCAAAGGAACAGGTTTCATACTGCACCTCCCGCAGTGGAACTGACAGGTGTCGATTCACGCGATGCATCGGTGAGCGGCGGCGCCAGATCCGGCGGCCAGTATAGCCATTGGCCGTGGTCGTTGCAGATGCGCGCCTGGACCCGTCCCTGTGTGCGGAGTCTGCCGAGGGTGGTGCGGCTGACTCCGAGCCTGGCCGAGATGTGCTCGCCGGTGATCATTCCGGCTTCGAGCAGGCGCTGTTTCAAGCTCCTGATGTTCTTGGCGTACCGAACCCACTGGATGCTGGTCGTGTCGAAGGCGTCACCGGCGCCGGTGCGCAGTCCGCGCTCGTTGAGGATTCGGGCAACCTGGGCGTCCGTGTACTCATCCAGGAGCGCGTCGATCTGCTGGCGCACGTCGTCATGAGTGGCGCGCAACTGTTGAGCGGTGAGGGGACGGGGCAACGTGAAGGTCGTGGTGGCGCCGCCTCGGAAACGGACAGCGGCGGTCATCTCGCGTTGTTTGATCAAGGTGACGTCTTCGATCAAGAGCGCGAGCATGCGCTTGCGCTCGCGGTGCGGGGTGTTCGGGTCGCGCCAGACGTTGGGAAAATCGGTCGTGAGCGCGAGCATGCGCTGCCGCTCTACATCGTCGACAAGGAGCTGGTCGGCGGCGCGCCGGTGCTGGTAGTCCTCCTGGGCATCGGCCAGAGCGCGCAGCTTGGTGTTCCAGGCGGACTCGAGGGAATCGGCAACGAGACGGTTGGCGGGGTCCACGTGCAGGTAACGGCGACGTGCGGCCTCGGCTTCGTACTGTGCCCGTTCGACCTGGCGGTGGCGAAGGCGGTCGGCTTCATCGAGGCGGGCCGTAATCTCCTGTTGGACGGCGAGCGCTAGATCGATCGCCATCGGCGTGACGGCATCGACGAGCATCTGGCCGATGGTGGCGTCAATCTGGGTGCCCACCATGCTCTGGCACAGGGGATCGCCGAAGAGGCGTCCACGGCCGAGGCAGACGTAGTGGGTGATCAGAACGCCTGTGGAGCGGGTGTCATAGTGCACGTGCATGCGGCTGCCGCACAGGCCACAAACGGCGCGGCCTTGAAGCAGCGCGGGGCCTTCGCGGGCAGGCCCCGCGCTTCGCTCGAAGCCAGCGGCTTTGGAGGATTCCCGCAGTCGTTGCTCGTTGCGTTCATACTCCTGCCACGAGATGTACGCCGGATGGGCGTTCGGAATCAGTACCTGCCACTGGTGGGGCGGGAGACGTTCGTGGCGCGGACGTCCGTTCGGCTGCGTGCGCCAGCGGCCGCGCCCGTAGGTATAGGCGCCCGCGTACCAGGGATTGTGCAGCGTGCTGGAGACGCGGCCCAGTGACAGAGGCCCCCACGCGAGTTGACCTTTTTCGGCGCCAGCGGCCACGCGTGACGGAAAGAGCAAGCCTCCCTGCCGGAAGTGCCGGATCGTCGTATACAACGTACCGGTTCGCGCAAACGTGTCGAAGAGTAATCGAACGGTTTCCTGAACCTGCGCGTCCGCGTCGAAGACCACACGGCCGGCCGCGTCATACACGAAACCCACCGGTAGACGGCACCGCAGCTCGCCGCGGCGAGCCTTGTTGAGGATGCCGCCACGCAAGCGCGCCCGTATCACGTGCAGCTCGGCTTCACTCATCGTGCCCTTCAGGCCAAGCAGCAATCGGTCGTTGAAGTGTGCGGGATCGTAGATGCCGTCTTCGTCCAGAATCAGCGTGTCGGTCAGCGCGCAGATCTCCAACAGCCGATGCCAGTCGGCCGAGTTGCGCGCCAGGCGCGACACCTCCAGCCCCAGCACGATCCCAGCGCGGCCCATGCCGACCTCGGCCACGAGTTGCTGAAACCCTTCGCGGTCCACGGCCGACGCGCCCGACTTGCCGAGATCGGCGTCGATGACGATGACGCGCTCGGCCGGCCAGCCGAGCGCGATGGCGCGTTGCCGGAGCGCGTACTGCCGCTGGGTGCTTTCGGTGTTCTCCAGGACCTGCCGCAGTGTCGACTGCCGTACGTAGAGATACGCGCTGCGCTGGAGGTGACTGGCGGTGACTTTCTGGTGGGACTCGGCGATCATGGGTTCCTCTCCTGTCGGGTGGTCCACACGAGATCAGCCAGTACGGCAACGATTCCGGCCTGCAGTGGCGGGAGCCGTCCTGGCGACGCCACCGCGGCCACCGTGGATGGCGCTGCCGGCGTGAAGCCGTCGGGCGAGTGATCGAGCCAGGCGGCGACGCCTTCCCGCATCAGCAGAATCAACCCGACGTGCCCGGCGCGTGACGAGCCGGTGAGCACATGGTGGCGAAGCTGTTCGTAGGCGACGGCCGCATCGCCGGCGCCGGACGGGTTCACCGACGTTTTTTTTCCTGTCGAGCCAACGCCCGTTCGATGCTCCGTGGATGAACCGTGCGCCGAAACCGTTGCTGGATTCGCCCGGCGAGATCCACCGGGCGCAGGGCCGCGTCTTCGGACCGCAGCTGCTCGATGAACGCCATCACCTTCGCATCGAGCTTGTGCGCACGGCGGGGACCGGGTTTCCGCGGCACGAGCGCGGCCAAGCCTCCACGGACGAGCCGTTTCTGCGCGTGATAAAACGATGGACGCGAGAAGCCAAAGGCCGCCGCACTCTGGCTGACCGCGTGTCCATCCACGCGCACGTGGCGGACCATCTCGTACTGGACCTGCACCAGGTCGCGAGCGTCGAAGAAGTCCGCCGTCTGGAACAGCGGATCGACGACCCGGTCCGGATGGGGGTTCAGGCTTCCCCGTTGCCGGAGCGCTTCGGGTTTGGGATCCGGTGTGCGCTTGACCATGCAGATATGTAAATATATTTATGCCGTTATGTAAAGTCATAGTCGACGGGTTCCGCGCGGGCAACGGCACTGCTAAACAGCAAATATAGGCTACATGTCGCCTTAACGACGAATATCAGCCGTACCGGTCACGATGGCGCAGAATAGCGCAGCGGCATAATCGCCCTTACACATGCGGCATAATTCACCTTACACACCGTCGGCCGGCTTTCCCGCTCGAAGCTGCGACACCAGGGCGGCCAGATCGATCAGATCAACGGCTCGAAAACGCGACCGCCGTCATCCACGGGATCGATGGCTGCGGAATCCTGACCTGACGGTGGGCGGGGCACGACCTCAGGCCGCCACGCCGCGCGCGCCCCGAGCACGCCGTAGTAGAGAATCAGGTTCACGCGCGGCCGTGGAACGAGCACGGCCAGCCGCCCCAGGAACTCCACCGGATCGAACATGACATGTGTCGTCCCGTCGCCCCACGGATGCCTCAGCGCGAGCCGCACCTGGCCGCCAGCGGTGAGGGCGAGCCGTTCGGGCGTCACGGGGGGTCGTAACGCGTAGCGGCAGACCCGCTCGAGGCGATCGCGCTGCCCCGCCGGGATGACGAGCCCCGCATGGAGGTCCAACCCATTCCAACGGGCATGGCAGGGGCTCAGGGGTCGGGGCTCCGTTCCCCGCGATCGACATCCAGAAGAGCGGCACGCGGAAGGAGGAGCTCCGGCTGCCGAAGGAGGACCTGAACCGCGTGTGGGTGCTCCGCAAGGTGCTCACTCCCCTGTCGCCGGTCGAGGCGATGGAGCTGCTGCTGTCGAAGATGGGCAAGACGAAGAACAACGCGGAGTTCCTGTCGTCCATGGCGGCGGGCAAGTAGGCGCAGGCGAGGCAGCCCGTAAAGGGCTGCGCTACACGTCAGGACGCTGAAACACCCGAGCCGCGCGGGCGCGCGTGAGCTTGGCGACGTGCAACACCCTGGCAGCGTGCCCCAGCGTCATGCGATTGACGCGAGACCAGACGCGGCGCGCCCGCATGTAGACCGCCTGACCTCGCGGCAGCGCGTCTGCCTGCTGCGATCGCCGCACGATCGGGCACGAGGTGGACTGCAGGCAATAGGTGTGGAATCGGCCTGCCGTCAGCTCCGAGCGGATCTCCTGAATCACCTGCGAGTTCCACGCCTCCCGGTAATTCTCCATCGTCGTCACGGGCCTGCCGCCGTAACAGCACGGGAACACACCGCGGCGCAGGATGTAGAGACTCTTCCAGGGCTCGGTGCACGCGGGCTTGCGCTCCGTTCCCGACCGACGGCAGCATCGGCAGCAGTCGACTGGCGGGTGGCGTTTCGGCTTCGTCGGCGTGCGCCGGAACCATCGCGGCCTGCGCTGCTGGAGCCGTGGCAACGGGCGCCGGCGTGACCGACGCGGGCTCCGTCAGGACTGACCGCCGGCCTTCCTCGAAGTGCTTCTCGAAGTGCTCGCCGAGCGATCCTCCGAAGTCCATCTGATCGCTCAGTTGCACGCCGAGGCGCTCGCACAACGCGGCGGCGCGTCCGCTCGCTCTGACGAGCTCGTCGAACGGCAGCAGCTCCTTTTGGTACTCGAAATGGTGGCCGGCGCGTTCCCAGTCGAGCGTCGGGTCATCGGAGTAGTTGAGCGGCCGCAGCACCATGCGATCGACCCGGAGATCGGCGCAGATCCGCACGAACAGCTCGAGCTCGTGCAGGTTGACGCGCATCGGCATGAACACGAGGTGTACGCGCGGCAGCTCGCCCGGGCCTCCCTTCGCCTCGATGAGGCGGCGAAGATTGACGAAGATCGGCGCGAAGCGCTCGTTGCGGAGCTTGGCGTAGGTTTCGGGCGTGCCGGCGTCGAGCGAAATATACAGATCGATGTTGCGCCCGAGCAGCCGCTGGATGTTGCGGTCGGTGAGAATCTGCCCGTTGGTCGTCATCTCGAGCACTTTGCCCGTGTTGCCGAAGATCTCCAGCAGGTCGTCCAGATTCTTCATCATGAACGGCTCGCCGATCGAGCAGTTGATCAGGCTGGCGCTGTTGTCGAAGAACGGGCCCCACTCCTGCAGCGTGTCCACCGTGAACGGCGTGTCGACGTGCGGCCCCTCCAGTCTCTTGTTGTGGTCCCAGTCGCAGTAGACGCAGGGAGGCTTGACGTTGCACACGCCATAGAGGTCGATGCCGAGGGTCGGGGGCGCCGACTCGAGCGCGACGCGGCCGTCGAGCATCTCCTGCGTGTTGCGGACGGCATTGGCATGCTGCCGCTGGATGTGCGCGTGCCGCGCGGCGTCGCGGTGCACGCGCGCGGGACGCATCCGCACCGAGAGCAGCCGCGCATCGCCGGGGTAGTACTCGCGGGGAAAGGGCTTGTTCACGACGAGCGTCGCGTGATCGGCGCCGGCCGGTACGTCCAGCGACAGCGGCGCCCATCCGGCCACGAGCGAAAAGCGCTGCGGCTCGCCGCCGCACGTCACCTCGAGCTCATGTGACAGGTCCTGGAACTCTGTCATGACCCAGAGCTCGAGGAACCGGGCCGCCTCATCCGCGGCGAACGTCAGCCTGCCCGACTCACCCATCCACCGGAACACGTCGAGGCCGTCCCGCTCTTCGTCATGAAACCCCTCGCCGAACGAGACGGCTGCGCTCGTGCGCACGTACAGCGGCGCATCGTGCGACGCCGAAGGAGGGGCCATGCGGACATGGATCATCGCAATAATGCCGGCTGATCAGAGAGGGTAAATCCGGTTGTTTCTGGCGCGAGACGCGAGCATCAAGATTAGCATGGGCTCGCTCAGTCGCATGGATGTGGCCGTGCTTTATGGCTGCGCCAGGTACCACTCACGTGCCGTCGGATCCGTGCGGACGAAGTCCAGCAGCCGAGCCGCGACTTTCTGCCGTCCGCTCGTGGACGGGTGCGTACCATCGGACTGAAAGTCGGCGCACGCCCAGGTCAAGCCGTCGCTGCGGGGCCGCAACCCGTCCGCCCACAGGTAGGGCCCCCACGCAAGCCACGGCGCCGCCGGCGAACCACCGTCGTATGGCAACCCTCCGCTCAGTTGCTGTTCGATCGTCCCCCGCACGGAAAAGCCGCTCTGGTAGGCGTATGGCTCCGGGTTCAGCGTGGACGTGGCGTAGCCCGCATAGATACGGCTCGTCAGGTACGCGATCCGCAGATTCGGAAACTTCGCGGGCAGCTGCTGAAGCACCCGGACGATGTTCTCGCGGAGCATCTGCGCATGAACCGGCCAGTCTCCGGACGGTTGGCGGTCGGCCAGCTTGATCCACGCGGTGGTGACCTGCGCCGCGGTGACGCCGGCCTGCTGCAGACGGCTGACCGCCTGCGTCCAGCACGAGCAGTTCGGATTGCTCCAGTCCGCCGCGGTCACGCCGCCCTGTGCGGTGTCGACGATCACCAGCCGAGGATCCCTGCCGGCATCGGCGTCCGCCAGCGGTTTGAACGTGCTGAACTCCTGCGTCGTGTTCGACATCCCGATCGACATGAATACGTACCGGCCTGTGTCGCTCGGCCGCCCCTGGCCGTCGAGAGGTCCGATCGCGCGGGCGCGCTCGAGTCCCTCGGCCAGATGCGCGCCGGGCATCGCGTTGCTGCCGTCGGGATAGAGACCGCCGCGCGCCCCTTCATAGGTCGCGCTTCCCATCTCGGTGAGCGGTAGAAAACCTACGGACGTCCGGGCGCATCCCTGCTGCGGTGTACCAGGGCCGCCGGGACCTGGTGTGGCTGGTACGGCCGGGGCAGTCGAGCTGCTGCCGCAGGCGATCGTCAGCGCGACGAGGAACGGACACAGGGACGCGGGCCTCATGAACAACTCGTTAGACCCGTCTCGCCGGCGAAGGGTCACAAGGGGCTCGGCGGCCTGAAGTCAGCGCCGCGCGGTACTCGTCTGGCTGCCCGGCGTGTTTCCGCGGCCACTGGGTCGCGGCAGGGCCTTTCTCGGCAGCTTCTCGTCGCGCATCGCCGCGTTGTAGGCGAACACCGCGATGACGGTGGCGTGCTGCACCATGTCGTCGCGCTGGACGCGGTCCACCGTGTCCATGTTCGAATGGTGCGTCCGCGAGTTGTACTCGAGGCGGTCCACCATGAACTGGAACGCGGGGATCCCGAGGCTGTCGAATGCCACGTGATCGGTGGAGCTCACCGACCGCGGCGCCAGGGCCTCCACTCCGAGGTCCTTCAGTGGCGCGATCCACTGCTCGAAGATCGGCCGCACCGCCAGGTTCCCCTGCAGCCAGACGCCGCGGATCTTCCCCGTCCCGTTGTCGGAGTTGAAGTAGGCCGAGATCTTCCCGTGCGCCGGCTTCAACTGCATCGTCGCCGGATCGCCGAAGTGCTCGCGCGCGTAGGCGCGTGAGCCCAGCAGTCCCTGTTCTTCCGCGCCCCAGAGAGCGATCCGGATCGTGCGGCGCGGCTTGACGCCGATCGCTTTCAGGATCCGCATCGCTTCCATCATCGCCGCCGATCCGGTGGCGTTGTCGGT
>JBBEBA010000091.1:0-9872 GCA_040882575.1 Gemmatimonadota bacterium
GAGCTGACGGGCACGAGCTGGAGCGGAGTGCTCGTGCAGGAGAGTGGCACGCTCGAGAACGCGGCGGGCGGCACCGTCAGAGGCGCCGGCGAACTCGACCTGAGGGGCGGCACATTCGCGAACCACGGCGTGCTCGAGCCCGGTCGTTCGGCCGGTACCCTGACGGTCAGCGGGAACGTGGCGCAGATCCTCCCGGGCGAGCTCAACGTCGAGATCGGTGGCCTCACGGCCGGTACGGAGTACGACCGCGTGCAGATCAGCGGAGACGCGCAGATTGCCGGCACGCTGAACATCGCGGTCATTGAAGGCTTCGTACCCGAAGCCGGGGACACGTTCCTGATCGTGAATTCATTGACCCGCGCCGGCACCTTCGGCGCGGTGACGGGCACGGACCTCGGCGGCGGCCTCGTCATGCAGGTAACCTACACCGCTACCGGTGTGGTCCTCACCGTCGCAGCAGCGAGTGGGGAGTAGAGCTGTTCCCGCGCAGCCCGGACCGCACTTGAAGTGGAGAGTGGCTACACTCTCCACTCAAAACAGCCGCGCACGCAGGATGTAGTCGAGGCCGCGCCACGCGGTGTCCACGGCGGAGTCGCCGGTCAGGCCGACTGCGCGACGAATCCGGGCACGACGCGGAAGATGCGGCGGCGGACGAGGTGGTAGAAGCGGTCGACGGCAGCCGGTGACCATTCCCGGTGTGCCTCGGTAATGAACGTGCCGTTCGTCGTCCCGAACGAGACGCGGAAAGTGGCGGGCGCGACGGCCGCGTCGCCCGGCGCGGGAGGAAGCCGCTCCAGCGTCGCCCGTGCGCAGCCGTGCATCACCAGACGTCGCGACGAGCAGCCGCGCCGCGCAGCGCCTCCGCGTCGTCGGGCAGCAGGAGACGCTGCTCGATGAGGGCCCGGATCGCAGCGTCGTAACGCTCGAGGTACGCGTCACGCGTCGGGTAGCGCTCCCGTACCGAGGGGCGCGGGTCGCCGCGTGCGTCGCGCTCCTCACGCGTCGCAGCGAATTCCAGGCTGGAGCCCATCCAGCGAGTCAGCATACCGTCGGCGCCCCACTCCCGGGCGCGCAGGTTCCAGCCGGTCAGCGTCGCGAGCGGGACGGCCACGTCGGGCGGGTGGATGCCTGCGCGTTCGTTGCCGTCTGCGTCGACGGCCGGCACGAGCGTGCGGAACGCCGGGCCGGTGCGGGGCGGTGCATGGTCCGCGATGCCGTCGGTGTACCACCGCGGCCCGGGATCGATGCGCAGCGGTGCGAACACGACAGTCGGCGCGTGCACGCCACGGATCGCAGGGAACTGCGCGCGGAACGTTTCGAGCGGGACCAGCGTGCCGTCGGCAATGCGCGGATAGCGGCTGGGCGGCGGCTCGCGGTCGTCGCGCACCCATTCGTCGAGCGCGACGAGCAGCGCGCGGGTGAGCGTGCCGCGACCGCTGCGGTTCACCGGATGCTCGTAGTGTCCGCCGCTCATCGCGTTGTGCGGTGTGCCGGCGACGAAGTAGACGCGCACGTTCGGGTCGAGTGCGACGTCGCGTGTGCCCTCGACGTCGGTGTGGAGCAGTGATGCGGCGCGGCTCCAGTACTCGGTGGACGTCTGCAGGTAGAACAGCTTCGGAACGTGGCCGGCGCGGCGCACTCGCTCGAGCAGGTCGCCGCTCGCGCCCGTCACAGGATCCGTCTGCGGCACGGTCGTGAACGGGAAGAAGTCGGAGGGATAGAGGTTGTCCTCGTGCTGGCTGCCATGCCGGGTCGCCTGGGCGAACCGGTAGTTGAACAGGCCCTTGCCCCCGCCGGCGACCTCCGCCAGCACGCCGTCGAACACGATGCGGCCGTCGGTGTCCGTGTTGAAGCCCTCGTACAGGAAGTGGTTCAGGTACCGGCCGGACTGCGATACGCCGAATGCGTAAGCGTGGCGGATCGCGCCGGTGAGCGGGTTCGGCGTGCCGTCGGCAGCGCGCTCGTAGCGGAAGAACGCGACGGGGTCGCGCACGGCAGTGAAGCCGAGACCGGTGACGCGCGGATTGACGCCCGTGTAGACCAGGTCGTAGAGCCAGCCGAGACGGAAGCCGTCCACCAGGTAGACCTGGGTCGGGTCGGAAATGATCCGGCCGTCCTCGACGCGCGCGAACTGCCACCGGTCGCGCGGCACCTCGACCGCCGGCGCGTCGCGGCGCGGCCGCATCGTGAGCGTCGCATCCGAGTTGTCCAGCGACACGGCAGCGTATGGCTTCGAGCCGCCCCAGTCGAACGGAATGCTGAAGAGCGGCTGGTCCGCAGATTCGCGCGTGCGCGTGACGAAGTTGTTGCGATAGAGCTGGTAGCCGCCACTCTCCCACTCCGTGTAGATGCGGCCGGTGATCGGCTCACCGTTCTGCGTGGCCACGGGAAAGTCCGCGACGAGACGGTTGTCGTCCGCGATGACGTCGCCGCTCCAGCCCGTCCAGAGCACAGAATACCCGCGTTCCATCAGGAAGCCGCTGCCGGCGTTGTCGGGATCGTTGCCACCCGCGCCGTTGAACGAGCCGAGCGCCACCTTGCTGCCGCGATTGTGCACGTCGTAGAGCAGCACGCCGTTGCCGCGGCTCGGATCCACCGGCTTGAGCAGGTAGAAGTCAGTGCGGTACTCGACCATGCCGCGCCCGTTGCGCGGCGCGAGCTGCAGGTCGGCGATGCGCTGGTTCGCCGCGTGTCCCGGGTCCACATCCACGTACATGCTGCCGACGAGCTTCTCGTACGCGCCGACGTCGCCGAACGACTGGCCGGCGGCGAACGGCTCGCGCCGGTCGATCTCGATACGGGTGACCTGCGCGGCAGCGGACGCGTGCAGTGCGGCGGCGAACAGGAGGGCGAAGGCGAGTGCGCGGCGTGGCATGGTCGGCTCAAAGTCAGGGGGAAGGGGAGGGGACGACGTACCTCGATTCTCTTTTCGTCCCGGACGGCTATCCGGCCGACCAGGCGCCAGGCGGCGATACCGCACGGAAAATGGCGTGCGGGCGCCAGACTGACGGTCTTGCGTTTCCGATACCGGGCATAGTGCGCCGGGACAGCGCGATGGCGCAATGGGTAGAAAAGAGAATCGGGTACGTCGTCCCCGGGGGAGGTGTGCAAGGGATCAGGCCTCGTTCGTCATTCAGGTCGTACCCTGACGAAGGAGGCTCGAGATGACGTCGCGCATGATGCGGAAACTGATGCCGGTGCTGGCTATACCTGCAGTGCTGTCCCTGCTGGCGGTGCCGGTCCGGGCGCAGGGCTGGATCGAGCCGCGGCCGGGGCCGCAGCCCGCGCAGTGGGGGATCGAGAAGCTGCGGACGAGCGTGACCGTGCGCGTGACGGATCGCATTGCGACCGTCGAGGTCGAGGAGTGGTTCCGCAACAACGGCGGCGGCCTCGGCGAGAGCGACTACGTGTATCCGCTGCCGGGCGAGGCGGTGTTCTCGAACTACTCGCTGTACCAGGGTGACCAGGAGCTGCGGGGCGAGCTGATGGACGCGACGCAGGCGCGCGACATCTACGAGCGCATCGTGCGGGCGCGTCGCGATCCGGCGCTGATCGAGCTGGTCGGCAAGGGCATGCTGCGCGCGCGCGTGTTCCCGATCGAGCCGGGGCAGACGCGCAGGATCACGCTGCGGTACACGCAGGTGCTGGAGCGCGCCGGCGACGCCTTGCAGTTCCGCTACGTCGCGGGTGCGCCCGGCACGGGTGCAGGGCAGCGGCCGGCGCAGCGGCCGGCCATGACGCGGCCGCGGGATGCGGCGCCGCTCACGTTCACGATGACGGTGGTCGACGGCGCGCGGTACCGCGACGCGTTCTCGCCAACGCATCCGCTGGACGTCGAGCGGGCTGGCGGCCACATGACGGTCGAACCGCGTGGTGACCTGGCGGGTGACGTCGCGGTGCTGCTGCCGTTCGCCGCGAGTCCTGTCGGCGTGTCGGTCGTGACGCATCGGCTGGCGGGCGAGGACGGCTGGTTCATGCTGACGCTGTCGCCCGGCGCGGTCACCGAGTCGCGCGTGCCGCGCGACGTCACGGCGGTGATCGATGTGAGCGGCTCCATGAGCGGCGACAAGATGGAGCAGGCGCGGCGTGCGCTGCACCAGTTGCTCGGCACGCTCGACGACGGCGACCGCATGCGGTTGATCGCATTCAGTAATGCGGTCAGCCCGTGGCGTGAGGGCTGGACGCCCGCCACACGCGCCGAGCTGCGGCGCGCGGGTGAGTGGGTCGACGAGCTGCGTGCGGACGGCGGCACGAACATCAGCGGAGCACTCGAGCGCGCGTTCGACGCGACGACATCGGCGGAGCGACTGCCGATCGTGATCTTCCTGACGGACGGGCAGCCGACGGCCGGCGAGACGCAGCCGGAGCGGATCATTGCCATGGCGGAATCGCAGCGTGGTCGCGCGCGTGTATTCGCGTTCGGTGTCGGCTACGACGTGAACACGGCCCTGCTCGACGGCCTCGGGGAGGCTGCGCGCGGCAGCACGCAGTACGTGCAGCCGGACGAGGACGTGGAGCAGGCCGTGAGCCTGCTCGCTGCGAAGGTGCGGCATCCCGTGCTCACCGACCTGGCGCTGCAGCGCGGCGTCGTGCGGATGACCGACGTGTATCCGCGCGAGCTGCCCGACCTGTTCGCGGGCGAAGAGCTCGTCGTGTTCGGCCGCTACGCGGGCACCGGGCAGGGCGCGGTCGCCGTCACCGGCCGGCGCAACCGGCAGTCGGAACGTTACGCCGCGGACGCGGTGTTCGCGGCGAGCGAATCGCGCAACGACTATCTGCCGCGCCTCTGGGCATCGCGCAAGCTGGGCGACCTCGACCGTCGCATCCGGTCGGCCGTCGCCGACGGTGCGTCGCGGGACCAGGTGCAGGAGCTGGTCGAGGAGCTGCGCGAGACCGCGCTGCGGTACGGGCTGCTGAGCGAGCACACCGCTTACCTGGTGCAGGAGCCCGGCATGGTCGTGGCCGACGCGGCCATGATGGCGGCGCCGGTCGGTCGGGCGGCCGTGCTGCGTGCGGAGCGGGCGCGCCGCTCGCGCGAAGTCGCGAGTGTGGCGCAGATGGACGAGGCGCAGCAGGCGGCCGGCAGTGCGCTGAGTCTCAACGCGATCACCGTGACGGCGGCCGGAGTGAGGCCGGAGGCGGCGCCTGGCGGGGCGCGCATGATGGCCGGGCGCACGTTCACGCTGCAGGACAGTGTCTGGGTGGACACGAGACATGCGGAGCAGCGCGTCGTCACGGTCGAGCCGTACTCGGACGCGTACTTCGCGGTGCTGCGGACACTGCCCGAGCTCGGGCTGGTCATGCGCGAAGTCGAGGCGGTGCTGATCGCCGGTGAGGCGGTGAGCGTGCGGGTGCGGCGCGGCGGCGATACGACACTGTCGGCGGCTGCCGTGCGTCGCCTGGCTGATGAGTTCCGCGGCCGATGAACAGGAATACGGTACCCGATCCAGCCCGGCCGGTGTAGGAGCCGGTCATGAGCACGGACTGGGGCGAGGTCTACCGTAGCACGTTCGCGGATCTGGTCCGCTACCTCGACCGGAAGGTGTGGGACGCGGACCGGGCGAGCGACCTGGCGCAGGAGGCGTTCACGCGGGCGCTGAGCGGCGATCAGCGAAATGCGCCGGACAACCCGCGCGCCTGGCTGTTCAGCGTCGCGGCGAATCTCGCGCGCGACGAGGCACGCGCCGCCGTGCGACGACGTCGCCATCTCACGCTGTTGAAGTTCGAGAGCGACGTCGCAGCACCGGATCCACTGGCGAATATCGAACGTGCGTCGCGTGAGCGCGCCGCGCGCTCCGCGCTCGAGCAGCTGTCGGAGCGTGACCGCGAGGTGCTGCTGCTCTGGGACGCAGGATTGAGCTACACCGAGATCGCGCAGCAGACGGACCTGGCCGTCGGCGCGATCGGAACGACGCTCGCGCGGGCGCGCCAGCGACTGGTTGCCGCTCACGCAGAGCTGGAGGCGAATCATGCAGCACGTGGCTGACGGCATTCTGCACGCGTACCTCGACGGTGCGCTCGACGCGCTGGCCGAAGCGGGTGCGCTGCCCGACGGCGTGACGAGCAACGATGTGCGCGCCCACTTCGACCTTTGCGCCGATTGTCGTTCCCGGCTCGAAGAGGCGCGGTCGGTGCGGGAACGTGCCGGGCTGATCCTCGACGACGCGGGTCGCACTGCCGTCGATGTGCCGCCCTTCGACGCAATCGCCGGCAGAGCGCCCGCGCGACGCAGGTCCGCGTGGCTGCCGCTGGCGTGGGCGGCCAGTCTGCTGCTCGCGGTCGGTGCGGGCTGGTGGGGCAGTGTGCTCATGCAGGCCAGGCAGGCGCCCGTCGTTGCCGACGCCGAGGCCGTACGGCGAACGGCTCCGCCGCCGCCGCTCGCGTCATCGCCGCTCACGGAAACGCAGCAGCGGCCCGGTGATGTGGCGAGCGTCGAGAGCGCTGCGGTGGCTGCGGACGAAATGGACGACGCGGATGTCGGGCATGTTGCGAATGCCGGCGGTGTCGTCGCGGAGAATGATCGCGCGGAAGGAGCGCAACGTGTGCTGGGCGAAGCTGCGCAGCGGTCGCTCGCTGAATCGCAGCGTTCGCTCGCGCAGTCTTCGCAGCGACAGGGCGATGCCGCGGATCTGACCGGCCTGGGTCGCGCGGAGGCCGTTCCGGCACCCGCGCCTGCGGGTCCGGCGGCCGCGGGGCTGGCCGCGTTCCGGGCGCAGCTGAGCGCGGCGCGTGCAGATGAATCCGCATGGCGGCGTCTGACCGCCGGCGACGTCGACACGCTGCGAACCGTGTTCGTCGTCGCGGATGCCGGCACGGCCGTGTTCGACGCGCTGCCGCCGACGCCCGGTATGGGCAGGCTGGTTCGTGTGCGGCAGCGGCTTGCCGGGGGCGACATGATCGAGCTGATGATCGGCCGGCCGCAGCTACTCGTGCTGGACGCGATCATCGTCACCGGAGCCGCCGACTCCGCGCTGCAACGGAACGCGGTGCAGTCGCTTGCCGCACGTGCTCGCGAGTCCACGGCAGGTGCGCCTGTGTCGGACCGTCCCCGGCAGGGCGAGGTGGTGAGCAGCGAGGTGCTGGCCGATGGGCTCGCGGAGATCGTGGTCCGACTGCCGGGCACCGGCACGTACATCGCCATTCGCGGTGCACGATCGACGGCTGAGCTGGCGGAGATTGCCGGCGGGCTGGCGCGGCCCGGTCGCTAATGTTGGCGTGGGGGGCGAGTCCGACGACCGCGGGAAAATCCACGGTCGCCGGGCCGGGCCCGGGCTCAGCGCGGCAGCAGCGGCCGTCCGTCGAGGTCACCGGGCGCGGGTATGCCCGCCAGCCGGGCGAGGGTCGGGGCCACATCGACGGTGCGGGCGTCACCATCGACGACCGCCGGCCGCATGCCGCTGCCGACGAAGATGATGGGGACCTGCCGGTCGTAGAGGTACGGCGACCCGTGCGTCGTCGTGCGTGCGATCGTCAGGACGCCCGGTGCGAAGCGGATGTCGAAGTCGAACTCGGACATGCGCGACGTCTCGCGACCCGGGATGTGGGAGCGGCGGTACAGCACCGTGAAGGAGTCGGCCGGCGCCGTCGACTCCAGCGCTTCGCGGTGCAGCACCTGCTCGACGAAGTCGAGGGCCTCGAACTGTGCCGCGATGCGCGTCGTCAGCTCCGGCGTGCGGCCTCCCGCCTCCGTGATCTGCCGCCGCGCCTCGGCCGTCGCAGCGGCCATCTCGCGATTCACACGCCTACCGGTCATGTCCTCCTCCTGGAGGTATTCGGGCATCGGCAGCACGCCGTGGTCCGAGCTGAACGCGACGACGTAGCGGTCACGCCCGATCGTGCGGTCGAGCATGTCGAGGAAACCGCCCAGCTCACGGTCGAGCCGCACCAGGTTGTCTGCCTGCTGGGCGCTCCACGGCCCGTACGCGTGGCCGATGCGGTCCGCCTGCGACAGGCTGACCGCCAGGAAGTCGGTGCTGCCCCGCTGGCCGAGCCGCATCTCGTGGATGGCGGTCTCGGCGAACGCGAACGTTGCCGCGTCGAGCTGCGGGCTGGCCAGGAGCCAGCGGGCGAGCGCGCGTGTCGAGTCGCCGTCCGCGCAGGAGCTGAATCCGCCTTCGGCCGCAGCCGGGTCGCGTCGCGCCCGCGCCGCCATGGCGGGCGGCAGTTCGTTGCGCCAGCATGGCTCGGCAACGAAACCGGGCAGCCGGGACTCGTTGAAATCGACGACCCAGGACGGGTCCTGCTCCAGGTAGTGCGACGACGTGACGAAGCGATGCTCGCCGTCGTGGTACCAGTAGACGATGCCGGGCGCACGACCGGCGAGCAGGATGGCCGAACGGTCCTTGCCGGCTACGCTCACCACGCGGGCCTGCGGATCGGCCGCGAGCATCCAGTCGGCAAGGCCGCCGCGCAGCAGGTTGGCGGGCGAGCGGCCGGGCCGATCGGGCGCGCCGAGGATCGGCGACGCCGGATCTTCCGCCGAGTACATGTTCTGCCACCGCCCGTCGCGCCACACCCGCCAGTCGTTGCCGACGATGCCGCTGCGGGCGGGGTGCACGCCCGTCGACAGCGACGCGTGTCCTGGCGCGGTGTACGTGCCGGCATGGTCGTGCACGCCATCGCGGAACCGTACGCCGGTGTCCAGGACGCGGCGCAGACCGCCGGTGTAGAGGTCGCCATAGCGCTCGAGGTGCCCGGTCGTGAGCTGGTCGACCACCAGCAGCACGACCAGTGCAGGCGCGGGCTCGATCGGCGCGGCCGGTACGGGCGCCCGCGCGGATGGAGGAGTCGGCGCGCAGCCGACCGCGACGATGGCGACGAGGACGATCAGGCCGGCCGCCGCGCGCTGAACGGCGGAGCGGCGTATCGACAGTCTGTGCTTCATGCGGTCCGGCCTCCTGTGGAATGGCGGGAGGTTCAGCGTCGTGGCCGGTCGACGAACACGTTGCCGGGCATCCGGCGCGCCGGGATCATCTGGCGCACGAGCTCGTACAGGCGCGGATCCGCCTCGACCAGCCAGGCGGGCGTGCGGCCGTTCGAGCGCGTGTATGCTTCGATGCCGCCCGCCCAGTGCTCGTTGAAGTTGTTGCCGTTGTAGCCGACCGCGGTGGGCAGCTCGGCCTGCTTCGCGGCGGTGTACGCGGCGACGACGGCGTCGCGGTAATCGGGATCGACGGTGTAGATGGCGCCGCGCATGATGCCATGAGAGAACTCGTGGACGCAGATGGAACTGCCGAAGTAGCACGTGCCCGGGTAGCCCAGCAGGTTCTCTTCCGCGCAGGACGTCGTGTTCTCGCCGTCCGGCTCGCCGCCGAAGCCGCGGCCGCGCACGTTCCAGTACTGCTCGCCCGTCATCGTACCGACGCCGCCCGGCTCGTAGTACCGTGCGCGCTGCTCCTCGGTGAGCCGCTCATCATCGATCTCCGGCAGCAGCCGGTACTGCCGGTGCTCGGGAATGTCGTAGGTGACCTCGGTCTCCGCCATGATCGCGAGCTTCCAGCGCTTGCGGATCAGCTCGTGCCGGAGGTCCGGCCGCTCCGACAGCATGAACTGCACGATGTCGCGCGCGGCGAGCAGCGCCGCGTCCGGCACCTTCTCCGAGCTGACCACGGGTATGCCGTGCGCGTCCACGTACTTCCGGCAGAACGGGTGCAGCTCGAGCTCGGCGGGTGGCGCCGTGACCGTGAATGCGACGTAATCCTGCAGCAGCGCGGGCTGCCGCTGGCCCTGCGCCGCGCCCCGATCCTGACCCTCGACGGTGGAGCCGGTCAGGAACAGTCCGGTGACCAGCAGCAGCGTCCGGTTCATCGTAGTCCGCATGACAGGCTCCTCGTGCATGGATTTCTGGGTGCGGACTGGAGCATAGCCCCGGC
>JBBEBA010000091.1:9972-50207 GCA_040882575.1 Gemmatimonadota bacterium
GGCAGCGCAACTATCTTCGGCCCGGATCCCCAGGAGAGGTGCCGGCCACGTGAAAATAACACTGCTGGGCACGGGCACGCCCGCCCCGTCGCTCGAACGACAGGGCTCGGGCTACCTGATCGAGGTTGGCACGGCCGCGATCGTGATGGATCACGGCCCGGGCGCGCACCAGCGCCTGCTCGAGAGCGGCCGCAGCGCGGTCGACGTCACGCACGCGCTCTTCAGCCACCTGCACTACGACCACTGCATGGATTACCCGCGCCTCGTGCTCCAGCGCTGGGACATGGGCGCGGACCGGATCCCGGACCTGGACGTGTGCGGCCCCTCGCCGATCGCGCGCATGTCCGAGCTGCTCTTCGGTGCAGATGGCGTGTACGGTCCGGACATCCGTGCGCGTATCGAGCACCAGAGCAGCATCGACGTGTTCGAGGCACGTGGCGGCCGCGTACCGCGGCGGCGTCCTGCGCCGCGCGTGCGCGAGGTACACGCGGGCGACACCATCGACGGCGATGGCTGGCGCCTCACGGTCGGCCATGCACGTCACGTCCAGCCGCAGCTCGAGTGTCTCGCGTTCCGCCTGGACGCCGACAGCGGCTCCATGTGCTACTCGGGCGACAGCGGCGCGAGCGACGAGCTGGTCGAGCTGGCACGCGGCTGCGATGTCCTCATCCACATGAACCACCATTTCAGCGGGACCGAGCCGAGCGCGAGTTACCGTGCAGCGTGCGGCAACCATCGCGACAACGCAGCGATCGCGCAGCGCGCCGGCGTGAAGACGCTGGTGCTGACACACATCCTGCCGCAACTCGATCAGCCGGGCCTCCACGAACAGATCGCGCACGAGATCCGGCAGGAGTTCGACGGCACGGTGATCGTCGGACGCGACCTGATGGAGATCTCGCTGCCGTCGGCGGCGGTCGGTTCGATCGAAGGCCGCTGAGCCCGACGTGTCCATTCACGTCATTGGGATAGTCGGGCTGGTCGTCGTCTTCATCACGGGTACGCTGCGGCCGATCAACCTGGGTGCGCTGGCGCTCGTGACTACCTACGTCGTCGGCACGCTGTTCGTCGGCGAGAGCCTGCCGGAGATGTACAGCGGGTTCCCCGTCGATCTGCTGGTCCTGCTCGCTGGCGTCACGTATCTGTTCGGCGTCGCCGTGAACAACGGCACCGTCGAGTGGATCGTCGACCGGGCAACGCATCTGTTCAAGGGCCGCAGGGCGATGATACCGTGGATCGTCTTCGTCGTGTCGTCGCTGCCCGCAATGGCCGGGGCGCTCGGTTCCGCCGGTGTCGCCATGCTCGCACCGCTGTCGCTGCGACTCGCAAAACGCTACGACATCGATCGCCGGATGATCGGACTGATGGTCGTGCACGGTGCCGCCGCCGGCAACTTCTCGCCGCTGAACGTGCTCGGCGCCATTGTGCTTCAGGCCGTTACGAGCAGCGGTCTCGAGATGTCCACGGCGGCGCTCTTCTTCGGCAACCTCGCGTACAACTGCGTGCTCGCGGTGATCATCTACGTAGCCTTCGGCGGTCTCGGTCTCGGCGCGGCCAGGCCCGCGCGGGACGGAGCACCGGAGCACGACAGCCAGGTCATCGACCGGCTGCGCACGGATCAGCTCTGCACGCTCGCGGCGCTGGTCGGCGTCGCGACTGCCGCGCTCGGGTTCGACCTCAGCATCGGGTTCCTCGCCCTTGCCGCCGCGGTCACACTGCAGTTGCTGTTTCCGACCACGAGCGGCGATGCCGATCGCAGGATCGCGTGGGGCGTGGTGCTGCTCGTGTGCGGCATCGTGACATACGTCGCCGCACTGCAGCGCTGGGGCACGGTGCAGGCGGTCGGCGACGCCATCGCGTCCCTCGGTGCGCCGCTGCTGATCGCCCTGCTCATCTGCGTGGTAGGTGCGGTCACGTCCGCCTTTGCGTCCAGTGCCGGCATCCTCGGCGCAATGATCCCGCTCGCCGTCCCGTTCATGGTGCGTGGTGACGTGGCGACGACGGGCATGGTCGTCGCGCTCGCCGTGTCCGCGACCGTCGTCGACTCGACGCCGTTCTCCACAGTCGGCGCACTCGTGGTCGCCAATGCGGAAGACAACGAGCGGGCCGCGGTCTATCGCGGCCTGCTCGTGTGGGGCGGCGCCATGGTGCTCACCGCTCCGGTCGTGACCTGGCTGCTGTTCATCGTCATCGCGGGCTGACCCGACAGCCCGTCAGACCGTCGCGGCCCGCTGAGTCAGCGGACCAGCGACGCACGCAGGATGTAGTCGAGCCCGGGGAACCGCGCGTCGAGCCAGGCGGTGCCGCGCAGCCGCAGCGAGTCCTGGAACGGCAACGTCGCATTGGCATGACGCCCTTCGAACGACAGCACGACGTCCATGCCTTCCACTACCTCGGCGATCGGCGGGTAGCCGGTAATGCCACTGGTCGCGAGGGTGTCCAGCCGCGGGTTGTCGGCCAGGTTGACGTAGAGCTGCGTGACGCGCGACGCGGGGCCGCCACGCGCGAAAGCAATGCGGCCCGCCGTGTTCGACACCACCGTCGGCTCGTCCGGCACGCCGTGGCCGCGCCAGGCAGTGTCCACCGCTGAGTCGCCGGTCAGACCGAATTGCGCGACGAATCCCGGCACCACCCGGTGGATCGGGACGCTGTCGTAGTAGCTGCGCCGCACGAGGTCGTAAAAGCGGTCCACCGCTGCCGGCGACCACGCACGGTGCGCCTCGGCGATGAACGTGCCCTTCGTCGTCTCGAACGCGACGCGGAACGTCTCCGGCGCGGTGACGCCATCCGGGGATGGCAGCCGGTCGATGGTTGCGCGCGCGCAACCGTAGCCCACCAGCAGCGCGGCGCCGATCAGTACGAGTGCGCGGCGTGCGTCGCCGCGGCCCTGAGCCCGTTGCATGCTGTGCATCTCCTGAGGAACGTGATGCTCCGGACCTGCGTGCGGCCACGCCCGCTGCTTCGGGGCATGGCCGCACACAGTCGTCGGGGGCGCTTGCCTGCCGCGCCCTCCGACATGGTTGTCCGAGTCTACCCGACCCGTCTAATAGCCCGGGTTCTGTGGCAGATCGGTCCGCTGCATCTCGGACTCGGGAATCGGCCAGAAGTAGTAGGCCGGGTTCCATACCCGATCCCGAAGCTCGAAATACTCGTAGCTCCTCGTGCCATCCGCGTGCCTGGTGATGTTGACCCCCCGGGCAGGGTCGTTAAGGTACTCCTCCGCCAGTTGCCAGCGCAGCAGGTCGAAGTACCGCTTGGATTCGAGCGCCAGCTCGATCCGGCGCTCCTCACGAATGTCGTCCATCAGCGCGGGCCCTGCGGCGGTTGAGGGCGGAAGCCCCGCCGTCGGACGCGTTCGCACATCATTGAGGTAATCTCTCGCTACCCCATCGTTGCCGAGCTCGTACTGCGCTTCTGCGTAACTCAGATACATCTCGCTCAGACGGAACGTCGGCCAGACGCGGTCACGAAACCCCGCCCGCCCAGCGGCGAGGTCGCGTTCCTCATCATGGAACTTGCGGAAAGCATGGCCGGTCAGCGATGCGTTCCACGGCTGAATGCCGTGACCGGTGTCACGTCCGCCCTGGCCCTCGTCGTCGTACCAGAACTCCAGCTCCCGGCCGCGTGAGACCGCCCCATCATGCAGGATCGTTCCATAGAAACGGGCCTCACGACCAACGTACGGGTTATCCGGATCATAACCGGAAGCCGGATCGGTGATCGGCAGCCCGTTCGCCATGCGGTATGCATCCACGAACTGCTGCTGCGGCGTGTAGGCGGACCATCCGCCAAAGCCGTTGGTCATGAGCCAGACCTCGGAATTGGGCGTGTTGTACAGACCTGCGTAAATCCGGCCGAAGATGATCTCGGAATTCCAGAAGCTGCCCATGGTGAGATCGTAGTAGTCGCCCTGGAACAGCGAGTACTCGCCGAGATCGATGACGGCTCTGGCCGCGTTTGAAGCCGCAGTCCACTTCGCCAGATCGCCGCCCGAATTGTGCAGCGGGCTCGCCGCGTACAGAAGCAGGTCAGCCTTGACGGCGAGTGCAGCACCCGTGGTCGCACGACCCAGATCACTGTCCGGCTGCTCGGATTGCGACGGCAGCTCCGTTACTGCCTGGTCCAGCTCCGACGTGACCCACTGAACTACGTCGTCGAACGGCGTTCGGCCGATACCGGCCGCGTAGTCATCGCCCAGCTCGAACGGGTCGGTAATCAGTGGAACATCGCCGTAGTGCTTGGCCAGCTCCGCGTAATAGTACGCGCGCAGGAACCTGGCTTCCCCCATCAGACGCGTTCGCAGGGCGTCGTCTCCCGGCACATCCCCGATACGCTCGAAGAAGATGTTCAGCCGCTGGATCATGTCATAGCGATTGTTCCAGATCTGACTGCCGAAATTACCGGCGTTCCAGGCACCGGAGTAGAGCGCGTTGGTGCCGCCGTAATTATGTCGATTGTAGCTCTCATCGGCGTACCCGGCATAATCCAGAAAGCTGACGTGTATGCTGCCGGCGTTGTTGAGGCCACGGATCGAGTTGTACAGCGGATTCACATACGCCTGGACGAGGTTCAGGTCGTTCCAGACGAGTGCATCCGAGTATTGCGAGAGAGGCTGGAGATCCAGGATGTCATCGCTGCATCCCGCTGCGCTCAGCGTCATGGCCCCCAGAACGAGGCGCTTCATGGCTTGTTTCATCATCACCCCTGGTTCGATGCGGAAAGCATTGCGAGTCATCACAGACCCGCAGTGATCCCGAAATTGATCACGCGCTGCTGCGGGTAGTAGTACGTGTTCACTTCATTCAGCTCCGGGTCGTAGTCGTTGATACCGGAGAATGTGAGCAGGTTGAAGCCCGAGAGCGTGAGCTGCAGACTTCCCAGAGCCACCCTCGAGACGAGACTCTCCGGGATGGTGTAGGAGAGGGAAGCGCTCTTCAGACGGAAGAACGTCGCGTCCTGCAGCCAGAATGTGGATTGTACATAGCTCCGGCCGTTGAGCCGGTCGAACGAAGCCGGCCAGCGGGCATCAGGGTTTTCCGGCGTCCAGCGATCCTCGAAGATCCAGGTCGGCGGCGTTACCGTGGCGTTGATCTGCATGGGTTGAACGATGATCTTCGATCCACCCTGTCCCTGCCATACCATGTCGAGGGTGAAGCCGCCAGCGCGCCCGCCGAGATTGACGCCGTACTGCATTCGTGGATCGTCCGAATCGTAGATGCGGACGCGGTCGTCGTTATTGATCGTACCGTCGCCATTCACGTCCTCGAAGCAGACATCCCCGGGCAGCGTGCCGTTGAGGTGCGGCCGCGCATCGATCTCCGCCTGTGAGCGGAAGAGGCCACAATCCTGATAGAGCAGCATGGAACCGACCTGGTGGCCGATCTGGCGCTGGTGGTCGGGTATATTCGGCGACTCGTTCATTACGACGATCCTGCTCTTCGCCCACGTCAGGTTCGGCGACAGATACCAGCGTGCGGCGCCCAGCTCGCCATTCACAGAGACACTGCCATCAAAGCCGTGGTGGGCGACTTCTCCGAGGTTCTCGTTCGGCAGATTCAGTCCGGCGTACGCCGGTACCGTGGCGCCGCGCGACATCAGGATGTCGCTGCGATAATCGCGGAAGTAGTTCAGATCCGTGCTGATCCGGCCGTTCCACAGAGTCGCCTCGACACCATAGTTCTGCTTCTCCACCTTCTCCCACGTGATGTTCGGGTTCGGAGCGACACCCGGGTTGAGGCCGAAGGCGCGGACCGGCGACCCGCCGAAGATGTAGGCGTTCTGCGTCGTGTTGTAGAGCGCGAGGTGCTGGAAGCTGCCTGAGCCGTCGTTGCCGAGCCTGCCCCAGGAGGCCTTCAGCTTCAGGTCCGTCACGGCGTCGATGTTGAAGAACGGCTCACTCGAGATTCGCCATGCGGCGGCGACGGCGGGGAACGTGCCCCAGCGGCCCTCTTCCGGAAACCGTTCAGACCCGTCGTGACGCAGCGTGAATTCGCCGATATACCTGTCGTCGTACGAGTACGAGAGGCGGCCGAAGTAATGGGCGCGTGCACCCTGTCCGGTGGAGCTGTTGTTGGACATCCCTTCGGTGTCTCCGACGAACAGGTCCTGGATCTGATCACTCGGGAGCCGGGACCGGTCCGCATCCAGCGCACGCGTGTGCTCCTGATACCGCTCGTGCGCGACGAACGTCTGAAACGAGTGGTTGCCGAATGCGCGATCCCAGCCGATCCTCGCATTCAGGGTCCGCTGATACGCGTTATCGGTGTCGATGCCGAGATTCAGTGGACCGGTGCGATCCCGATAACTGATGTACTCACCCGACTGGCGATCGTATTCGAACCAGTCGTACATGAAGTTCATCGTCTTGCTGTCGCTGTAGCTGAGGTCGAACGCGGCCATTCCCGTTGCGTACAGGCCCTGTGTCAGAAAGGGCATGTCCAGGCGGAAGTCGACGTTGGACTGAGCGAACCAGTCGCGGGTGTTGTCGTAACCCGTTCGGCCATCCGTCATCACCACAGGATTGTTGAACTCGACGCCTGTGCTGGGGTAGCCGTTCGGGAACCACGCATGGGCGGTCGGATAGTTGCGCGATGCCTGCTCGAACACGTCGTTCGCCGAGCGGTTGGGAGCGTCCTCCGCCTCGTACCGGCCATGGAGACGCAGGCCGACGTTGAGATTGGGGTGGATCCTCGATGACAGGTTCGAGCGCAGCGAGTACTGGTTGTATTGAAGTGCGGCGTTGCGAAGGATCGCATCCTGAGTCAGGAAGCGACCCGAGACGAAGTACCGCAGGTCGTCGGTGCTACCGGATACCTGCAGTGAATGGTCCTGCTGCGGCGCGGGGCCATCACGGAGAATCTCCTCGATCCAGTCCGTATTGGGATAGTTGACCGGGTCCGAGCCGTCCCTGAACATCTGAATTTCTTCGTCGGTGTACTGCCGCGGTTCGCCCTCCCGCTCCAGCAGTTCGTTGATATAGATGGCGTAATCCGCAGCCTCCACCAGTTCCGGGAGATATGTCGAGGAGCTGAATCCAATGTTGCCATTGTATCGGATCTGCGTGGGGCCGGTGCCCTGCTTGGTCGTAATGAGAATCACGCCTGCACCCGCCTGGGCCCCGTAGATGGCTGCGGATGCATCCTTCAGCACCGTCAGGCTCTCGATGTCGTCCGGGTTCAGCCGGGAGAAGCCGCCTTCGCGATCGGCTACGCCATCGATGACCACGAGGGGGCCAAGTCCGCCGTCGAAGTTTCCACTGGGAAGGGTCGCAGCGCCGCGCACGCGTATGGCCGTCTCCTCCGAACCGGGCACGCCCGTGCGATTGTTGACGATCACGCCCGACATCCTGCCGGCGAGGGCCGTCTGCAGGTTTACTACCGGCGTGTTTTCGAGCGCTTCGCCCGTGACCGATTCGACCGCGCCGGTAATGGTCGCCCGCCGCTGCTGACCGTATCCGACCACCACGACTTCTGCGAGAGCGATTGCGGTCGGCGTGAGCTGGATATTCAGCACGGCCGTCTCCCCGCTCACGACTGGCACGTCCTGGACGACATGGTCAGCATACCCGAGCATCGTTACCGAGACGGAATGCATACCTGCCGGCACATTGACTATGAGATAGCGGCCGTTGGTTGCGGTGATCCCGCGATGCGAGGTGCCCGGCACGGTGACTTCGACCTGGGGTAGCGCCTGCCCCGTTTCTGCGGATGTCACAGTTCCGGTGATGGCTCCGGTGCCCTGCTGTGCCGACACACGCAGCGGCAGCACGATCAGCGAGAGCAGTAGGACCGGCTTGCTCAATCTCATGAGATCTGCCTTCCTGAATCTGGGGAGCACGCGGGCCAGGCGGGAGCACACAGGGGCACCGGGTTGGGCCCTCGAAGAATGCGTGTCCTGCCAGGCGGGAAAAGCCGTTGCGGAACGCGGTGGGTCCGACAGCGATGACGTCCTGGTCACTGGCAACCTCCTGCGGATGGCGAACGTATCCCTTCCCGTGGAAGGGGCGGCTTGTGGCAGCTTCAGGCGCGAAGAAAAAGATCGTGAAATGGGGTGCGTTCCAGACAATAGGCCGTGGCTCCCGAGGTGTCAAGAACTCAGGAGGAAGGCGCAACTCCGAACAGGAGCCATCCGCTCAAGCGTGCACGGGCTGGCCACCACACCGAGGTTCCCTCCGCAGACACAGCAGGACGGGCTGGTCAGGCCGCGGTTGCGGTCTCAGATTGCCTGATGCGCCTTCCAACGGAACCACGGATGCGGAGCCATGGCTGATTCACTTAGCATCACAGACAACCGGACGGGCAGACAGTACGAGTTGCCGATCTCCTACGGCGTTTACCCCGGGTACGGCGCCTACATCTCCGGCCCCGACCTCCGCAGCATCAAGGCGTCGGACGACGACTTCGGGTTGCTGAGCTACGATCCGGCCTTCATGAACACCGCATCGACCAAGAGTTCGATCACGTTCATCGATGGCGACAGGGGGATTCTCCGATACCGCGGCATCCCGATCGAGCAGCTGGCCGAGCAGAGCGACTACCTCGAGACGGCGTACCTCGTGCTGTTCGGCGAGCTGCCCATCCACGAAGAGCTCGAGGCGTGGAAGTGGGAGGTCACGAACCACACGCTGATCCATGAGAACATGCGCAAGTTCATTGAGGGATTCCACTACGATGCGCACCCGATGGGAATGCTCGTCAGCACCGTAGCCGCACTGTCGACCTTCTACTCCGAGTCACGCAACATCGCGGATCCCGAGAACCGCCGCCGTCAGATCATCCGATTGATGGCGAAGATGCCGACGATCGCCGCGTTCTGCTACCGCCACAGCGTCGGCCGCCACTACGTCTATCCCGACAACGACCTGAGCTATACCGGTAACTACCTGAACATGATGTTCCGCATGACGCCGCAGGGGCAGAAACCCGATCCCGTGCTCGAGAGGGCACTCGACGTGCTCTTCATCCTGCACGCCGACCACGAGCAGAACTGCTCGACCAGCGCGATGCGGAACGTCGGCAGCAGCCACGCGGATCCCTACGTCTCCGTCGCTGCCGCCACGGCCGCGCTCTGGGGACCGCTCCACGGCGGCGCGAACGAGCAGGTCCTGCGCATGCTGCACGAGATCGGCACCAAGGAAAACGTGCCCGACTACGTGAAACGCGTAAAGGCCGGCGAGTTCCGCCTCATGGGCTTCGGCCACCGCGTCTACAAGAATTACGACCCGCGCGCGCTCATCCTGAAGAAAATGGCCGACGACGTGCTCGAGGTCACCGGCAAGTCGCCGCTCCTCGACCTCGCCATGGAGCTCGAGCGCATCGCGCTCCAGGACGACTACTTCGTCAGCCGCAAGCTCTATCCCAACGTGGACTTCTACTCCGGCATCATCTACCGGGCCATGGGGTTCCCCGTAGACATGTTCCCCGTCCTCTTCGCGATCGGTCGCACCGCCGGCTGGCTCGCTCAGTGGCAGGAGATGCTCGAGGACCAGGAGCAGAAGATCACTCGCCCGCGTCAGATCTACACCGGCGCCGACGAACGGAGCTACGTCAAGTTGGCGCGGCGCTGACACCACGCCGCGCCCCCGACCAACCAGTCCGCCCCGCTTGACCGATAGGGATAGGGGGTATATGCTTCGGTCTGGTATTCGGTGCATGTGGACGTGACGCGGAGCATGGCATGAGCGGAGCGGACGTGGTGGTGGTGGTGCTGACGGTGGCGACGATCGCGTGGGTGAACTGGTACTTCTTCATGTCGGAGAAGACGCAGGCGCGGGCGAGCGCGGCGGGCGGGATGCAGGAAGTGCGTCTGGTCGTGAAGGGCGGGTACGAGCCGAACACGGTGCGTGCGATAGCGGGAGTCCGACTGCGGCTGGTGTTCGACCGGCAGGAGGCGTCCGGCTGCTCGGAGGAGCTGGTGATTCCGGCATTCGGCGTGAAGCGGTATCTGCCGGCGTACGAGGAGACGGTAGTGGAGATCATGCCGTCGCATGCGGGCGAGTACGAGTTCACGTGCGGCATGAGCATGCTGCGCGGCCGGCTGATCGTCGAGGATCCGGCATGAGCGACAGGGCATCGGACGCGACGCTGACGATCCCGGTGTCGGGCATGACGTGCGCTGCGTGCACGGGGCGGGTGCAGCGTGCGCTGGAGAAGCAGCCGGGCGTCGGAGCAGCTGCAGTGAACCTGATGATGCGGAACGCGACGGTGCAATACGATCCGGCGAGCACTACGCCGGCGGCACTGGTCGAGGCGATCCGTGACACGGGCTACGATGCGGAGCTGCCGCAACAGGGCAGGACGGCGTTCGAGGAGCAGGAAACGCAGGATCGGGCGCAGGCGGAGGAGTTCCGGGACTACTTTCTGAAGGCGGCGGTCAGCTTCGCCGCGGCAGCGTTCGCCATGCTGGTGTCCATGCCGCTGATGACGGGTGAGCACGTCGTGCACGAGACGGTGGCTGACCCGTTCATGCAGTGGGCCATGACGCGGTTGTCGCCCGCGCTGAGCGGGCTGGTGCCGTGGCTGTACGACGCGCCCCGACCGCTCCTCGCCTGGGGCCTCCTCGTGCTGACGCTCATCATCATGGTCTGGGCGGGCCGCCACTTCTACACGCGGGCGTGGGCGGCGTTGCGACATCGTTCTGCGGACATGAACACGCTGATTGCGCTGGGCACCGGTGCCGCGCTCGTGTATTCGGTGGTGGCGACGGTGTGGCCGGCGTTCTTCACGGATCGCGGGCTGCAGCCTGATGTCTACTACGAGGCGGTGATATTCATCATCGCGCTGATCCTGATGGGCAACGCGCTGGAGGCGCGTGCGAAGCGGCAGACGAGCACGGCGCTGCGTGCGCTGGCGAGGCTGCAGCCGGAGACGGCGCGCGTCGTCCGGGGCGCGGACGAGCTGGTGGTCGGCATCGGCAGTGTGCGCGGCGACGATATCGTGATCGTGCGGCCGGGCGACCGCGTGCCGGTGGACGGCAGAGTGATCTCGGGCAGCAGCGCGGTGGACGAGTCGATGCTGACGGGCGAGAGCCTGCCGGTGAAGAAGGAGGCGGGGGCGCTCGTGATCGGGGGCACTATCAACCGCACGGGCGCGTTCCGCTACCGTCCGACGACGCTGGGCGAGCGGAGCACGCTCGCCCGGATCGTGCGCCTGATGCGCGACGCACAGGGCTCCCGCGCGCCGATTCAGCGGCTGGCGGACCGCATCAGCTCCGTGTTCGTGCCGGTCGTGCTGCAGATTGCGATCGTCACGTTCGCCGTATGGTTCATTGCGGCGGATGCTGCACCGTTCGTGCGCGGATTCGCGGCCGCGGTGGCGGTGCTGATCATCGCGTGTCCGTGCGCGATGGGTCTGGCCGTGCCTACGGCGGTGATGGTCGCGAGCGGCAGGGGCGCGCAGCTCGGAGTGCTGATCAAGGGCGGTGAAGCGCTGCAGCGGGCGGGCGATGTGGATACGGTCGTGCTGGACAAGACCGGCACGGTCACGGAGGGCCGTCCCTCCGTCACGGATGTGATCGCGCCCGAATGGTCCACTGACGAGCTGCTTGCGCTGGTCGCACCACTCGAGGCGTCGTCTGAGCACCCGCTGGGCGAAGCGATCGTGAGGCATGCGACGGAGCGCGGCATCCCGAGGCTCGCCCCGTCCGCGTTCGAGTCGGTGACCGGCCGCGGTGTGATGGGCGTCGTCGCGGATCGGGCGGTGCTGGTCGGCAACGATGTGCTGATGCGCGACTACGCGGTGGACGTCGAGACGCTGCGCGCCGACGCCGAGCGGCTGTCCGGTGCGGCCCGCACAGCTGTATACGTCGCGGTGGATGGCGCGGTCGCCGGCGTCATCGGCATCGCGGACCCGATCCGGGACACGTCGCGTGCGGCGATCGAACGGCTGCAGCAGCTCGGGCTGCAGGTCGTGATGCTGACGGGCGACAACGAACGGACAGCCCTGGCCGTCGCGCGCGAGGCAGGCATCGCGCAGGTCGTGGCCGGTGTGCTGCCGGAGGGCAAGGTCGCGGAGGTGCGGCGTCTCCAGGACGCGGGCCGCGTTGTCGCTATGGTGGGCGATGGCATCAACGACGCACCGGCGCTGGCGCAGGCGGATGTCGGCATCGCGGTGGGCACCGGCACCGATATCGCGATGGAGGCGAGCGACGTCACGCTCATGCGCGGCGACCTCGGCGGCGTCGCCGACGCGATCCAGCTGTCGCGCCGCACGATGCTGACGATGAAGCAGAACCTGTTCTGGGCGTTCATCTACAACGTGGTCGGCATCCCCATCGCCGCGGGCGTGCTCTACCCTGCGTTCGGCATCCTGCTCAGCCCGATTCTCGCGAGCGCGGCAATGGCGTTCAGCTCCGTGAGCGTGGTCGGCAACAGCCTGCGGCTGCGCGGCGTGCGCATCGGTGCTACGTGACCTGCCATTCGATGACGCCGCACTCCCGCCAGTCGATATCCTCAGCGATGAACATGGCGGCCGGCGGACCGATCTGACCTGACGCATACGGCACGGTCTCCGGCTCGATCTCGATGCGCACCGCATCGGCGCGGACGGGCGCGAAGCGAATGCTGCTGAAGCCGTCCTTGACGACGGTGTAGGGATCGCGTTCCTGCACCGGCAGCCATTCATTGCCGCGCCGGTACGAGATGCGCCACCATACCGGCATCCGGCAGAACCGCTTGTCGTCGAACCAGTAGACGCGTGTCGAAGCGATTTCGGCGGGCTCGACGAAGTCGTACCGGATCCATGCCGTCTCGCCGACCGGCGGGCGCATGCGGAAGAAGCGGTGCGACTGGTCGGCCGAGTTGAGCGGCTCGCGGCCGTCGTATACGGCGGCGAGATCGTCGTTCTGGTCGTTGTAGCCCGTCCACGCCTTCACCACGCCGCCCGACGTCGTGACGCGCGCCACGTTCGGCGGCAGCACGGGCGGCAGCCAGGCGATGGCTGGCTCACGCGCCAGCCACACCGCCATCTCGCCCATGCCGCGGTTCGCCCACGCGAAGTAGGGAATGGCGGTGAGCTCGTGCGGCACCGTAGCGGCGACGCCCGCAGATGCAGTGCGCGTGATCGCCTGCACGGTGCCGCGGATGACCTGGACGCCCTCGAGCAGGTCGGCGTCGAACTCCGAGCGCAATGCTGCGCCTTGCGGCACTACGATGTTGAGCGCGCGGCCGTCATTGTCCGGCCATTCGGCGCAGTACACGAGCGGCCCCCGCTGGAGCGCGACGCGGCCGGCGTCGTCGGCGACGTTCTCGTGCGCCTCGACCTGACGCACGGGCATGGGCAGCAGCAGGTCCACGACATCGCCGGGATTCCACGTGCGTGCCAGTCGGCAGTAGCCGCGCTCCACGCGGAGCGGCTGCGGCTCGCCGTTGATGCTCAGACGCGGCGGCTCAGCCGCCTCGTCGACGAAGCCGTAGAGGTCGCCGGGCAGCACGCTCGCCGCCGTCCAGCCCGGGATACGCACGTGCAGCGCGAACGTGGTGGGCGTCTGCGGCTCGACGTGGATGCGGACGTCGCCGTCCCACGGATAGCGCGTCTCCTGCCGGATCGTGACGGGTGCGCCCGCCGCCATCAGTTCCGCGCTGCTGTCCACAAACAGGTTCACGTACACGCCATCGTCCGCGGCGCCCTCGGCGTAGACGTATTCGCCGACTGACGCGATCATGCGCACGACATTCGGCGGGCAGCATGGCACGTTGATCCACTCGAACCGCTCGTAATCGCCGTACGACACGAGCGGGTTCTGGTAGAAGAAGCGGTCGCCGCGCAGGGAGACGCCCACGAGGAGCGCGTTGTAGAGCACGCGCTCCATAACGTCGATGTAGCGCGCATCGCGGTGCAGCATGAACATGCGGTGGTTCCACACGACGTTGCCGTACGCCGCACACGTCTCGTTCCACGCGCTCAGGTTCGGCAGCTCGTACGCGGCGCCGAACTTCTCGTGGAACCGTACGGACCCGATGCCGCCCGTGACGTAAGTCTTGCGCCCTGTCGCGTCATCCCAGATCCGGTCCGCCGCCGACCGGTACGGCTCGCTCCCGTCGAGCACTGCGATGTCGGTCATGGGGATATAGAGGAACGTCGCCCGCACGGCGTGCCCCACCGCCTCGTCCTGATCCACCACGCGCGCGTGGTCCTGCGCGTAGGTGCGGTCGCGCGCGTACTCGCCCGTTCGTTCGTAGTCGTCGCGCCCGCGCTCGTCGGCGAAGAACTTCGCGAGCCTCCAGTACTTCTGCTCCCCCGTCGCGCGGTACAGCTCGATCAGCCCCATCTTCAGGCCCTCATGACCGGAGATGTACGTCGCTCTGCCGGGGCCGTACACTCGATCCATCGCATCGGCAGCCCGCAGCACCGCATCGAGCAGGGCGCGCTTGCCCGTCGCTTCGTGGTAGGCGACGCCTGCCTCCAGCACGTGGCCAGAGATGCGCACCGCCTGCGCCGGGTCCTCGAGGCGCTGGTCGATGCTCGCAACGAGCTGCGTGATACGCTCGTCCGCGCGCGCTTCCAGCGTCGCGTCCGGCCGCTCCGTCACCATGTACGCGACGGCCTCGACCAGCTTCGAAACGCTGAACGCGCCGCCGTCGTCGAACCGGGCGAGGCAGTGGTCGAGCGAAACGTTGCGGTTCGCGTCCATGCGCGGGCGCCAGAACCCGTCCGTGATCCTGACCTTCGACAGCGGCACGGCGCGCACGGCATAGTCACCCGCCGCACCGGCATCGATGCGCGCGCGGACGCCGAGAATATCCATGCCGAATGCATCCGATGCGATCGGCAGCGCGAACCCCGCTGCGGCTGTGGTCCTGAGGAAGCTGCGGCGATCCATGGGGTTCACGGGGAGCTCCTGAGGCGAGGGGAGATCCCCTCAAGCTGAATCCGGCCACCCCGTTCCGCAATGCCCGCGTGTCCTGCGGGCATGTGAAACGTGAAACGTGAAACGTGAAACGTATCCCGGCTGGCGGATGCGATGGCGCTGCCCGCGTTTTCGGCGCGTCAGAACCCTGGTCGGCCCTATGCCGGCGAACCGGTGCGGGCGGTAGACGCACAGCGTCCAAACTGTTACATTACATATGATTGCGACAATTCCAGAGACGCGAGGAGGCGCATGATGCCGAAGCTGACACCAGGCTGGCTCGAACGCCGCGCGGCGCTCGTCGCGGCGGCATTCCTGCCGCTCACCGCGATGACGTACCCGCAGGCACCGGCCGCGTACGCCGCCCCCGAGGCGGTCGCATTCACGAACACGAGCCGCGACAGCGCGGAGCTCGCGCGGGTGACGGAGCACGTCGTCGTGATCTCGATCGACGGTCTCCGGCCGGACGCGATCGAGCGGTTCGGCGCGAAGACGCTGCAGCGGCTGATGCGCGAGGGCAGCCATTCGCTGGAAGCCACGACGATCCTGCCGAGCAGGACGCTGCCGTCGCACACATCGATGCTGACGGGGACGGAGCCGGACGTGCACGGCGTCACGTGGAACAGCGAGCAGATGGAGGATCACGGCCACGTCGCGACACCGACGATCTTCGCAGCGGCGAAGGCGGCGGGCTACCACACCGCGGCATTCTTCAGCAAGTCGAAGTTCGAGCACCTGGCGGTGCCGGGCACGCTCGACCACGTGCAGGCGCCGGACAACCTGCTGGGCAAGTGGACGGCGGACCAGACCGTGGACGACGTGGAGGAGTACCTGGAGGGGCACGTGCCGAATCTGCTCTTCGTGCACATTGGCGAGCCGGACTTCGTGGGCCACGTGTTCGGCTGGATGAGCCTGCCGTACGGGCTCGCGGTGCGCGAGGCGGACGAGGAGGTCGGACAACTGCTCGAGGCGGTGGATGAGGCGTTCGGCAAGGGCAACTACACGGTGATCCTGACAGCGGACCACGGCGGCCACGGCCGCGACCACGGCAGCGCCGATGCACGCGACACGACCATCCCGTGGATTGCGTGGGGCAGAGGCGTCGCTGCGGGCGTCACGCTCGAGGCCGGCATCCGCACCATGGATACGGCCGCGACGGCGCTCTGGCTGCTCGGGCTGGAGGGCGGAACGGGCACGGTCGGCCGCAGTGTCACCACGGCGTTCGAACCGACCGGCGGTGTGCAGCTCGCGGACGTGCAGTAGGCAGCGCGCGGAAAGGAACCCCGGGGTCGCGGGCAATGGAACCCCGGGGACCCGTCGGACATCTAAGGTGGGATACAGTCCACGCGGATATTCGAAACCGGAGCCGTCATGCGCCCGCCACGGAAGCTCCTTCTGCCGCTGGTCCTGCTCTTCATTACGACGGCAAACCTCGCCGCGCAGGATGTCGATGCGCTCGCCGGCGTGCGCGCGGCGGGGCCCGGCAGGATCACGGGCACAGTGACGGATCCTGAAGGGCGGCCGCTGCAGACGGTCGGCGTCACGCTGCGTGCAGCAGCGGACTCCGCGCTCGTGACGGGCATAATGACGAGCAGCGACGGCGCCTTCCGCCTGGACGGCCTGCCTGCCGGCCGCTACCTGCTGCGCGTCAGCCTCATCGGTTACCGGCCGCGCAACAGCGAGGTCATCGAGCTGACCGCCGCAGCGCCCATCGTGGACCTGGGCGCGATCGAGCTGGAGGTGCTGCCAGTGTCCCTCGACGCGCTGGCGGCGGAGACGGAGCGCGCCGCCGTCGTGATCGAGGCAGACCGCACGGTCTATAACGCGCGGGCCATGGCGCTGGCCGACGTCGGCACGACAGTCGACCTGCTGCGCGCTGTGCCCGAGCTCGAGGTGGACGTCAACAACAACGTGAAGCTGCGCGGGAACCAGGCTGTTGCGGTCCACCTGAACGGACGACCCGCACCGCTGCGCGGTGAGCAGCTCGCGAACTTTCTCGAGCAGCTGCCGGCGAACCGCATCGAGCGCATCGAAGTGCTGCCGAATCCATCGGCGAGCCACGATCCGGAAGGCATGGGCGGCATCGTCAACATCGTGCTGCGCGAAGACCTCGACCTCGGACTGAGCGGCAACATTTCGGCGAACACCTCCACGCGCGGCCGTCATTTCTTCAATGGCCGGATCAATTTTCAGCGCGGCCGTCTCACGCTGTTCACGGGTGCAGGTGTCAATCGATCGCGCAGCGATTCATGGTCCTCGGATGTGCGGCGAAACCTCATTGCCGAGCCCGTCACGACGCTCGAGCAGAGCAGCGCGTCCGAGAATGAGTCGATGGGCTGGAACCTCGACTGGACGGCGGAGCTGAAGGTCGGCGAGCAGGCGACGCTCTGGTCGAACGCCTGGATGCACTCGAGCGGATCCGACATGGCTGGCACCACTGCCTACGCCATCCTCGACGACGATCTCGACGACATCGACCGCTACGACCGGCGCAACGACGGTGAGAACGAGTTCGGCAACTACAACTTCGGCGGCGGCTTCAAGCAGGTCTTCCAGCCGCAACGGCACGAGCTCACGATCGACGGTCGCTACTCCTTCGGCGGCAGCGACAACCACACGCAACAGCTGCGGCTCTACCAGATGCTCGCCGGTCAGCCCGTGGACCTGCCGCCGGAGCTCACACTCAACGAGATCGATGGCGACAACGGCAACCTCTCGCTCCAGGCGGACTACTTCAGGACGATCGGCTCCGGGCGCCTCGATCTCGGCTATCGCGCGTGGCGCCGCGACCAGGACAACGACAACCAGCTCCGCGTGTTCGAGTCGGTCGACGCGACGGAGCCGCGCAGCTCCACCCGCTCCGGCTACGCCTACGAAGAGACGTTTCACTCGCTGTATGCGATGTACCGCCACACCATCGGCAGGTTCAGCGCGCAGGCGGGGCTGCGGGCCGAGCTGACGTCCACCGCGTTCGACTCGCGCGTCGAGGCGTCATCCTTCGAGCGCGATTACAACACGCTGTTCCCCAGCCTGAACCTGTCCTGGGCGCCGGCGCCGACGCGCACGATCCGCGCGATGTACTCCCGGCGGATCAGCCGGCCGCCGCCCTTCTACCTCGATCCGTTCGTACCCGCGACCGACCCGCTCAACCGATCCTACGGCAATCCCGACCTGCGGCCGAGCTACACCGACTCCTACTCGCTCGACTTCAGCTATTCCGGCTCCCGCGGCACGTTCCGCGTCGCGCCGTTCTATCGGCACTCGACCGATATCTGGGAACGCATACGCACGGTCGATGAGCTCGGCGTAGCAACCAACCGCTGGGAGAACGCCGCGTCAGGCGACAACTACGGCTCCAACTTCACGCTGTCGCTGCGCCCCGCAGGACGCGTCAGCGGATCCGTGAACGTCAGCGTCTACCGCGACGTGCGCGACGGCACCAACATATCCAGCGCGCTCCGCCGCGACGCAATCATGGCGTCGTATGGCGGCAACGTAGGCCTGAAACTCACGGAGTCGCTCAGCGCACAGATGTTCGCGAACCACTTCCCAACCCAGAGCATTCTCCAGGGCCGCGCCTCCGGCTATACCTTTATGTCGCTCGCGGCGCGGCAGGCACTGTGGGGCACGAAAGGCAGCATCTCGCTCAATGTCAGCGACCCGCTCAAGCTCAACCGCTACAACAGCTCGACCAGCGACGCGACATACACGCAGGTGAGCCGGTCCAGCTTCGAATCCCGCATCGCGACGATCGGCGTGACCTGGAACTTCGGCAAGCCGCCGCAGCAGCAGAGCCGCCGCTCCGGCGGCGATGAAGCCGCGGGCGAGACGATACGGGTGCGGTGAGGTGGCGATACGAAGGGCGGGCGGGAGACGGCGGGCGAAGGAAGGCGGCGATGAAGGCGGGCGATGAAGGCGGGACATCAGGCGCGCGGGGGCGGACAGGAACACCGCGGGCGGTCCGGCTGGCATGGCTGCTCGACGACGTCATTCGCATCCCGGGCACGAACCTGCGCTTCGGGTTCGACCCGCTGCTGGGACTGATCCCGGGCGCCGGCGACCTCGCCGGCGGCGTCCTCTCCGGATACATCATCCTCGCCGCGACGCGTTTGGGCGCGCCGCCATCCGTAATCGCACGCATGGGCGCAAACGTGATCATCGACGCGACCGTGGGCACGGTCCCTCTGCTCGGCGATCTCTTCGATGCAGGCTGGAAGGCGAATCGTCGCAACGCGCACCTGCTGGAGCAGTACGTGGCTGCGCCTGCGCCTGCGCCCGTGCACGCGCGCAGTCGGGCGGCGCTCGCGCTCGTGCTGATCGCGCTCGCCGCCGTCGTCGTTGGTGCGGCCGCGCTCAGCATTGCGCTCGTGCGCTGGATCCTCGGAGGCATCGAGGGCGGAGCCGCCTGAGATGCGCATTGACACCCGCACCCGCCCCGTCCATCCTACCCTAGGAAACCTAGAGAAACAGCGACTGCGAGGACGGCTTTGCCCGAGGCGAGGACCGGCGATCTGATACGGGGCACGCTCGACCTGCTGATTCTGAAGACGCTGCAGCCCGGGCCAATGCACGGCTGGGGCATCACGGAGCTGATCGAGCAGCGGTCGGACAACGTGCTGAGTGTGAACCAGGGATCGCTCTACCCGGCGCTCTACCGGCTGGTGCAGCGCGGTTGGATCCGCTCGGAGTGGCGCATGACGGAGAACGCGCGTCGCGCCCGCTATTACATCCTGACGCCGCGCGGGCGTGCGCAGCTGGCGCGCGAACGGGCGGAATGGGAGCGATTGTCGCACGGTGTGAACCTGATCCTGAGCGGTGAGGAGGGCTGACGAATGCGTGAGCGGGCGGCCAGGCTGCGGGGCATGCTGCGGCGCATGCTGCGCGCCAATCGATCCGTCATGCCGAACGGCGGCGCGGATGCGGAGATGGACGAGGAGCTGCGTTTTCATCTGGAAATGGCGACGGTGCGCAACATCGATCGCGGCATGACGCCGCAGCGGGCGCGGCGGGAGGCGCTGCTGCGCTTCGGCGGTATGGAGCGCACGCGTGAGTCGGCGTGGGATGTGCGGCGCTGCCGCTGGCTGGAGGATGCTGCGCGCGATGCCGCGCATGCGGTGCGTCTGTTGCGACGGAGTCCGGGGTTCGCGGTGACTGCGCTGCTCACGCTGGCACTCGGCATCGGCGCCAACACGTCGGTCTTCAGCGTGCTGGATGCGACGCTGCTGCGGCCGCTGCCGTACGCGGCCCCGTCCGCGCTCATCGCGTTCACGCCGGAGCGGTACGACGACTACCTCGTGTGGACTGAAGGCGCGCGGTCGCTCGCCGGGAGCGGCGCGTACACGTACTCCATTGCGACGGTGAACGGCGGTGCGGAGCCGACGCGTTCCTGGACGCTCGCCGTGACATCGTCGCTGCTGCCGACGCTCGGCGTGGCCCCGCTCATCGGGCGCGGCTTCACGCCGGAAGACGATGCAGAAGGTGCGCCGCGGCGTGTGCTGCTGCGTCACGGCTTCTGGCAGGAGCAGTTCGGCGGCGACCCCTCCATCGTTGGCCGAACGATCCCTGTGAACGGCGCGCCGCACGAGGTGATCGGTGTGCTGCCGGCGGCGCTGATCTTCCCGCCGCCTGCACGTCGAGCGGACGGCTCGATGCCGGTGACAGCCGATGTATGGACCGGCATCGGCTGGCTGAGCGATCTGCACGAACGGGGCGGCGTGCACGCGGTGGGCCGGCTCGCGGACGGCTGGACGGCGGACATGGCTGCGGCCGAGCTGGAGACATCGGCGAACGCGGCGCGCTCTGGTGATGCAACGCGCGTCGGCGCGCGGCGCGTCGGCGAGGCCGTGGCAGCCCCGTTGCGGCCGGCACTCCTGGCCTTCGCGGCGGGTAGCGCGCTCGTGCTGCTGATCGCGTGCGCGAACCTTGGTGGCATGCTGCTCGCCCGCCTCAGCGGCCGGGCGCGGGAGATGTCGGTGCGTGCATCGCTCGGCGCGGCGCGCGGCCGGGTCGCGCGCCAGGTGCTGACGGAGGGTGCAGTGCTCGCCGCATGCGGGACGGTCGCGGCACTCGGTGTCGCGTGGCTGCTGCTGCGCGTGCTGCTGGCGTTGGCGCCCGCTGAGCTGGCGCGGGTGGACGGCGCGACGCTCGACGGTCGCGTGCTCGGCGCGACGCTGGCCCTCGGCATCCTGACGACGCTGCTCATCGGCCTGCTGCCGGCGTGGGGCACGCTGCGCCGGCAGCCGGCGGCCGCGCTGGCCGGAGCGCGCGGCTCGACCGGTGACCGGCGCGGTGCACGCGTGCAGGCGCTGCTCATCACGGCCGAGGTCGCATTCGCCGTCGTGCTGCTGGTGGCCGGCGGTCTGCTGCTGCGCAGCTTCACGCGGCTCGCCAGCGTGAGCCCCGGCTTCGACGCGGCGGCACTCGTGACGGCCGACCTCCTGCTGCCGTCGGACCGCTACGCCACGGGAGAAGACGTCCGGCAATTTTTCGCGATGCTCGAAGAGCAGGTCGTCGCCCGTCCGGGCGTGCGCGCGGTGAGCGCTATCGACCGGCTGCCCTACGGCCCATCGTCGAGCGGCATCGGCTTCGACATCGTCGGCCGACCCGGTGCCGCCGCCGCCGCTCAGCCGCGCGGCCTGAACACGGCGGTTCTGCCCGGCTACTTCGAGGCTGCGGGAATTCCGCTGGTGCAGGGGCGCGACTTCACGCACCGCGACGACGCTGACGCGCCGTACGTGGTCATCATCAGCCGCACCCTCTCCGATCGTTACTGGCCTGGCCGGGACCCCGTCGGCGCGCGGATCGTCGCGTTCGGCGAGGAGCGCGCGATCGTCGGCGTCGCCGGGGACGTGCGTCACTTCGGACCCGCGCTCCCCGTCGATCCGCTGCTCTACCTGCCGCACGCGCAGGACGTCACGACGCGGCGTATGATGACCGTCGTCGCGCGCACCGACGCGTCGACGGATGCGCTGGCTGCTTCGCTCCGTGCGGCAATACGGCGACTCGATCCGCAGCTGCCCATCTCGAACCTGCGAGCGTTCGATTCACTGCGCTCCGATCGTACGGCCGCCCAGCGCTTCAACGCGCTGGTCGTCGCGAGCTTCGCGCTGCTCGCGCTCGTGCTTGCGGCGGTGGGCATCTACGGCGTGATGAGCTTCGTCGTGGTGCAGCGCACGCGCGAGGTGGGTGTGCGCCTGGCGCTCGGTGCCACCGCAGCAGTCGTGCTCAGAGCGTTCCTGCGCCGTGCACTCGGCTCCGTCGCTGCGGGCATCGCCATCGGCATCATCGTGGCACTGTCGCTCACGCGGCTGCTTCAGTCGATGCTGTTCGGCATTGCCGCGAACGACGCGTTCACATACATCACCGTCGCGCTGCTGGTGAGTGCGTTCGCGCTGCTCGCAGCGTGGCTGCCGGCACGACGCGCCTCCCGCGTGCAGCCGGGCATCGCGATGATCGGAGAGTGAGCTGACCGCTACCGCACCGACGTGGCACGATCGCATCGTGCGCATCGACGGCCACGACTACACCGTCGTCACCCGGGCGGGCGTCTTCGCGCACGACGTCGAGGATCCGGCGGCGATCCTGCTCGCGCGACACGTCGCAATCACAGCCGGCGACGTCGTCGTGCACCTGCACTGTCGCAACGGCCTCTTCGGTGCCGCCGCCGCTGCCGCCGGGGCAGCGCGCGTGCTACTCACCGACCGCAGCATCGTCGCCGTCGAGGCCGCCCGCCGCACACTCGCCGCGAACGGCGTCCAGGGAGTGGACGTGCTGCCCGGACAGGGCTCGCATCCCCTGCCGCCGGGCCTCGCCGCCGATGTCGTCGCGATCCGCATACCCCGCGAAAAGGTCGCCCTGCTCCAGCTGCTGCGCGATGCGTTCGACCTGCTGAGGATCGGCGGGCGGCTGTACCTCGCCGGCGCCACCAACGAGGGTATCAGGTCCGCTGCGACGACGGCGGGCCGCATCTTCGGCAACAGCGAGACGGTCGCGCACGGCAGCGGTCATCGCGTGGTCGTCGCCGTGAAGCTGGCCGCCGCGCCCGCCGATCCGCAGCCGCTCGAGAGCCCGTGGCTCGACCACGACGCGTTCCGCGAGACACGCGTCAACCTGCGCGGTGTGGAGCTCACCGTGTGCGCGCGTCCGGGCGTCTTCTCGTGGGACGGCGTCGATGAGGCGACTTCGCTGCTCGCCGAAGCCCTCGCCGATGCCATGGATGTGCGCGCGTGCCACTCGCTGCTCGACCTCGGCTGCGGCACGGGGGTGCTCGGCGTACTCGCCGCCCGCCTCGCTCCGGACTGCGACGTGTGCATGGTGGACGACGACGTCGAGGCCGTTCGATCAGCCGCGCGCACGGCCACTGTCGCCGGCGTCCTCAACGCGACCGCGCTCGCAAGCGATGTCGTCGCTGCGGTCGCGGATCGCCGCTTCGACGTCATCGCCACCAACCCGCCGTTCCACGTCGGCCGTGCGACGAACCTCGATCTGCCGTTGCGCTTCATCCACGGCGCCAGGCAGGTGCTCGCGCCGGGCGGCCGCCTCTTCCTCGTTGCCAATCGCACGCTCCCCTACGAAGCCGCCATCCGCGCCGTATTCGGCAGCACGGGCACCGTCAGGGAGGGACGTCGCTTCAAGGTCCTGAGCGCCAGCTCGCCGGATTGACTGCAGCTCCCGCCCGCTTGACGGCGGTGTCCGCGACCGCTATTATCGATTATCGATAATTGGTGGCTGGAGGGTCATGAGCATCCGAATACATGGACGGTGCATAGCTGAATACTGGCGAGCGCTGCTGCGGCTGGCTCCGGGGTTCGCGTTGCTTCTGCTGTTCTGGAGCGCCGGCGAGCTGATCTCGCGGCGGGTCGGGCTGCCGGTGCCGGGGAGCGTGCTGGGCATGGCTCTGCTGGCGGCAGCGTTGCGGTTGCGCGTGGTTCCGCTGCGCATGGTGGAGCCCGCCGCGGCGCTGCTCATTCGGCGGATGGCGCTGTTCTTCGTGCCGCCGGGCGTCGCGATTCTCCTGTATCTCGACGTCCTGCGCTCGGAGTGGCTGGCCCTGCTGCTGGCGACGGTGGTCGGGACGGTCGGCGTGCTGCTGACGGTGGGTCTGCTGCAGAAGCGGCTGGACGGCCATGACTGAGATGCCGAGCATTGCCGCGGCGGGAGTCGCGGTTACGGTAGCGGTCTTCGCGGCCGCGGCGGCGGTGCAGCGTCGCACGGGGTGGGCGTTGCTGAACCCGGTGCTCGTGTCCGTTGCAGTGATTGCCGGCATGCTGCTGGTGCTTCACATACCGCACGCCCGCTATGAAGTAGGAGGCCGGCTGCTCGGCCTGCTGCTCGGGCCGGCCGTGGTGGCGCTGGCGGTGCCGCTGCACCAGCAGACGCCGCGACTGCTCGCCCGCGGCCGGTCGATCGGAGTGTCGCTGCTGGTCGGCAGCGCGATCGGGATCCTGTCCGGCCTCGGCGTGGGCGCGCTGCTGCAGGTGCCGGAAGGCGTGCTGCGCTCGATCGTGCCGCGCTCGGTGACGACGCCGATCGCGATGGGCATCGCGGAGCGCATCGGCGGGATCCCGTCGCTCACGGCACTGCTCGTCATCGTGAGCGGCATCACCGGAGCAGTCCTCGGCCCGGGCGTGCTGAAGGTGGCTGGTGTGCGGAGCCGGACGGCGCTCGGGCTGGCGCTCGGTGCGGCGGCGCACGGGATCGGGGCGGCGCGCGCGGCAGAGGAGGGCGTGCCGGAGGCCGCGAGCGCGGGGCTGGCGATGGCGTTGATGGGCCTGCTGACGGCGCTCTGGGCGCCGCTGCTGCTCTGGCTTCTGAGCAGCCTGGGCGTGCTCTAGTGTTGTGATTCAGAAATCCCGTTGCATTCGATCCCGTTTGCATCCCGCGCTGCGTCGTTGCTCGTCGTCGCCGTAGCGCTGCTACGCCTCCTCCTTGCGCCTGGCAGCCCGGGCGCATCCGGGCTCTCGGTGCGGACACGGGATTTCTGAATCACAACACTAGCTCTGCTCGCCCGCCTGAGCACGGGCCTCTGTATCCATGCGGTCCGCGAGCTCGTCGATGTGCTCGTGCACGAGGCGCCCCGCGACCTCGCTGTTTCCGCGCGCGACAGCTTCGAGGATCGGCCGGTGCTCGTTGCCGGTCTCGTGAATGTCAATGATGCCGGTGCGGATCAGCGCGCGGATGCGGGTGGAGACCAGGAGCAGGTCCCAGTGCCGCGCCAGCACCGGATTGCCGCCTCCTGCGACGAGCGTGCGATGAAAGGCTTCGTCGTGTCTGACGAACGCGTTCACGTCGCCGGCCGCCGCCGCCTTCTCGAGGCCCGCGACTGCGGCTTCCAATGCTGCGACATCGACGCTGCCAGTCTCCGTTCCCGTACGTACCGCCTCCCGCTCGAGCAGTGCGCGTACGCGGAACGCATCACGCATCTCCGTGCGCGGGATCTCACGTACGCGTGTGCCGCGGTACGTCGCCGTCGCGACGTAGCCCATCGTTTCCAGCTCGCGCAGCGCCTCTCGCACGGGCGCCTGGCTGGTCCTGAACTCGCGCGCGACGTGCATCTCGACGAGCCGGTCGCCCGGTCCGAGCGTCCCGTCGAGTATCCGCGCGAGCAGTGCATCGCGAATCTCCTCCCGCAAGCTGCTGCGCGCTTCGTTCGCCCCGGCCGTCCCGCTCACCCGCTCACCCACTCCACCGCTCCCCCACCACGAGCACGCTCTCGCCGAGCGAGGGACGCACCCCGCTGCCGACGCCCAGTTCATCGAAGTGGTGCGCTGCTTCGCCGTGCTCGCCGACGTCGAGGCCGCCGAGCTCCGCGCCGACCGGCACGCGCAGGGGTGTGATCAGCGCAACGAGCTTCAGGATGACGGCCGTCAGCACACCGGCGAATGCTAGCGTGGCGAGCACAGCGATCGCCTGCGCACCAATGAGCGCTGTTCCGCCGTGGAGCAGTCCATCCGCGCCGTCCGGGTTCACAGCCGTCGTCGCGAAGACGCCGGTGAGCAGCGCGCCCATGACGCCGGCCACGCCGTGGCAGGCGAACACGTCGAGCGAATCGTCGATGGCGATGCGCGATCGCAGCTGGATGGCTCCGTAGCTGACCGACGCGGCGAGCGCGCCGATCGCGAGCGCGCCGACCGGGGTCACGAATCCCGCTGCCGGCGTGACCGCGACCAGGCCGACGACGACACCGGTTGCCGCACCGACTGCCGTCGTCCGTCCGGTCCGGTAGAGGTCGAGCAGGATCCACATCGTCAACGCTGCGGCCGGCGCTGCAAACGTCGCAGCGAACGCGACGGCCGCCGTTTCGCCCGCCGACAATGCAGAGCCTGCATTGAAGCCGAACCAGCCGAACCACAGCAGCCCGGCACCGAACAGGGTGAAGGGCACGTTGTGCGGGACCAGCGGCAGGCGCCGGTAGTCGCGCCGCGGGCCTACGATCACTGCGGCAATGAGCGCGCTCGCGCCCGCGCTGATGTGGACCACGGTGCCGCCGGCGAAGTCGAGCGCACCGAGCTCGCCGAGCCAGCCGCCCTCGCCCCAGACCCAGTGGCAGAGCGGATCGTAGACGAGAGTCGTCCACAGGATCGCGAACAGCAGATAGGCGCGGAAGCTCATCCGCTCGACGAGCGCGCCGGAGATCAGTGCGACCGTGATCACGGCGAACATTCCCTGAAACACGGCGAATGCCAGGTGCGGGATGGTCCCGTCGGCATCCGCCGGTGCCCCGGTCACGCCCGCGAAGCCGACGAGCTCGAGTCCGCCGATCCACGACGAGCTGCCGCCGAACGACAGTGAGTAGCCGATGAGGATCCACTGTACCCCGACGACGGCGAGGGCGGCCATGCTCATCATCAGCGTGTTGAGCACGTTCTTGCCGCGCACCATGCCGCCGTAGAACAGCGCGAGCCCGGGTACCATGAGCAACACCAGAGCAGCGGAAGCGAGCACCCAGGCCGTGTCCCCGGCCGACAGCGGCGTCGCCTGCATCACACCGCCCCTGCGCCAGCGTCGCCCGCCGCGCCAGCGCCCTGCGACGCGGCGCGACTGACTGCATCGGCGGTGACGGGAGTCAGCGCTGCGTTGTCGCGCTCGCCCGTGCGAATGCGGATCACCTGCTCGATCGGCTGCACGAAAACCTTGCCGTCGCCGACTTCACCGGTGCGCGCGGCCGACAGGATCGCCGCGATCGTCGGCTCGACGAACGGCTCCGACACGGCCATCTCGATGCGGACCTTTTCGTGGAACTCGAACACGACAGTGTCCGCGCGGTACTGCTGCACGACGTCCCGTTCGCCGCCATGGCCTACGACGCGGGACAGTGTGATGCCGGTGACGCCGGCCGCGAACAGTGCCAGCTTCACCTCCGGCAGCCGTTCGGGCCGGATGATAGTCGTGATGAGCTTCATCGTTTCTCCAGTTTCAGGTACAGTAGCATGCGCGAAGGGCTCACGCTGGCGCGGCCGACCCGGCGACGAGGCGCACGGGGTCGATGACGCACCACTCGCCCGGCGGCAGGTCGCCCAGCGACAGTTCGCCGATCCGGCTGCGCTGCAGCGTCTCGACGTGGTTGCCGACTGCGGCGAACATGCGCCGGACCTGGTGGTAGCGACCCTCGGTGAGTGTGACGCGCACGTGGCGCGCGTCGAGCACCTCCAGCTCCGCCGGCGCGAGCGGATCATCTTCGCCGGCGAGCAGGAGCGTGCCGCTCTCGAAGATCGCGCCCTCGTCGCCGCGCAGATCACTCGCCAGGCCGACGTCGTAGACCTTGGGCAGGTGCGTGCGCGGCGACGTGATGCGGTGATTCAACTGGCCGTCGTCGGTGAGCAGCAGCAGACCCGACGCATCGCGATCGAGTCGGCCGACGGGCGCTATGATCGGAGAGCGCAGCCGGAACCGTGGGGGCAGCAGCTCGTAGACGACCGGATTCGAGTCCGACGTCGAGCACACGTAGCCGAGCGGCTTGTGCAGCATCAGCAGGACGCCCGGAGCCGGATCGAGTGGCTCGCCGTCCACCCGTACGTCATCGTGCACGACCGCATCGTCTTTCTTCAGCGGCGTGCCATCGGCGCGCGTGATGCGACCCGCGTCGAGCATGCGCATGACATCGCGGCGGCTGCCGTACCCGAGGTTCGCGACGTGCTTCACGAGCTTCACGACGCCAGCGCCTGCAGCTTCGTCATGGTCGCCCAGTTGCGTGTTGTCACGGCGCCCCCGAGCGCGCGCTCGACCGCCGCCGGCGCGCGGCTCCCCTGCATGCCGCGCGGGCACCAGATGTACGCGACGCGATCCCCGAGTCCGAGCCCTTCCGGGCGCCAGTCCTGATCCAGCAGCAGCTCGAGCCGATCGCGGTCTGCCGCGTTCAGCAGGACGGACGCGAACATTCGCGACGGGTCGTCCGCCAGCTCGAGCAGCGGATTGCCCGCCATGATCGCGTCGAGGTCCGCAGCAGTGAGCACCGCGACGCGCGCGGTGACGCCGAGCGTGGAGGCGAGGCCTTCCTCGATCGCGGCCGCGCAGTCGTAGGTGTCCGCGCCGGGCGCGTCGAACACGATGTTGCCGCTGTTCAGCAGGGTTCGTACGTCGCTGTAGCCGAGGCTACGCACGAGCGTCCGCAGGTCGGCCATGGCCACGCGCTTCGCGCGGCCGACGTTGATGCCGCGGATCAGCGCGACGCATTTGACTGCCATGGCGCTATACTCGACGCGCCGCGGCCGGCGGTCAAGCGCCGCACGCGGGGCGCGTTGCCACGGATCGGGCTCCCGCGCTAAGTTGCAGGACGCCCGAAAGCCCGCACTGGCTGGCGCTTCCCGTCGTTCCTGGCCGAGCAACCCTTTTCAGGGCGGAAATACTGCCGTGACGCAGGCATTGAAACCCTTCCCGTCGTCCAGCTCCACGCGTATCCACCCGGCCCCGCCTGAGGCGGACAGTGCGGACGCCGTGAGCCCGGATGAGTGGGGCTTCGCGGACACGGCCTTTGCGCTGGACGGCACCGGCGCGATCACGGTCACCGGCTCCCGCTACCCCGGTCTGAGCGGGGAACGGCTGCCGAACCTGCTGCCCTGGTTCAGGTCGGTCGTGGGCATCGACTTCTCTCTGGACGATGACAGCCGCGGCGCCTACCCGCCGCCGGTACCCGACTCCAGACCGGCACCGGAGTTCCTCAGCACCGCGCGCGAGCTGCTGGCGCCGGACCAGATCGAAACGGATCCGCGCATCAGGCTCCGCCACGGCCACGGCCACACCGTGTCGGAGATCAGTGCCGTGCGGGCCGGCGGATTCCCGCGCGTGCCGGACTATGTCGTCTATCCCGCGGATGAGGCTCAGGTCGCCGGCATCGTCCAGGCCGCCGCCGCGACGGGCGTGGTGCTCGTGCCGTTCGGTGGCGGCACGAATGTGACGGAGGCGCTGCGCTGCCTGCCGCACGAGCAGCGCCCGATCGTGTCCGTGGACATGGCGCGGCTGTGCCGCGTAGTCTGGATCGATCCGGTGAACCGCATGGCGCGGATCCAGGCGGGTGCGACGGGCCGCGTGATCCAGGCGCAGCTCGCCGAACACGGCTTCTCGATGGGCCACGAGCCCGACAGCGTCGAGTTCTCGACGCTCGGCGGCTGGATCGCGACCAACGCGAGCGGCATGAAGAAGAACCGCTACGGCAATATCGAGGATATCGTGCTCGACGTCACGGTCGTCTCGGCGGCCGGCCGTCTGGAGCGCACGCATGTCGCACCGCGCGAGAGCATCGGCCTCGATCCGAAGCAGTGGATCATCGGCAGCGAAGGCAGCCTCGGCATCGTGACGTCCGCAGTGGTCAAGCTGTTCCCGCTGCCGGAGGTGCAGCGCTACGGCTCGATCATCTTCCGCACGTTCGCCGAAGGATTCGCGTTCATGTACGACCTCGCGCAGGAGACGCGGCGTCCGGCGAGCGTGCGCCTCGTGGACAATCTGCAGTTCCAGTTCGGGCAGGCGCTGAAGCCCGCGCCGAGCGGCGCGAAGCGGCTCAAGGGCAAAGCGGAGAAGTGGCTGCTGACGGGCCCGCTCGGGTTCGACCGCGACAGCATGGTCGCGGTCACGCTCGTCTTCGAGGGCACCGCGCGCGACGTGCGCGACCAGGAGGACATCGTCTACCGCATCGCGAAGAAGCATCGCGGCTTCAGGGGCGGCGCGGAGAATGGCAAGCGCGGCTACCTGCTGACGTTCGGCATCGCCTACATCCGCGACTTCGTGCTGCGGCATCACATCCTCGGCGAATCGTTCGAGACGTCGGTACCGTGGAGCCAGGCAGAGGAGCTGATCGACCGCGTCAAGCGACGCATCTACGCGGCGCATGCCGCCCGCGGACTGCCCGGCCAGCCGTTCGTCTCGTGCCGCGTGACGCAGATCTACGATACCGGCTGCTGCGTCTACTTCTACATGGCGTTCTACTCGAAAGGCGTCGCGGACCCCGTCGCTGCGTATCATGAAATCGAGGCCGAGGCGCGCGCCGAGGTGCTCGCCGCGGGCGGCTCGATCTCGCACCATCACGGCGTCGGCAAGCTCCGGCTCCCGTTTGTCCGCGACATCATGTCGCCGGCCATGATCGCCTGGCGCGATCGCATGAAAGCCGCTCTCGATCCCGACGGCATCTTCGCCGCGCAGTCGCCCCTCGACGGCACGCAACTTCTCCCCCGATGATCTCAATGAACGGTACCGACCAGGTCGCCCGTGTCTTCCTCACCGGGTGCACGGGCTTCGTCGGCAAAGTCGTGCTGCAGGAGCTGCTGCGACGACGCGACGAGCTCCGCATCGAGCGCGTCTACCTGCTGATCCGGCCGCGCCGCGACCGCTCGGCGACGGACCGCTTCGATCAGGACGTCGCGACATCGCCCTGCTTCTCGCGCGCCGCGCCCGGCTGGCGCGAGCTGTGTCACCCCGTCGGCGGCGATATCACGCTGGCCGGCCTCGGCCTTGCCGACGAAGACGCCGCGCGCATGCACGATGACGTGACGCACGTCATCCACTGCGCCGCCTCCGTCAAGTTCGACCTGCCCATTGCCGAAGCGACGCGCATCAACGTGACGGGGGCGCTCGACGTGCTGGCGTACGCCCAGCGCTGCTCGCGGCTGAAGCGCATGGTGGACGTGTCCACGGCCTACGTCACGCCGCACCCGATTGACGGCGGCCCGATCGACGAGCAGCTGGTGGGCCTGCCGTTCGACGCGGAGCAGGTATACGCCACGATCGTCGATGGAGATGCGGACGAGAAGGCGCTGCTCGCGCAGTCACGCCATGCCAACACGTACACGTTCACCAAGTGCGTTGCCGAGGTGCTGCTCGCGCGGCGCCGCGGCGACACGCCGCTCACGCTGCTGCGGCCGAGCATCGTGTCGGCCTGCCGGCGCTACCCGTTCCCCGGCTGGATCGACAGCCGCGCTGCCTACGCGGCGTTCGTTTCGCTGCTCGGCGCCGGTCACCTGCGCGTCGTCCGCATGGACCCCGACGTCGTCGTGGACCTGGTCCCGTGCGACGACGTGGCGGACCGCATCCTCTCGTGCGCGTTCGACCCCGCGCTGCAGGAGCCGCTCGTGATCCGCCACGCGGTCGCGGGACTCGCGGGCAGTGGCAAGCTCGCGAAACTGGCTGCGACGCACGAGGCCTACTTCCAGGCGCATCCGCACGAGCGCGAGGCGCGCTGGGCATACGTTGGCCGGTCCAGGGGCGCGTTCCGCTTCCACTCATGGCTGCACCATCACGTGCCGCTCGGCGCAGCGCGTTTCGCCACACGCATCCGCCGGCAGAAGAAGGCAGGGCTGAAGATCCAGAAGCTCGCCGCGATCCTCGGCTACCTCGATGAGGCGTTCCATTACTTCGGCCATCACACGTTCGATTTCCGCACCGCATTCCCGCCGCTCGCCGGCTGGAACCTGGATGCATACCTCGAGTCCGTTTCGTATGGCGTGTCCGAGCACCTGCTGAAGCGCAATCCGCAGCACGCGCCGCTCCGCATGCACGGCATGGATCTCACGTGGGCGCTGCGTCAGCCGAACGGCAACGCGACCGTGCGCGCGTTCGCCTACTTCATGCGCAAGGCGCTGCGCCGCGCCCGTGTCGAGATAACGTTCAACGAGGCAGAGCTGAAGGCGGCACTGCGTGACGTGGGCGATGAAGACCTCGTCGTGCTGGCGCCCAGCCACCGCAGCTACATGGACTTCCTCGTGACCTCGCTGCTGTGCTTCGCGCATCCCGGACTCGGACTCAGGATACCGCGCGTCGCCGCGACCGACGACTTTTCCCGCATTCCGCTGGTCGGACGGCTTCTCGCCGCGGCGGGCGCGTTCTACATCCGACGCGGCGTGGGCGGGCCCGACCCGGCACTCACGCGCCAGATCACCGAGCTCGTGCACGCCGGTCACTCTCTCGAGTTCTACCCGGAAGGCACACGCAGCCGGTCGCGACGGTTCCTCGCGCCCAAGCGCGGCATCCTGCGCGCGCTGCAGCAGACTGGCCGCCCGGCCGTCGTGCTGCCGCTCTCGATCAGCTACGACCGGATCGCCGAGGAAGCCGGATTCCTGCGTGAGCTCGACGGCACCGCACGGCACAAGGGCGGTCTCGGCGCGCTCGCGAAGTGGACGGTGCGGCTGGTGCGGGGCGAGATCGAGCTCGGCCGCGTTCACATCCGCACGGGCGCGCCGCTGCGACTGGACGCCGATACGGACGTGCGCGCGCTGAGCGACACGCTCATCGCAGAGCTGCAGAAGCACACCGCCGTCACCAGCTTCCACCTGCAGACGTTCTGCCGGCGCAATGCTGCCCACGGCATCGATGTGCGCGCGCTCCGCGCCGCAATCGAGCGGCGCGGCGGCGTCGTCATCGAGAGCAGCCTGTCCGCCGACGCGGCCGTGCCCGAGCTGCTGCAGCGTACGTACGAAGCGCAGTGGATGCACCTGTTCTATGCGGAGGCGCGCAGCCGCAATCCCGGTGATGCGGTCGTAGCGTCTCACGTCCGGCGCAACGGCTTCTGGTTCCCGCTCGTCGTCGCAGCCGACGACGACGTTGCGCCTGCCGTGATCGATGCGCTGTTCGAGCCGATCCGCCGCGACCACGAGCGCGTCCGCCGCGAGGCGGAAGCGCTTCGCGAGGATTCACGCATCACAGCGCCGGAGCTCGTCCGGCGCCTGAGCGGCTCGTTCCTGCGCGACGTCGAGGATGCACTCGACGACCTGGTCTACCGCGGCGTCCTGGTGCGCGAGAAGGATGCGTTCCGCCGCGCGCCTGCGGGCGCTGCGGTCTTCGAGCAGACGCGCGGCACCCTGCAGGGCGCGACACGCTGACGTACCTGGTCACCGGCGCGACGGGCTTCCTCGGACGTCACGTCCTCGGGGCACTGCGCACGCACGCGCCCGCGGCGCGCCTCGCCGTGCTGGTCCGCGACACTGCGTCGTGGACGGCACAACCGTGGACGGCGGCACTCGGTGATGTCACTCTGGTCACCGGATCACTGCTCTCACCGGAGACGTGGAGCGGCGATGCGCGCATCGCGTCGCTCGACGGGGTCTTCCATCTCGCAGCCGAAGTGAAGCACAGCCGCTCCGACACCGACGGCATGTTTCGCACGAATGTCGAAGGCACGGCCGGCATGGTGCGTCTCGCCGCAGCGAAGCGGTGCCGCATGCTGTTCGTGTCCACGTCGGGTGCCGTGTCCTGTGCCGCGGAGCCGGGCCGCGGCGCGTTCGAGGACGCGCCGTACTGCGAGGCAGTAGTAGGCGACTGGCCGTACTACGCGTCGAAGATCCGTGCGGAGACGGAAGCGCGGCGACTTGCCGCGGAGCTGGATGCGGAGCTCGTCATCGTCCGGCCGCCCGTGCTGCTCGGTCCGGGCGACCACCGGTTCAGGTCCACCTCGAACGTACTGCGTCTGCTCCGCGGCCGACTGCCGTTCATCGTGGATGGCGGCATGCACTTCGCCGACGTCCGCGATGTCGCGGCGGCCCTCGTGCGCGCGATGCAGCTCGAGCGCCCCGCGCCCGTATACCACCTGACGGGCACGGCGTGCAGCATCGACGAGTTCTTCCGCCTCACCGCGCAGCATGCAGGACTGCCGGCACGCTGGAAGGTGCTGCCGTGGCCGTTGCTGTGGCATGCAGCGCGCCTGAACGAGCGGCTCGGCGCGCCGCTGCACATCCTGCCTGACCCCGTGGTCATCGAGATGGCCCGGCATCACTGGGACCTCGCGTCCAGAGATGCGGAAGCCGATCTGGGCTACCGATCGCGCAGCGCCGGCGAGACGCTTGCCGACACTGTTGCATGGCTGCGGCAGAACCATCCGGATCTCCGGGCGGACTTGCCCTGAAGGTCCTTTCGCTCCATAATCTGTCGCCGAACCGCCTGCGCGGGTGGACCCGCAGATGCGCAGCTTGCCCAATCCGTAACAGCCGAAGGAGTCATCGATGGCGGAGCAGACCGGCGGCAGGATCAAGGTGGTCCTGCGTTGGATTCAGATCCTCGACAAGCTGGAGCCCGCCTGGAAAGAGAAGGGCGAGTTCCGCTTCACGAGCCGCGTCTCCACGGAGAACGGGGGCGGCGTCGTGCAGGAGAAGCGGTTCCCGGAGCAGGGGCACTACGACATCTCGGATCATCCGGCCTGGAACAAGGTGGTGCTGAACCGGACCATCTTCGAGGGGCCCGTGGAGGATCACCTCGTGGTCGAGTTGCTGGGTGAGGAGATCGATACGCTCTCGTCGAACGACCAGCTCGACCGCTACCGCCGCGAGTTCCGTGGGTCGCCCGCATCGTGGGTCGGCTGGTACGGACCGGGCGATGATATTCCTCCCGACCAGGTGAACACCGCGGATCCGGAGAACATGAGCAACTGGCGCATCAGCTACGCGATCGAAGCGGTCTGACGCGAGTCGCCTGCCGTGATGGCCGCCTCGCGTCCTCGGGGCGGCGATCCCTCTCTACCTGCTGACTGCCGTCTCGCCCTCGGCGCCCTCCGTCTCCCCATCCTCCGTGACCCGAGCGACGCGGCCCTCCCACTTCTCCATCATCGCCGTGAACGCCTGCGCGATGCGGTCGTCGAATTCGCTGCCCGCCTTCTCACCGATGTAGGCGAGGACACGGTCCGCGTCCCACGCTTCGCGGTACGGCCGCTTCGTACGCAGCGCGTCGTACACGTCGCACACATGCACGATCTTGCTCGCGTAGTGGCAGTCGCGGCGGAACCGCATGTTCGGGTAGCCGCCGCCGTCGATCATGATGTGATGCTCGTACGCGACGACGGCCGCGAGCTCGAGCTGGTCCTGCGTCTGCACGATGATCCGCGCGCCCTCAACCGTGTGGCTGTTCATCACGGCCCGCTCCGCATCCGTCAGCTTGCCCGGCTTCACCAGGATCTCGTGCGGGATCTTGACCTTGCCGATATCGTGGAGCAGACCGGCGACGCCGAACGTACGCACATCCCGCTGCGGCAACCCGAGAAACTCCGTCAGCGCCATTGCCAGCACCGACACGTTCATCGCGTGCGTCGTCGTGTACTCGTCGAACTGGCGGAGCCGGAGCAGCGGGATGAGCATCTCGTTGTCGCCGTGCATGGCGACCGTGAGCGACCGCACGATCGCCTCCGCTTCTGCGAGATGCAGCTGCTGCGCGTCCTGCACCTGTTCGTGCAGCCAGCGCAGCGTGTCCGCCTCCTCCTTCAATGAGTAGACGAAGCGAGGCACATCGACCGGAGCCGCGGCCCGTTTCTCTTCCTCCGGATCGCGGACGCCCGCCGCGCCGCCCCGCAGGCCGACCGTACCGAAGCGGATCCGTCGGGTCAGCAGCTGGCGCGTCTCGGCGGAGCCGGGTGCAGTCAGTACGAGGCGCGCCGACACCTCTTCCAGGAACTCCTCCAGGTCCGCCGGTGAGACGTCGGCGTCGAACTCGACCCGCTGCATGCCCGCGTCGGCGAGCCGCTTCGCCCACTCCCAACCGCTCAGCTGACGCAGCGGCTCCTTGCCACAGACGACTTCGTCGCCGAGGAACGTGAACTGCACCTGTCCCGTCTCGCTCAGCCGGTGCAGCTCCGCATACGCGCCGTCGATCGCCCGGTCGCGCGCCGGGTGCCCTTCGCGGTACAGCGTCATGGTCGCGACGGCCTGCGCGAACGAGTACAGGAAGCGGACCGGCGCGCTCATTGCGCGTCCGCCGCGCTGCGGATCTCGGCGTCTCCCGACGCTCGGGCCAGCTGCAGTGCCGTGCGCGCCCGCGGGTCCGTTGTACGCATTGCCGCCAGCGCGGCGACTGCGGCGAGCAGCTCGGGCGTCTTCGCCGCGAGCTTCGCTCTCCCGACCAGACGCCGCTCGTGCACGACGATGCCGGCGAGCCGCTCGATCACTGGCGCCGTCGCATGCCGGCCCAGGAGGCGGATCAGAGCGGCTCGCACATCGGCTGACAGCTCGTCCCCGGCGAGCCGCTGCAGGACCGTGATGACTGCCCGGCCCGGCAGGCCCGCCTCGCGCGCGGCGTTGACGCCGATCCGCATCGTGCGCTCGTCGCTGTCGGCCAGCGCGACGCAGATCGCCTGCTCCCGCTCCGCTTCGACCAGTACCGCGAGCTGCACCGCCTCGCGCCGCACCATCGCCTGGCCGTGCGTCGCATACTGCAGCGGTGAAAATTCCTTCGGCCACGACCCGATCTCGCCCAGCAGGGCGAGCATGTTCCGCAACACGTACCAGCGCTTGTCCGCCAGACGCTCCATCACCTGCGGCACCGCTGCCAACCCGCGCGTCGTCAGCCGCCGGAACACACCCATGCGGGTCCCCCGCGAGACGGACTCCGACAGACGATCGAGCAGCAGCGAGATCACCGTCGCCGCCTGCATCCGCTCGAAGATCCGGTCGAGCGAATCGAAGTCAACGGGGTCCGTCGTCAGCAACCGCCGGATGTGATCCGCCGTCTCCAGACGCACCCAGACGGAGTCGACCGTCTCGTTGCCCGGGCCCGCACCATCGATGATCGAGAAGAGCTCGGCCAGCCCGCCATCCGCCACGAGCGCGTCCACCGCACGCCAGAAGGAAGGGCCCGTGACTTCCAGCTCGATTCCCATCTGCAGCAGCCGCAGCGGTTCCGGTGCGTGCGGCGACGGGCTGCCGTCGCCCTGGACCGATGACGTGCCGGACATCCGCTCGAGCGCCTTCGTGTATGCGTCCGGGTTCGGGTCTTCCAGCGTCCAGCCGTCGAGCAGCTCGCGTACCTGGCCGCGCATCTGCTCCGCTGCACGCTCGCTCACCGCACCCGCTTCGACATCCGCGACCACCGACATCTTCCGCAGCAGCCGCAACATCGACGTCGAGATGTCCTCGCCCTGCGCATGCGCCGCCGCCTTCACGATCTCGAGCACGGCGTCCGGCCTCAGCGCTTCCGTCGCGTCCGACAGGAACCGCGCCCGCTGTACGTCGTCGCCGCCCATCCGGAGCAGCCGCTCCAGAGTCCCGGAATCCAGGCCGCGCACCACCTCCGAGACACGCCGACCCACCGCCTCAGCGCCCGCGCCACCTCCGCCCTGGCGCAGCTCGCCCGCCAGCTGCAGCATGTAGCCGACCACCATCTGGTCGTATCCCTGCGCCGCAGGGTGGTCGTTGATCGCCGCTGCGACGTCGGCCGGCTGCGTATCCGCTGCTTCTTCCGCTCCGCCCGCCGCGCCCGTCTCGATTGCGGCCCGGGCCAGACCCATCCACAGCTGCGCCGCCGCCGTGCCGCGTACCTCGTCGCCGGCCGGCCCGCCTTCCTCGTTCAGCTTCAGCTGCTCATACGTCACCCGGTAGAATCCGAGATGCGGCCACCTCGCCAGACGGTCCGGTCCTGCCTCGCCCAGTCGCTCTCCCGTTCGCTCTGGATCCGCGGCCACCGCGCTCAGACCGTCCTGCAGCTCCGCGGCATCGATGCCCCGTCGCATCAACAGCGCGCCCAGCCGATGCCGGTGCAGTCGCTCCGCCAGCGCCGCCAGCACCGGATGCGACGTCTCCGTCGCCACCCCCTCGACCACGATCTGCCGTCGCGCCACCCCCAGCGACAGTGTGGCGCGGTCCCGCACCAGACGCTGCACTGTCCCCGTCAGACGCACGACCGCCTCGTCCACGCTCGGGTGGCCGCCCGGATACATGGACATCCGCTGCAGCGCGAGCGCCAGCTCCAGCAGGAACTCGTTCAGCTCCTGCGGCAGCGTCGTCGAAACATCGGTGCGGCCGCCAGCGCTCAAAGTCTGAAGCTCACCTCGGAGGGAAGACATCCCAAGCTGCCGGCGCCCGTCAACCGCGTCAAGCGCGGATGCTGTCTACTAACTACCTAGTTGACAAGCCCGAAGTCGCGCTTTAGGTTGCAACTAGAGGACTAGTTGACCCGCGGCGGACAGGGAGCCATGGAGATCGCGTTTACGGAGCGGGAGCTGGACGTGATGGACGTGCTGTGGGAGTGCGGCGCATCGACGGTGGCGGAGGTGCAGGAGTCGCTGGCGGATGAGCTGGCGTACACGACTGTGCTGACGATCCTGCGGACACTGGAGGAGAAGGGGTACGTGACGCACGAGGAGGAGGGGCGTGCGTACCGGTACAGCCCGGAGGTGGCGCGGTCGGAGGCGGGCGCGAGTGCGGTGAAGCGGCTTATGCGGAAGCTGTTCCGGGGCTCACCGGAGCTGCTGCTGACGCAGCTCGTGTCGCAGCGCGGCCTGACGGCGGAGCAACTGAAGGAGATGCGGCGGATGCTGGACGAGCGAATCGACAAGGAGGCCCGGCAATGAGTGTGATCATGGCGTGGCTGGTGAACAGCGTGATTGTGGCGGCCGTGCTGGCGGCGGGCGCAGCGGCGTGGGAAGTGTCGGCAGGCTGGTCGGGCAGGGCGGCGCGGTGGGGCTGGATCGCTGCACTGGCCGGCTCGGTGGGCCTGCCGTTGGTGCTGCGCCTGATCCCGGCGCGGGGATGGTCGGAAGCCGTGCCGGTGGGAGTTCCGATGCTGACGCTGGACCCCGTCGTCCTGACGGCGCAGGCGCAGGCGGGAGGCTGGACGATGGTGGATACCGGGCTGGCTGCGTGGCTCCTGGCGACCGTGCTGATGCTCGGGTACATCGCTGGAATCGTGCTGCAGCTCGCGCGCGCGCGTGCCGGCTGGCGTGAAACGGAGGTCGAAGGCGGAAAGGTTTTCGTGACGCGCAACACCGGTCCCGCTGCGCTGGGCGTGAGGCGCGGCATGGTGGTGGTGCCGGCGTGGGTGCTGGCGCTCGATGCGGACCTGCGCACGCTGCTGCTGCGTCACGAGCGCGAGCATCTGCGGGCTGGTGATCCGCGCCTGCTGCTCGGGGGGCTGCTGCTGGTCGCGGCGATGCCGTGGAATCCGGTTCTCTGGCTGCAACTGCTGCGTCTGCGGAACGCGATCGAGCTGGACTGCGACAGCCGCGTGCTCGCGGGGGGCGGTGACCCCGGGCGCTACGGCTCGCTGCTGCTCGAGGTCGGGCGACAGCGTGGCAGGAGTGCCGTGGTCATGGCGACGTTCGCGGAGCCGCGCGTGTTTCTGAAGCAGCGGATCCAGCGCATCGCCGGGTGGCCGCTCGAGCGGCGGCCGATCCGCGCTGCCGCATTCACTGCCGTCGCGCTGCTGCTGTTCGTGAGTGCACTGAGCGCGCGCGACCCGCTGCGCGGCGCCCTGGCCGGCACGACGGACCCGGCATCGGAGGTGTCACCACCGGTTGCCGCGGACGGCATGCCAATGGTGGTCGATACGCCGCCCACGGGTCCGCATTTCACTCCCATGACGGTACGACCGGAGCTGTTGAACCGCGACGATGTGCAGCGCGCGCTCATCGCATACTACCCGCCGCTGCTTCGCGATGCGGGTATCGGCGGCACGCCGCGCCTGTGGTTCTACATCGATGAGCAGGGCGTCGTGGCGCGCACCGTTCTGAAGAACAGCAGCGGTTATCCCGAGCTCGACGCGGCCGCCGGCGCCGTGGGGAGGGTGATGCGATTCAAGCCCGCATTGAACCGCGACCGGACGACCGCTGTTTGGGTCGAGATCCCGATCGTGTTCGACGCCGGCGGTGATACCGGCGAAGGCATCGTCGTTGCAGGTCGGCGCGGCACGCCCGTCGGAGCGTCGGCGCCGCGGCCACGTGTACCCGCGGCACAGCCAGGCGTGCCGGTGCAGGTGCCGGCGCGGGCAAGGGGCGACATCTCGGCCGCGCCGACCTTCACGCCGATGACGGACCGGCCGAACCTCATCAACCTCGGGGATGTGCAGCGCGCTCTGGTGCGCAGCTACCCGCCGCTGCTGCGGGACGCAGGCAAAGGCGGCGCTCCGGCGATCTGGTTCCTCATCGACGAGCAGGGTCGCGTCGCGAAGACGCAGCTGAGCAAGTCGAGCGGGTTCCGCGAGCTGGATGAGGCCGCGCT
>JBBEBA010000091.1:50307-53467 GCA_040882575.1 Gemmatimonadota bacterium
GCTGCGGGATGGTTCGCGAGATTGCGATGTACCCGCATCGCGTCACCGCGTCGAGGCATCCATGCTGAAGCTGAACAAGCTGGAGAAGTTCTTCGAGACGAAAGCCGGCAGGATCTACGTCCTGCGCAACATCGACCTGGAGGTTGCGCAGGGCGAGTTCCTGACGATCATGGGACCGTCTGGCGCGGGCAAGTCGTCGCTGCTGGGGATCCTCGGCATGCTCGACGGCGCGTGGGCGGGCGACTACTGGCTGATGGATCAGCCGGTGCACCGGCTCAAGCTGAAGCAGCGTGCGGAACTCAACAAGAGCCTGATCGGCTTCGTCTTCCAGCAGTATCATCTGCTCGACAACCTGACCGTGTACGAGAACCTCGAGATCCCGCTGTCGTACCGGAACGTGCCGCGGAGCGAGCGAGCGGCGATCGTCGCGGACACGCTCGACCGCTTCAACATCGTCGGCAAGAAGGACCTGTACCCGAACCAGCTCTCCGGCGGTCAGCAGCAGCTGGTCGGCGTGGCGCGCGCGGTGATCGCGAGCCCCAGACTGATCCTGGCCGATGAGCCGACCGGCAACCTGCACTCGGCGCAGGGCCGCGAGATCATGGAGCTGTTCAGGAAACTGAACGACGAAGGTACGACCATCATCCAGGTGACCCACTCGGAGGCGAACGCCGAATACGGCCATCGCGTGATCGAGCTGCTGGACGGGTGGGTGTCGAGTGAGCGCAGGACGCAGGCGGTGTGAAACCTAAACATGAAACGTGAATCGTGAAGCGTGAAACGTGTTTTCGTTTACGCTCACGTTTCACGCTTCACGATTCACGCTTCACGTTTCACGCTATCTGTGTCAGTCCCTCGGGTGCTGGCGTCGTTCCGCGCGCACACCGGCGGGCCAGAGCGACACCGGCGCATCCAGCTCACCCACGAGCGACAGCAGCAGCGGGTGCATGGTGGGAAAGCGATCGGCGGGATCCTGTGCGAGGCAGGTGAGCAGCGTCCGCTCGAGCGATTCCGGCAGGTCCGGCCTGTACCTGCCCGGCGGCGGCGGCGGGTCCCCGTCGGCCTGCGGAAACTGTCGCGGCAGACCTCCTTCGACCGGCTCGGCATACACGTCTTCGTAAACCCACCGCCCGGTCAGCAGCTCATACAGCAGTGCGCCCAGGCCGTACACGTCGGCTGCGGGCGAGAGCGGCTCGCGCCGCGCCTGTTCCGGCGCCATGTAGGGCGCCGTGCCGGGCCGACGGCTCGGGCGCCGCCGCGTGTCCGCACGGCGCGCGCTGTCCAGGTCGATCAGCACGGGGACGCCGTCGCGCAGCAGCAGGTTCGCCGGCTTCAGGTCGAGGTGCAGAAACCCGCGACGGTGCAGGTGGTACAGAGCTGCACCGATGTGCACTGCCGCGCGCACGCCATCGCTGATCTCGAGCCGGCGATGTGGCCGCGAGTCGATCACATCCAGCAGAGTCGGTCCTTCCAGATACTCGAGCAGCATGTACGGCAGGCCCTCGTGCTCGCCGACGCCGTACCAGTGCACGATGTTCGGATGGCCGACTGCGCGCAGGATGCGCACTTCGCGACGCAGCCTGCCGGTCTCGGTGCGTGAGCCGGCGAGCTCGGGCGCAATGATCTTGCAGGTGTACGCGCACCAGTCGCGCGCGCTCCAGACCTGGTAGAGGTGACCGCTGTGGCCGGCAGCGAGGTGGCCCGTCACAGTGAGGTCGCCGGCGATGCGGTAGCCGAGCGGGTAGGGGTAGCTTTCGCGATGGCGCTTCGCGGGCCGGGTGCCATGTCTGTCGAGGAGCCCCAGCCGCCGCGGTGGCGCCCCGCGCTTCATGCGGTCGTCTGTGCGTTCGATCCGAGCAGCTCCACGACCTTGCCGCGGATCGCGTCGAGCGGAGCGGGTTTGGACATGTAGGCGTCGCAGCAGCCGGACGCGAGAATGGTCTCGGCGTCGCCCTTGCCGGCCACTGCGGTCAGCACGAGGATGCGCACCGCCGGCAGCTCGCGCTTGATCCGGAGGCCGGCTTCGATGCCATCGATGCCGGGCAGCTGCAGATCGAGGATGACGACGTCGGGCCTGAATCTCGTCGCCAGCGTCACACCGTCCTCGCCGCGCCGCGCGGTCTGCACTTCGTACTCCTGGCTCAGCAGCTGCCCGAGGATCGACAGCAGATCCGTGTTGTCCTCGATGATCAGGACCCTCGGCCTGCCGTCCGCGACGCCTTCGTCAGCGCTGGGCATCGTCCGCAGCGATCTGCGGAGTCATGCCGGACGCGCCAGCCCTGAGATCGTCCAGCGCGATGGCGACCCGCCGCGAACCGCTCTTCTGCACCAGCCGGTCCAGGGTCGCGCGGTCCACCGTATCCGGGTTGATGCCATACTCTTGCAGCACCGCCTCGACCTCCTCGCGCACCTGCTCCTTCACCAGCCCATACACGTCCGGGTAGATGATCAGGAAGCCTTCATCCACTGCCGCGACTTCGTACACCGCCGTGAACCGCACGGGCCGCTGCAGCCGGACCGTGCGCGTGTCGGTCGGCGAAGCCGCGAGCTCGTCGAGCACGTCCTCGCTCACCTTCGGCGACGAATACTCGTGCACCAGCCTGGTCAGCTCGATCAGATCTTCGTTCCGCATGCGCACGCAGCCCCGCGACGCCGGCTCGCCGAGCGCCTGCGTGTCCACGGTGCCATGTATGTACAGCAGCGGCGCGAAATTCAGCTTTACGCGACCCATCGGGTTCGCCGGCCCCGGCGGTTCCGGCACGCGGCCGCGCGCCCACTCACTGTCCGGCGGGTGCCACCACGGATTCCAGATCACCTCGCGGATGCGATAGTCGCCCGCCGGTGTCTCATAGCCGCGCATGCCGACCGAGACCTTGTACGTACGCGTACGTTCCCCGTCCTCGATCACGTAAAGCCGGTTCCCGGCAACATTGAGCACGAGTTGCAGATCGCTGTCGTCAGCCGGCAGCGGCTCCGGGCCAGCGTAACTGACGCCCGCACCTGCGGCCACGAGGACAATAGTGGCGGCGAGCGACAGACGTCGAATCGAGATCTTCATGGATGGCTCCTTCAACTACGGTTACTGCGTTGAGCTTGCAGTCGCAATGACTGTGCCGGTCCCGGTACCGAGTAGAGGGTCCTGTTACCCCGGACTATCGCT
>JBBEBA010000091.1:53567-56258 GCA_040882575.1 Gemmatimonadota bacterium
TCCAGCGCCGCGCCGAGCAGGTGTGGCGCGCCTGTGCCGAAACGTATGTACCGGCCGAGCCCGAAATGGGAGCCCGGCACGATCAGCACGCTCTGCTCGGTCCGCAGCCGCTCAGCCAGCACATCCGACGGAATATCGGCGTCGTAGCGGGCGAAACAGATTGCGCCGGCCGCCGGATCATGCCAGTGGAAGCCGCCGTGCTCCCGCATCCAGGTCGTCAGGATGCCCAGCCCTTCGGCGATGATGCCGCGGGTCCGCGCGAGCAGCTTCGGCCGCACGGCGGCATTCAATGCAACGCAGGCGAGTCGGTCGGTCAGCTCTCCCGTCGAGATGGTCGTGTAGTCGGACCGGGCCCAGATCGCGGCCGCGGTGCGCGGATCCGTGTGCGCCCAGCCGATCCGCAGGCCCGGCAGCCCGTACGCCTTGGACAGCGAGCCGGTCGCGACCACGCGTTCGTGCAGACCATGGAACGACGGTGTCGCGCGGCCGTCCAGCTCCGCGCCTGTGTACACCTCGTCGGCCAGGATCCACGCGCCGGTCCGCTCGGCGGCTTCGACGATCGCGCGGCGGACGTCCTCGTTCAGCACGGCCCCGGACGGGTTGCCGGGGTTCGTGACGACGATCACGCGCGTCGCGTCCGTCACCGCGCTCCGTATCTGATCCGGGTCCGGCTGCCAGCCGAGCTCTTCGCGAAGCGGAATCTCGCTGACGCGGGCGCCGAGGTTCTGCGTCAGGCCGTACGTCTGCATGTACGTCGGCACGAGGATCGCCACCTCGTCGCCCGGCCGCACGAGCTCCGTCATCGCCAGGAAGTTGGCTTCGGCGCTGCCGTTGCAGACCACGATGTCGTCGTTGTCGGACACCGTCGCGCCGCTGCTGTTCGCGTACAGCGCCGCGATCCGCGCGCGCAGCATGTCGGAGCCGTTGGACTGGCCGTAGCCGATGGGCGTGTCGTCGATACCGGCGGCGTCCCGATCCCCGGCAGCGAGCGCGACGAGCTCGCCGAGCGTCAGCGGGTGCACGCCGCTTTCGGACAGGTTGTAGTCGACGCGGTTCTCGTACGTCGACTGCCAGCGTTCCATCGTGAACGGTGCGAACGTGCTCATGGCTCTCTGATCGGGACATTGCAGCGGGCGAAAGCAAATGTAGGGGAGACATCCGCGCCCCGACAGCACGTGGGTGTGGCGCCGCGCGACGGCGCGCACTATTCATGAACGACACTTCTTCGGGGCAGGCATCATGCTCATCCTGCCGAGCCGTTCAAGCATGTCTCTGCGCGCATTCCTCGGGAGTGCGTGCGTTCTCTTCGTGACAGCGTGGCCCGTGGCCGCGCAGGACGGTGGCCGGTACATCCTTCTCGGCCGGCTCGCCGCCGACTACGAGTGGCAGCTGCGCGGGTTCGCGCCCAGGCCGGCGCGGAGCGGGTTTCCGTGCGATGAGACCGTGGGCCGTTTCTGCCTCCGCTACAACGATGGCAGCCGCATGTCGTTCCGGCCCGAGGGCCCCGAGCTGCTGAGCCTGCGGGCAGGTCTCCTCGTCGACCTGCATGCCACGATCGCAGACCTGCCGCACGACACGCTCGTCTCGGGTCGTCTGGTGCGCGTGCTGATCGAGGCGCGGGAGACGAGGGCCGCGATCGAGGCGGCACTGGCGTTTACCGCGGCAGATACGACGGATGCGTGGTCGTATGCGCTGCTCGGCATGTCCCTGTTCGCCGACGGCCAGCTCGACGCAGCCGCGCGCGTGTTCGCGCTGGCCTCGCCGCGGCTGAACGACAACGAGCGCGCGCGCATGCGCAATGCGGAGTGGCTGCTCGAGCTCGAAGAGCGCGAGGTGTATGAAGCTGCTGCGCACACGAGCGGGAGGCGGAGCGCATGGCGAATCTGCGACCAAACGGCAACGTCGAATCGATCACGACGGTCGGCCTGGAATTGACGAGGCACCTTCTGCGAAAGCCGCCCAATTGGGAAGGTGTCGTCGATCTCCCCGGCGGAGGTAGCATGATCATCCGCACCGCAGAGCGCCTCGGGCAGAACGTGCTTGTCTGCGCAGTCCTGATCTCAGAAGACGCAGTGTTCGGAGATGCCGCCATCGGTGAAATACTCGGTCTGACTCCGCGGGTAGCTGCCGTCGCCCGCCTGTTGGCACTTCGGCAGACCAACCGGGAGATCGCAGCCGAACTCCGGATCAGTGAGAACACTGCACGTCGCTACACAGAACTCGCGCTCAAGCAACTGGGGCTGAAGACACGGTTCGAAGTGCGCAGCCATTTGCGGACCGCAGCCGCTGCGTTCATGGCATCGGGATCCCGGTGAGCGGCCATGCACGAACACAACCCATGGTTCGAATACGTGGAGGCGCAACTCGTCCTATGTCGACAGGATATGCTTGCGCTCGCACGCCGTTACCTGTCCGACGAGGCCGACGCGGAAGACGCTGTACAGGACGTTTGTGTTTCGCTTCTGCGGAGGACCGGATCAAGCCCGTTCGGCATTGGCTATATCCGCAGTTGTGTTATCAACCGGTGCAGAAAGGAATTGAGACGGCGTCAGGCCCAATCGCGTACGGTCGATCTCGCATTTGCGGACACATTCCGCTCTGGTACGGGCTCTCCTGACGTTCCGGATGAGCATTTCGCATGCAGGAGTGAACTTCCCCCGGTTCGGTGGACACCCAGTTAAGCCTGAAGTA
>JBBEBA010000092.1:0-10613 GCA_040882575.1 Gemmatimonadota bacterium
GGGGGTGAGGGACGTCGTGGTGGTGGGGGCGGGGGTGATTGGCTGCTCGATCGCGCGGGAGCTCGCGCGGCGCGGCGCGGGTGTGATCGTGCTCGAACGCGACGTGCCGGGCCGTGGTGCGACGTGGGCGGCGGGCGGGATGCTGAGCCCGCTCACCGAGGCGTCGGAGGGGGGTCCGCTGCTGGAACTGGGCGACGAGAGCCTGCGTCTGTACCCGGCGTTCGCCGCAGCGCTCCTCGGGGAGACCGGCATCGACGTCGAGTACAGGACGGGCGGGAAGCTGGAGGCGTCGCTGCACGGAGCGGATGCCGGGCTGCGCTCCTTCGCTGCTTCGCCGCTCGCCGCTCGGTTCGAGTCGGTGCTGATGGACGGCGACGCCGCGCGCCGTCTCGAGCCTTCGCTCTCTGCGCATGTCACGGCGGCCGTACTGGTTGAGCGCGATCACCGTATCAACAACCGGCTGCTCGCAGAAGCGACGTCGGCCGCGGCCCGCTCCGCGGGTGCCGTGCTGCGCACCGGCTGCGCGGTCGAAGCGCTGCTGATCCGGGAGGGCGCGGTCACGGGCGTGCGGCTCGCATCAGGCGAGGAGATCGACGCCGGCACCGTCGTGCTCGCGGCCGGCGCGTGGAGCGCGAAGCTGGAAGGGTTGCCGCGGCGCCTCCCCGTCGTGCCCGTGAGGGGACAGATGTTCGCCGTTGACACGCACGCGGCTGCATGGCCGCATGCGCTCCCCGGGCGCGTGCTGGCTGCGGCCGACTGCTACATCATCCCGCGCGAGGACGGCCGGCTCGTCATTGGCGCGACCGTCGAGCATGCCGGCTTCGCGGCCGGCCCGACGCCGTACGGCATCGCCGCGCTGCTCACCGCCGCCATCGCCGTCGTGCCTGCCGTCGCGGAGCTGCCGCTCGTGGAGACGTGGTCCGGCTTCCGACCCGGCACGCCGGATGACCTGCCCATCATCGGCGCCGACGCCGACGTCCGCGGTCTCATCTACGCGACCGGCCACTATCGCAACGGGATCCTGCTTGCGCCGATAACGGCTCACTGCATCGCGGCGCTGCTCAGCGGCGACGCACCACCTGTCCTGATCGATCCATTCAGCATCGAACGGTTTTGAAGGGCAACAGCGTGAAACGTGAAACGTGAAACGTGAAACGTGAAGCGTGAAGCGTATTCGTTACGCTCACGTTTCACGTTTCACGCTGACGTCTGGTTCACAGCAGTCCCAGATACCACGCGATGATGCGCGGGCCCCAGACGTGTGTCGCGGCCGCGCCCATGGCGAGGAAGGTGCCGAGTGGGAGATACGTGTTCATGGCAGACAATCGTCCGCTGAGCCACGTGAGCGGCACGCCGATGACGAGGCCGAGCACGGACCCGAGCATGAGCGTGAGCAGCATTCCGGGCAGGCCGAGGAATGCCCCGACGAACAGCATCATGTGGATATCGCCCACGCCGAGCGCGGGCTTGCCGAGCGCCTTTTCCGCGACGAGCTTGACCGCCCACAGGAGCGCGTAGCCGCCCACCGCACCGAGCAACGCCGTGCTGAACGACATGCCGCCGGGCGTGGCGGCGAGGCCGAGACCAATGGCCGCACCAACGATGGTGAACTGGTCCGGGATCACCATCTCGCGCGCGTCGGTCATCGCGATGCCGAGCAGGATCGTGAGGAACAAGGCCGAATGCAGTGCCTCGATACCCGGCCCGAAGCGAACCACCGCCGCTATCCACATAAGCGCCGTCGTCAGCTCGATGATCGGATACTGCACCGACACGCCGGCGCCGCAGTAACGACATCTCCCGCGCAGCAGCAGCCAGCCGGCAATGGGGATGTTGTCGTACCAGCGCAGCCCGTGGCCGCAGGTCGGGCAGCGCGACGGCGGTCGGATCACCGATTCCTCCGCCGGCCACCGGTAGATGCAGACGTTCAGGAACGAGCCGACGGCTGCGCCGACGACGCCTGCAAACACCCATGGTACCCACGGCGGCACGACGTTCATGATTTCCGAGCCAGACTGTAGAGAAGGATGCCCGCGGCAACACCGACGTTGAGCGATTCGGCGCTTCCACGGATGGGAACGGCGACGAGCGCGTCGCAGACCTCTAGCACGGCAGTGCTCAACCCTGCACCCTCGTTGCCGAGCACCAGCGCCACGCGGCCATCTGCCTCGACGGTTTCCACGTCAACGCCGTTCATGTCCGCTCCGAAGATCCTGAATCCGTGCCGCCGCAGCCAGGGCAGCAGCTCGTCCAGCGCGGTATCGATCATGGGCACCCGCAGCGACGAGCCTGCGCCGGAACGCACCGCTTTCGGGTTCCAGGCGTCCACGGTGCCCGGCAGCGACACGATGCAGGCCGCTCCGAATGCGTCAGCGCTGCGCACGATCGTGCCGAAGTTGCCCGGATCCTGGATCGCGTCCAGCACCACCACGAGCGCCCGCGCCGCCAGCTCCACGCCGGCGAGGTCGCGACGCGGCGTCTCGGCCACGGCGACGACGCCCTGCGGCGATTCCGTGCCCGCGATGTCCGCCAGCTGAGCTTCGCTCACGGCTGTGGTCCGCGTCCGTGCGCGTAGCGCCTCGGCCAGCGCAACGCCCCGCGGGTTGTCCTCCAGAGAGGGCGCCAGGAAGGCCTGCCGCAGGACAATGCCGGACGCGACGAGGTCTTCGACGACCCGCACGCCTTCGGCCAGGAACAGGCCGGATGCGGCGCGGCGGCGGGTGTGCGTAAGCGCGCGCAGGCGCTTGATTTCGGCCTTTGTCAGCACCTGCCCATCCGTGGCCCGCAGCTTGCTCCTTCAGGGGACGGGGCCATCCCGAAGGGCCACGTCACACCAACGCGGGAGCATACACGCTCATGATAACGATCAAACAGTGGTTCCGGACGAGTGCGGGGCTGGCACTCACCGCCGGTACTGCGCTGACGGCCACGGCATGCGGCATCTCGACGCAGCAGGAAGTACAGATGGGCCAGGAGTACGCGGCGGAGATCAATCGCCAGCTGCCGATCCTGAACGATCGCACGGTGAACAACTACATCAACAATCTCGGTCGCAGCATCGCGCAGCAGGGCGACCGGCGGGTACCCTACACCTTTTACGTCGTGAACTCGGACCAGATCAATGCATTCGCCGTTCCCGGCGGCCATGTGTACCTGAACCGCGGCCTGGTCGAGCGGACGCGCAACATGTCCGAGCTGGCCGGCGTGATCGCGCACGAGATTGCGCACGTGGAGCTGCGCCATGGCGTGGAGCAGATGGAGAAGATGCAGGGTGCGAACCTGGGTCTGACGCTGGCGTACGTGCTGCTCGGACGGCAGCCGTCGGGTGTCGAGGAGGCAGCCATCAACGTCGGCGGCAGCCTGTACTTCGCGCGTCACAGCCGTGAAGCGGAGAACGAGGCGGACGCAGCGGCGGTCGGTCTGCTGGTCAACAGCGGCATTAACCCGAACGGGCTGCCGAGCTTCTTCAACGTCCTGATCTCGGATCAGCAGCGGTCGCCGGGCAGCGTCGAGCAGTGGTTCTCCACGCATCCGCTCACGCATGACCGCATTGCCTCCACGCAGGCCATGGTGAACCAGGTACCGGCGTCGCGCATGCGCGGTCTGCGCACGTCCGACAACACGTACGAGAGTGTCAAGTCGAGACTGCGCAGCATGGCGGCAGCGCCGCGGTAGCGCAGCGGCAGGGCGGGCCGGCGGGGGCACCCTTCCCCGCCGCCCCGTTTCGCTTACGTTAGGCGCATGCATGTTGCCCTCACCATCGCCGGCAGCGACAGCAGCGGCGGCGCCGGCATCCAGGCGGACCTGAAGACGTTCCAGGCATTCGGCGTGTTCGGCACGTCGGCGATCACGGCAATCACAGTACAGAACACGCTCGGCGTGAGTGCCGTGCACGCCGTGCCGATCGACATCGTGCGTGCGCAGATCGCCGCCGTCGCCGGGGACCTCGCGCCCGCCGCATGCAAGACGGGCATGCTGGCGACGCGCGAACTGGTGCAGGCCGTGGCGCAGTCGCTCGGCGAGCATGCGCTGCCCCTTTACATCCTCGACCCCGTGATGATGGCGACCAGCGGCGACCGTCTGCTTGCGGAGGACGCGCAGTCCGCCGTGTTGCGCGAGCTCGTGCCGCTCGCCACGCTCGTTACGCCGAATCTCGATGAGGCGGAGATCCTGGCGGGATTCCCGGTGCGCGATGCCGAATCGATGCGCCGCGCTGCGGCGTCGATCGTGGCGGCCGGTGCCCGCGCCGCACTCGTGAAAGGCGGCCACCTGGCGGGCGATGAGGTGCTCGACGTCTTCTTCGACGGGCACACTCTGCGCGAGTACGCACGGCCGCGCCTCGACACGAGCAGCACGCACGGCACCGGGTGCACGCTGTCGGCTGCGGTAGCCGCCGGACTCGCGCGCGGTGATGATCTGCGATCGGCCGTCGAAAACGCGCTCGATTACGTTCACCGCGCTATCGCGGCGGCGCCGAATCTGGGGTCGGGGAACGGTCCGCTGAATCACGGGGTTGCGGCCGCTCCGGTGCAGCCGCGTCCGTGACCCACCATTCGCCGACGTTCACGAGCGCGCCCCGCACATCCATTTCGACACCCTGCAGCCGGTCGCGCAGCAGCACGAGATCGGCGTAGTAGTAGAGGAACGCCCATGGCTGCTCGTCGCGCAGGATGCGCTGCAGCTCGACGTACAGCGGGCGCGCGTCCTCTCGATCCGCCGTGAGCGCCACCCGCTCGATCAGCGAATCCACGCGCTGGTTCGCGTATCCGGCGCCGCCGAACATGCCGTCCCGCTCCGCACTGTGGTAGATGTCGCGGAGGTTGATCCGGAAATCGCTCTCCCATGCCGCGAGCACGGCCATGAACGGGCGGCTGGGGCTCGTCAGATCCTGAAACATGGTGGCGCCATCCACGGGCCGCGCCGCGATGCGGACGCCGACGGCGGCGAGGTCAGCGCGAATCAGCTCCGCCATGTCGCGATTGATCGCACTGCCGGCGGCGAGCTTCAGCTCGATCTCGAACGGCTCGCCGTTCTGCAGCTCGCGGGTGCCGTCGCCGTCTCCGTCCTCGATACCGGCCGCGCGCAGCATGGCGCGTGCGCTGTCGGGATCGTACGGCAGCGGCGCGACAGCGTCGTCGAACGACCAGTGGAACGGGCCGATCGGACCAACCGCCACCTCGCCGTGGCCCGCGCGCAGTACATCCACGATCTGCTGCCGGTTCAGTGCAAGCGTCAGAGCGCGGCGCACGCGCGCGTCGTCGAGGGGTGTGTTGCGGCCGTTCCAGATCACGGCCGCGTACTGGCGTGATGGCCGTTCGACACCGCGCACGCCCGGCTGCTCCTGGAGTGCGTCGTACTGGTCGGACGGCGGCGACAGGATCAGGTCGGCGACGCCCGCGAGCAGCTCCGCGACCTGGCCTGTCGCCTCCGGTATCGGCCGCCAGATGAGCCTGTCGACGTAGGGCCGTCCGCCGAGAGCATCCGGGAATTCCTCGTTCGCCTCGAAGATCCAGCGGTCGTTGGCGCGATGCTCGACGAAGCGGAACGGGCCGTTGCCGACCGGCCGCCTGTTGAACGCGGCCTGACGCAGCTGTCCGGCGGGGATCGAATCGAGCAGATGCGCCGGCATGATGGGCAGGAACGGCAGACCGGCGAGCGGATCGGCGTGCGGCGTGAACGCGAACCGGATCGTGAAGGAATCCGGTGCCGTTGCCAGGCGCCAGTGTGCGAAATACTCCGCGTTAGGGAACGCCGTCTCCGGGTCCTTCGCGCGTTCGAACGTGAACACGACATCGCGCGCCGTCGTCTGCACGCCATCATGCCAGCGCACGTCGCGGCGCAGGTGGAACACGACGCCCGTATCCGCCGTCAGGTTCCAGCTCTCCGCGAGCGCGGGCAGGAATTCCAGCTCCGGGCCGTAGCGCACCAGAGGCAGGAACATGACGTAGCGATTTACTTCCTGCGCGTAGCGTTCGGCGGACACGAGTGAGTTGAGGTGGTCGAGATCGCCGTTGGCCGCGATGACGACCGTACCGCCGTACTGCGGCGAGTCCGCAGCAGGGCGCGCGGCGCCATCGCGATCAGCGCATGCCGCTGCAGCGACCGAGAGCAGAAGCCAGAAACCTGCCCGCATTTCCACGCGCATCACGACGCTCCGCGACTTTCAACAGGGGATATCATATTCCGCAGCACGCCCCGCAGAACGGCCGCAACACGATGCTCCGCCGCCGCACCCGCTGCGACGACCTCGTCGTGTGTGAGAGGCTCGCCGGCGATACCTGCGGCGACGTTGCTGATGAGCGAGATGCCGAGCACTGGTACGCCCCGAGCGCGCGCAACGATGACTTCCGGAACGGTGCTCATCCCGACCGCGTCGGCACCGAGCCGCTCGAGCATGCGGATCTCCGCGGGCGTCTCATAGCTCGGGCCCGGCACAGCCGCATAGACGCCGCGTACCAGGCGCGTACCCGCGCCGGCCGCCGCCGCATCGGCCAGCTGGAGGAGTGCCGGATCATAGGCGTTCGTCATGTCGGGAAACCTCGTGTCGCCTTCTACCACCGGGCCGGCCAGCGGGTTGACGCCCATCAGGTTGATGTGATCCTCGATCAGCATGAGGTCGCCGGCCGCGAACGACCGGTTGATGCCGCCCGCCGCATTGGTCACGATCAGCGTGCGCGCGCCAAGTCCCAGCACAACCCGCGCGGGCAGCACGACCGTGGCGGGGCTGTGTCCTTCGTAGAGGTGGAGCCGCCCCTCCAGCACCGCGCACGTGACACCCTCCAGCGTGCCGATGACGAGCCGCCCCGCGTGACCGGCCACGCCCGCCTGCGGGAAGCCTGGAATGTCGCTGAACGCGACCGCAGTGCTTTCCTGCATCGCGCCGGCGACCGCGCCAAGACCCGAGCCGAGAATCAACGCGACCGCGGGAACGCGCGGATCGTGGCCACGTACCGCCTCCATTGCCGCCGCTAAGCGCGTCTGCATCAGGCTGGACAGCTTCACCCGCAGTCACCTCGTCCGCAGAACCGGTGGATTCAGACAAGCTCAGGACACCCGCTGCCGGCGGGCGGCCGTAAGGGTCCTGTCCTCGAACAGCTTGATGAGCAGCACCCCCGCCAGGAACCCGCCGACATGTGCCCAGACGGCCACGCCGGATGAGCCCACCGGATCCATGTAGCCCGTCAGCACCTGCAGCGCAAACCAGGGAAGGAGCACTAACCACGCGGGCACCGGAATGATGCGCAGGATGATCACAAAGATAAAGAGCGTCTGAATGCGAATACGCGGGTAGAGCAGCAGGTATGCGCCCATCACGCCGCTGATCGCGCCCGACGCGCCGACCACTGGCACCAGCGACGATGGGTCCGCGAACACATGTCCGGCCACCGCCGCCAGCCCTGTCAGCAGGTAGAACACCACGAAGCGGACGTGACCCACCGCATCCTCGATGTTGTTCCCGAAGAGCCACAGGAACCACATGTTCGTAATCAGATGAACCCAGCTTCCGTGCAGGAACATGCTCGTCACGAGCGTCTCGTACCGCAGCCCGCCAATGAAACAAGCCGGCAGGTCATCCCCGAGGTCCACGCCACCGTAGCCGCCCGAAAGACCCGTGACTTCGCCGGGGATGGTTCCCAGCGCGCACACCGTCTGCGCCAGGACCTGCGTACTCTGGCCCATCCCCTGCACGTATACCCATACCGCCACGTTCGCCAGGATCAGCACGACCGTCACGACCGGCGTCAGCGTCGTCGGGTTGTCATCTCGCAGAGGAAACAATGGCGGCGGGGTGAGGCGTGAATTGCTTCTGTGTTGCGGAGGGGAAGGTAGAGGGGGAGGGGTGGGCCGGGAAAGGTCGCGGACGGGGTTCATTCTCACGCAGAGACGCGGAGGCGCAGAGTCGCAGGGGCCGTGATTCCGGAGTGCAGCGGCGCGTGCGGCAATGCCGGGATCCATTTTTGTGGCTCCTCGCCAGCCTTGCGCTGCATCCACCCGGGAGCTTGCGAAGGTCGTTCAGAGTCGGTGCCGCATCCGATCGGCCGTCAATCTCCCACATGTGAATGCTGATTGATACCGCGGTCGATTGACCTCCCATACGGGGGTCGATGCGCCACGGATGGCGCGGAGCCTCGATGTGTGGTCAATTGACCGTCGTCAGCGGTGTCAACATAGCACCGGCCGCCGATCGGGTGCCGGAGTGGTCACTTCGCCCCCACTACGATGGCCTCCCTATTTTACCCGAATCTCACCCGATCTCACGGTGCATCTCCGTCCGCAATCCACCTGAAACAGCGACGAACCTTTTTGTTTACAACAACAACGGTATCCCCGGCTGTGCCGGAAACGCTGAAGGAGACGCGGACCGAGGGAGGCCGTACGGCGCCTCTGCGCCTCCGCGTCCCTGCGTGAGAAAGGAATGCGCCCCCTGCCGCTGCCGCTGCGCCTCCGCGCCTGCCAAAACGGCGGCAACGGCCGCCGAATCGGCATTGAATCCGGGCATATGCGTTGCACCGGTTCAGCGTGGGCGTGGGTCGGCTGACCGTGCGTCCGGCGGACCAACAGGGAGCGCGGCGAGCTGGCGGCGCACGGAACCACGAAGGAGAGAACATGGCGAAGGTCATAGGAATCGACCTGGGCACGACGAATTCGGTCGTCGCGGTGATGGAAGGCGGCGACCCAGTAGTGATTCCGAATGCAGAGGGCGGGCGGACGACGCCGTCGGTGGTGGCGTTCACGAAGGATGGGGAGCGTCTGGTGGGCCAGGTGGCGCGTCGTCAGGCGATCACGAATCCGAAGAACACGGTGTTCTCGGTGAAGCGGTTCATGGGTCGGCGGGGCGGCGAAGTGGAGTCGGAGAAGAGCCGTGTGCCGTACGAGATCCGGACGGATGCGCAGGGTCGTGTGGAGGTCTTCGTGTCGAACACGGACAAGACGTTCACGCCGCCGGAAGTCTCCGCGATGATCCTGCAGAAGATGAAGCAGACTGCAGAGGACTACCTGGGCTCGGAAGTGAAGCAGGCGGTGATCACGGTACCGGCCTACTTCAACGACGCGCAGAGGCAGGCGACGAAGGATGCCGGCAAGATTGCGGGTCTGGAGGTGCTGCGCATCATCAACGAGCCGACGGCGGCGGCGCTGGCTTACGGGCTGGACAAGAAGAAGGACGAGAAGATCGCGGTCTACGACCTGGGCGGCGGCACGTACGACATCTCCATCCTCGAGCTGGGCGATGGCGTGTTCGAGGTAAAGGCGACGAACGGCGACACGCACCTGGGTGGTGACGATTTCGACCAGAAGATCATCGACTGGCTGGTCGAGGAGTTCAGGAAGGACCAGGGCATCGACCTGTCGAAGGACGCGATGGCGCTGCAGCGGCTGAAGGAGGCTGCGGAGAAGGCGAAGATGGAGCTGTCCACGACGGCGTCGACGGACATCAACCTGCCGTTCATCACGGCGACGCAGGAGGGGCCGAAGCACCTGAACATCACGCTGAGCCGCGCGAAGCTGGAGCAGCTGGTGGACGACCTGGTGCAGCGCACGATCCCGCCGATGAAGCAGGCGTTGAAGGACGCCGGGCTGGAGACGGGCGACATCGACGAGGTGATCCTGGTCGGCGGCTCGACGCGGATGCCGAAGATACAGCAGGTCGTGAAGGAGTTCTTCGGCAAGGAGCCGCACAAGGGCGTGAACCCGGACGAAGTCGTCGCGATCGGCGCGGCGATCCAGGGCGGCGTGCTGTCGGGCGACGTGAAGGACGTGCTGCTGCTCGACGTGACGCCGTTGTCGCTCGGCATCGAGACGCTCGGCGGCGTGATGACGGTACTGATCGTGCGCAACACGACGATCCCGACGAAGAAGTCGGAGGTCTTCAGCACGGCGGAGGACAACCAGACGACGGTCGAGATCCACGTGCTGCAGGGTGAGCGTCCGATGGCGATCGACAACAAGACGATCGGCCGCTTCCAGCTGACCGGCCTGCCGCCGGCGCAGCGCGGCCTGCCGCAGATCGAGGTCGCCTTCGACATCGACGCCAACGGCATCCTGCACGTGAGCGCGAAGGACCGCGCGACGAACAAGGAGCAGAAGATCCGGATCGAGGCGTCGAGCGGGCTGTCGGAAACCGAGATCGACAAGATGGTCAGGGACGCCGAATCGCATGCAGGTGAGGATCGCGAGCGGAAGGAGAAGATCGAAGCGCGCAATCAGCTCGACTCTCTCGTGTACCAGGTCGAGAAGGACACGAAGGAATGGGGCGACAAGATAAGCGCGGACGCGAAGTCGGGCATCGACGCGGCGCTCGAGCGTGCGAAGAGCGCACTGAAGCAGGACGATCTCGCCGAGCTGAACGGGGCGAAGGAGCAGCTGATGCAGGCGTTCAGCGCAGCGGGTCAGCAGTTCTATCAGGCGCAGGCCGCGGCGGGCGAGGGCACGCCGGATACGGGCGGCATGGGTGGCATGGGTGAGCAGCCGGACGTCGAAACGCACCAGACGGCAGGCGCCGGCGCGCGCGGCGACGACGACGTGGTCGAGGCGGACTACGAGATCGTCGACGAAGAGAAGAGCTAGTGTTGTGATTCAGAAATCCCGTGTCCGCACCGAGAGCCCGGATGCGC
>JBBEBA010000093.1:0-10573 GCA_040882575.1 Gemmatimonadota bacterium
TCTCGTTGGAGACGCGTCCTGCGGGGATGCGGCCGGGCCAGCGGATGATGCACGGCGTCCGGACGCCGCCCTCCATCACGGAGTTGTAGAAGCCGTTCCACGGACCCGACGAGCCGCGCCACGGCCTGCGCATCTCCGCGCCGTTGTCGGTGCACCAGAACACGATCGTATTGCGCTCGATGCCGAGTCGATCGATCGCATCCAGCACCAGGCCCACGTTGTAGTCGAGGTCCGCCATCGCGTCGCCTATGTCACCCGCGCCCGTCTTCCCGGCGAAGTCCGGATGCGCAAGCGTGGGGAAGTGGATCTGCGTGGCGGGATAGAAGAAGAAGAAGGGCCGGCCCTCGCGCACGTTGCGCTCCATGAAGTCGATGCCCCGTTCCGCGGCCTCGCGGTCGAGCGTGCGCCGGCTGTCGAGGTCGAACACCTTGACCTTGCGCGACACCTCTCCCGCTCTGCCCTCCCAGATGTACGGCGGCTCGGTCGTCGCGGGATCGAACGTCGGCGACGCCGTCACCTGCGCGTCGCTGCTCGACCGCGAAATGCCGTACCACTCGTCGAAACCCTGGTCCGTCGGCGCCCGCCGGCCCAGCCATTCGTAGCCGCCCAGGTGCCACTTCCCGAACAGCGCGGTCGAGTAGCCCAGCGGTTTCAGGGCTTCGGCGATCGTGATCTCCCACAGCGTGATGCCGGCTCGCTGCTCCGCTCCGCTCCGGACCGCGTAGCGACCTGTCAGCAGCGCCGCCCGCGAGACGACGCAGGAAAACTCGACGTTGAAGTTGGTCAGGCGCATGCCCTGCGCGGCGAGGCCATCGATGCGCGGCGTAGGTGCGCCGCGCACACTGCCGTACACCCCGACTTCGCCCCAGCCCAGGTTGTCGGGGAAGATCAGCACGATGTTCGGAAGCTGCTGTTGCGCTGCCTGCGCGGCGGCCGGCTGCTGCGGCAGCCCGGGCCGCGCGCACCCGGCGAGCACCAGGCCGGCGGCGAGCAGAAGCGCTGTTCCCCTGGACATATGCGGCCTCTCATTTCGCGGAAGGAGTGCCTGCCGGGAGCCGACATCTTAGCTTTCGCACGACGGCCACGCCACAGGATTCCATTCCGTGCTGGATTCCGCCGGAGCCGCGCTCAACCAGGCGTGCGCGGGCCCGCTCGACCTCGCATGATCTGGCGGCCTGCGGCAGCCCGGCTGTAGCTTTCACTGCATGATCCTCCTGCAACGCAAGATCCTCCTGGAGCGCATCATCCCCATGCGACAGCCGACGGGCTCGCGCCTCCGGTACCGGCGACCGCCCATGACCGCCTCGACGATCGCAGCGCTGCTCGTTCCTGCCCTGCTGCTCACCGGCGCGTGTGAACGGCGCGCGCCGGCTGCACCGCCCGACGACGAACTGGCCGGTCCGCCCGGCGAAGCGCCGTCCGGTATGGTGTGGGTTCCGGGCGGTCGCTTCATCATGGGAGATGAAGGTGAGCACGCGGATCCGGCCGAGCGCCCGGAGCACGCAGTCCACGTCGACGGCTTCTTCATGGACGTCACACCGGTGACCAATGCACAGTTTCGTGCGTTCGTCGAAGCGACCGGCTTCGTGACGATTGCAGAGCGCGCGCCTGAAGCGGCGGAGATCCTGCGCCAGCTTCCGCCCGGTACGCCGCCGCCGGCGCCGGATCTGCTGGTGCCGGGCTCCGTCGTATTCACGCCGACGTCGGCCATCGTCGATCTCCGCGACTGGTCGCAGTGGTGGCGCTGGCAGCCAGGCGCGGACTGGCGTCATCCCGAGGGGCACGGCAGCTCCATCGACGGCAGGGACGACCACCCGGTCGTGCATATTGCGTGGTCGGACGCCGTCGCCTACGCCGAGTGGGCAGGCCGGCGACTGCCGACCGAGGCGGAGTGGGAGTTTGCGGCGCGCGGCGGCCAGCCGCACAGCGAGCACGTGTGGGGCGATGCACCCTATGATCCGGCACACCCGCAGGCACACATCTACGAGGGCACCTTCCCTACGCAAGCTGCCACGCCGAAGCCCGTCGGGTCTTTCGCCGCGAACGCGTACGGTCTGCATGACATGTCTGGAAACGTGTGGCAGTGGACCGGGGACTGGTACCGGCCTGACACCTATGCACTCGACCATGCGCGCGGCCTCGTACGCAATCCCGCCGGTCCCGCGGCCGAGCCGGACGGGCGCGCGGGACCTCCCGGCATGAAGGTGCTCCGCGGCGGCTCGTTTCTATGCAATGACTCGTATTGCCGGGGTTATCGCGTGAGTGCGCGCAGCCCGGGTGCGACCGACTCCGGCGCGTCACACATCGGGTTCCGGACGGTCATGACCGCGGCGCAGTGGCGTCGGAATCAGACAGCCAGCTGAACGTATGCCCTTCTCGAGGAGCGTTCCCATGAGACGAGCTGTTTCCGTATCGAGCCTCGCGTTCGTCTTCCTGGCCGGCAGTGCGGCCGCGCAGGCGAAGCCCGATTTTTCCGGCAGCTGGACGAGCGAGCCGGAAGCGACGTCACCGGATCGTGCAGCCGGCGCGGCACGCGGCGGAGGCGGTGCAGGAGGCGGTGCCGGGGCGACCGGCGACATGGGGAGCGGCTGGGGTTCGACAATCACGATCGCGCAGACCGCGGATTCGCTGGTGGTCGAGTACATGTTCTTCACGCGCGGGGACATGCAGCCCCCGCTCAGGTTCGCCTACGCGCTGGATGGATCGGAGACGGCGAACACGGTGATGATGGGACGCGGCATGCAGGTGCAGCGGTCGAAGTCGGCATGGGATGGCGAGCGGCTCGTCATCACCACGCTGCACGCCTTTCCCGGTCCGGAGGACGGCCGGCCGATGACGAGCGAGGTGAAGCAGATCCTGTCGCTCGAGTCACCGTCGTCGCTGGTAATCGCCGCCACGCGGAGCGGCGTGCTCGGCGGGCCGCCCTCGGCGACCCGGACGCTCTACGGACGCCGCCCTGAAGGTATGTAGGGATCCGGCGCGCCCCGCGGGACGTTCGGGTAGACCTCCGTCGTCGCCATGTAGTCGGCGACGATCATGTCCATTACGCTCTTCGCCCAGGGGTTCACGTCCTTCACGTCCGATTCTTCCTTCGGATCGGAGCGCAGGTGGAACAGCCGCATGGCCGGCCCCCCCGTCACGGGTGACTCCGGCCGAAATGCGTAGTGGAACTTCCAGTCCTTCCACTTGACCGCTCGCACCTCGGTGCCGCCCGTGAAGAACAGGACGCTCTCCCGGTTCGACTTCTCCTGCCTGCCCTCCAGGAACGGGAGCTGGTTGACACCGTCGATCGCCCGGTCCGTCGGCACGATGTCCGCACCCACCGCCGCGGCGATCGTCGGAAAGATGTCGAGCTGGTGCACGATCTCGTTGGAGACGCGTCCTGCGGGGATGCGGCCGGGCCAGCGGATGATGCACGGAGTCCGGACGCCGCCCTCCATCACGGTGTTGTAGAAGCCGCTCCACGGACCCGACGTGCCGCGCCATGGCCTGCGGCTTTCCGCGCCATTGTCCGTGCACCAGAACACGATGGTGTTGCGCTCGATGCCGAGTCGATCGATCGCGTCCAGCACCAGGCCCGTGTTGTAGTCGAGGTCCGCCATCGCGTCGCCTATGTCACCCGCGCCGGTCGTCCCGGCAAAATCCGGATGCGCAAGCGTGGGGAAGTGGGGCTGCGTGGCGGGATAGAGGAAGAAGAAGGGCGTGCTCTCGCGCACGTTGCGCTCCATGAAGGCGATGCCCCGTTCCGCGGCCTCGCGGTCGAGCGTGCGCCGGCTGTCCAGGTCGAACACCTTGACCTTGCGCGACACCTCCCCCGCTCTGCCCTCCCAGATGTACGGCGGCTCCGTCGTCGCGGGATCGAACGTCGGCGACGTGGTCGTCTGCGCTTCGTTGCTCGACAGCGCTATACCGTACCACTCGTCGAAACCCTGGTCCGTCGGCGCCCGTCGGCCCAGCCATTCGTAGCCGCCCAGGTGCCACTTGCCGAACAGCGCGGTCGCGTAGCCCAGCGGTTTCAAAGCCTCCGCGATCGTGACCTCCCACAGCGTGATCCCGCCGGATTGCTCCGCCCCGCTCCGGACCGCGTACCGCCCCGTCAGCAGCGCCGCCCGCGAGACCACGCAGGAAAACTCGACGTTGAAGTTGGTCAGGCGCATGCCCTGCGCGGCGAGGCCATCGATGCGCGGCGTAGGTGCGCCGCGCACACTGCCGTACACCCCGACTTCGCCCCAGCCCAGGTTGTCGGGGAAGATCAGCACGATGTTCGGAAGCTGCTGTTGCGCTGCCTGCGATTGCTGCACCAGGGATTGCGCCTGCGACCCCGGCGCCGCCTGCGCGGCCGGCGCCGCCTGCGCGGCCGCCGGTTGAATCGGTTGTGACTGGAACAGCGTGGCCCCGGCAAGCACCACACAGGCGGCCATCAGAAGCGGGATTCCCCTGGACATGTACGCCCTCTCACGTCGCGGAAAGGTATGCCTGCCTGGAAGCCGGCATCATAACGTGCGCTCGGGGACCTCGCCACAGGGTTATGTCACGGTCCGGCGCCGGCGCTGGGGCGGCGGGTTGAAGGGGCGCGCGGCGGGGGCGGCCGCCGGCGGGCGGCGCGGCCGCGCGGGTGGACGGCGCGGCGGGTGGACGGCGCGGCGGGTGGACGGCGCGGCGAACCGGGCGCTCTGCACACTCGACCCCCGTTCTCGGCGGCTCGGGGCTTTTACCGGCTGTGAGGCGGAAAACTGCACAAGCCGACCCGGACCGGCGCCACCCGTGTGGAGTTTTCCGCTTCCGAAGCGGCATACTGCACAAGCGGCCTATTTCGGCGCGTCCATTGTGGCGTGCGCCCGGTTCGCGGGCCGTCGCGGGCTCCGCCGTCGCGGCCACGCGTCCTCGTCGGGCGGTGGCGACGCGACCTGCGGAACTCGCTCCTGGCGCGGACACCTCCTTCCTGCAGCCATCAGGTCGTCGAGCGCATATCGGAGCCCGCGCGTCACGTCCGGCTCGCGAACGTGCTTGCTGACGCCGGGGACGCATCCGTACGTTGGCATTCGCCCGGTCCGGGCGCTTCGTCCCCACCCTCGACAACAGGAGGCATGCATGCTCCCGTGCACCATCGCGCGACGCACGCTGCCCGCGCTCCTCGCCCTCGCGCTCGGTGCCGCGCCTGCGGCAGCACAGTACTACCAGACCGATTTCCCTGCCGAGGAGTTCCAGGCGCGGTGGTCGGCGGTCTACGACGCGATCGGCGACGATGCAGTCGCCGTCGTGCAGGGCATGCCGCGCACGGACGGCTACATCTTCCCGCGACAGTACAACACGTTCTACTACCTGTCCGGCGTCGAGGTGCCCGGCGCGTACATGGTGCTCGACGGCGGGACCCGTCGTGCGACGCTGTTCCTGCCGCCGCGCGACGAACGGCTCGCGCGCGCCGAGGGCCTGGAGCTGTCGGCGCAGGACGGCGAGTTCGCGCGCCGCGCGATCGGCGTCGACTCCGTCGCGTCTACGGAAGACATGTCACCGACGACGTGGCCGATCGGCGCTGGCGGCGATCGCCCGGTGATCTACGCCGAGCTCTCGCCGGCCGAAGGCCACCAGCAGAGCCGCGGCGAGCTGCGCGCGGCGGAGACCGCCCGCGTGCTCGACCCGTGGGATGGAGGCACGTCGCGCCAGCGTCGCTTCGTCGAGCTGTTGCGCGCGCGTCAGCCGCGTTCCGAGATCCGCGATCTGAACCCGGTCCTGGACGAGCTGCGCAGCATCAAGAGTCCGCGCGAGATCGCGCTGATCCGGCGCGCATGCCAGCTGGCCGGCTTCGGCGTCACCGAGGCGATGCGCAGCACTGAGCGGGGCGTGTACGAGTACCAGCTCGACGCCGCCGCGCGCTACATGTTCAACCTGCACGGCGCGCGCCTCGACGGCTACCGTCCGATCACCGCATCCGGCACCGAGAACATCAACCGGCTGCACTACTTCCGGAACCTCGAGCAGCTGAAGGACGGCGACCTGGTCCTGATGGACTTCGCGCCCGACTACCGCTACTACGTCTGCGACATCGGCCGCGTCTGGCCCGTCAGCGGCACGTACCGCGACGAGACGCAGCGCGAGCTGATCCAGTTCATCCTGGAGTACCACAAGGCGGTCATGTCACGCATACGCCCGGGCGTTACCGCAGACCAGATCATGGCCGAAGCCGCCGAAGCCATGGAGACCGTGTTCGCGCGCACGCGGTTCTCGAAGCCGATCTACGAGGCCGCCGCGCGCACCCTCGTCCAGCGCGGTGGCGGCGTCTTCTCCCACACTGTCGGCATGGCAGTACACGACGTCGGCTCCTATCGCAGCGCGCCGCTCATGGTGGGACAGGTCTTCTCGGTGGACCCGCAGCTGCGCGTACCCGAGGAAAGCCTGTACCTGCGCTACGAGGACACGGTCGTCGTCACGCCCACGGGTGTCGAGAACTTCACCGACTTCATGCCCATGGAGCTCGCCGACATGGAGCGCACGGTGCGCGAGCAGGGCGTCGTGCAGAAGGTGCCGGTCGTTTTCTGAGGCTCATTGCCGCGCGTCGTCGAGCGACCGCACGAAGTAGACGGACATGCTGTTCGCCGCGTAGTCGGCGAGGTTCTCGAGCTGACGACTGATGTCGTCGACCGACATGTTCGCCAGCGCGATCGCCGATACCGTGCTCGACACGGCGCGGTCGCCGACGACGGCATACGGACGCACGGCATCACGCTCCTGCACGCGACCGCGCCAGATGCGACGGCCGGTGCTGCCGTCGAGCAGCGTCATGTCGGCATCGATCAGGAAGTATGCGGGCGCGGTCCACGCCGACGCGACGATGCCGTAGCGATGGATGCGGACCTCCAGCTCGTAATCCGCCGCGCGCCCGTCCGTCGTCGGCACCGCACGCAGGTGCCGGGCGGCGTTGTCGAGCAGGCTCGCCGACATCCGCGTTTCCACGTCCACCGCGACCGCCGCACTGTCGAGGCGCGGCCGGACCTGGTGCTTCTGGACCTCGCGCGCAATCTCGCTGCCGACGCGCAGCAGCGACGTGAGCGGTCGGTCGGTGTCCACGTGGAACGCGGCGCCACCGAGTACCTCGGGATAGGCCGGCGCCATACTGACGACAGCCAGGCTGCGGTTGCGGTAGTCGTACTCGCCCAGCCGCTGCTTGCTCGAGCAGCCCGGCAGGAGTACCGGCGCGATGATGAGCGCGCACACCAGCTGACTCTGCATCCGATGGATCCGGGCCTTCATGGTCCCGCTCCCTGTCTGTTGAGGATCGGGCGGGCGACGCCGCCATCCGAGGAGTGACCCGTCCTACACCGCAGGGTCCGCCGGTGCTCCCGGTGATCGATCCCGGCCGGGCTCGCGACAGCCCGGCAGGCGCATCATGACGGCTCCATGCGGGCGTTTCGCACACGCTCCAGCGCCTGCGCGGTCTGGCTGCGCCACTGTTCGATCCCGGCATCACCGCCCGACCAGAGCTCCCACGCCATCGTATAGTATCGCTCTGCCGCAGTGTCGTCTCCCTCCTCCTCCTCGAGCACGCCCAGCTCGAATGCGGCGCGCGCGGTAAGGAATCCCATCCAGGCTGTGGGCGGCACGAGCGATCGCAACAGGGCGTGCGCGCTGTCGGCGCGACCGGCGCTGCGGTACAGCAACCCGAGGTGCAGGCGTATGTGCGGCTCCGGCGCCGACTCGAACTGATTCTCGCTGTGTATTTCCCAGAGTGCGAACGCGCGCCGCGCGTGCTCGAGTCCGCCCTCGAAGTCACCGCGTTGCACGGCAAGCCGCGCCTCTACGTCGGCATGCAGCGCAGACGCATAACCGGCAGGACTGCCGCCGCGGGGGAAGCGCTCCATGGCGCGCTGCCAGCGACGTGACAGCAGCGTGTCGCCGAACTGCGCATGGTGCGCGGCGATCATCCAGCCGGTCCACCACACTGGCCGCGTCTCGAACAGCGCTGCTGCCGAGTCGACTGGAACGACGAGCTCGAGCGCCGCGACTGCAGCCGCGCCGGCTGCCGGATCGGCTGCACCCGCCAGCGAAGCTGCCGCCAGCATGAGCCGCAGCTGCCACGCGAAGTCGCTCTGGAGTCCGCCCTCCCGCAATCGGTCGGCGATCTCGCGGCTGCGTCCGCGCGCGATCTGCAGACGCGCCTCCTCGCCGAGCCCGCGCGACGACAGCCACGGATCGGCCGACGCGCGCCAGGCCAGTGCGAGCGCGACGCTTCGGTCGACATCGTAAGTGCGGACACAGCGCAGCATGGCCAGGCCCTCGTTGCGGTCCATACCGGCATCGGCGACGAGTGCACTGAATGCGCTGTCGGCAACCGTGACGGAGCGCAGGCAGCTCAGGGTGAGCCGGGAGAGCTCGTTAGTGGTGTCGGCGGCCAGCAGGCGCGTGAGCCGCTCATACTGTGTGACCTCGTTCAGCGCGACGGCTTGCCACACGCGGACCGTAATCAGCGGCACGTACGCCGAATCCAGCCGTAGCGCGCGCTCGGAGATCGCGACAGCTGTTTCATTCGTGCTGCCGTACTGCCACCCGAAAGCCATGCTCACATACTGCAGCAACGCCCACGCGTGCAGGTCCGTGCTGTCCTGCGTGATGATGCCGTGCAGTGCGGCGGCGGCGGCGGCGCCGTCAGTCCGAATGGACGCATCCATGGCGGTCAGGCGCAGGCGCTCGCGGCCTCGCAGGAGGGAGTCGCGCGCGAGTGCGCGGTCAATCAATTCACGCAGTCCGGAGTACGGCTCGCCTCGGGCGAACTGCGACCACGTCCCTATGACCGCGGCTTCGACGATGGCGGGCGTGAACAGGGAGTCGTGTGTGAGCGATTCGTCGATGGCGATCCGCGCTGAGTCCAGCATGCCGCGCCGCATCGCCAGGCGAGCGAGCATGTACGCCTTGAGCGCCTCGGGGGATCGGGTGAGGCCGGCATCGATGGGACCGAGCGTCAGGTCCTGGCGTTCCGACGCGGTCGTCGCAATGAACTGCACGGCGAGCGCACGCACGATATCGGGCACGTTGAGCGCCACACCCGCGGCGGTCAGCGTGTGCAGCGGTCGGACCGAGCGGGTGTCGTAGATGCGCGCGCTGACATGAATCGAGTCGCCGGTGGCGACGATGGCACCGAGCACGAACCGGTTCGCGCGGCTGCGGCGCGCCAGCCCTGCCGCGCGCTCCGGGTCGGGACTCGTCGCGATGTCGGTCGGGTTGTTGCGCAGATCCTTCCACAGCGACCACGGATCCGCCAGCACCAGACCGGCAGCACCGTCGAGCATGCTGCTCAGCAGATCCGGCACTCCCTCGGTCCATTGACTGACCTCCAGACCGGCCGTGCGGAACGGAAATATGGCGACGACCTCGCCGCCGCCGGCCGGGCGCCGCAGCGAAGGGAGCACGTAGATGGCGATGACGGCCAGCAGTGCTACCAGCACTGCGAGCATGGCAGGCGCCAGGTACCGTGCGCGCTTGCGCGAGGCCTTGCGTGGTGCCGTCGCAGTGGACAGGTCGACCGACGGGGACGCCTGACCGTGCATGGCCGCCAGGAATTCGTCGGCACGGCGAAAGCGATGCGATGGGTCCTTCGCCATCGCCTGGCGGAGCGCCGCGTCTACCGGTGCGGGAATGTCCGGACAGCGGTCGCGGATCGAGGGAGCCGCCTCGGACAGGTGACGGGCCAGCAGCGACGACACACTTCCTGCCGTGAACGGCGGCTCGCCGCAGAGCGCCTCGAACAGGATGCACGCAAGGGAGTAGATGTCGCTCCGGCCATCGATGTCGGTCTCGCCCGCCGCCTGTTCCGGGCTCATGTACTGGGGAGACCCCACTGCCAGCCCGGTGCCGGTCAGCCTGTGATCGGCGGCAGACGTCAACGCGCGGGCGAGCCCGAAATCGGCTACCCATACGTGCTCGTGCGCGCCGACCATGATGTTCTCGGGCTTGATGTCGCGGTGGACGATGCCGGCAGAATGCGCATAGGAGAGCGCGTCGGCGATCTGCGCACCGAGAGGAAGCACGACCTCGAGCTGGATACGCCCTGAACGATCGAGGCGGTCTCTCAGCGATTCTCCCTCCACCAGCGGCATGGTGTAGTACATGAAGCCGCCGGCTTCGCCACTGTCGAACAGGGGCAGGATGTGGGGGTGGTTCAGTCCCGCGGTGGTCCGGATCTCCTGAAGGAACCGGTCCGTGCCGAGCGTAGTGGCGACATGGGGCTCGACCACCTTCAGCGCTACTCGCCGGCCATGCTTCAGGTCGCGAGCAGCATACACGATCGCCGTCGCGCCGCGTCCCAGCTCACGCTCGACCGCGTAGCGGCCGGCCAGGGCGCTGCGCACACCCGTCAGCATGCGCAGTGCAGATGCGTATGGGTCGAGAGGTACTGCCCGCAGCTGATCACGGGGACGCCTCGCCGGGAGAAGAACCGCCGAACGACCGTGGGGTGAGGACAGGTACGATACCCATGGGGCGGCGCCGGGGCCAGAGTGCCCCGGCCTCCAGCTCCCGCGCCTCCGTGCTAGTGTTGTGATTCAGAAATCCCGTGTCCGCACCGAGAGCCCGGATGCGCCCG
>JBBEBA010000094.1:0-10363 GCA_040882575.1 Gemmatimonadota bacterium
CCGCCCGTAGCCCGTCGCCCGTCGCCCGTCGCCCGTAGCCCGTAGCCCGTCGCCCGTCGCCCGTCGCCCGTAGCCCGGCATCCCGCAGCCCGCAGCCCGTAGCCCGTCGCCCGTCTCCCGCCGTACTGAATCCTGAGCGCAGCCGCGCCCGTAGTGACAATGCGGACGAAGCCAGCGCCCCCCGAAGATGGAGTCGGCGAATGCCCGAAGAAGGCCCTTACCCGGTGACCGTTCAGCTCCTCCCCGCGACGGAGGGGCGGAACCGGCTGACGACGGCGTTTCGCGTGCTGCTCGCGATCCCGCACATCCTGCTGGTCGGCGGGCACCTGGCGTTCGCGGGCATGATCGGCTGGAAGAACGACGGCATGAGCGTGGGCTCGGGCACGGGGCTGCTGGGCGCGGTCGCGGCGATCGCGGCAGTGATCTCGTGGTTCTTCATCATGCTCACGGGCATGCACCCGGACGGGCTGTGGCGGCTCACGGCGTACTACCTGCGGTGGCGCGTGCGCGCGGTCGCCTACCTGACGCTGCTGCGTGACGAGTATCCGCCGTTCGGCGACGGCGAGTACCCGGTCGAGCTGGTGCTCGCCGAGCCGCCGGAGTCGCGTGACCGGCTGACCGTCTTCTTCCGGCTGCTGATCACCGTGCCGCACCTGATCGCGCTGTGCTTCCTCGCCGTCGCGTGGGTGTTCACGACGTTCATCGCGTGGGTGGCGATCCTGTTCACCGGCCGGTTCCCTGAAGCGCTGTACGGCTTCGCGATCGGCATGCTCGCGTGGTCCACGCGCGTGGAGGCGTACCTGCTGCTGCTGCACGACGAGTACCCGCCGTTCAGCCTGCGGGTCTGAGTCAACCCATCCGCGCGGAACCATCGAACCGCGCGGAACCATCGGACGCTGCAGTTGTACAACCAGACATGATCGCACCGGCTCGCACGCATCCGCTCACGCGCCCGCTGGCGATCGCCGTACTGGTCATCCACGTTCTCCTGACCGGTGCGTTCAGCATCCTCCATGCGTCGGAGCAATGGCACGAGGACGTCGCCATTGCGGACGGCGGTGCCCCGGCAGATTCCGGCCCGCACGACCGACTGTGCTGCCCGTTCTGCCAGATGTCGGGTGCGCTGCCGGCGCCGGTCGCCGCGCGAGACGCGGTTATCGGCGCTCTTCCGACCGATGTCGTGCCGCCCGTCGGCACTCCTGCTGCCAGAACGACCTCCATCCTCGTTTCCGCGTCCCCGCGAGCTCCCCCCGTCGCTGGCTGATTGCTGCCGCCGATCCGGCGGCATCACTGTGCGTCGGCCGACAGTTCCGACGTGCGCCAACGTCTCACAGGGGGATTTCACATGCGATCTCAGCTCGCAGCTTTCGTCATCATTGTCATGGGTGCCGCTCCTCTGGCGGCGCAGGAGACCGGTGGCCAGCAGCAGCAGGGTCAGGGTAACCCGCGACTGCTGCCGGACATAAGCGTAGTCGGTGATTTCATCGGCGATTTTTCGCCGGACGGATCGACGCAGGAGGATGGCCGCCGTCTCGGTGTGCGCGAGGTGGAGCTGGCGTTTCAGGCAGCGGTGGACCCGTACTTTCGCGGTGACGTCTACCTCGGCCTCTCGGATCTCGAAGGGATCGCGATCGAGCAGGCCGTGCTGACGACGTCGGCACTGCCCTGGCAGCTCGAGGCGAGGCTCGGCCGGTTTCTGATGCCGGTCGGAAAGCAGAACCTGACGCACCGGCACGATCTGCACACGATCGAATACCCGTACGTGATCCAGCGCTTCCTCGGTGAAGAGGGCCTGAAGGGCACTGGTGTTTCCGTCAGCCGCATCTTTGCGCCGCTCGGGTTCTTCCAGGAGCTGATCGTCTCCGCTGTCGATGCGGTGGGCGGGGAGGAAGAAGGCGATCCCATCGTCCTGGAGGAGCCGATCAACAGGAAGCTGAGCGGACTGGGTTACCAGGCGCGTCTGCGCAATTACTGGGACCTGTCCGAGAGCTCCAACCTCGAGGTGTCCGGCTCCATGCTCACCGGCAAGCGCGCACAGCCGTTTGCAGACGATGCCGAACCTGAAGCCATCTCCGGTGTCGCCGCCCGTCAGACGGTGGTGAGCGCCGATGTGACCTACCGCTGGCGGCCGCTGCAGCAGGGTCTCTACAAGTCGTTCATCGTGCAGGCGGAGGTCATGCGGCAGCTGAACGATGTCCCCGACGTGCCCGCGGGTCAGGTGTTCGGCGGTCCCGACCGCGGCTTCACGGGCGCGTATGCATTCGCGCGCTACCAGATCACACGCCGCGCATACCTGGGCTCACGCTTCGACTGGGTCCAGGATCCCGAAGCGGCCGGCGGGACGCTGACCGCAGTGTCGGGATACCTGGAAGTCTTCCCGAGCGAGTTCTCGAAGCTCATGGCGGCCTACGAGCGCGTGAATCCGGATGACGGCAGCGGATTGAACCGGATCCTGCTGCAGGCGACGTTCGCTCTCGGACCGCACAGGCCGCACCCGTTCTGACCTGAAGGAGAAATTGATGACTATCGGATCGATATTTCGCGGACTCCTGGTCGCAGCGGCCGGTGCTGCTGCGCTCACGGCACCCGTATCCGCGCAACTGCGCGTAGTGACCAGTACGACGGACCTGTACGACATCGCAACGCAGGTCGGCGGCGACAGGATCGAGGCCAGGCACATTGGTGAAGGCTATCAGGACCCGCACTTCATCGAAGCGAAGCCCAGCTTCATCCTGCAACTGCGCAATGCGGACGTCTGGGCGTACGTCGGCCTCGACCTGGAAATCGGCTGGATGCCGCTGCTGCTTCAGGGCGCGCGCAACTCGAAAATCAATGCGGGCGGCTCGGGCGATTTCAATGCATCGAAATACATCGAGGTGCTCGATGCCGCGACGGGCAGGGTGGACCGCAGTCAGGGCGATGTCCATGCGCTCGGCAACCCGCACTACTGGCTGGACCCGGAGAACGGACGACTGATTGCGCGCGCGTTCCGGGACCGCTTCACGCAGCTGGATCCCGGGAACGCCGCGACGTACGCGGCAAACGAGAAGGCGTTCGAGGCCAAGCTGGACCAGGCCGAGCAGGCATGGCAGCCGGCGCTGGCGAAGCTGAAAGGCAGGCCGGTCGTCGCGTGGCACACGAGCTGGCGCTACCTTGCGCAGTACGCGGAACTGGACATCGTCGCGTTCATGGAACCGAAGCCGGGCGTGCCGCCGTCCGCGTCGCATGTCGCGGCCGTGATCGCAACGGTGAAACGGACGGGTGCGAAGGCGATCATCATGGAGCCGTTCTACGACCGCAAGATGGCAGACTTCGTGGCTGACAGGACTGATGCGGAAGTAGTGATCCTCGCGCCGTCGGTAGGCGGCATGAAGGGGCTGGACGACTACATCTCCGTTCTGCGGAACGCGATCACGCAGCTCGCGAACGCGCTCTGATGGCGACGCTCGTCGGGTTCGAGCGCGTGTCCCTGGGCTATGGCCGGCAGACGGTGCTGAAGGATCTCGACTTCGAGATCGCCGAGGGCGACTTTCTCGGCATGGTCGGCCCGAACGGCTCCGGCAAGACGACGATCCTGCGCGCACTGCTCGGCTCTCTCGCGCCACAGCGCGGCACCATCGTGCGTGCGCCCGGGCTGCGGTTCGGATACGTGCCACAGCGCGACCAGGTGGACTACCAGTTTCCGCTGCGCGTCGTCGACGTGGTCATGATGGGGCGTTATGACCGGATCGGCGTCGGTCGCCGCCCCGGCGCTGACGATCGCAGGCGCGCCCGCGACGCTCTCGGGCACGTCGGCATTGCGGACCTGGCCGACAACTTCCTGACCGCACTGTCGGGCGGGCAGAAGCAGCGCACACTCATCGCGCGCGCGCTCGTCGGCGAGCCCAATGTGCTGGTGCTCGATGAACCCACCAACGGCATGGACCTCGTGTCGACGACGCAGATACTGGGGCTCGTGCGGGAGCTGCACGAACGCCATGGTCTCACCGTTCTCATGGTCAGCCATGCGCTGAACGAGGTCGTCAACTACGTCGAGCGGATCGCACTCGTCATGAACGGTGAATTCCGCGTCGGCCCCGTGCACGAGATCATGACCGAACGCACCCTGTCGGACATGTACAATATTCCGGTCGAGGTGCACAACATGGGCGGACACCGCGCAGTGGTGGCGAGGCGGCAGACGAGTGCTTGAGACAGTACTGCTGTTTCGCAATGCACTGTACGGCGCCCTCGTCATTGGCGTCGCCTGCTCGGTGCTGGGCGTGTACGTGGTGCTCAGGCGCATCGTGTTCGTCGGCGCCGCACTCGCGGAGCTGTCGTCCATGGGGATCGCGCTCGCCCTCTGGCTTGCGGGTTACGGCTGGGCGCTGGGCATCGCCACGCATCCGATCGCCGTCTCGCTGATCGTCACGCTGGCCGGCGTCGTCGCGTTCGCCGCGGACGGCGGCCGCGGCCGCGTGCCGCCGGATGCCGGGATCGGCGTCGTCTATGCGCTCGCCGCGGCGGTCGGCGTCCTGCTCATCTCCAAGGCGACACACGGCGAAGCGCACGACCTGTTCCTGCAGGGCAACATCCTCGGGATCACCGGCGTCGATACGGTCGTGCTCGCGGCCGTCTGCATTCCCGTCCTGCTGCTGCACCTCGTCCTGTACAAGGAGTTCCTGTTCATCTCCTTCGACAGGGAGACGGCTCGAACACTCGGGTACCGCGTGCAGTTCTGGAACCTGCTGCTCTATCTCACGCTCGGTGTCGTCATCGCCTTCGCCATGCAGTTCGCAGGCGTGCTGCTGGTCTTCAACTTCCTGGTCCTTCCCGCAGTGACCGGGCTCCTGCTGGGTGGGGGCATGGGCGTCGTGTTCGCCGGCGCGATCAGCAGCGCGATCCTCTCGGCCGCGATCGGATTCGTCCTCTCCATCCCGTTCGATCTGCCGACCGGTCCCGCCATCATTGCAACGTCCGGTGTGCTGGCCGGCCTCGCCTGGCTCTTCAGCCGGCTTCGACCCGGGGCGCGCTGACGCAGCATGAACAGACGCGCATTCCACCGGCACCTGCTCGCGACGCTGGCGGCGTTCACTGTGCCGCCCCGTTCGCTGCTGGCCGCAGCGCAGTCGCAGGATCCGCGCGTCAATGGCGACCGGCTCGGCGGCCATCTGCGCGAGCTCGCCCGTTTCGGCCGCAACGACCTGGGCGGCATCACGCGTGTCGCATACTCGGATGAAGATCGCGAGGCGCGTGCGTACGTGATGGAGCTGATGCGCGCGGCGGAGCTGGACGTGCGTGTGGACACGGCCGGCAACATCATCGGCCGGCGCAGCGGCCGCGACGCGACGCTGCCGCCGCTGATGACCGGCTCGCACACCGACTCCGTGCCGGAGGGCGGCAACTACGACGGCCAGGTCGGCTCGCTGGGTGCGATCGAGGTCGCGCACACGCTGGCCGAGGCCGGCATCGCGCTGCGCCATCCGCTCGAGGTCGTGATCTTCCAGAACGAGGAGAACGGCAAGGTCGGAGCGAAAGCGATGCGCGGCGAGGATCCGGCGCACTACCTCGACCTGATGACGCACAGCGGCAGGACCGTGCGCGACGGCATCGCGTTCATCGGCGGCGACCCGGCGCGCGTGCGGGAGGCTCAGCGTGCACCCGGCTCGATCGCGGCGTGCGTCGAGCTGCACATCGAGCAGGGCGCCATGCTCGAGACGGCCGCGATCGACATCGGCGTCGTGCAGGGCATCGTCGGCATCAAACGCTGGAACGTCGTCGTCGACGGCTTCGCGAATCACGCCGGCACCACGCCCATGGATCGCCGGCAGGACGCGCTCCTCGCCGCGGCCCGCTTAATCGACGCCGTGCATCGCATTGCACGCGCGCTGCCCGGCCGTCATGTGGCGACGGTGGGCGTGGTCCGCGCTGAGCCCGGCGCGCCGAACGTGATACCCGGACGCGCGACGCTGACGCTCGAGATCCGCGACCTCGAGATGACCACGATCGACGCGTTGCACGACCGCATGCTTGCTGCGGCGACGGACATCGGCAGCGAGACCGGCACGCGCTTCGAGCTCACGCAGATCTATCGCACGGAGCCGGCGAGTGCGGACGCGCGCGTGCAGGACATCATCGAGGCCGCCGCGGGCCGGCTCGGTCACACGACGCTGCGCCTGCCGAGCGGCGCCGGACACGACGCGCAGGAGATCGCGCAGCTCGCGCCGATGGGCATGATCTTCGTGCCGAGCCGCGGCGGCATCAGCCATTCGGCCGAGGAGTACAGCGCGCCGACGTGGATCACGAACGGTGCGAACGTGCTGCTGCACACGCTGCTCGCGCTGGACCGGGCGCTGTAGCGCGCGCCGGGCTCACCGCGGGGCTGGACTACGCGGACCGGGCTGCCAATGCCAGCGCCTGCGCGAGTCGGACCAGCATTTTCCCGGGTTCGTCAGTCACCTGCCGCCAGGTCACGCGCATTACCCTGATGCCTGCCGCGGCCAGCACGCCGTCGCGGTGCCGGTCGCTTTCGAACCTGTCCGCGGACGAGTGGAACGCGAAGCCGTCCACCTCGACTGCGTATCGCTCCTTCCGCCAGTAGAAGTCGACCTCATAACCGCACAGCCTGACATTTACCTCGGGCGCCGGCAGCCCGACCCCGCGGACCGCCGCGAGGAACAGCTCCTCCGCCTCGGATCTCGTCAGCGCTGGCGCTTTCGATTCTACCAGTCCGAGCAGCCGCCCGGCGCCCGGCTGGCCGACGTGCCTGCCCAGCAGCCGGACGATAGCGGCGCGGGTGGTGAGCTTCAGCGCATATGCCTCGGCGACCGCGCGCTCGAGCGGCCTGCCGCTCGTCACACTCGCGAGGTCCATCAGCGAACGCGCGACCGTAGTCACCGGGATAGCGTCGAGCGTCGTCACTTCATCGGGCAGCAGGTTCCGGACGCGTCGCGCGCGGATGCCCTGCCGACGGTAGTGGCCGTGGGGGGACATGACCTCGACCGACTCGCTCGCCGGCTGCTGCGGCGTGACCTGCCACAATGCGGTCGCGGTGCGATGGCTGATCACGGACCTGCCGTCGCAGGCCAGGACCGCTGCCATCTCTCGCGCGCGTGGCGCGACGATCGGCCCCACGCGATACACACCGTGATGCAGCCGCTCCAGCAACCCCGCGCGCAGCCGGCGATCCACCATGTGCCGGCTCACACCGGCGGCGAGCAGCTGGCAGTAGCTGACAACGCCGTGCTGCGGTGCGGCGAGGTCCAACATCACCCTTTCGACTTCGAACAGTCGACGTTTCATGCATTCCCCCCGATCCGGGACGGGCCTCGGCGGAACTGCCGCGCGCGGCAGGCCCCCGACGCCGCGCGCCCACGCGCGCCGAGCGACGAAGTGCCACACAGGACCGGCACTCGACGAGGGCTGCGTCGGCTCCAATCTGTGGGCCGGCGCGGGGCACTTCCATGGCTGCGGGAGACGGATTTCAGCGGGACGGGGCGGGACGGGTGGGCGGGCGGGGGCGGCGGGACGGCGGGAGCGGCTTCGCGTGGGGCGGCCTGCCGCGGGCCGGCTGCGACGCGTCATTCAGGCACAAATGACGTCCGGCCGAATCACGATTGTACCGAAAGCCGCGCGTAGCGCGTCAATCCGCACACCCGACGTCCGGCCGGATCACGATTGTACCAGGAGCCGCGCGTAGCGCGTCAATCAGTCCGAACGCCGTCGGGGGCGCTGGCGTATGTACCGAAATCCCCCGCGCCGCGCGGCAAATCAGTCCAAACGTCGCCGGGGGCCGTGGCGTATGTACCGAAACCCCCCGCGCCGCCCGGCGCGCCGGGCTCACCGCGACGGCACCACGGTGAAGCGGACCGTGTCGGGCTCCTGCGGCAGGACGCGGTGGACGAGATCGCCGATGACGGCCACCAGCGTGTATTCGCCGGGCTCGAGGTCGGTGAAGGTATGCTCCGTCTGCGCCTGTCCCAGGTGCACGAACCCCTCGGCCACCGGGATGGCCTCCCCCTCCGCCGGAGCTGCGGCATTCAGCAGCAGGTGGTGGTGGCCGCTCCCCGGTGTCGTGTCCCCGGCCGGGAGGATCGTGACGTGTTCGGCGTGGAGCAGCACGCGCACACTCGACCCGGTGATCTCTGCGCCGTCGACGGGTTCCAGGATGTGAACCGTGGCCACCTCTTCAACCGCGTCGGTGGCGCTATCGGCGGGCATGTCCTCCGGCGCATCGGCCTCGGCGCAGGCCGCCGCGATGCCGATAACAAACGTGAGCGCCAGCGTGGCACCCGTGCGTGCTGAAACCACTCGCTTCCTCCTGATGGTTGGGGTCGACCCGAAGCTAGCACGCGATGTCCGCGGGCGCACGGGTCAGGTCTGTCGGCTGGACGCCGGTCGGTGACCGGTGCTACCGTTGGTCCCACCCTCGAGGAGAACGACCATGCACCATGCAAAGCCTCTCGCGCTGATGCTGGCCACGATGCTCGCCATGACCCTCGCCGGCTGCGGCGCGCCGCGCAGCGCGGCTCCGGCCGACGTCACGCCGACGACGACGGCGGCAGCGGTCACGGCGGCTGCGGTCGATCCTGTCGGCACGTTCGACTTCAGCACCGTCGTCGATGGCGAGACGATACGCGGCGAAATACGCATCGCACGCACGGCAACCGGCGGCTACACGGCGGACGTGACGACGCCGGCGACGAGCTCCATGACCGGCATGACGACGACGGTCGCCGGCAATCGCATAGCGATCCGAGGTGCCGACGGTCTGCAGATGAACCTCGAGCTGAACGCCGCCACCCTCGCCGGCGGCTGGTCGTACAACGGCATGACGGGAACGCTCACCGCGACGCGTCGCCAGCAGTAGCAGCCGTGGAGCGCCGTTGCGAAAGCCGCACCCTCCCCGTTCAGTGACAGTGCATGTGCGCGTCGGACCACACCTGGCCCGCCGGGCAGTCCGGGCCATCGCGCAGCAGCGACGCGGCGGCGATCGCGACGGCCATGAGCACCACCAACCCGATGAAGATCAGCGATGGCGTGCTGAGCCACCGCTTCCTGCGCGAACGGGTGCGGGTGTCGGTCGATGCGCTGCCGGCGCGCCGCGCTTTCCGGTTCTTCTTCGGCATGGTCCTCCTCCGGCTGGACAAAAGAGCGACCTGTCGCTGCAAAAGCAATTTCGCGTTTGCGCAAATGGGCAAATGGTTTGTCGAGCGATGCGGTCCGCGCCACCGCCCGGGTCGAGGTGATCACGACGTCGCAAGCACCAGGTCGAAGCGTACTTCGCCGGCCACGATCGGACCGGGCAGGAACGTGCGCTCGACGAAGGTGGCGTTGCGTGCGCGGTCGACGATCAGCGCGGTCGACGCGCGCGTGCCGTAGCCGGGCGTCGCAATGAACGATGCCGATAGGACGCGCTCCCATTCCGGGCCGACGCCGGTGTCCGGCAGGGCGTGCAGCGGCGCGATCTCGGTATCGAAGAGGATCTCGAGCAGTGCTTCGGGCGCTGGCGGACCCGCGTCCAGCAGCTCCCGCAGCAGTCGTCTGCCGCGCTCGACTTTCGGCCAGGCGGTGTCGAGCAGATGGTTGCTCAGGCCGTAGAGGCCAGACTCGAGTCTGCGCGGCGCGGCGTCGCCGGGCATGCGGTTGCCGAAGTACTGCGCGCCGTCGAGGTCTCCCACGAGCAGGTTGAACCCCTCGTAGTCGTCCGCCTCCGCGGCGACCGCGGCGACGTATTCGGCGGGCGTCGCATCGCCGCGCAGGAACTCGCCGACCAGCGCGCCACGCGATAAGCGGCCCGGGCGCGTCGTCGGTGGATCGCGGTAGTTGGTCAGTGCCGCCCACCGCCCGGTGCGGGTGACGCCCAGCCATGAGCCGCCGGCGGCGAGGTCCCGGCCGGCGAGCACGTGCGGCGCGTCGTCCCAGAACGCTGCCGCCGCAGTGGGCCGCGTGTAGAACTCGTCGCGATTGGCCGCGAGAACCAGCGGGTAGTCGGGGTGCACGTGGTGCACGAGCAGGATCAGGCACATGGTTTCAATAGTGGTAGCGCGGCTACGTGACGGCGAGGGCGTCTGCGGGGCGTGATGCAGTCGCCGGCGGTCGGCGGGGAACGGCGGGGAGCGGGAAACGGTGGCGGGACTGCGGGAACGGCCGGGCCCTAACCACGCACCCTGGCGGCGGCCGGCCTTTCCTGGGAGGCGCACACCCCGCGGGCAGGAGGACAGGCCTCCGAAGTGACGCGCCCCGCCGTCCCCGCCGTTCCCGCCGGTCCCGCAGTCCCGCCACCGTTTCCCCGTTTCCCGCAGTCCCGCAGTTCAGTTCCCCCGCCGGTCCCGCCGGTCCCGCAGTCCCGCCACCGTTTCCCCGTTTCCCGCAGTCCCGCAGT
>JBBEBA010000095.1:0-10233 GCA_040882575.1 Gemmatimonadota bacterium
GCGCTGAGGACGGCCACTGCCGCCGACCAGGCAATGCTGTCCACGAGCGGCGCGCTGCTCGCGCGCGGGATCGGATCACTGTTGTGTCGAACGGCCGCGGCGACGTAGTTGGTGCCTGCGATCGTGATGAAGGCGACGCCGTCCACGACGGCGCCCGCCACACCCGCGGCGCGGCGCGCATCCAGCGCGACGCGCGCGGCGAGCTCCGCCTCCGCAGTCGGTCCGTCGGGCGCCTCGGCGACGGCCGAGTACTGGTGCTCACCGCGAGCGAGCACCACGCGGCAGCGAACCCGCTGCCCATGTCGCTCGACTTCCACGCACTCCAACTGCAGTGCACCGGAATCCGTGCCCGCCGACTCCACGCCCCGTGACGCCGCCCAGCCGCGCGGGCCGCGCGTCGCGCGGAGCGTCGCCGGCTGCCGTGCCACCCCCGTCGGTGCTTCCGTGCCCGTCGCCGGCCCGCCACTTCCGTTCGTGTGCTCATGCCCGTTCGTGTGCCCATCCGCGGGCGCATGTCCGTTCCCGTTCGCGTGCCCGTTCCCGTGCCCGTTCCCGTGCCCGTTTCCCTTCCCTTTCAGCCGGGCAAGCGCCTCGACCGGCGCGGCGTGCACGGTGGGAAGTGCGGGAGCCGCAGGGCTCGTGACGGCGCGGAAGGCTTCAGGCGCGGCGCGGAAGGTTTCAGGCGCGTCGTGCAGACGGACCTGCGTCGCCTCGAGCTCCAGGCCGAACCCCGCTCGCAGTCCTGACACGATGTTGCGGAGCAGCTGGTGCTCCTGGACATCGCGATCCCGCAGGATATGGACGCAGGCGAGCGTGTCCGTCGGTCCCCAGGTCAGGCGCAGGTCCACGACCCCGATCAGGGAGCGCAGGAGACGGTCGATCCTTGGAGCGGCCAATTTCGAGACCGTTGAGCCAGTCATGGCTGAGTTTTCCCCGTGTTCATACCCGAAGGACACCGGTCCATGGAGGGACCGGTGGTGCAATTGGGCGGACTTCGCCCGGCAAAGGCGTGCTGCCTGGAGCGCTGGGGGGAGCCAGCGACTCGGGTACGTCGATGTACGCTATTTGGAAGGCCGACACCGAAAGATGGGGTAGAAACGTTGGAAAAGCAAGGCTCAAAGCGTTGGTAGCGGTACAGTTACTGTCCCGCTACAAGGGAGTCGCACGCATCCGGCCCGCCGTCGTCCCGGATGCGCCTGCCAATCGGTCGTGCTGCACGGGGGGGCTGCGTCTGGACGGGTCGCGAAGGACGGCTGTAGAATCTGCGTATGGAATACGCAGGAAAAGGCGGCTGGATCGAGGTCATCAGCGGCGTGATGTTCAGCGGCAAGTCGGAGGAGCTGCTGCGTTCGGGTCCGACGCGCGGTGCTGGCAGGAAAGCAGGTTCAGGTGTTCAAGTCCCGGATTGATGGCCGGTACGGCGGCCCGCAGGTGGTGGGCACGCACGACGGCGGGCAGATGCATTCGGAGCCGGTAACGGATTCCGCCGGGATAATGGAGCGGCTCCGCCCGGACACCGCAGTCGTCGCCGTGGATGAGGTCCAGTTCCTCGACGGAGGCATCGTCGATGTCGCGAACGCATTGGCGGACGCCAGCATACGGTTCATCGCGGCCGGTACCGACATGGATTTCCGGGGCCGGTCGTTCGGGCCGATCGGCGCGTTGCTGGCGGTCGCCGAGCGGGTGGACAAGCTGCATGCGATCTGCGTCCGGTGCGGCAGTCTGGCAACCCGCAGTCAGCGCCTGATCGACGGCCGTCCCGCGCCGGCGGGAGGCCCGACCATCCATGTGGGCTGGCTGGAGTCATACGAGGCGCGGTGCCGCGCCTGCCATTACGTACCCACGCTGACGCGCGCGCAGATCTCCCTCATCGACTAACCCCGCCGATCCTCTGGGCGTCACCATCCGTCGCAGGACAGCGACAGCCAGTTCATTGCGGGCATGCCGATCGGCTGGCCGGGCGGCAGTGGCCGCGGCGGCGTCGGCCGCGCTGGCATCGGCTCCATCGGCCGCTCGATGAACCGTTCGATGTCGGCCGCAAGCATCCGCCGATGCGCCTCATGCCCGCGATCGCCGCCTTCGCCGAGCGCCGGGGACAGCGCGCCGAGCTCGTACAGCGCTTCCGCGCGCACCTGCGCCATCGGCGCCCGGATTGCCAGATCGATCAGTCTGTCCACATACACGCGCTGCACCGCGCGCCGGATCTCCTCCTCGTAGCCATCCGCCACGGTCATCTGCGTTACCGCGCGCGTGGTCTGCGCGAGGACATCGCCGAGGCCCGGCAGCGACGGATCCAGCGCGTTCTGCTGCACCAGCCTCGCCGCGCGCTCCTCGTTCAGCAGCAGCGACAGCGTCATGTCGGCGGCGCTCGCAGCGGGTGCCACCGCATCGAACACCACGCCGGTCGAACGGCTGAACAGCTCCTGGTGCACGCCGTAGCCGTAGGGCCGCGGCGGTATGACGTCGAGCAGCGCGCGCGGCAGCGCCAGCACCGACGGCGCGATCGTGGACAGCACGGCCTGGAGCGCCGCCTGCTGCTCGCCTGCCGGGACGCGACGATACGGCTCCTGGCCATCGCCGCGCAGCGCGTACGTGTAGTACGCGCCCCCGACCGCTTTCACCGCGGCCTCGAGCTGGTAGCGGTGATGCAGGTACAGCGGCACGAGCGCCTCCTCGATCGTGGCCATCGGTGTGCCGCGCTGGATCGCGTTCTCGCCGAAGCGACGAAGCGCGGCATCACGCACCTCGAGCATGCGCGCGAGCTCGCGCGCCGCATCGGTGCCGCTGTCCCACAGATGCGTCTGCGGGTGCGCGCTGCCGACCGGACGCGCGTCCTGATCGCTCAGGAACGTCAGCCCGCGACGTGTGCCATCCTCCAGGATCGAGTGGAGCGCCACCTCCTCGTTCACGCCTTCCGGGAAGTCCTGGTAACCATAGGCGATCGCGATCATGTCCCACTCGCCGATACCGGCATCATACGCCGCCGAGAGATCGATGCTGCCGTCGCTGCCGAGTCGCGACACGGGATGCGGATAGTCCATCACCGATGCGCGGCCGGCGTCGCCCTGCGCGCTCGCGATGTAGTTGTGCGCGATGCCGAGCGTATGCCCGATCTCGTGCGCGGAGAGCTGCCTCAGCCGCGCGAGCGCCATCTCGAGCAGCGCCGGCGGCGGCTCATCGCCGTCCGCGTACGGCGACAGCAGCCCCTCGGCGAGCAGGTAGTCCTGACGGACGCGCAGCGAACCGAGCGTGACGTGACCTTTCAGGATCTCGCCCGTGCGCGGGTCGCTCACGGAGCTGCCGTAGCTCCAGCCGCGCGTCGAGCGGTGCACCCACTGGACCACGTTGTAGCGGATGTCCATCGGGTCGGCCGTGTCCGGCAGGACTTCGACGCGGAACGCGTTGCGGTAGCCGATCGCCTCGAATGCCTCGTTCCACCAGCGGCCTCCTTCGATGAGCGCCGAGCGCACCGGCTCCGGCGTGCCGGGATCGAGGTAGTAGACGATCGGCTCGACGGCGTCGCTCACTGCAGCGGCAGGATCCACCTTCTCGAGACGGTGGCGCGCGATGAACCGCTTCTGGAGCGGATCGGCGATCGGGACCGTGAAATCCATGTAGCCGATGCCGAAGTAGCCCGCGCGCGGGTCGGCCTCGCGCGGTGTGTAGCCGTCTTGCAGCTCGACGAAGCTGTGATGCTGACGCACGGTGAGCGACCCCGCCGTCGGCGCGACACCGCGTACGAGGCCGCCCGGCGCATCGCTCGTGAGCGTGATGATCGCCTCGACCTCGGTGTTCCGCGGAAACGCCTTCGTCCGATCCAGATGGAACGCGCTGCGCGTCGCATCGAAGCGGTACGTGCCCTGATTCGCGCGCTGCAGCGTGCCGGCGACATCATGCGCATCGCGCAGGAAGAAGTCGGTCGCGTCCACGAGCACGCGGCCGTCCGTTTCGGCAGCGACGGTGAATCCGTACAGCACCGACTCCGCGAACGCATCGTCCACCGCCTTGCGCTCCATCGGGTTCGTCGGCTGGTCGGCGCGGAACCCGTAGTTCGGCTCGACCATCATGACCTTGCGACCGACGCGCTCGAAGCGCACGACATGCTGCGGACCGAGGTCGCCGCGGTTCAACCCGATCTCGTTCTGTCCGATGCCCGCCGGCAGCGACACGTAGTACAGCAGCTCCTCGCCGAAGCGGGGGACCTCCAGCCACATGCGGCCTTCCGCGGCGTCCCAGTACAGTGGCATGTAGCCGTCGATGCGCTGCATGCCCTCCGTCTTTACTGCGATGGACGGCACAGTCGAAGCGTCGGCACCGGCCTCCTGAGCGATCGAAGCCTGTGGCACTGACAGCAGGGCCGCGAACAGGAGCGTTGTCCGAGACGCACGCATGGAGCCTCCGTGTGTGGGGGTCGGGGTTGCGAAATCTGCGGGCAGCTCCAGAGACGCGCCAGTTTCGACTCCCGCCGTCCGTTACTCCCGGGCCCGCGAGCACCCACGTCGGCCTTGCCCGTCCTGTCCCGGAGGCAGATCTTGTTCGAGCGTCGATGACGACTCCGTGTCTCCTCACTCCGGCTTGCCTGCTCCCATGCGTTCACGCCTCCTGATTCTCATCGCAACCGCACTTCTGTATGGTCCGGGCATCCACGCCCAGGCGTATTCGGATGCCTATCCCGGGAACCCGGGCACGGACGTGATCGGATACGTCTTCGACATCGAGGTGACGGATACGGAGGACGTGATCCGCGGACGGACCGCCGTCGACGTCCGGTTCGTCGAGCCCTCATCGAGCCTGCGTCTGGATCTGATCGGCCGAACGGAGGAGCGCGACGGACTGGGCATGTCGGTCACTGGTGTCGCGTCCGACGGACACGCTCTCGTCTTCACGCACGCCGAGGATGTACTGGTCATCGACCTCGGACGGGAGGCCGAAGCCGGAGAACGGGTCACGGTTCACGTCTCCTACGAAGGCATCCCGGCGGCCGGTCTCACCATTGGCCCCAACAAATACGGGGACCGCAGCTTCTTCAGCGACAACTGGTCGTCCCGGGTTCGGAACTGGCTGCCGGTCGTGGACCATCCCTCGGAGAAGGCCACCACGGAGATGAGGGTGGTGGCGCCGTCCCATTATCAGGTGGCGTCCAACGGGACCCTCGCCGAGCACTCGGACCTGGCCGGCGGCAGGCGGCTGACACACTGGAAGAACCCGGTCCCGACTGCGCCGTGGCTGTACTTCCTTGGCGTCGCCCGGATGGCGGTGCAGGTGGTGGACACCTGGAACGGCGTGCCCATCGAGACCTGGGTATACTGGCAGGACCGGGACGCCGGGTTCCACGACTTCGCCGAACCGTCGAAAAAGGTGCTCGCCTTCTACTCCGATCTGATCGGCCCCTACGTATACCTGCGCCTGGCGAACATCGTCTCGAACGGAACGCCGGGCGGTGGAATGGAGGCCGCCTCCACGCCCGCCTATTCCGATCAGTCCGTCTCCGGCAACCGCGAGCGTCGCTGGCAGCACGTCATCATCCACGAGATCGCCCACCAGTGGTTCGGCAACGCGGTCACGGAATCCACCTGGAACGACGTGTGGCTCAGCGAGGGATTCGCCACCTACTATACGCTGCTGTTCCGCGAGCATCTTTACGGCCGCGACGATTTCCGTGCGGGACTTCTCGATGCCCGCCAGCGGGTGCTGAGCTTCTACGCCGACGACTACGACTTCCAGATCGTCCGCCCCTACGTCGAGGACCTGAACGACGTGTCCGGCGCGATGATGTACCAGAAGGGCGCGTGGATCCTGCACATGCTGCGCGAGAAGGTCGGCGTCGACGCCTACAACGAGGGCGTCCGGGCGTATTACGCCGAGTTCATGAACCGCAACGCCCGGACGGAAGACTTCCGGCGTCACATGGAGGCGGCCTCCGGCATGGACCTGAAGCCATACTTCCATCAGTGGCTGTTCCAGGGCGGCGTGCCCACCGTCGCCGCCAACTGGTGGATGGATGCCGGAACGCTGCACTACACGATTCGGCAGACGCAGGCCAGGTATGAATACGATCTGGGGGTGGACGTCCAGTTTCGCTATGCCGATGGCACATTCTCGGACATCATCGCGGTCCGGCTGCCGCTGGTCGATGGCGAGGCTGCGGAAGCCAGCGGCTCGGTGCCCGTTGGCGATGGCAGACGGGTCGTGGAGATGATCCTGGATCCGAACGTTCGGCTGCTTGCGGCGTTCGACGTCCGTAACGGGCGCTAGGCCGCCAGTCCCGGCCCGGCTCCGCGGTTTCAGACCCCGCTCCGATCCCCGTTGCGGGCATGCCACGTACAGGAGACTCGCCATGATGACGCACGGCCGTCGCACGCTCCTTCCGTCCGGAGCGAAGCGCACGATCACCAGCCTGGCAGTGCTGACGGCACTGCTGAGCCCCATCCACGCCTCGGCGCAGGGCACTCTCGAGGACTACCGTCGCGCCTCGACGATCGCGCAGCGTTACGAAAACCTGACAACCGGCGCGATCCAGGGGACCGTTGCCTGGGTGGACAACACGGTTCAGGCAGTTTACCGCGTCACGGTGCCCGGCGGCAGCCGTTTCATGCTGGTGGATGCCGACAAATGGACGAAGACGGCCGCCTTCGATCACGCGCGTGTGGCAACGGCCCTGTCCGCGGCCGCGAACGACAGTTACACGGAGATCACGCTTCCGTTCAACTCGGTCGCGCTGGTGGAGAACGGCACGGCGATCGAGGCGGATGTCGGTCAGAACCGCTACCGCTGTACGGTGACGGGCGACCAGTGCACGCACATCGGCGAGGCGACCCGGAGCCCGAACCAGGGCTTCGGTGGCGGCCGCGGGGGCAATGCGGCGGACGATACGGATACGGCAGAAGACATCGACTCGCTCGTGGTCGCGTCGCCGGACTGCCGGACCGTTGCGTTCATCCAGAACTACAACATCGCGACGCGCACACCGCAGCCGGGGACGTGCGTGAGGCGCGACGACCGTTCCGTGATCCTGGTCAGTTCCCCGGCGGGTGGTGGCGGCGGTCGCGGAGCCGGCGGCGGCGGCGGTCGGGGCGTTCCAGCCGAGCCGACCTGGACCATGCTCAGCACCGACGGGTCCGAGGGCGATGCGTATGAGCTGAGCTCGATCGAGTGGTCACCGGACTCGAAGAAGCTGGTGGCATACCGCCAGGTGCCGGGCTATGCCCGGCTCCCGCATTACATCCAGTCGTCCCCGCCGGACCAGGTCCAGCCGAAGTTGCTGCCCTACGACGAGGTGCCCGGCGCCTTCGGAGGCGGAGTGTACCGGAAGGCAGGCGACCGGCTCGACCTCAACCAGCCGGCGATCTTCGACGTCGCGACGAAGCGTCAGCTCGTCATCGACAGGAGCCTCTTCCACAATCCGTACTCGATCTCGCGCGCTATATGGCGCAAGGACGGTCAGGCGTACACGTTCCAGTACAACCAGCGCGGCCACATGGTCTATCGCGTGCTGGAAGTGGATGCGAATACGGGCGCAGTGCGCCCGATCGTGGATGAGGTGACGAAGTCGTTCTTCATGTACAGCGACAACGCGCACAACTACGCGTACGATGTCACGGCGAACTGCCGTCTCTCGGCCGCCGATGGCTGCGACACGTACAGCGGCGGCGAGGTGCTGTGGGCATCGGAGCGGGACGGCTGGAACCATCTGTATCTGTACGATGGCGCCACCGGCCGTGTGAAGAACCAGGTAACGAAGGGCAACTGGGTGATGCGCGGTGTGGACACCGTCGATGTCGCAAATCGCCAGGTGTATTTCCGCGCGAGCGGCGTGAACGCGGACCAGGATCCCTACTTCATCCATTTCTACCGCATCAATTTCGATGGGACGGGCCTCGTCGCGTATACGGAAGGCGACGGCAATCACAACATCGTATGGTCGCCTGACAGGCAGTTCTACATCGACACGTATTCGCGTGTCGACATGCCGCCAGTGGTCGAGCTGAAGCGCGCAAGTGATCGCAGCACGCTCGCGCTCGAGAAGGGCGACATGTCGGCGGCGATCGCGGCCGGCTTCCGTCCGCCGGAGGTGTTCGTCGCGAAGGGGCGCGACGGTGTCACCGACATCTGGGGCGTGATTGTGCGACCGGTCACGTTCGATCCGAACAGGACCTACCCGGTGGTCGAATCGATCTATGCAGGTCCGCATGGTTCGTTCGTGCGGAAGGACTGGGGCGGCCACCAGAACCTGATTCCGCTGGCCGAGATCGGTTTCATCTACGTGCAGATCGACGGCATGGGTACGAGCAATCGCTCGAAGGCTTTCCACGATGTCGCGTGGCAGAACATTGCCGACGCGGGATTCCCGGACCGCATTCTGTGGCACAAGGCCGTCAACGCGAAGTATCCCTGGTACGACGTATCGCGCGTCGGCATATATGGCGGATCCGCCGGCGGCCAGAATGCGGCCGGGGCGGTGTTCTTCCACCCGGATTTCTACGACGCGGCGTACGCCAGCTCCGGCTGTCATGACAACCGCATGGACAAGATCTGGTGGAACGAAGCGTGGATGGGCGAGATGGGTCCGCACTACGAGGCCAACTCGAACGTCGGCGCCGCGAAGAACCTGAAGGGTCACATCTTCCTGTCCGTCGGCGAGCTGGACTCGAATGTGGATCCGTCGTCGACCTTGCAGGTAGTCAACGCACTCCTCAATGCGGGCAAGGAGTTCGAGATGCTCGTCGTGCCGAACGGCGGTCACGGCTCGAACGGGCCGGGGGCCTTCGCTACGCGCAAGCGCAACGACTTCTTCGTGAAGTATCTGATCGGCGTGATGCCGCCAGACTGGAATTCCGGGGCTTCGATGGAGGCGACGGGCGGACGCGTCGGCTTCGATTTCCCCGCAGATGACGAAATGCCGTTCGGCTTCTGGGATGCCGATCCGAAGAACGTCTATCCGTTCTACTGGTACTAGGCCAGCGGCCGTCAGGCGTCGTGCGCGCCGCCTGACGGCCCGACGGGCGCGCGCAGCTCGAAGCGCGGCACCTCAGCACGGAAGCGCGTACCATCCGGCCGCTCGAACTCGTAGAACCCCTCCATGTGACCGGTCGGGCCGCGCAGCACGCAGAAGCTCTCGTACTCGTGAGCATCGCCCGGCGCAAGCACCGGCTTCTCGCCGATGACACCCTCGCCTTCCACCTCCGAGTCGCCCGCCAGCGCGTCGTGAATGTACCAGTGGCGCCACAGCAGCTGCGCCGTGCGGTCGCCGACATTCTCGATGCGGATCCGGTACACGAAGACGTAGCGCGGCTCCGCCGGATCCGAATGCTCGGGCGCGAACGACGGCCGTACCGTGATCCGGATCTTCTCGGTCATCCGATAGAATCGCTGCTGCGTCATGGGCCGCAGAATGACATGGATGCACCGAACTCTGCAAGTCGTCCCCGCCCGCCATGGAAGCGCCCCATCGTCTGCTGTTGATTCGACGCGTGACCAATGACGAGCTCGTTTCGATGCTGCAGCGACTGAACGCGGCCGGGCTCCGCCGGCTGCTCACTGCGCTCGGCTTTGCGGGAGCGCTGCGTGCCGGGCCGCGGCCGAAGGCCCTGCCGAAGCAGGTGCGCGCCGTTCACACCGTGCGACGTGACACGCTCAGCGCGTTCGTCGTCCGCTGCCGCGGTGCATGCAGGGGTGCGGACCTGCGGCAGACTGCGCGCGCACTGAGTGAAGCGGACCCGCTCAGTCATCAGCTGCTGCTCGTGCTCGAGCCACACGGACGACGCGTCATCTTCGCATGCGACGCGCTGGCCACCGGCCTTCGCTTCCTGGCCATCGAGCCCGCGCACATGCGGCCGAGCGATGTGGAGGCCCTGCGCGAGCTGCTGCCGCGTGCCGGTGAAGGGGATACCGCTGCCGCCCTGCGCATCGTCAAGGCGCTGGACAGGTCACGCGTTACCGATCGCTTCTTTCGCGATGTCGCCGCCTGCCGCGACCTCGTGTCGCGCAGCTGGACCGGCCTTCCCGCCGATGCGCAGTCGGAACGGGATGCGCTGGCGCTGCTGCTCATCTCGCGACTCCTGTTTCTCTACTTCCTGCAGCGGCGCGGTCTGCTCGCGAACGATCACGCGTTCCTGCCGCGTCTCTTCGCGGAATGCCAGCGCGCTGGCGGCGCGAGCCGTTCGTTCCACGCGACGACGTTGCGAACGCTCTTCTTCGGCGCGCTGAACCGCCGGCCCGGGCAGCGTTCGGCGC
>JBBEBA010000096.1:0-10087 GCA_040882575.1 Gemmatimonadota bacterium
ACGAAGGATCGGAGCGGCCGGAGGTCCTGCGGTCGTACTTTCGCCGCATTCTTCACCTCGATCGCCCAGAAGCCAGCCTCGCCGTATACGATGAAGTCGACTTCGACCCAGGACCGCGTGCGCCAGTAAGAGAGCTCGTTCGACCCGCGCGTGTAGGCGCACCAGGCGCGCAGGTGCTGCGCGACCAGCCCCTCGAGAGCGGCGCCGTCGATCTCCCCGGGGCGGTCGAGCGGGCCCCGCGGCCGCAGCGAATGGAATACGCCGGCGTCGAACAGGTAGAACCTGGGATGCGCCGCCGTGGCCCGCGCGGCACGTCGCTTGAACACGGGCAGCCGGAACGCGAGCAGCAGGTCCTCCAGCACAGCGATGTACCCTTCCACCGTCTTGCGGCTGACCTGGCTCTCGCGCGCGACGTTGCTGACGTTGAGAACCGCGCCGTGAGAGAAGCTGACGACTTCCAGGAAGCGCGCGAAGCCCCCGATGTCCCGCACCAGACCCTCGGCCATGACTTCCTGCTCCAGGTACAGCGCCGCATAGGCAGCCAGGGCGTCCGCCGGATCCGGTGCCGAGGTCGTGGACCACGTGCAGCAGGTCCGGCACGCGCTGGACTTCGTCGACTGCGACGTCGGCAGCACGGGGTTCACGAACCAGCTCGCGCAGGCGCTCGGGTCGCGCACTCAGCTCGCGGTACACCTCCGGACGCAGGAGATTGATATGCAGAGCGTCGGGCAGCAGTTCGCGCAGCCCGCCGACCGTCAGATCAGACGACGTGTGCAGGCTGGATCTCTTCGTGCTCTGCGGCCTGGTCTGAGTGGATGGCATCCCAAAGGTCGCCGGCCTGCTGGAGGTTGAGCCAGAATTCGGGCTCGGTGTTGGTGAACTTCGCCAGACGGAGCGCAGTGTCCGGCGTGACGGCTCGCCTGGCGTTTACGATCTCGTTCATCCGGGGGTACGAAATGCGGAGGCGCGCCGCGGCCTCCCTTTGCGTGATCCCGAGGGGAAGGAGGAAGTCCTCGAGGAAGACTTCTCCCGGAGGAGTGGGGCGGCGGTGCTTGGGCAAGCGGCGCATGATTCGTTCCTCTGGTTCAATCCCGACCGCAGGGGTCAATGGTAATCGACGATCTCAACATCTTCGGCACCGGCTTCGGTCCACAGGAAGCAAACCCGATACTGGTCGTTGATCCGGATCGAGTGTTGTCCCGTCCGATCGCCCTTCAGCCGGAGGCCAGGAAGCGAGAGGGACCGCAGGGACACGGCAGAGTTCAGGCGGTCCAGGGCTTTCGCACCCTTGTCATGCAGGCTCGATGGCAGGGTTCTGCGTGCGGCCTTCGAGTCCTCACCATCGAAGATGTCCTCCGTGCCATTGTCCCGGAAGGAGACGATCAAGGTTATCCCTTTCGCGGGAATGACGCGGATGAGCGTGTCGGTTGACGCCCGGCATCATCCGGGCCGCGCAGGTCAGCTCCAGGGCGTTGTCCTGCGTTGTCAGCCGTCCACGAATATTCCCTGTCTGCGCAGCCTGCGCACGAGATCGCTGCGCTTGCGCGGGTCGCGAACCTCGAGGATCGTCGGTGCAATGCGGGTCAGGGCGCGGCCGGCGGCGGCGAGTGCGCGGGCGGCGGTCTCCTCATCGGGGCAGCGCAGCAGCAGGGCCGGCGCGGCGGTCACGCGGCGGCATGCGTTGAACCATCCGGCGACCTCGCGTTCGACGTTCTGCGGGATCGGCTGGCTGCTGAGTGAGCGCAGAGAGGCGAGTGCGGCAGCGCCGTCCAGGCCGGCGCCGGCTGCGTTGTGCACGGCGTCGCGCGTGATGCGGAACAGCGTGCCGACGTTTGTGCCGGTGCGCTCGGCGAATCGACCGATCTCGGCCTCGCCGAGCGGCGACGGCGTGAGAAATACGACGTCGAAGTTCGGCTGCACCAGGATCTGGGGCGCCGCGCCGCCCGCCACCGCGAGCGTGTCGAGCCCGGCCGCGTCGAACGTCTCCGTCAGTCCCAGCAGGTATCGCCCGGCGGGCGTGATGCCGATGCCGACGCCACCGTCCGGAAGGCGGCCGAGGACGGCGCCGCCGAGCGGGACCAGGCGGTTCAGCAGTATCGAGGCGAGCAGGTCCGCCCAGACGTACTCGCGCTGTTCCTCCGTCATGAGGTCGACGGCCATCATGTCGACGTACGCTTCCGGATGACCGGCGAGCGCGCCCTCGAGCGGATCGTCGATGCGCGCGCAGTGCTCGATGAACGCGATCGCATGTACAGCGCCGTCGTCGGGCAGAGTGCCGAAGGCCTTCGAAGCGGCGCGTTCGGCCCGGCTGCGGAGCTCGGCGGGACGCACGTGCATCGAGAACAGGCCCGGGCCATCGTTGCTCGATCGGCCCCCGCGCCGACGTTTGCGAGGCGCGCGGTCCTCGTGCACGGGGCGAACCAGATCGATCAGCGTGCGCAGGCGGCCGGCGGGCGTCCCGGCCAGCCACGCGCGGGCCGCCGCCGTCGCTTCCAGCCGCAGGTCGCGCCCGGCCTCTCCTCTGGTCTGCAGCAGCGAGAGCCGGGATGCGAAATGGATCGCCTGATCGATCCTGACCTCGGCCGACCAGTTCGTGAGTTTCGCGGTCCACGGCGGTGTGGGCGCCAGAGCGGCCTCGAGCCGTTTAGTGGCGCGCGCATAGATGGCGAAGTCATTGCCACGGAGTCGGAGCGGCTCGGCTGCGGCCTCGACGAGCACGGCCGCCGTATCGTCGGCCAGGAACGCCGAGCAGTAGTGCTCGACCGGCTCGACCGGGGCGGGCGCCGTCGACGCCCGCCGCTGCAGACGCGCAACGATCCCGGGCCACAATGTGACCACGGGCATCCGGTCGGCGGGGCTGATCGTCGCGAAAAGCCAGGCCTCCGACAATGCCGCACCCAGCGCGGCGCTGAACCGCACTGCCGGCACGAGCTCCGCGACCAGCGCCGGCAGCTCGTCGATCGACGCGTGTCCGCCCTGCTCGAGTACGGCCGCCACGATCCGGGCGGCGTCGACCCTGCTGCGCCGCTGCGCCGTCTCGAGCTCGAGTACCAGCATCCGGTCCGGCCGTGCGGGCGGCGTGCGCGTCGGCGCGGCGCGATCGGCCGCGAGCAGAAGCGCGTCACGCACCCACTCGGCCGACATCAGACGCTGCAGCAGCAGGTGCTCGGCTTCGGGCCGGTAATACGCATGTTCGCCGCCGAGCCGCTGCCGTTCCGCGGCCGTGTACTGATCGCGCATGTAATCAGCGAGCGTGTGACGCGTCGGGTGGCCGAGGATGTCGTGGCGGCTCATGGCGCGCAGCGCGCGCGCATGCGGGCGGTGCAGCGGATGCAGCGCGGCACGGCCGGTGCCTGACACCGCAACGAACGACTCCGCCAGCAGCAGCTCCCGGTCAGGACCGACGCTGTCGAGCCGAATGGCTTCGCTCGGCGCGTTCCCGAGAAGTGTGGCGCGCGTCTGACGCGCGAGATGCCGCCAGACAGCCGCACGTCCGGCGAACTCGAACCAGTCGATCTCGAAATGATGCAATGTCAGCCGTCGAATCGGGGTCAGCGTATGAGGCGGAGTGCCGGCGGCTGCGCGCGTTCGTCGGCCGCCGCGCCGGTGACGGGTTCCGCATCGATGATGGTGTAGGCATATCCCTGCTCGCACAGGAAGAGCTGCCGCTTCAGCGCGAACTCCTGCTCGACCGTATCCTGAGAGACGATGGTGTAGAAGTGCGCCTGGTTCGTGCCCGCCTTCGGTCGCAGAATGCGGCCGAGCCGCTGCGCCTCCTCCTGCCGTGAGCCGAACGTGCCGGAGACCTGGATTGCGACGGCGGCGTCCGGCAGATCGACGGCGAAGTTGGCGACCTTCGATACGGCCAGTACCGGCAGATCCCCTGCGCGGAACGCCGCATACAGCCGGTCCCTTTCGCGCTGCGGCGTGGCGCCCGTGAGCACCGGCACATCGAACTCGGCGGCCAGTGTGCGAAGCTGCTCGACGTACATGCCGATGATCAGCGCGGGCTTGTCCGTGTGCTCGGCCAGAATGCCTTCGACGACGGCGCTCTTTGCCGGGTTCTCGGCGGCGACGCGGAACCGGTGGCGTTCTTCGGCCACCGCGTAATCCATCCGCCGCTCATCCGACATCCGCACGCGCACCTCGGTGCACGACGCCTTCGCGATCCAGCCCTGCCGCTCGAGCACCTTCCACGGCACGTCCGCCTTCTTCGGTCCGATCAGCGCGAACACGTCGTCCTCGCGGCCGTCCTCGCGTACGAGGGTCGCGGTCAGGCCGAGCCGTCGCCGCGCCTGCAGCGTTGCCGTGACCTGGAATACCGGCGCGGGCAGCAGGTGCACTTCGTCGTAGATGATGAGGCCCCAGTCCCGCTCGTCGAAGAGGCCCAGGTGCGTGAACGTGTCCGTACGCGTGCGACGATGCGTCAGGATCTGGTATGTCGCGATCGTGACGCGCCGGATCTCCTTCGACGCGCCGTGGTAGATGCCGACATCATCGGCGGTGAGAGAAGTTCTCGACAGCAGCTCGTCCGACCATTGCTGCGCGGCCGTCACACCCGTCGTGAGGATCAGTGTCGACGCGTTCAGCCGGGCCATGCAGCCGAGGCCCACGATCGTCTTGCCGGCGCCGCACGGCAGTACGATCACGCCGCTGCCGCCGCTGTCTGCACCGCCCGCGTGAAAGGCGTCAGCGGCCGCCGTCTGATAATCGCGGAGCGCGAACGGCGCACCGTCCGGTGTGCGGTCCCGCAGCTCGACACGCAACGCCTCGCCGGTGACGTACCCCGCCAGGTCCTCGGCCGGCCAGCCGAACCGCACCAGCGCCAGCTTCAACCTGCCGCGCAGAGCGGGATCGATGCGGAACGAGGTTGAGCCGTCGCGGGCGCCCAGCAGCGGCGCGACGTCGCGGTGCCGCGATACCTGCTCGGCCAGTGCGGCGTCGTCGCACTCGAGCCGCAGTGCCGCGCCGTCCCGTACCAGCTTCAACCGGCCATAGCGGGCCGCGAAATCACGGACCGCCTGTTCGACCTGCTGCGGGACCGGGTACTTCGCCCAGGCGCGGAGCGCGTCCACGATGTCCGCCGATGCACGACCGGCCGCGCATGCGTTCCATATCGAGAGTGGCGTCAGGCGATACGTATGAACGTGCTCGGGAGACTTCACCAGCTCCGCAAAGCCGAGCAGCGCGTCCCGCGCCGCAGCGTAATGCGGACTCGCGACCTCCACCAGGATCGTGTGGTCGCTCTGGACGATGAGCGGGTTGTCGGGGTTCATGGCTGCCAGTGGTCTACGCCCTGGCTCTCCGCTGCGACTGCCAGACGCGCGTCCAGGGTGGCGATCGGAACGGCCAGGCGCGTGGCCAGCTCCAGGTAGGCGGCGTCGTACGCGCTGAGGTCATGCTGCCGGGCGAGGGTGCGGACTACCTCGAATGCTCGCCGCCTGTCGACGGGATCGACCACGATTGGCAGGGAGAGCAGCAGATGTGCGAATCGCGCCGCCGCCGCCGCGGCGATGCGACCGCGTCGTTCAGCCGTGACCAGACCATTCGCCACTTCGACCGGCCAGAGGGACGCCACCGTGGCTTCCGATGACTGGAGCGCGTCGAGCACGGCCAGGGCGTAGTCGCCACCCTCGTCTTCGAAGCACCACGAAAGTGTGACCGACGCGTCCAGCACGAAGTTCATCGGCGGCCCGTCGTGATCAGGTCGTGCACACTCAGATCGCGGCCGAGCGTACGGCCCGAGCGTTCCTCGATGATCCGGGCGACCGTCTCCGCCACGGGTCGGTCGTTCAGACCGGCCGCTGGCGCAAGCACGGCGACCGGCCGGCCATGCCGCGTGATCGTGATTCGTTCACCCTCCTCGACTCTGTCCAGCAGCGCGGCCAGGTGGGTTTTTGCTTCATACGCGCCAACATGCCTCATGACAAAAGCCTCCTGGGTACGACTGGTCTGCGACTGGTCGGATCGAATATGATCGGATCCAGCCGCCGCGGTCAAGGGGCGTGCATTCCGGGCAGCGCGGCACCCGCGCGGCCGGCCACTGCAGGATAGATCCTCGCTGCGGTTGCGCAAGGGTCGGGGACGACTGGACTCCACGCTCGCGGTAGCAAAATTGTTGGTCCATCTCAGCGGAGCAGCAGCTCATGAGCATAGTCAACGTCCACGCAGCCAAGACTCACCTGTCGCGCCTGATCGAGCGCGCGTGCGCCGGGGAGGAGATTGTCATCGCCCGCAACAATCAGCCGGTCGTGAAGCTCGTGCCGGTTGCTGCGGTTGCTCCCCGGCGCAGCCGTGGTTCGCTGGAAGGGCAGGTGATCGTGACGGACTCGTTCTTCGAGCCGCTCCCGGAGGAAGAGCTCGATTCCTGGGGGTTGTGAGCGATGCGCTGCCTGCTGGACACGCATGCATTGCTCTGGTGGGTCGCGGATGAATTCCGCTCTCTCGACGGAGGCGGACCGACTCATCCATGGCGCCGCGACCGAAGTGTTCGTGAGCGCTGCCTCGGCGTGGGAGGTGACGACTAAGGCGCGGCTCGGCAAGCTGACTGCCGGCCCGCTTGCGCATCAACTTGCCGAGGAAGTGAGACGGCAGGGATTTCTGCCACTCCCGATCACGCTCGACCATGCCCAGCGCGCGGGCAACCTGCCGGGTCCGCATCGTGACCCGTTCGACCGGATGCTGATTGCGCAGGCGCAGGCGGAAGATCTGCATCTGATCTCGAATGACAGGGTCTTCGACCGGTACGGCGTCAAGCGCCTCTGGTGATGCGGGTCAGGGCGCCGATGCCGGATCGATCCCCGATCTCCGCGCCTGAACCGGCAGTACGGCCACGCGTTCGACCGCCTCCATGACCGGTCCGATGCGCGGCCTGTTGTCGAACCACACCACCGTTGCGTCGGACGTCGCCGCGAGCGCATCGCCGGGGTCCGCGCCGCCGCTGGCGAGGCCGCGGTAGACCACGAGCACCAGGTGCGTCAGCGGCATGCCGGCCGCTCGTGCGGCGCGCAGTTTGTGCAGCTTCGCCTCCAGGTACTCGGGCGTCCAGAAGCCGACGATCTCGATCAGCGCCTCGCGCCCATCCTCGTGACGGGCGGTGAAGTCGGGCAGCATCAGCACCTCGCCGGCCGTAATGGGGCTATCCTCGCGGGCCAGCGTCCAGCCGCCGCGTTCACGGCCGACCTTCGCAGCGAATTCGGAGGCGAGCGCGCGCTCGAACGACGAGTCGTACCGCGGGCGGCCGCGTCGCCGCGGCACGGGCAGCGTGTGCACGTCGAGCGCGTACTTCAGGCGACGTCCGTCACGCGCGATGTCGGCTTCGATCCTCCATACCCGATGCGCGCATGAGCGACGGCAGCACGCGTGCGAAGCGAGTCCCATACCGCTGGGGCCGGGCGAGGAACGGCGCGGCGGGACCGGTGAGCGTGAGGCAGTACGACCGGCGCGTGCGTCCGGCGCGTTCGAGCGTGTACATCAGGCGGGCGAGCTTCACGGCGCGGAACACGCCGCGCCAGCCGCCGCGCGCGGTGAGCGTCACGCTCGTCGCGTCGAGCAGCACTGCGCGGGCGAGGTTCGTGTTGTATCGGTCGAGCAGTGTGCGACCGTCCACGCGCGGCGCGCGCTGCAGAACCCGCGCGCCGGGCGCGTCGGCGTACAGCAGGTCGGCGACCGCGCTGGCGCCGGCAATGTCGAGCATGAGCGCGGCCGTCTCGTACGGCAGCCGCTCGTCGCCGGGCACCGGCGGCCACAGTGCGCCGCGCGCGGTGAAGAGTGCGTCGCGCATGTCGCCCGCACGGCTCGCGCCGGCCGGTGCGCTGAAGGAGCACGCGTCGAGCAGCGTCTTCGTGATACCGGTCAGCCGGCCGGCGTCGCGCACGCGGCGTTCCTGCCGGCGCAGCGCCTCGATGACCGTGCTCCGGCTGCTGCCCTCGAGTCTGCGGGCGAGGCGCAGCATCCGATCGAGGAACGCGACGACGCGCCCGTCGTCATCCGCGCGCAGGAACTCGACTATGACGACGTCGCCTTCGATCCTCGTATAGGGCGCGACGTGCGTACGGTCGAGCATCAGAATCCGAGGCCGAGCTGCGGCTGTTCGTGGCGCACGGCCGTACCGCGCTTCTGTGCCGCGTAGAACTCGTGCGTGTCGGCCACTACGACCTCGAACAGCGACGCGACCCGGTCGCCCTGACGGCGCAGCAGGCGGCCGAGCCGCTGCGCGTGCTGGCGCTTCGAGCCCTTCGTCGAATCGCCGAGCACGATGCCGAGCTTGGCCGACGGCACGTCCCAGCCCTCATCGAGCACGCGCACGCTTGCGACTGCGCGTACGACGCCCGCGTCGATCCGGTCCAGCAGCCGCTTGCGCTCCGACGCCGGTGTGTCCGCCGCGATCATCGGGAGCGCGAACCGCCGGGACACACGCTCCGCCGCGTCCGTGCTGCCGCAGAAGATGAGCGCGCTCTCGGCCGCGAACAGGCGCAGCAGGCGCCCCGTCTCGCGCAGCTTCGCCTCCGGCAGCGCGATGATGCGCTCGCGTTCGCGGAACGCGCGGAACGCACGTCGCGCCGCCGGCGAACGCCTCGTCTCCGCCATGAACACCTTCCACCGCGTCGTGCGATCGGTGAACCGCTCGCGGTAGCCGCGGTCCTCGATGAACGTGGTGTAGGCGACGTCGCATGCGTCGTACTGCGTCCGCTCCGCAGCGTTCAGCCGCACGTAGCGCCGCTCGACCACGAACGCTGCCAGCTCGGCGTCGGCCATCTCCGCGATCGCGCGCCGATACACTACCGGGCCCACCAGTTCGCGCAGCGCCGCGTCCCGACCGTCCGGGTACGTCGCGGTCAGACCGAGCCGGCGCGCGCTCGGCGCGATGCGCACCGCATCATGCCAGACCCTGGCTCCGCCCGTCGCGCCGTCCGCGAGGTGGTGGGCCTCGTCCAGCACGAGCGTCTCGAAGGCCGCGCCGTGCCGCTCGACCAGCGGGAACAGGGAGTGGTAGGTCGTCACCGTGATCGGCGCCAGCGCCTTCTCATCGCCGTACCACGCGCCCACCCGATCCGCACCGAACGCGTCCGCGAGCTGGCCGTACCACTGCGCAACCAGTGCGCGTGTCGGCGCCACCACGCACGCGCGACCGCCCGTCTCGTGCACCGCCAGAATCGCGACGAAGCTCTTGCCCGCACCCGTCGGCAGCACCACGCTGCCGCGCCCGCCGCCCGCGAGCCAGCGGTCCACCGCGTCCCGCTGATAGTCGCGCGGCGTGCGCGCGTCGAAGAACGGTGCCGCATCCCCGTTCGCGTCCGATACGATGCTCAGGTCGCGAATGCCGCGCGCCCCGGCCCACACGCGCAGCTCCGCCAGACGGTGACCGGGCGCAATGTACGCATCGGCGCGCGCGTCGTACGTCATGAACGTCGGCGCCTCGCGCACGTGCCGCAGCATGGCCAGCCCGTTCCGATACAGCATCTCGGCGTCACTCATGGCGGACAATGTAACCTCCGGGGTGACCCTCAGCTCCAGTCTTCCACGGTCAGTCCCGGCACCCTTCCGAAGTCGCGAACGTTCATCGTCACCAGTGTGAGGTCCCGCGCGACCGCGACGGCCGCCAGCCACAGGTCGTGCGCACCGATCAGCGCACCGCGTGACGCGAGCTCCGCCCACAGGCCGGCGTGTGATCGGGCCGTCGGGAGATCGATGCCGAGCACCGGGAAATCGTCCAGGATCGCCTCGACGAACGCTGATCGCTTCGCACGCCGCAGCGGATCCGCCGCCCGGTGGACTCCATGCAGCAGTTCGCTCGCCGTGATCACGGAGAGGAAGAAGCTCTCGTCCTCGCGAGACGCGATTCTCGACCCGATGTCGAGCCGCCCGCGCTCGTGGTCGATCAGGATGCTGGAGTCGATCAGGATGCCCATGGATCCCCGGGCGCCGCTTCGTTCAGCGCGTCCCGCGATTCCTGCAGGTCACGCGCGAACTGCTCCGCATCCTCGTCGTCAATGCGGGGGAGTGAAGCGAGCAGAGCCGGCAGCTCGCCCATGCGCGCGCCACCGGGTACCGGCGTGAGCTCCGCGACGGGCCTGCCGCCGCGGAC
>JBBEBA010000097.1:0-10000 GCA_040882575.1 Gemmatimonadota bacterium
TGGCCGAGCGCATCGACCGCGGCTACGAGGTCTACCCGGAATGCCGCGAGCACATCAGCCGGCCGCCGAGCGAATACTTCAGCCGCGTCTACATCGACACCGTCAACTTCAGCCCGGCTGCGCTCCGGCTCGGCCTCGATTTCGCCGGCACAGACCACATCGTGTTCGGCTCCGACTACCCGCACCAGGTCGGCTACGTCGATCGCGCGCTTGACTCGGTCGCAGGAATGCCGGTCACGGACGCCGAACGCGCCGACATCCTCGGCGGCACGGCGGCGAAGCTGCTCGGACTGTAAGAGCGACGCGAACGAACGGGGCGAGAGGTGGGGGGCCGTTGAGGCTTCATGGAACAGGCGAGGAGGAGGAGTTGGGTCGATGGGCCGGCAAAGGGACCCCCCCGCCCGGCAACCTCAACGCTACTCCTCGTCCTCGTCTGACCCATGAAGCCTTAACACGCCTCTCCGCCCATCCCGCTGGGGGCCGTTCCGGCGTCGCGCACGACCCGGCGGCGCCCGCGACGCCAGCTGCGACACCCACGCTCGAGCACACAACCGGTCGTGCACTCCGGGCAACGGAGGACCTTATCCACACGAAACAGAGGAGCCGATATCAATAACGCGCACCGAGAGGATCCGGCAGCGCACCCAGCCGCTCCAGGTCACCAGCGCTCAGCTCGAGGCCGGTGGCAGCCGCGTTCTCTTCGAGGTACCGGATCCGCTTGGTGCCGGGGATCGGGATGATCCGCGGCGACTGCGCGAGCAGCCACGCCAGCGCGACCTGCGCGTTGGAGGCGCCGCGGCGTTCGGCAACGGCAGCGATGCCGTCCACGATCCGGCGGTTCGCCTCCATCGCAGCGCGCTCGAAGCGCGGCAGGCCAGACCGGAAGTCGGACGGTGCGAGATCGGCCGTGTCCAGCTTGCCCGTCAGGTACCCGCGGCCGAGCGGCGAGTAGGCGAGGAACGCGACGTCGTGCGCGTCGCACCACGGCACCACGTCGGCGAGCGCACCGCGCGTCCACAGCGAGAGCTCCGACTGCACGCTGCTGATGCGATGCACGCGCAGCGCGCGGTCCAGCGTGTCGACATCGACTTCCGACAGGCCGATCGCCCGCACCTTCCCTGCCGCGACGAGACCGGCCATTGCGCCGATGCTCTCCTCCACCGGCACGTCGGGATCGACGCGGTGCAGCGTGTAGAGGTCGATCACATCGGTGCGCAGGCGCGCGAGTGAGGCATCGCACGATGCGCGGATGTGATCGGGCCGCCCATCCCGATCGTAGGTGAGTGGAGCCGCGGTCCTCACCACGAGCCCGACCTTCGTGGACAGCACTGCGTCCGCTCGCCTGCCCCGCAGCGTGCGGCCGACCAGCTCTTCGTTCGGTCCGTACGCATCGGCTGTGTCGATCAGCGTCATGCCGAGGTCGAGCGCGCGGTGCACGACCGCCGTCGCCTCCGCCTCCGCGACCGGGGTGCCGTACTCCCAGTTGAGCGGCATCGCGCCGTATCCGATCGCCCCCGCCAGCGGACCGTCCCGCCCCACCCGTCGCTGTTTCATGGCCGGAATAATGCAGCGAATGGCCGCCTTTTCCAATCCAGTCCATCCAGGGGGCAGACATGCCGGTACGCCGCCGCAGCGCCGGAGGGGCCGCAATGAAGCGGTGCCCGCGTCGGCGCGCAGCCCCCGTCATCATGACGGCCGTGTTGTCGGCCTGCGCCGGCGTCGCCGCCCCGCTGCCCGACCTGTCGCCGGCATTGCTGGGTGACACGACCGGGCTCGTGGTACGCGGCGAGTACATCGTCCGCAGCGTCGCCATCTGCGGTCACTGTCACGCCGCGGACACGAAGAACCCGGATGGCCCGCTGAGCGGCGGCATGGCGTTCCGGAACTGGCGCCTGGGTACGATTCGCGCCGCCAACATCACGCCGGACAGCGCGACCGGCATCGGCGCGTGGAGTGATGGCGAGATCGTGCGCGCGCTGCGCACGGGTACCGACCGGGATGGCGATGTGATTGCACCGGTCATGCCGTACGAATGGTTCCACGGGATGTCCGACCGCGATGCGCTCGCGGTGGCGCGCTACCTGAAGAGCCTGGTTCCCGTCCGCAATGCCATCGACAACGACCCGAACGTCGTCTATGGCATCGCGACGCTGCTGTTCCTCGGACCGAAGAGCGACGCCGGCCGCGAGCCGGCACCGCCGGCCGCGCCATCTCCAGACTATGGCCGGTACCTCGCCAATCACGTCGCGCTGTGCGCAGACTGCCATACACCTCGCGGCGGATTGCAGGCGAAGCCGGATCGCGATCGCCTCTTTGCCGGCAACGACGATCCTCCTTCGGGGTTCCCGGCGAGGCCGGCAAACCTGACACCGGACAGCGCGACGGGAATCGGCCGGTGGAGCGAGGTCGACTTTCTCCGGACGCTGCGCACGGGGATCAACCCCGCCGGCGACACGCTGCATCCGTTCATGCCGTGGCGCGAGCTGCGTCGCATGACGGACGACGATCTGCGTGCAATCTACCTCTACCTACGCACCCTCGCGCCCGTCCGGCATGAGGTGCGGTGAGGATGCTCATGCGTGGAATGGCCGTTGTAGCTGCGACTCTGATCGTTGCCGGCTGTCAGGCTGCGTCGGACGGATCGCCCGAAGATGCCGGGAACGGCGTCGGCGCCGATATCGCTGCCGTCTTCGACGGCAGCCGGGGCCGCTGGGTGGACCTGACGCACGCGTTCTCCGAGCGCGCAGTCTACTGGCCGACCGACACCGTCGGTTTCACCCACGAGGAGCTGGCCTACGGCCCGACGGCTGGCGGCTGGTTCTATTCGTCCTACCGGTATTCGGGCGCGGAACATGGCGGGACTCATCTCGATGCTCCGATCCACTTCGCCGAGGGTCGGCAGACGAATGACGAGATCCCCCTGTCCAGCCTCATTGGCCCGGCAGTCGTGGTCGATGTCTCGGACCGGGCGAGTCCCGACTACCTCGTCTCGGTCGCAGACCTCGCGAGCTGGGAGGAGGAGCACGGACCCATCCCGGAGGGCGCGATTCTTCTCGTGCGGACCGGCTGGGATTCCCGGTACGGTGACCGGGCCGCCTACCTCGGAACGGACCTCACCGGACCGGAAGCCGTCGCTGAGCTCCACTTCCCGGGGCTGGCTCCGGAAGCGGCCGAATGGCTGGTGCAGAATCGCCGCATCGCGGCGTTTGGCATCGACACGCCGAGCGTCGACTACGGTCAATCAACCGACTTCAGGGCGCACGTGATCCTGTACGAGCAGAACATCCCCGGCTTCGAGAACGTCGCGAATCTGGGTCAGCTGCCTCCGGTCGGGAGCTTCGTGGTAGCGCTCCCGATGAAGATCGAAGGCGGCAGCGGTGGACCGCTGAGGATCGTGGCCTACGTGCCCTGACGACGCAGCCGGCATGATCCATGGTCTGCCCACCTCACCTACCGATCGTCGAACCGGCCCTGGGCCCCGTTCGATGCCGCCGTCGGCGGCACCAGCTGGTCGCGGCCCTTCACGAGGAACGGGATGCCGACCACCATCCAGTCCGGCGCTGGCGCGCCCGTGAGATGGTGGTCGAAGAACTGCTGCATCTTGATGTCCATGTCGCGCTGGTTCGCGCGTTTGCGCGGGTTGTGCGCGTCACCGTTGTAGTTGATCAGGTAGGCTTCCCTGCCCAGCCGTCGCAGTGCAATGAACATCTCGATCCCCTGCTGCCACGGCACCGCGCCGTCGTTGTCGTTGTGCATGATCAGCAGGGGCGTCCGGATCCGGTCCGCGTGGAAGAGTGGCGAGTTCTCGATGAAGCGCGTCGGGAACTCCCACGGCGAGCCGCCGATCCGGCTCTGCCCGCTCTCGTACTGACCCGCGCGCGAGTTGCCCGACTCCCAGCGGATGCCGCCGTAGGCGCTCGTCATGTTCGCCACCGGCGCGCCCGCCATGGCCGCGCTGAAAAGGTTCGACTGCGTGATGACGTAGGCCGTCTGGTACCCGCCCCACGACTGGCCCTGGATACCGACGCCATCCGGCTTCACGAATCCCTGCGCGATCAGGTACTGGACGCCGGGAACGATCGTCTTCAGGGCGCTCGGTCCCGGGTATCCATCCGTGTAATGGATGTCCGGCATGAACACGAGGTAGCCCTTGCTGACGTAGACCGGCGCGTTGATCACGTTGCGGCCCGAGGGCGCGCTGTAGTTGTGCAGCCCGCGCGTGTGCTGCTCGTAGAAGTAGACGACCATCGGATACTTCTTCGCCGGATCGAAGTCGTCCGGCTTGTACAGCAGGCCGCGGACGGGTACGCCATCGGTATTGAGCCAGCTCACGATCTCGACCGTGCCCCAGCGGTACTCGCTCTGCTGCGGGTTCGCGTTCGAGATCCTGGTCAGGCGATCGAGCTGCGGGCCGGTCCATAGATCCGGGAACTCCCGGAAGGTGGATTGCGTCACCAGGTACTGCTCCGCGTTCCTCGCCTTCGACGGACTGCCGACCGATCGGTCCATCATCGTGATGCGGGTCGGCGGCGAGTCCGCATCGAGCCGGTCCTGCCAGAAGCCGCTCGCCTTGGTCTCGTCATCGACGGCGCGCAGCAGCAGCGGCCGGGCTGGATCCAGGAAGCGCTCCTCGGGATCGAGCTGCTCCACACGGAAGCTGATGCCGCTGCGGCGGCCGACCGAATCGGTGACGACGCGCGGCGCACGGACGCCGACCGGATCGAGTTCCCAGATGTCGAAGCGGTCGTAGACGAGCACGCTGGCATCGTCCCTGGTCCAGCCGGCGACACCCCAGGCGGGCGGCGTGCTGGGCCGGTCGTGCGTCTCCTGATCGAACTGCACACCCGTCGGGCCGGTCAGGTCGACGGTCGTCCCGCTGGCGATGCCGTGGGCGAACCACCGGCCTTCGTTGAACCACGTCAGGTACTTCGCGGCCGGCGAGAGCGTCGCCTCGCTGCTGGCTCTGGCCAGGACCTTCGTCCTGGCCCCGGTCAGCGCGTCCACGAGGTAGACGTCGGTACCGCCGTCCCCCCACATCGATTCGACCGCGTACGGCACGTTCGTGCTGGTGACGCCGATCCTGCCATCATCGGAGAGCGAGACGGACGGGAAGGAGTCGTTGGTCAGCTGGACGAACCGGCCCGCAGCCAGGTGGTAGACCCCCGTATAGGTACGCTGACGGTCGCGCCGCGCGCTCAGCTGCTGCTGCGACTGCAGCCGGGGATCGCGCCAGTGCCAGAGGTCGTACACGGCCTTGTCGGCGAGCGAGTCCGCGGGAATCGAATCGAGCGACGGCGGCGCTATCGAGAAGAGGAGCCCGGTGCCGTCCCGCGTGAATCCGAGCTGGCCGCGGTCGGCGACGCTCTGTCCGCCGGCCACGCCGTCGGACGTGACGAGAGCGCGCGCCGGCGGCGACGCGATCGTCGCATGGTAGAGCGTGAAGCGCGGTTGCTCGCTCCCGTGCTCGTCGCGGTCCGAGACGAAGGCGACCTGCTCGCCCGCGCGGTCGAAGCCGAGTTGACGGTAGTTGCCGGGCCCCGTGAGCACGGCCGTCACTGCGCCGGACGTCAGCGAGCGGAGGTAGACGCCATCGTTCGCCGGCGTCCGCGAAGACACGGCGTAGGCGAGCCAGGTGCCCGCACGGTTGAAGCGGAACGACACGACGTCCGCGACGCGCGTCTCCTCGCCCGTGGCGAGCTCGCGCAGCACGAGCGTCGAGCCGTAGACCTTGCGTCGTCCGGCCGCACGGCCACTGGAATCGCCCGCGACGGGCCGGGGCACGCCGCCCGGCTCGGCCGCGGCGACGTTCGGCGCGCGCGCCGAGTCCTGCGCGCCCGGACGCGCCGCCGCACTGTCCGGCTCCAGGAGGACCGCGACGTAGCGGGCGGATTCCTCCGCCATGCCGTACGAGCCGACGTCGGGCAGAAAGGTCACCTGCCCGTCTGCGAGTCTCATGATCGCGAGCGAGTTCCGCGGCTGCGCGGATCCTCGCCCCGGGTCCCGCTCCGCCGCCTCCACATCCATGCGCGACGGCTCGACGAGGAAGACGACGAACCGGCCGTCCGACGAGAAGCGCGCGGCCGGACCGCCGCCCTCCTCCTCCTCCTCCTCCTCGCCCGGGCCGCCGCCGCCGGGGATGCCGGGCGCGGGCGGACGGCCCGTGAAACCGCGCGTGTGCCGGTACTCCGTGTCCGTCGCCGTCGAGCGGACCACCAGCTCCCCTTCGCCGACGAGCGGCTGGACCGTGTACAGGACCCAGCGTCCGTCGTTCGAGAGCGTGGCGCCCTGGATCGAGCGCCAGAGGTCGTAATCCGTCTGTGTCAGCACCCTGGCGACTGCCCGCTCGGCAGTGGACGCCCGGGAGCTGGCCGGGGCCTGCGCACTCGCAGGCGTGACCACGGCCGCGAACGCAACAACGATGAGCGCGCGAAAGCATCTCATGGCGACGACTCGACTGGATGAGGGGGCTGGCGGGATCCCTCATTATAGGGTGCGCTGGCCCCTGCGGAAACGGCTCACCGGTGTGCGCGGAGGCGCGCGCTGAGCCACGGGTTGCCGGCAGTGTCGCCACGCGTGTAGTGTGACTGGCATCGCGCGCACTCCACAAAGGACTTTCCGATGAGCTGGCTGGGCGACCACTGGATCGTGGTGGTGCTGCTGGCCGCCTATACGGGCATGCTCGTGCTGCACGCCTGGCAGGGCCGGCGCGGCACCCACGGCTTGGCTGACTACTACGTCGGCGGCCGTGCCATGGGCGGAGTCGCGCTCGGCCTGTCCTTCTTCGCGACCTACTCGAGCACGAACAGTTTCGTCGGCTTTGCCGGGCAGTCCTACCACTACGGCGCACCGTGGCTGCTGCTCGCGCCGATCATCGTGCTGTTCTGCATCATTGCGTGGGCGCTGGTCGCGCCGCGGCTGCGACGCTTCACCGAAGCGCTCGGCTCGCTCACGATTCCCGACTTCTTCGGCTTCCGCTTCGGCAGCGCGCGCGCGCGCCTGATCGCCGCCGTGATCGTCATCGGCTCGAGCTTCTTCTATCTCACTGCGGTGTTCAAGGGCGTGGGCGCCACGCTCGGTGCCTTTCTGGATGTCGACTACCAGCTCGCAATCTGGATCTTCTTCCTGATCGTGATGGCCTATACGGCGGTCGGGGGCTTCATCTCCGTCGTCAAGACGGACGTGGTGCAGGGCCTGATCATGCTGGTCGCCGCCGTGCTCCTGTTCCGCGGCACCGTCAATGCCGCCGGCGGACTCGGTGCGCTGGCCGCGGTACGTGCTGCGCCCGCGACGCAGCAGCTCTTCACCTGGGACGCGGCCATGCCGTTCGCGGTGCTGCTCGGCATCATCATTGCCGGCACCATCAAACTGGTCGTGGAGCCACGTCAGCTCTCGCGCTTCTATGCGCTGCGCGATGCGCGCGCCGTGCGGCACGGCTTCTGGGTCGCGACACTGAGCTTCCTGCTCGTCTACGCGCTCATCGTGCCGATCGGATTGTATGCGCACGCCATTCTGGGAGAAGGCATCACGGATTCCGACACCATCGTGCCGCGGATGCTGACGGACCCGGACATCTTCCATCCAGCGGTGAGCGCGTTCATGCTCGTCGCGCTCGTCGCCGCGGCCATGTCATCGGTCGACAGCGTGCTGCTCGTCATGGCCGCTACCTGTCATCGCGACCTGGTTGCGCTGCTGCGTCCCGCCGCATCAGAGCGCGCCGCCGTACGCGATACCGCGCTGTATGTCGCACTGTTCGCGTTCCTGACCACACTCATCGCGCTGAATCCGCCGGGCGGTATCGTCGCATTGACATCGTTCTCCGGCAGCCTGTACGCGGCGTGCTTCCTGCCCGCGCTCATCTTCGGACTGTACTGGCGCCGCGGTGACGGCCGGGCCGCGGTCGCATCGATGCTGGTCGGCATGGTGGTGCTGCTCGCCTGGAAGCGGCTCGGCTCTGCGACGGTGCACGAGGTGTTCCCTGCGATGCTCGCATCGACCATCGTGTACATCGCGGCCGCGTGGGGTGCTCGTGCATCACCGGCGGTTGCCGTACTGTTCGACACGGTGCCGGCCGAAGAGAAGGTCACTCGTGCTATGGCGCGGTGATAGTTATTTGCGTGTGAGCAGGCGCAGAAGCGGGCGTCACGCGAAGAGCTGCTTTACGTCCTCCTTCGTGACCTTGCCCATGGCATTGCGTGGCAGCTCGCGCACGAAGGTCACGCGCGTCGGCACCTTGTATGGCGCAAGCTGCGACTTCGCCCACGTCCGCAACATGGCTGCGTCGAGTGCAGCGGTATCGCCGACAATGGCGGCGGCCACGCGCTCGCCCCATTCGTCATCCGGCACGCCGACGACCGCGCATTCCCGGATGCCGGGGTGCGTGCGCAGCACTTCCTCGATCTCGAGTGCCGAGACCTTGTAGCCGCCCGTCTTGATGATGTCGACACTGCTGCGCCCGAGGATGCGGTAATAGCCGCTGTCGATCACGGCGACATCGCCCGTGCGGAACCAGCCGCCCGCGCGGAACGCATCACGCGTCGCGTCCGGCCGGCGCCAGTACTCGCGGAACACGCCCGGGCCGCGCACTTCGATTTCTCCCGGTGTACCGTCCTGCACTCGCTCACCCTGCTCGTCGACGAGTCGCACGTCCACACCCGGCAGCGGTGTGCCGACGTGACCCGGCCGACGCTCGCCGTGCAGCGGATTCGACAGTGCCATGCCGATCTCCGTCATGCCGTACCGCTCGAGCAGCGTGTGCCCGCTGATGTCGCGCCATTCTGCGAGTGTGCTCACGGGCAGTGCAGCCGAACCGCTCACCATCAGCCGCATGCGTGCGCATGCTGCGCTCAACTCCGCGCGCCGTGCCGGCGGCGCCGCGCGCCAAGCGGTGATCAACTTCGTGTAGATCGTCGGTACGGCCATGAACAGCGTGAGATCGCCCGCGGCGATTGCGTCCCAGGTCGCGTCTGCGTCGAACGTCGGATGAACCGTGCAGCGCGCGCCGCTCCACTGCGCGCACCCGAGCACATTGACGATGCCGTGCACGTGGTGCAGCGGCAGCACACACAGGATGTGGTCGTCCGCATGCCATGCCCACGCGTCGACGAGTGTGCGGATCTGCGCCTCCAGTCCGCCGTGCGTGGTGACGACGCCCTTCGGCCTGCTCGTGGTACCGCTGGTGTACAGAATCATCGCGCGGCGTTCCGCGTGCAGCGGCGGGAGTGACGCGGGCACTGCGGCAGCATCCGTCATGAGCTCCGACAGGCTCCACACCGCACAGCCGTGCGCGGCGGCCGCGGCGCGCACGTCGCTCACATGTGCATCGTCGGCGACCGCTACCGTCGTATCGGCATCGGCTATCGTGTACGCCAGCTCGGGTATCGGATGCGATGTCGCCAGCGGCACCGCGATCCCGCCCGCGCGCCAGATGCCCCACTGCACCGCACTGTACGCGAAGCCGGGCGGTACGAGAAACGCGACCCGTGCCTCCGCCAGGTCGTCGACGGCGTCGAGCAGGCGCGCCGCGACCCGCGCCGAGGCGCGCAGCAGGTCGTCGTATGAATACTCGTTGCCTCCGGACCGGATCGCGGTGCGCGTCCCGTGCACGGCGGCGCGCAGGAACAGCTGAGCTTCAGCGGCCATACTTTGTCCTCTCGCACTCGAACGATTCGACGCAGGTCGACCTCGCCCGTCACGGGGCGACCATCGCTACCGCAGCGCCGTGATCTGGTCGTCCAGCCCAGTCACGTCGGCTGGCCTAGGGACGCCGACCCGGCGGCGTGTACGGATCCGGCGCGCCCTGCGGGATGTTGGGGTAGACCTCCGTCGTCGCCATGTAGTCGGCGACGATCATGTCCATCACGCTCTTCGCCCAGGGGTTCGCGTCCTTCACGTCCGATTCTTCCTTCGGATCGGAGCGCAGGTTGAACAGCCTCATGGCCGATCCCTCCGTCACGGGTGACTCCGGCCGAAATGCGTAGTGGAACTTCCAGTCCTTCCACTT
>JBBEBA010000098.1:0-9831 GCA_040882575.1 Gemmatimonadota bacterium
CACTCGCCCGCCTCACTCGCCCGCCTCACTCGCCCGCCTCACTCGCCCGCCTCACTCGCCCGCCTCACGCCGTAACCGCGACCTCCCTCTTCTCCTCATGCGACCGGTACCCCGCCTCCACGATCTTCATGATCGTGACCTGTTCGCGCGGCAGCGGTTCGGCGAGCTCACCGCGGGCGACGGCGGCGAAGTGCGACAGCTCGCCGCGGTAGGACGCGGTGTAGAGATTCTCCCTGCCGAGCGAGACCTTGGGCGTGACGTCGATCATGTGGCCGGTCTCGACCTCCTTGAACACGGCGAGCGGCGAAATGGCGCCGGATCCGCGTGTGCCGAGGATGCGCATGTAGTGGCGGTCGCGTTCGGCGACGAGGCTCCACGACACGGTCAGCGAGATGCCGGCGCCGTTCTGCAGCCGGACCAGGATGCCGGCCGTGTCTTCGACCTCCATGCCCTCGGGGTAGTGCATCTGGGTGACGACGCTCTCGATTTCGGGATAGCCGAGAGTCCACAGGCAGAGGTCGAGGGTCTGTACGCCGAGGTCCATCATGGCGCCGCCGCCGGCGGTCGCCTTCCGGTGGCGCCAGGTCGGCCGGACCATGCGCATCTTCTTGTTGAGCCACGCGCCGCGTGTGAGGAAGACGTCGCCGAGCTCGCCGTTCTGGGCGAACGGCTGAAGTGCCTGCGAGTCGGGGCGGTAGCGGTTGTTCATGGCGACCATCAGAGTGCGATCGGTGCCCTCGGCGACGGCGAGCACGCGCTCGACGGCTTCGGCCGTCATGGCCAGCGGCTTTTCGACCAGCACGTGCTTGCCCGACTGGAGCGCGGCGATCGCCTGCTCCTCGTGCAGGTGGCTCGGCGTGCAGATGATGAGCGCGTCGACCAGGTCTGACTTGAACACGTCGTCGTCGCTGCTGAAGACGTTCGTTATGCCGAAGCGTGCGGCGATTGCCTTCGCGCGCGGCTGGTCGACATCGGAGACGAGCACGAGCTCGACGTCCTCGAGCTGGCTGAGCACGGGCAGGTGCACCACCTGCGCGATCGCGCCGACGCCGAGCAGTCCTACGCGAAGCCTGACCTCGCTCATCGAGCCCCCTCCGGTGTGGTCGCTCCCGCGGTCGGCAGCATGAGTGAAGCGCCGAAGCGCAGTCCGGGATAGAAGATGTCGCTGACCATCGTATACCGTGCTTCGCCGTAGAGGCGCAGGCGCGGGATCGGCTGCACCTCGACGCCACCCATGAGTGCGACGCCTGCGCTCGTCGAATCCAGCTGGTCCTCGATGAACGTGTCATCGACGACGGCGCCGCGGCCGTTCAGCGCGTGCAGCGCCGCGCCAGCGCCGAGGAACGTGATGATGTTGAGCGGAGCAGTCCACACGACGTGAGCGTCGACCGCGACGGCGAGATCGCTCCATTCGATGGTGCCGAGATCCTCTGCCGTGAGTGCGACGCCGTTCTCGGCCAGCGGCGGCAGCTGATTGAGCCGGTCGGCGAGGTGGTCGAGCTGTCGCGTGCGGAACTCGGAGCTCCAGTACGAGATGCTCGGCGAGATCCGGATCGCGGGTCCCAGGAAGCCGAGGTCCAGCCGCATCGAGTAGACCGGCGTCGCCTCGACCTTGCTCGGCCAGATGTAGCCGTAGTCGAAGCCGATGCCGCGAAACGTCAGGTTCTCGTAGTCGTAGTCGGCGAGCTCCTGCGCGTCGGCCGTGCCGGGCGCGAGGCACAGCACGCAGGACAGCAGGATCAGTCGGGTTCCATGTCGCATTCCTCGTCTCATTCCTCAATACAGTCTGCGGATCTCGACGCCCGTGTAGTACGCGCGCAGGATGTCGCTGTAGCTGTGTCCGGCGCGGGCGCGGCCCATGGCGCCGACCTGGCACATGCCTATTGCGTGGCCCCAGCCGCCGCCGCGTGCCTCGAGCGCGCTTACGCCCTCGGCGTCGTGCTCGGCCTCGAGCTCGTGGAGCATGGAACTGTTCAGGATAGCCGACCCCGGCTGCGGCCGCAGCACCCAGCGCAGTGAATCGGAGCGCAGCGTGTAGTCCACGCCGTCCGCCGTGAGCTCCACGTCCACGCGGTTGGACGCGTTGCGGTCGACGATGCGCACGTCGTCCACGCGGCGGACGCCGGTGACGGCGCCGTTGGTGTGCGCGCGCAGTGTCTGTCCGAGCACGGCGATGAGCTGCGCGCGCGTCCAGCGCGTGGTCCAGTCGAACCGGTTCGAGCTGGAGCAGTAGTACGTGTCCGTGCCGGGCACGCGGTCCGAGACCGACCGCAGGTACGGCAGCGGCGCCCGCGCCGGCCACGAGTCCTCGATCGCCGCCGTCTGGCCGCCGCACGTCGAGCTGTAGTAGGCCAGGATCGGCGTACCGCTGTGCGTCATGATCTCGCCTCGCGTCTCGCGAACGCCGCGGCTCACGATGCTGTCCTCGTCCTGCACGCCGCCGTACACCTGATCCATGACAGTCGCGTAGAAGTCGAAGCCCAGCCTGTCGCGGCCGCCGAGGTTGCCGATGGCGTACGTGCGCGCCGCAACCGCCTGCGCCTTGATCGCTTCGATCTCCGATGCCGGACGTCGTCCGATCTCGCGCGGCACCACGCCCAGCAGGTACGCCTCGAGGTCGACGACGTTCGCGGCCGTCACGCGCCCCGCGCCCCGCGGCATGATCAGCGCCTCGCCGCGATACTGCCGTCCGTCGATGACGAGCCCGCCGGGCGCCGACGGAATCACGCGCAGCGGAGACGTGTGTGCGTCGGTCGTGCCGCGCGGACCGCGCGCGCTCAGACGACCCTGCGCATCGGCGGTGAACGTCCACGATTCGCCCGCGCTGCCGCTGGCGATTACGTCGCCACCGGACACCCGGATCGTGAAATCCGTAGTCGCGCCGACGACCGTGGCCGTCGTGTCCACGGCGATGCCGACGCGGATGTCCGGCTCGGCGGCCGGGAGACCCTCGACCGTGACGGGAACGTTGCCGGCACGCGGCACGGGTGACGGCAGGCGCTCGCCCGGCTGGCAGGCCGCGACGAGCAACAGCAGCGCGACACGGCCGGCGCCGTCCGCCGCGCTGCTCACCCCGCAGCCTCCATCATGGCGGCACGCAGCTGCTCGAGGGAGGTGTCGATGATGTCGTCGGTGTGTGCGACCGAGACGAAGCCCGCCTCGAACGGCGATGGCGCCAGAAACACGCCTCGCTCGAGGGCAGCGCGGAAGAACCGGCGGAACAGCGCCGTGTCGGCGCCGGCGGCCGTGTCGAAGTCGTGAACGGGTCCGTCCACGAAGTGCCAGCCGAACATCGCGCCGAGGGCGCCGCCCGTGAACGGTACGCCGGCGTCGGCCGCGATGGCTTCCATGCCATCGACCAGCCGCTGCGCGCGGCGCTGCAGGTCGGTCCATGGCCTGAGCTCCCGGAGGAACAGCAGCTGCGCGATGCCGCCCGCCATGGCGAGCGGGTTGCCGGACAGCGTGCCTGCCTGATACACGGACCCCGTCGGCGCTACCTGCTGCATCAGATCGCGCCGGCCGCCGTACGCGCCGACCGGCAGACCGCCGCCGATCACCTTGCCCAGCGTGGTCAGGTCCGGCCTGATGTCGAACAGCTCCTGCGCACCGCCGGCCGCGACGCGGAACCCGGTCATCACCTCATCGAATATGAGCAGGGTGCCGTGCATGCTCGTGATCTCGCGCAGCTCGGCGAGGAAGTCGGGACGCGGCATGATGAAGCCGGCGTTGCCGGCGACCGGCTCGACGATGACGCAGGCGATATCGTCGCCGTGCAGCTCGAACGCAGTGCGTACCGCATCGATGTCGTTGTAGCGGACGGACAGCGTCAGTTCGGCGAGCGCAGCAGGCACGCCGGGCGAGTCGGGCAGGCCGAGCGTCGCCACACCGCTGCCGGCGCGGACGAGGAACGAGTCGCCGTGGCCGTGATAGCAGCCGTCGAACTTCAGGATCAGGTCGCGACCGGTCGCCGCGCGCGCCAGCCGCACGGCCGACATGGTGGCTTCCGTGCCGCTGTTGACGAAGCGCACCATCTCCAGCGACGGCACCATCTCCGTCACCAGCTCGGCCAGTTCGACCTCGCAGCCGGCGGGCGCGCCGTAGCTCGTGCCGCGGCCGACCGCCTCCATCAGCGCACGTGCAATTGCCGGGTGCGCATGGCCGAGCATCAGCGCGCCCCAGCTCATCACGTAGTCGATGTAGGAGCGGCCGTCCACATCGTGCAGGTAGGCGCCCTCGGCGCGATCCACGAAGAAGGGGTCGCCGCCCACGCGGCCGAACGCCCGCACGGGCGAGTTGACGCCGCCGGGAATCAGCGACTGCGCGCGGTCGAACAGCCGCGCGCTCGCGGCGCCTCCGACCTGGGTCCGCGTCACAGCTCCGCCATCATGTCGCCCTCGACTGCTCCGGTGATCCGGGCGCGTACGAACTCGCCGGGTGTGGCGCCGCGCGCATCGCCAATGTGCACCGATCCATCGATCTCCAGCGCCTGCCGCGCCGTGCGGCCGACCGCACCGCGCCCGACCGCCGGTGCGCCGGGCTCATCCATGTCGCGGCCGGTGAGCGCATCGATCAGGACGGTGACTTCCCTGCCCTGCCACGCGTCGCTGCGCTCCTGCGAGATGCCGCGCTGCACGTCCAGCAGACGCTCGAGCCGCTCCCGTTTCACATCGTCTTCCACCTGGTCCGCCATCCGTGCGGCCGGCGTCTCATCCTCGACGGAATAAGAGAACGCGCCCAGATGATCGAAGCGGATCTCCTCGAGCAGGCCGAGCATGTCCTCGAATTCGTCGTCGGTCTCGCCAGGAAACCCGACAATCACCGTGGTGCGCAGCGCCAGGTCCGGCACCGCGTCGCGCAGCCAGCGCACGCGCTCGCGGATCGTCGCCTGCCGCTCCGGCCGCCGCATCCGCTTCAGCACGCTGTCGGCGCCGTGCTGGATCGGCATATCGATGTACGGCACGATGCGCGGCTCGCGCGCGATCAGATCAACGAGCTCCCGGTAGATGCCCGACGGATACATGTAGAACAGCCGCAGCCATGGGATGTCAGTGCCATCGAGGAGCGTGCGCAGCAGCTCCGGCAGCAGACCGTGGCGCGCATCGCCGGGCGCGCGTGCTGCGCGCAGGCGCGGCTGCGCAGCGGTGACGGCCGCTCCGTCGCCGGCGACGCCCGCCATGCCGGTGAACGGCCTGCCGATGAAGTAGTCGCCGTCACCGGTATCCGCGCCGCGCAGGATGTCGCGGCCGTACCAGGTCGTGTCCTGACTGATGAGGTTCAGCTCGACGACGCCGGACGCCTCCAGCTCGCGCGCCTCGCGGACCAGCAGCTCGATCGGCGTCGAGCGGTGCCGGCCGCGCATGAGCGGGATCGCGCAGAAGGCGCAGGTGTGATCGCAGCCTTCGCTGATCTTCAGGTACGAAGTGTGACGCGACGACGTGGACAGCAGCCGCAGCGGCTGTTCCATGGTCGCCGTTTGTACCGCGTCCTTCAGCAATCCGCGCGCGCGCAGCTCTGGCACCAGCCGCTCGGCCTCGGTCAGACCCAGGAACAGATCCACCTCCGGCAGCTCCTTCTCGAGGTCCGCCCTGTAGCGCTGTACGAGGCAACCCATCGCCACGACCGCGCGCACGACGCCCCGCTGCTTCAGCCGGACGGCGTCCAGAATCGCGTCGATGGACTCCTCCTTCGCCACGTCGATGAAGCCACACGTGTTGATGATGAGGACTTCGGCGTCGTCGGCGTCGGCGCTCACGCGCGCACCGGCGTGCGCCAGCCGCGCGAGCATGCGCTCAGTGTCCACCGTGTTCTTGTCGCAGCCGAGCGTCACCAGGCCAACACGCGTCGCGTCCGCCGGCAGTGTGCGTGCCTGTCCTGCGGCCGGCCCCGGCGCCGGCGCGGGCGTGCCCAGTACGGGCAGCTGCGCCCTGCGTCCTGCCGTAGCTGTGGGCATCAATTCGCCTTGATGATGCGGGCACCCGCGGGCGGCGAGAACCGGAACGTCGCGTCAGGAATGGTGATGTTCGTCTGCACATTGTCAAGGTCGAAGCGGCGCATGCTGCCGTTGTGCTCCGTGATCTCGAACCGCCGCGCCAGCGACGTCCCGGCGTCCAGCCATACCTTCAGCGACCGGTACTCGGCGCGCTGCCGCGGCACCAGCGTGAGCACGTTCGTCGCGCTGCCGCCAACCGTTTCAGTCCCGTGCAGAGTGGCAGCGAACCGCTCGACCGGGTTGCCAACGAACTGCGCCTTCAGGTCCACTCCCGAGCTGCCGCCCTGCGCCGCCGGCCACTGCATGACCTGCTCCGGGTCCGTGCTCGGGTAGTATACCCAGAAGAACTCGCCGTCGCTAAGGATCACATCGCCCGCAGGGTCCGTGAACCGCAGCGCGATCCGGTCGGGGCTGCGCTGGTACAGTGTGCCGCGACTCGTGATCGTCTGCTTCAGCAGCGGCACGTCGCGCCGCATCACGAAATCCGCGCGCAGCGAGCGCACATCCTCGTACGCCGCGGAGGCCCGGCGCAGGATCGCCGCTGCCGGATCCGGCGCGGCCGCGGGACCCGCACTGCCAGCCGGGGCCGCTGCGGGCGCCGGAGCGCCGGCAGCCGGTGGCGCAGCCGCCTCGCCCGATCCTGTCGGCGCATCGGATTCGACGCCGGGCACGCCTCGCGCGTCCACGGTGTCCCGCGGAACCGCCACCTGCGCAGCACTGTCCGACGGCAGCAGCGCAGGGGTCGCAGTGTCCGTGGCGGGTGCGCCGCCGTTGCCGCACGCCGAACCGAGCACCGCGAGGGCGAGCAGGAGGGACATTCCCGGAAAATTTCTCATCCCGCGTGGTACACGCGCTCGCGCATCACGTTCCTGCCGGAGAGGCATCTGCCACCATGGCTGCAAGCATGCTACCAAGCACGTGAGGATCCCGGCAGACTTCGAAACGCCACCGACCCAGACCATTCCAGTTGTTCACGGCGGCGACCCACCGTTTCGCCGCCTCGTGCTTCGCGTGCGCCTCGTTCGGCTCGTGACCTTTGATCTCCAGCACGACCTTGCTGCCGTTGGTCAGGCGCACGATGAAATCCGGGACATACGAGCGCGGCTGCGCCTGGTACTCGTACGGGATGACGAAGTCCAACCGCTCGTTCCGAGCATAGGCGACGACGTGGTCCGACGCCTCCAGCGCGAACGCCGCGGCCTGCTCCCATGAGTGCGTGTCCGCCGCAACCTGGTTGATGTGGCTCTTCCTGGTCGCGAAGCAGGGCTTTACGGTCTTGAAGTTGACGACGGACGTGTCCGCAATCGGGCGATACCGGTTGAGCAGCGGCAGTATCGGCGGCTCGCCGGCACTCTGGTCCGGACGGATGGCGGTGAAGATGCGCTCGGCCACCTCGCCCGCGTACCGGTCCAGTCCGAGCTCGCGAGGATCGCAGCCGCGGAAGTCCACTCGCGATGCGACATACTGCTCGACGAGACGGAACACCTGCGGGAAGAGAACGTGCGGCGACACGATACCACTCTTTCCGTCGCCCGCCGACAGCAGCCGCCGCACGATCTCGCCCGCGATCGCGAACTGGATCGTCTGCAGATGCGTGCTCTCGTAATATGCGGCGCGGTCCTGTTTCTCCGTGCTGAACCCGCCGGCCAGCGAGGGCGTCCGCGCCTGCATACCGACCTGCGGCATGACGAACACCGCCTGAGGCGCCTGCACCGGGTCCAGCGCGAGCGGCTCGATCGCGGCGACATCCGCGGTGATCGAGCCGCTGCGCAGTGCGAACGCGAATCCTTCGACTACCGGGAAGCGGATCGCGAGGTCAGCCCGCTCGGGCACTGCGTGGACATGGAACTGCGGCCGGTCATCCGGCGGCGGCCCCTTCGGCGCGCGGCCGCGGAACAGGATCAGTGAGAACGGTACGCCGTAGACGTCGACGTACTCCTCCGTCAGCAGGCCGGTCTCCGGGTCCGGCACGTAATCCATGCGACGCAGTCCGCGGCCGACCACCTGCTCGCACAGCAACTGGCTGCCGAACGCGCGCAGGCCAAGGATGTGCGTGACGTTGTTCGCGTCCCAGCCTTCCGACAGCATCTGCACGGAGACGACGCAGCGCACTTGCTCGCCCGGCTGCCCTGCCCGCCCGACGGTCGCCACGATCTCACGCAGCAGCTCGGCCGCATCCGCCCTGCTGCCCGCCTCGATCCGCGACTCCGCTTCAGCCAGCAGCTTGCTGTCGATGCGGATCGTGCGCAGTGGGTGCGCCGCGGAATTCGACAGGTGCTCCGGAAAGATCTCGCCATCGCCGTAGACTCCGGCCTCCTGTTCGCCCGAGATCCTGCGGAAGAAGACTTCGGCAATGTCGGTGTTGTCGCAGACAATGATGAGCACGGGCGGTGTCCGATCCACGCCGGGCGCCGCCGACGCCTGTACCTGGTCGAACCGGTGCTTCCACTGTCCGGCGAGCGTTGCCAGCGCGTCCTCGGCCTCACGCCAGACCACGTCAGGCTTCGGCTTGCCACCCGGGAGCCGCTCGGCCGCGCTCAGCCCGTCCGTGATGGTGCGCCACAACGCGAAGTAGCGTGGCTCCGGCCGGCCACTCGATTCCGCCACCGGCAGCCGCGGGATCTTGACGATGCCGGATTCGATCGCATCGACGAGGCCAAAATCGCTGACCAGCCACGGGAACGGTGAGCCTTCCGTGTGGCCGCTACCTCCGATATAGAACGGCGTTGCCGAGAGGTCGACGCAGAACGCGATGCCGGCGCCGGCATTGATGCGATCGAGGCCCTCGACCCAGACCGTCGCTTCCTTCCGCTCCTCCTTCAGCTCCTTCGTCTCACGTTCACTGCTCTCGAGTGGCGCCGGACGGTATGCGTGATGCGCTTCGTCGTTAAGCACGAGGATCGGTCCGCGGTCGTGCAGCTCACCCAGCACCCGACGACTGAACGCTTCCGCGCTCTCTTCGCCCTTGTCCACGACCGCGTAGGTGCGCCCGCCTTCCGCGTGGGGCGACTCCGGCAGGAACCGGTGCCAGTTCTCGACCAGGACCCGTCCGTTCCGCAGCTGCGTCATCAGCGACGACGGCACGAGGTCGAACGCCTCGTAGTAGTTATAGGCGTGCTCCGGACGCAGCACCTGCAGCCGCTCCTTCACAGTGAGGTTCGGGCAGACGACCAGAACGGCGTTCGGGAAACGCTCGTCGGCCGGGCGACGGCCGCGGTTGCAGAACGTCCACGCAGTCAGCATCGCCATCACAACCGTCTTGCCGCTGCCTGTGGCCATCTTGGAGCCGTACCGCACCAGCGGCTCGCCGTCCCCGCTCAACGGCGGGTCTATCAGACGCGGGTACCAGCCGGCTGTGCCCTCGACGAATGACGGCCGCTCGCCATGCAGGAGGCGGGAGAAGTCCTGCGCCGTCAGCTGCGGGGTCCAGCGCGTGCCGCGCCCAGCCTGCAGGATCTCCGTGATGTAGATGATCGTCTCGACGGACTCACGCTGGCAGAAGAACAGCCGGCGCGGCAGGTCGGCGCTGGACCAGTGGCGGAGCAACTGCTTCGTCACGTTCTCCGCCCCCGGATAGCCCGCCTCACGCCACCGCTTCACATCCGCGCGGAGCAGATTGACCAGCGGCAGCTCGTCACGCTCCGGCTCCGCGAACATGCCCAGCTGCGCCGCGCCCGTGCGCTGACTCATGTAGAAGTAGCTGGCGGGCCGGCGCCCAGGTGTGCGGATCGGCGCGGCGTTCGCCTCACCGTAGACCCAGTGCTCCTCCGGCTCGTCGTAAGGTGGACACAGGATCGGACGGTCGACCGCCTGGACCGGTGCCGGTTCGGGCGGTGCGGCAG
>JBBEBA010000099.1:0-9759 GCA_040882575.1 Gemmatimonadota bacterium
CGCGGCATCGACGCGTTCCATCCGTTCCCGTCGTTCGCCGACCGCTACGGCCTGAAGGCGCGCGCGATCGCGAAGTATCCGATGTACCGCGGCGTCGCGAAACTCGTCGGGATGGAGAGCGCGCGGGTGCCGGACGGCGACGCGGAATCGATCGACGTGCTCGCCGACGGTTTCGCCGATTTCGACTTCCACTTCGTCCACTTCAAGGCGATGGACTCGCGCGGCGAGGATGGCGACTTCGCGGCGAAAGCGAAGGCGATCGAGTCCGTGGATGCACTGATTCCGCGCGTCGAGGCGCTGAAGCCGGACGTGATCCTGATCACCGGCGACCACTCGACGCCGTCGCAGATGCAAGCGCACTCGTGGCACGCTGTGCCGGTCATGATCGTGTCGCCATGGACGCGGCCGCAGCCTGACGCGACATTCGGCGAGCGCTCGTGTGCGCGAGGCGAGCTGGGCGTCGTGCCCGGCCGCGAACTGATGACGCTCGCCCTGGCGCACGCCGGGCGGCTGGCGAAGTACGGAGCGTGATGAACGTCGAGGAGACTCTCAGGCAGGCGCTCGAGCTCGGCGAGGAGTATCGCTGGGAGGAGATGGCGAAGCTGCTTGCGGAGGCGCTGGAGACTGAGGCCGAGGAGCCGTACCTGCTCGGGTGGGCGGGTGTCGCGGAGCGCGAGCTGGGCAACGACGGCCTGGCGTACGAGTATTTCAGGCGGTGCGTCGCGGCGGAGCCACTCGATCCGCAGCTGCTGTCGATCGCCGGCGCCGGCCTGGCCGCGTTCGACGACCCGGAAGCGGAGCCGACTCTGCGCGCGGCGGCATTGACAGGGCCCGACCTCTCCATCACGCACCTGCACTACGGCGCGTACCTCGCCCGAGAGGGCATGTTCGTGGAAGCGCTCGAGCAGCTCGAGACGGCGGTCGCGCTGGATGCGGACGATCCCGTGATCCACGGCGAGCTCGGCATCGCGCACGCTCTCAAGGGCAACCTCGCGGCGGCAGCGACATCGATGGAGCGCGCGCTCGAGCTGGCGGACGATGACTCGTGGACACGCCTGCTGCTCGGCCTGATACAGGCGGAGCAGAAGCAGACCGAGGAGGCGGCGGAGACGCTGCTGCGGGCGGCGCTGGAGCGGCCGCAGGACGCGGAGGCGCAGCTGCTCGGCGCGCTCGCCGCAGCGGCCGTCGGCTGGGACGAGGCGGCGCAGGAGGTGCTTGCGAAGGCGGAGTATGCAGAGGAAGGCTTCCAGCCCACCGTCTACCACGAGGTGGAAGAGCGGATCGCGCTCGGCGCCGAGGCGGCGGAGACATTTCTGCGAGACACGATCGGCGCATCCGTGCTCCACGAGCGGTTGACGCAGCCGCTGTGATCCGCCGCGCCGCGCGCGTGCTCGCCACCCTGGCGGTGGGCGTCGTCGTCGTCTGGCTGGCGTCCCTGGCCGCGGTGCTGGTCGCGGGCGCGAGGCCGACGATCCGCCCGGCCGGCGCGATTCTGGTGCTCGGCGCTGCGCAGTACAACGGCCGGCCTTCGCCCGTGCTGCAAGCGCGGCTCGACCACGCGATCGACCTGTACAATCGCGGCCTCGCACCGCGCGTGATCATGACGGGCGGCGTCGGCCACGGCGACTCCATCAGCGAAGCGGAGGTGTCGCGCCGCTACGCTGTCGCGCACGGCGTGCCGGACAGCGCAATACTCACGGAGCGGCTCGGCACGACGTCCGCCGAGTCGGTCGAAGCCGCCGCCGGGCTGATGCGCGCAGAAAGTATCACGAGCGCGCTGGTCGTGAGCGATTCCTACCACATGATGCGGCTGGAACTGCTGGTCCGGCGCGCAGGCATCCAGCCGTATCGCGCGCCCGCGCCCGACGCGCCGATCGATCATGCCGCGCGGCGCACGCGCTGGCGCTACGTGCTGCGCGAAAGCGTGCTCGTGCCGGCAGCCGCAGTGCTCGGCGGTTTCTGAGTCGTGATGGATATCCGCATACCGTACGACGCGTTCACGCTCGACAACGGTCTCCGCGTGGTAGTGCACCGCGATCACACTGCACCGCTCGTCTGTGTCAACGTGTGGTACCACGTCGGCTCGCGCGACGAGGTGCCGGGCCGCACGGGTTTCGCACACCTGTTCGAGCACCTCATGTTCACCGGTTCCGAGAACGTGCCGGAGGGTCAGTTCGACGCGTTGCTCGAGCGGGTCGGTGCGGTCAACAACGGCTCGACTTCGCCGGACCGCACCAACTACTGGGAGGTGCTGCCGGCGCACGCGCTCGACCTCGCGCTGTGGCTCGAGGCGGACCGCATGGGCGGCCTGCTGCCGGCCATCACGAACGCGCAGCTCGAGGCGCAGCGCGGCGTCGTCATCAACGAGCGGCGGCAGAGTTACGAGAACCGGCCGTACGGGCTCGCGTCGGAGACGCTGCTGGCCGCGCTGTACCCCGACTCGCATCCATACCAGTGGCCGGTCATCGGCCATATGGCGGACATCGAAGCCGCGACGCTCGACGACGTGCACCGGTTCTGCCGCGGGTACTACACACCGACCAATGCGACGCTCGCGATCGCTGGCGACGTGTCGCTCGACCATGCGCGTGGTTCCGTCGAACGCTGGTTCGGCGACATACCGCCGGGCGCGGTCGTGTCGCGCGCGGCGCCGCCGCTGCCCGTGCTCGGGACCGATCGTCCAATCACGCTCGAGGACGAGGTTGGCCTGCCGCGCCTCTACATGGCGTGGCACTCGCCGGCCTCGTTCGCCGCCGGCGATGCGGCGCTCGACGCGGCATCCGGCGTGCTCGCGCACGGCCGCGCTTCGCGGCTGCACCGTGCGCTCGTCTACGAGCGGCAGGTCGCGCAGGCTGTGACGGCGTATCAGAGCAGCTCGCTGCTCGGCTCCACGTTCCGCATCATCGCGACCGCCCGGCCGGACGTGCCGCTTGCAACGCTCGAGACCGCGATCCGCGATGAGCTGCAGAGCATCGCACGCGATGGCATATCGCAGGACGAGCTGGACCGCGCGCGCAACGGCATCGAGACCGGCTTCGTGGATGCACTTCAGAGTGTCGGCGGCTTCGGCGGCCGCGCGGACCAGCTGAACCTGTACCTGTTCCACACCGGCGAGCCGGACTTCGCCAGCCGCGACCTCGCCCGCTACCATGCCCTCACGACCGCTGACGTGGTGGCGGCTGCTGGCGAGCATCTGCTCCGGCCTGCCGTCGTGCTGAGCGTGGTGCCGCACGGCCGTATCGACCTCGCTGCACGGGAGACGGCGTGAGCAGCGCCCGCGCGACGCCGCCCGTCCTGCCGGAGCCCGCCCTGCCGCGGCTGCCGGCCGTGCAGCGGTTCCGCCTCGTCAATGGTGTCGAGGTGCTCCTGGTCGAGCGCCACGAGCTGCCTGTCGTCGATGCGCAGATCGTGGTGCGCTCAGGCGCGTTCCACGATGACGCAGCGCGCGCGGGCCGCGCGTTCCTGACCGCAGACCTGCTCGACCAGGGGACGACGTCGCGTTCGGCGACGCAGATTGCCGACGAAGTGGAGCTGCTCGGCGCGAGCCTGCACACGCGCGGCAGCTGGGACTTCTCAGCCGTCGCGCTGCACGTGCTGACACCCCGGCTCGCACCCGCGGTCGAGCTGCTCGCCGACGTGCTCCTGAACCCGACCTTTCCGGAGGTCGAGCTCGAGCGCAGACGCGACGAGCGGCTCGCCGCCATCCTGCAGGAGCAGGCGGAGCCGCGCTCGCTCGCGTCGCTCGCGTTCGCCGATGTGATCTACGGCGCCGGCCATCCCTTCGGCCGCCCGCTAAACGGCGACAGGGACACCGTGACACGCATCACGCGCACCGACCTCTTGCAGTTCTACGGGCAGCGGTTCACGCCCGACAACGCGTTCATCGTGCTGGTCGGCGACGTTGCGCCCGCGCTGGCGCTGCCGCTGCTCGAGCGCCTCGTCGGCGGGTGGTCCGGCCGACGCGCGCCGCAGCCGCACGCACACGAGGCCCTCCCGCGCGGTGGCGTCGGCATCCATATTGTAGACCGGCCCGGCGCACAGCAGTCCGAGCTGCGCTTGGGGCTGCCCGGGCCGCCCCGTGCCACGCCGGATTATTTCCCGCTCCTCGTCGCCAACACCGTGCTGGGCGGTGCGTTCACATCCCGCCTGAACATGGTGCTGCGCGAGGAAAAGGCGTATACCTACGGCGCCGGCTCGAACATCGCCTTCCGCACGGGCGGCGGGCCATTCCTTGCCAGTACCGCGGTCGCTTCCGGCGCGACCGCGGACGCCGTGGCGACGGTCGTGCGCGAGGTACGGCGCATGGGTGCCGAACGGGTGCCGGACGCGGAGCTGGAGGGAGCGAAGAACTACATCGTGCTGGGCCTGCCGCGAACCTTCGAAACGACTGCCGACATTGCGGAGCACGTGAGCGACGCGGCTCTGCACGATCTCGGTGCGGACTACCACGACCGCTTCGCCGAACGCGTGCGCGCCGTGACGTCGGCGGAGGTCGTGACGGTGGCCGCGCGCTGGCTGCGCGCCGACGAGCTGGCGGTCGTGATCGCTGGCGATGCGGCCGCGATCCGGTCTGATCTGGAATCACTGCGAATTGGAGACGTGCATGTGCGCGAAGCCGGCTGAGCCTTCCATCGACATTCCGTTCGAGGAACATTTGCTCGAGAACGGGCTGCGCGTCGTGCTGTCGCGCGACACGAGCGCGCCCGTGGTCGCCGTGAACCTGTGGTACAACGTCGGCTCGAGGAACGAGCGGCCGGGCCGCACCGGCTTCGCGCACCTGTTCGAGCACATGATGTTTCAGGGCTCCGCGAACGTGCCGGACACCGCGCATTTCGCGCTGATCGAACAGGCCGGCGGCTCGCTCAACGGCTCGACATGGCTGGATCGCACCAACTACTACGAGACGCTGCCCGCGCACTACCTCGAGCTCGGGCTGTGGCTCGAGGCCGACCGCCTCGGCTGGCTGCTGCCCGCCATGACGCAGGAGAAGCTCGACAACCAGCGCGACGTCGTGAAGAACGAACGGCGCTGGCGCGTGGACAACCAGCCGTACGGCGACTGGGACGAGCGGCTGCAGACGATGATGTACCCTCGTGATCATCCGTATCACCACTCGGTCATCGGCTCGATGGAGGACCTGGACGCTGCGAGCACCGACGACATCGAGCAGTTCTTCCGCACGTACTATACGCCCAGCAACGCGGTGCTCACGCTCGTCGGCGACTTCGATACTGCCCATGCACGCGACCTGGTCGAGCGCTACTTCAGCGAGATCCCGCGCGGGCCGGACGTGCCGCCGCTGCCCGGCCGCACGCAGCTGCCACCGCTGCTGGGCGAGGAGGTGCGTGCGACGGTCGAGCAGGACATCTCGCTCGGACGCGTCTACCAGGCATACCGCACGCCCGTCTTCGGATCCGACGAGTTCTACGCCGCGCTCGTCGCCTCGCACATCCTCGGCACCGGCCACGCATCGCTGCTGTACCGCACGCTCGTGCGCGAGCGGCAGATCGCGCAGGACGTCGTTGCGTATCAGTTCCCGATCGTGGTCGGCGCCTCGATGCTCGTCATCTGGGCGACGGCGAAGCCCGGCGTGTCCGTGGACGAGCTCGAGCGCGCACTCACCGAGCAGGTCACGTCCATCGCCGAGACTGATGACGCGGACGTCGAGCGCGCCATCGCCATGATGGAGGCGCGGCACCTGTCCGACCTGCAGACGGTCGATGAGCGCGCCGATCAGCTCTCGATGTATACCACGATCTTCCGCGACCCCGGCCGCATCAACACGGAGCTCGCGCGCGTCCGCGCCGTCACGAGCGAGCGCGTGCGGGCATTCGGCGAGGCCTGTCTGCGCGCCGACAACCGCGCCGTCCTGCGCTACGTGCCGCAGAACGGAGGCGGCCGATGACGCTCGATCGAACACGGCCGCCCGATCCGGCGGCGATCCGGCCGTTCGAGTTCCCTGCGGTGGATCGCCGGTCACTCGACAACGGCGTGACGGTGCTCACCGCGCCGCACGGCTCCCTTCCGCTCGTCACGGTACGCGCCGTCGTGGATGCGGGCGCAGCCGCCGAGCTCGCCGGCGAAGAGGGCCTGGCGTGGCTCACCACCCGCGCGCTCGAGGGCGGGACGCAGCGCACGTCGGGCGATGAAATGGCGTGGAAGCTCGAGCGGCTCGGCGCCCAGCTCGAGACCGCCACGACCTGGGAAGGCCTGCACGTACAGATCACAACGCCTTCGGACCGGCTGCCGGACGCGCTCGCGCTGCTAGCGGAGATCGTGCGCGAGCCGTCATTCTCCGAGCGCGAGGTACAGCGGCTGCGCGATGAGCAGCTCGCCGAGATCATGCGCCGGCGCACGGAGCCGCGTGGCCTCGCCGATGATGCCGCCGCCCGGTACATCTTCGCCGAGAACGAGACGTATGCCCGCCCACTCATCGGCCTGGAGCCGCGCGTGCACCGCTTCGGCCGCCAGGCTGCCGTCGCCTTCCACGGCCGCCGCTTCACGCCCGGCAACACGGCTATCGTGGTTGCCGGCGCCGTAACCGCCTCCGCCGTTCAGCGCGAAGTCCACGCCGTGTTCGGCGACTGGTCAGGCGCGCAGCAGCCGCCGCCCGTGCCTTCCGCCCGCGCCCGCTCGCAGACGACGACCGTCTTCCTCGTGGACCGTCCGAGCGCGGTGCAGTCGGAGCTGCGCATCGGACATGTAGGCGTGCCACGACACCATGAGGATTACTACGCGCTGCTCGTGCTCAACGCGATCGTCGGCGGCGCATTCACGAGCCGGCTCAACCTCAGCCTTCGCGAAAAGCACGGCTTCACCTACGGCGTGCGCAGCGGGTTCGCGTTCCGCCGCGCTGCCGGACCGTTCGTCATCCAGACGGCCGTTGCGAGCGATGTAACGGCCCGCGCTGTCGATGAGACGCTCCGCGAGCTGCACGGCGTCCGCAACGACGGCGTGACCGACGCCGAAGTCAGCGCCGCGCGCGATTTCCTCGCCGGCACCATGCCGCTCGGCATGCAGACCACAGAGCAGATCGCAGCGCGCCTCGCAGACCTGCACACGTTCGAGCTGCCGACCAACTACTTCGAGAAATACGGCGAACGCATCGGCGCTGTCTCCCGCGACGACGTCTCGCGCGTCGCGCGCGATCACCTGCACATCGACCGCCTCGCCATCGTCGTAGTCGGCAACGCAGCCGCCGTTCAGGACCAGTTGCGCGAGCTCGACGTCGGCGACGTCATCATCGAGACCGTGCCCGAGGCGCCGCCCGCCGCATGAGCAGCGCGCCGACTCCCGGCCGGCTCGACAGCCGCCTCGTCCACAGCGGACGCGTCGTAGAGCTTTCCATCGACACCGTCCGCTTCCCGGACGGCTCGACCGGCGAGCTCGAGATGATCCGCCATTCCGGAGCCTCCGCCGTTCTGCCTGTGCTCGGCGAGCCCGGGCTCGCCGATCCCGACGTGATGCTCATTCGCCAGTACCGCTACGCCAGCGACGGCTTCATGCTCGAAGTCCCTGCAGGCAGGCCGGACAGGGCAGGTGAGGACTGGGAGGTCTGCGCACGCCGCGAGCTCGAGGAGGAAACGGGCCTCGTCGCCGGCCAGCTCACCCTCCTCACCACCATCTTCACCACGCCCGGCTTCACGGACGAACGGATCCGCCTCTTCATCGCGACTGGCTGCACCATCGGCAGCACCCGCTTCGACCGGGATGAGTTCATCGAGTCGGCGCGCATGCCGTTGTCCCGCGCCGTCGCGCTGACCCGGAGTGGCGAGATCGACGACGCCAAGACCATCTGCACCCTGCTCCTCGCCGCCGCGCACCTTGCGTCTCGCGACAAATAGTGGTCACGCCCGCGCTACACATGTCCGCAATACAGGACATCGATATCGCCGAGGCGCGGTGGTGAATGACATACTAAAATGTTGGCCTGCAAGCGGTTACAAATGTGGGACGCAGCGCGCCGGGGTCGGTATGGAACCTGCCCCCCATGAAGGGCGAGAAGACGATCGGGCGGGCTCCGCGAAGGGGGACAAATGGGGATCACGGCGAAGGCACAGGTGAAGCTGGTGGACGCGGCACGGGTCCACCCGTTGAAGGAGCTGGATGACAGCGGCCTCGTGGCCGCGTTCCTGGCCGGTGAGGCGCGGGCGTTCGACGAGCTCGTCGCGCGGTACCATGTCCGCCTGCTGAACTTCATCTACCGCACGATCGGCGACCGTGAGCGGGCCGAGGACCTGGTGCAGGAGACGTTCGTGCGGGTGTACCGCCACCTGCATCGCTTCCACCAGGACAAGAAGTTCTCGACCTGGGCGTACACGATTGCAGGCAACCTGGCGAAGAACGAGCTGCGTAACCGGTCGCGCAATCCGCTCGTTCTGTTCCAGACGATCAAGAAGAACTGGGACGCGGATCACCGTCCGCTCGAGTGGGAAGACAACACTTACCGGCCGGACGACCTCTTCCGCAAGCGCCATTTGAAGGCGATGGTGGAGCAGGCCGTTGCAGAGCTGCCGGAGCATCACCGCCTGGTGTTCGTGCTGCGTGAGCTGGAGGGCAAGACGTACGAGGAGATCAGCGAGATCACCGGCGTCAACCTCGGCACCGTGAAGAGCAGGCTCAACCGCGCGCGCAACAACTTCGCCCAGCTGATCGAGCCGCTCATCGACTGACGATCAGGGCTGCGGTGGTTGCGACCGGCTGCAGCCCCGCCACCCGCACAGGCCCCTTCGACCGCGTGGTCGAAGGGGCTTTTTTCGTGTCCCTGTACCGATTGACTATCTTGCCGGAATGAATGAGAAGATGCGCCGGCGCCGCGAGCTGCGCCGCGAATTCCTGCTCCGCCTCTACGAGCGCGTCGACGCCAGCGTCAGCGAGTTCGTGGACGCACATGAGATCGCGGCCGCGCTCGGCATCGACGACGACGAGACCCGCCGCATGTTCGAATACCTCGAGGAGAAGGGCTGGATCCTCGTCGACGACCATCGTGCCGCGGTCATCCGCCTGACCGCTGCCGGCGTGGACGCGGCCGAAGCCGAATCCTAGGGGCCAGTTCAGCCGGGGCCGTCCGCGTGGGGCCGCCGCCAGCCGTACTGTCGTAGGTTGGCATATGATCTGCACCTGCGTCAGGCGGGCGGTTGAACACCCCCTCCATAGTGGTCCCCAAGCCACGAACAGATCAGGTTCGACCGTTTTGGAACAGAGTCAGGGTCCTGCAGAGGGCTCTGTCTCTGTTTCATTATGACGCACCAGGCTCTTCGGTGAGCGTGACCGGAACCCAGCCGCGCACCGAGTTGATCAACCACAGCCCGTCCGCGTGCCGCAGATCGTCAAGCGTGATCACCTCCTCGACAATGACACCCGCCGCCAGCAGCTCCGCGCGCATGGTGCCGGCGAGCAGCCCGCAGTCGAGCGGCGGCGTTCGCAGCACCCCGTCGATGCACGCGACGGCGTTTCCGTTGGTGAACTCCGTGACCTGACCCTCCTCGTTCCACAACAGCACGTCGAACAGTCTCCCCTCGCCCTCCCCGAAATCCCCCCGCCGCGACTCGTACACCCCTCGCGCAGTGGTCTTGTGAAACAGCAGCCTGTCCCCCCGCGACACCCCCCGCCGCGCCAATCGCACCTCCCTCCCCCCGTGTGCGTGTGCGTGTGCGTGTGCGTGTGCCCGTGCCTGCCCCTGTGCCTGTCCCTGCCCCTGCCCCGCCCCGCCCCCGCCCCCGCCCCCCCCGCCCGGGGGGGGGGGGGGGGGGGGGGGGG
>JBBEBA010000100.1:0-4903 GCA_040882575.1 Gemmatimonadota bacterium
GGCGGCCAGGGCGGCCAGGAGGGCGACACCCGCACGTCGCCGGACGGCCGGTGGGACGCGCTGATCCAGAACTACAACATCGCGGTCAGGCCGACCGACGATGAGGATGCCGACGTGGTCATGCTGAGCACGGACGGCTCGGAAGGCAATTTCTACACGCTGGGCTCGCTCCGCTGGTCGCCGGACTCGCGCAAGGTGATGGCGTACCGTCGCGTACCCGGCTACGAGCGCGTCGTCCATTTCGTGCGCTCCTCGCCCGAGGACCAGCTCCAGCCGGTACTGGAGACGACGAAGACGCTCGGCAACCCGAACTCGCTGTACCGGAAGCCGGGCGACGTCGTGGACAGGGATCAGCCGGTGCTGTTCGACGTTGCGACGCGGCGGCAGACGATCGTCGACAACACGCTGTTCCCGAACGCGTACTCACTGAACGCGCCGGAATGGCGGGAGGACAGCCGCGCGTTCACGTTCCAGTACAACGAGCGCGGGCACCGCAACTTCCGCGTGATCGAGGTCGACGCGAACACGGGCGCGGCCCGCGCGCTGATCGACGAGCAGCCGGCGACGTTCTTCAATTACGACGGCACGCTGTGGCGCGAGGACATCAACGACGGCCGCGAGATCCTGTGGATGTCGGAGCGTGACGGCTGGAAGCACATCTGGCTGTACGACGGCGTGACCGGTCGCGTGAAGAACCAGGTCACAAGGGGTGAGTGGGTGGTTCGCGACGTGGACAGCGTCGACGTCGCCAACCGCCAGATCTACTTCCGGGCGAGCGGCATGAACAGGGATCAGGATCCGTACCTGATCCACCACTACCGCATCGACTTCGACGGCACCGGCCTGGTCGCATACACGCAAGCCGACGGCAACCACACGCTGAGCTGGTCGCCGGACCGCGCGTACTACATCGACTCGTGGTCGCGCGTGGACCAGCCGCACGTGATGGAGGTGCGGCGGGCGAGCGATCGGAGCCGGATCATGGAGGTCGCGCGCACCGATGTCAGCCGGCTCGTGGCGAGCGGCTGGCAGATGCCGGAGCCGTTCGTCGCGAAGGCGCGTGACGGCACGACGGACATCTGGGGCGTGATCATCCGGCCGACGAACTTCGATCCGTCGAAGAAGTATCCGGTGATCGAGAACATCTATGCGGGTCCGCAGGGCTCGTTCGTGCCGAAGAATTTCGGGATCCAGGGCGGCATGCAGTCGCTGGCGGAGCTCGGCTTCATCGTCGTGCAGATCGACGGCATGGGCACGAACAACCGGTCGAAGGCGTTTCACGATGTCGCATGGAAGGACCTGGCCGATGCAGGCTTCCCCGATCGCATCCTGTGGCACCAGGCGGTGGCCGCCAGGTACCCGTACTACGATATCTCGCGGGTCGGCATCTACGGCACCTCGGCGGGCGGTCAGAACTCGACGGGCGCGGTACTGTTCCACCCCGAGTTCTACGACGTCGCGGTGTCCGCCTCCGCCTGCCACGACAACCGGATGGACAAGATCTGGTGGAACGAGCTGTGGATGAGCTGGCCGATCGGTCCGCACTACGGTGAGTCGTCCAACGTCGACAACGCATACCGGCTGCAGGGGCACCTGCTGCTGATCGTCGGCGAGCTCGACACCAACGTCGATCCCGCTTCGACGTACCAGGTCGTCGACGCGCTGCTGGCGGCGGAGAAGGACGTCGATCTGCTGACGGTACCGAATGCCGGCCATACGTCCGGGGGCGCGATGGGAACACGCAAGCGCAACGACTACTTCGTGCGTTACCTGCATGGTGTTGAGCCGCCGGCCTGGAACTCTCTCAACCTCGCAACGTCCGACGACCCGTCGGATGCGCCCGAGCCGTCGGACAATCCGCAGGCTTGGCTCGAGGTGCCGCCGTCGGAGGCGCCGCCGCTCGTGAAGGAATGGAACTAGGTCCTGATGTACTGCCGGCCGGCCGTGACGAACTCGCGCGCCGGCCGGCGGGCCCCTCACCTCCTCATGGAGAGATCCCCGTGAACACTCCCGCCGACCTCCTGCGAACGATCGCCGTCAGCACAATCCTCCTGCTCGCACCGGCGCTGGCCGCGGGGCAGGGCACGCTCGCCGACTACGCGCGTGCGGACAATCTGAACACGCGCCTCTCCGCGCTCATCACGGGCGAGCCGTCGGCCGCGACATGGCTGGGTACCAGCAGCCGGTTCTGGTACAGCGTCAGCGTCGCGGGCGGGCACGAGTTCCGCCTGGTCGATGCGACATCGGCTGCGCAGCGACCGCTGTTCGATCACGCGCGTCTCGCCACGGCGCTCTCGGCGGCAGCGGGCGAGTCGTACACGGCCGTGACGCTGCCGCTCACCGGAAACGCGGCACGCCTGGAGGTGAGCGACGACGGAAACGGCATCCGGTTCGTGCTCGAGGACGACTGGTGGGACTGCAACCTGTCGTCCTATGCATGCACTCGCGGCGAGGAAGCGGAACCTCTGCGGGGGGGTGGCGCCGCCGCGGCAGCGCCTGAGGAAGAGGAGCAGGGGGACATACGGACGTCTCCGGACGGAAAATGGGAGGCTCTCATCCAGAACTACAACGTCGCAATCCGACCGGCCGGAAGCGGCAGTGCCGCAGGCGGTGGCGCGCGCGGAGGCGACGACGGCGAGCTGATCATGCTGAGCCGGGATGGCTCCGAGGGCGATTACTACATGCTGGGCTCACTGCGCTGGTCGCCGGATTCGCGCAGGCTGATGGCGTACCACCGACGTCCGGGCTATGACCGGCAGGTGCACTTCGTCCGCAGCTCCCCGGACGACCAGGTCCAGCCGCGCCTGGAGACGACGCGCTCGCTCAACGAGCAGAACCCGGTGTACCGCAAGCCGGGCGACGTCGTGGACCGGGACCAGCCGGTCCTGTTCGACATTGCGAGTCGCCGGCAGATCGTGATCGACAACATGCTCTTTCCCAACGCATACGAGCTGCTGGCACCGCACTGGCGCGACGACAGCCGGGCATTCACGTTCGAGTACAACGAGCGCGGCCACATGAACTACCGCGTCATCGAGGTCGACGCGACGACGGGCGCAGCGCGCGCCATTGTCGATGAAGATCCGCAGACATTCTTCTATTATCGCGAGTCGAGCAATCAGGGCAAGAAGTTCCGTTTCGACGTCGCTGATGGTCGCGAGATCGTCTGGATGTCGGAGCGTGACGGCTGGAATCACCTGTACCTCTATGACGGCGTGACTGGTCGCGTGAAGAACCAGATCACGAAGGGCGAGTGGGTCGTGCGCGACGTGGACAGCGTGGACGTCGCCAATCGCCACGTCTATTTCGAGGCGCGCGGCATGAACCGCGATCAGGATCCGTACCTGGTCCACCACTACCGCATCAATTTCGATGGCACCGGCCTCGTCGCCTACACGGACGCGGACGGCAACCACACGGTGAGCTGGTCACCTGATCGCAGGTTCTACGTGGACACATGGTCCCGGGTCGACCAGCCGCATGTCATGCAGCTCCGGCGCACGAATGACCGCAGTGTGGTCATGGAAGTGGCACGCACCGACATCAGCCGTCTCGCGGCGAGCGGGTGGCAGCAGCCTGAGCCATTCGTCGCGAAAGGCCGCGACGGCACGACCGATATCTGGGGCGTGATCATCCGGCCGACGAACTTCGATCCGGACGTGACGTACCCGGTGATCGAGTATATCTACGCGGGCCCGCAGAATTCGTTCGTGCCGAAGAACTTCGGGATCCAGGGCGGCATGCAGACGCTCGCGGAGCTCGGCTTCATCGTGGTTCAGATCGACGGCATGGGCACGAACAACCGGTCCAAGGCGTTCCACGACGTCGCATGGAAGAACCTGGGCGACGCGGGCTTCCCGGACCGAATCCTGTGGCACCAGGCCGTGTCGAGGAAGTACCCGTACTACGACATCTCGCGTGTCGGGATCTACGGCACGTCGGCGGGCGGTCAGAACTCGACTGGTGCCCTGCTGTTCCACCCGGAGTTCTACGACGTGGCAGTGTCGGCCGTCGGCTGCCACGACAATCGGATGGACAAGATCTCGTGGAACGAGACATGGATGAGCTGGCCGATCGGGCCGCACTATGGCGAGGCGTCGAACGTCGACAACGCGCACAAACTGCAGGGCAACCTGCTGCTGATCGTGGGCGAGCTCGATACGAACGTGGATCCGGCCTCGACGTACCAGGTGGTCGATGCGCTGCTGGACGCGAGCAAGGACGTCGACCTGCTGGTCGTGCCCGGCGCCGGCCACGGCTCAGGCGGCGCTGTTGGCACGCGCAAGCGTAACGACTACTTCGTCCGGTACCTGCACGGCGTGGAGCCGCCTCGCTGGAACGCTCTCCCGTCGGTTGCGTCGGACGTTCCGGCAGAAACGCCGGACCCGTCGGATGACCCGCACACCTGGATCGAGCAGCCGCCGTCCGAGACGGTGCCGGTCACGAACGCATGGCAATAGCGTCCCGACGCACCCGACCGGCCGGCCGCAAATGCGCGCCGGTCGGTCGGCTTCACCCCTTCAAGGGAGATTCGCCCATGAACAACGCCACCGGTTTGGTGCGCATGCTCGCGTTCGGCACACTGCTTCTGCTCGCGCCGTCGCTGGCCATGGCGCAGGGCACGCGCGCCGACTACGAGCGTGCCGAGAATCTCAACACGCGTCTGTCCTCGCTCATCACGGGACAGCCGTCCGAGCCGACCTGGCTGGGGACCAGCGGCAAGTTCTGGTACAGCGTCAGCGTCGACGGCGGTCAGGAGTTCCGCGTGGTCGATGCAACGGCGACGGGGCAGCGTCCGCTGTTCGATCACGCCCGGCTGGCAGCGGCGGTGTCGACGGCAACGGGCGAGTCGTACACAGCGGTGACCCTGCCGTTCACCGGTCGCGGCGCACGGCTCGAGGTG
>JBBEBA010000100.1:5003-9686 GCA_040882575.1 Gemmatimonadota bacterium
CAACGGTCCGGCCGGCAATGGACGCGCGGACGAGCTGGTCATGCTGAGCCACGATGGCTCCGAAGGCGACCACTACACGATCGAGTCGCTGCGCTGGTCGCCCGACTCGCGCAAGCTGATGGCGTACCGTCGCGTGCCTGGCTACAACCGACAGGTGCAATACGTCCGCACGTCGCCGGAAGACCAGGTGCAGCCGCGCATCGAGACGACGCGCTCGCTCAACAACGAGAACTCGGTCTACCGGAAGCCCGGCGACGTCGTGGACGTGAATCAGCCGGTGCTGTTCGACATTGCGAGCCGGCGCCAGGTCATCGTCGACAACACGCTGTTCCCCAACGCATACACGCTGAACGCGCCGGAATGGCGCGAGGACAGCCGCGCGTTCACGTTCCAGTACAACGAGCGCGGCCACCTGAAATACAGAGTGATCGAGGTGGATGCGGGAACCGGAGCAGCGCGCGCACTCGTTGACGAGCAACCGGAGACGTTCTTCAGCTACTACAGCATGCTCTGGCGCGAGGATGTGAACGACGGCCGCGAGATCCTGTGGATGTCGGAGCGCGACGGCTGGAAGCACATCTGGCTGTACGACGGCGTCACCGGCCGCGTGAAGAACCAGGTAACGAAGGGTGAATGGATCGTGCGCGACGTGGATACCGTGGACGTCGCCAACCGGCAGATCTATTTCCGGGCGGCCGGCATGAACAGGGACCAGGACCCTTACCTGATCCACTCCTACCGCATCAACTTCGACGGCACGGGGTTGATCGCGTACACCGAGGCTGATGGCAACCACACGGTGAGCTGGTCGCCGGACCGCCGGTATTACGTGGACACGTGGTCGCGTGTGGACCAGCCGCACGTCATGCAGCTCCGGCGCGCGAGCGACCGCACGGTCATCATGGACGTCACGCGCACGGATGTGAGCCGTCTCGTCGCGAGCGGCTGGCAGCAGCCGGAGCCGTTCGTCGCGAAGGGACGCGACGGCACGACGGACATCTGGGGCGTCATCATCCGCCCGACGAATTTCGATCCGTCGAAGATCTACCCCGTGATCGAATACATCTACGCGGGGCCGCACAGCTCGTTCGTGCCGAAGAACTTCGGGATCCAGGGCGGCATGCAGTCGCTGGCTGAGCTCGGCTTCGTCGTCGTGCAGATCGATGGCATGGGCACTGCGCACAGGTCGAAGGCGTTCCACAACGTCTCGTGGAAGAACCTCGGCGACGCGGGGTTCCCGGATCGCATCCTGTGGCATCAGGCAGTCGCGCAGAAATACCCGTACTACGACATCTCGCGCGTCGGCATCTACGGCACATCAGCAGGCGGCCAGAACTCGACAGGTGCGCTGTTGTTCCACCCCGAGTTCTACGATGTTGCAGTGTCGGCAGTGGGCTGCCATGACAACCGCATGGACAAGATCTCGTGGAACGAGGCATGGATGAGCTGGCCCGTCGGCCCGCACTACGCCGCCGCGTCGAACGTGGACAACGCGTACCGGCTGGAGGGCAACCTGCTGCTGATCGTGGGTGAGCTCGACACGAACGTCGACCCTGCCTCGACATACCAGGTGGTCAACGCGCTATTGCGCGCGGGGAAGGACGTGGATCTGCTGACGGTGCCGAACGCGGGCCACAGTTCGGGCGGTATGGTGGGCACGCGCAAGCGCAACGACTATTTCGTGCGCTACCTGCACGGCATCGAGCCGCCGCGCTGGAACGCACTCAGCGTCGCGGCGGCGCCTGCAACGAGCACCTCGCAGCTAAGGGATCCGTCTGACGCGCCGGAGGCGTGGCTCGAGATTCCTTCTGCGGAGATGGCGCAGGCGACTGACGGCTGGTGAGCCGAGGGGCACTGCCCGCCGTTTGACGGCGGGAACGAATGGGGCCGGCGGAGGTGGGCGTTGAGGCTGCATGGGTCAGGCGTGGACGAGGAGTCGGGTTGAGGTTGCCGGGGAGGGGATCCCCTCCGCCACACCCCTTAACGCTACTCCTCGTCCGCGCCTGACCCATGATTCGTCAACGCGCCCCGGCCCCGGCCCCGGCAGTTCTTCAGTTCACTCGTAGCGCAGCGCCCGGACGGGCTCGACCCTGGACGCGCGGAGTGCCGGCACGTACCCGGCAGCCATCGCGAACGCGGACAGCACGGCGGAAGCCGCTGCGAGGACGACCGGATCGGTACCATCGAGGCCGAACAGCAGCGAGCCAGCGGCACGCCCGAGCGCCATAGCCGCGAATACGCCAACCAGCCCACCGACCAGGAGCATCCGCAGCACCTGCGCGAGTACCATTCCGCGGATCGCGCGACTGTCGGCGCCGAGCGACATGCGCACACCGATCTCGCGCGTGCGCGTTGCGACGCTGTAGGCGAGCACACCGTAGAGGCCGACAGCGGCGAGGAGCGTGGCCAGACCGGCGAAGACGGCAGACATGGTGCTGATCAAGCGGTCGAGGAACACGTTCTCGCGCACCTGCGTCGGCAGCGTCTTCAGATCCTCCACGGGAAGGTTGGGATCGAGCTGTGCGATCAGTGGCGCCACTGCCGGCATCACCTGCTCCGGCGCCAGGCCGGTACGGACGTAGAAGGACATCGAGCCGACATTCTCATCCTGGCGCCACGGCGTGAAGAACTGCGGCGGCACTTCGTCCTTCACCTGGCTGTAGGCGGCGTTCCGCGCGAGCCCGACGATCTGGACGTTCAGCTCGTCGCCGCCCCCCGACATGAACTTGCCGACGACATCGCCGCCGAGGTTGAACTTTGCCGCGAACGTTTCGTTCACGATAGCGACGTCGGTGCCCGCCTCGTTGTCGGCTTCCGTGAACTCGCGACCGGCGAGCAGCGGGACCTGGAGCGTCGAGAAGTACGCCGGCCCGACCTCGTTGTAGTTGGAGTGCGTGTCCACATCGGGACCGCTCTCGAAGCCCTGCACCTGGACACCCGTGCCCCAGTTGTCGCCGCCGACCAGCGGCACGATCGCCGAAGTCACACCGGTGACGCCGGGCAGCGCTGCCAGCTCCTCCTCGATCCGGAGGAACAGCTGCTGCGCACGCGCCGGCTCGTACCCGTTGAGGGTCGGTGAGACGCCAAACGTGAACACGTCAGCGGCCTCGAAGCCGAGGTCCACACGGCTGATGTTGACGAGGCTCTTCAGGAACAGCCCTGCCATGGCCAGCAGCGCCATGGACAGTGCGATCTGCGCAGTCACGAGCGCAGTCCGGAACCGCGCCGCACCACGGGTCGCGGTCAGGTTGCCCGCACCCGAACGGATCGTCGTCACGAGGTCAGGCCGTGTGCTGTGCAGCGCGGGGAACATCCCGAACAGGATGCCGGTGCCGATGGACAGCACTGCAGCGCACAGCACGACGGGCATGCTCAGCGCGAACTCGAACGTCTCGGCGGCGAACGGCGGCATCATGGCCGCGATGCCGCGGAGCGTCCAGTACGCCACGATCAGGCTCGCCAGGCCACCGAGCGCCGCGAGCAGGAGCGACTCCGTGAGCAGCTGACCGAGCACCTGCCGGCGCGTCGCACCGAGCGACAACCGCACCGCCATCTCCATGGCGCGGCCAGCGCCGCGTGCGAGCAGCAGGTTGGCAATGTTGGCGCAGGCGATCAGCAGAACGATGCCCGCCGTGCCCAGCAGCAGCAGCAGCGGAATGCGCGCCTCGCCGTGCACCGAGCTCTGGCCGCGGTGACCCTCCTCGAGCAGCACCGTACGCGCACGGAACCGCGCCATGGTCTGTTCGCTCATCCCCTCCTGCAGCGGCGCTTCGACATCGTTGATGAGCGGCACGTACACGGCGTTCATCGCGGCGCTCGCCTGTTCGAGCGTGGCGCCCGGCCGGAGTCTGCCGAAAACGTACGCCCAGTAGGTGCGCCGATTCTCGAAGCCGTCGAACCATGGCGAGAGCGCGGCCCGCATCGTCAGCGGCACGTAGACGAGCGGTCGAGAACCCACCGTGGTACCGTGAAAGCCGTCGGGCGCCACGCCGACGACCGTCAGCGTCACGCCGTTCACTACGATCGGGCGGCCGACCACATCGGGCGTGCCGCCGAGGCGGCCCTGCCAGAACGCGTGGCTCAGCACCGCGACCGGGTGGCCGCCGATCGTCTCGTCATCCGCGGGACCGAACAGACGGCCTGCTGCCGGCCTGAGGCCGAGCACCGGGAAGTACGAGCCCGACACCACGATAGCCTGCCCGTTCAGCGTCTCGCCCTGATAGGCGATGTTAGCGCCGAACATGCGATGCGCCGCGAGACCGCTGAACGCGCCCGGCGAAGCCTCCAGATCGCGGAACATCGGGTAGCTGAAGACCGCCTCGCAGTCGCCGGCCTGGTTGCACGACTGCGACCCCGGCTTCGGACCCGGTGCCGTCAGGTTCATGAGCCGGTCGGCGTCCTGCGCCGGCAGCGCAGCCAGCAGGATCTGGTCGAACATCGAGAAGATCGCGGCGTTCGCACCAATGCCGAGCGCCAGCGACAGGATCGCGATAGTGGTGACGAACGGCGACTTGAACATCACCCGGAACGCCAGTCTGAGGCTTCGCATTGATTCGCGGGTTGAGGTTGATCGGGATCGCTGCCTACTGTACGGGTCGGATGCCGGGATGGTGTCAGGAGGTTGGTACTGCGGGCGGGGTACTGCGGGGCAGTGCTGTGCGGGTGCGGGTGCGGGTGCGGGTG
>JBBEBA010000101.1:0-4632 GCA_040882575.1 Gemmatimonadota bacterium
CGGGGGGACGGGGGCGGCGGGGGCGGGGGCGGGGAGGGCGGAGGGGTGGCAAAGGGGCACCGGGTCGGCGAAGCCGCGGCGCGGGAGACGCTTGCCGGTGCCCGGAGCGGTCGAGGTTCCAGTCGACGCGCCGCGATCGACCGGGGCGATTGCGGCCGCGCTCCGTGCGTCAAGGTTTGCCCCGGGCCTGCAACAGGTCCAGGTGGGGTCACTTCCCCGCCCCGCCAGGCGGTCGGCAGGGCCGGCCGGCGTCCGACCGCGATTACCGACCCGTTGTCAGCCGGCCCCGCGGATGGCTTCGAGCGGGTCCGTCCGTGCGGCGCGGCTGGCGGGCAGCCACGTCGCGATGAGGGTCACGGCGAGGAGCAGGGCGGCGACGAGGACGAACGTGAGCGGGTCGTGGGCGGACACCTGGAAGAGGAAGCTCCGGAGCCAGCCGGTCAGGGCGGCGGCGCCGGCGAGGCCGACGGCGATGCCGAGGGTGCCGAGGAGCAGGCCGTCGCGGAGGACCATGGTGCGGATGGCAGCGGGGCTCGCGCCCAGCGCGACGCGCACGCCGATCTCGCTGCGTCGTTCGGCGACGGCGTAGCTGATGACGCCGTAGAGGCCGACGGCGCCGAGCAGGAGCGCGAGCAGCGCGGCGGCGGCGAGGACGGTGGAAGTGAAGGTGACGTCGCTGAGGGAGGCGTCCACGACCGAGCGGAGCGTTCGTGCGCTCAGCACGGGCGCGGCGGGATCGACCTGCCGGATCGCGGCGTGGACCGGATCCCTGAGCGCGAGCGGAGCCTGGTCCGTCCGCACGACGAGGTGCACACCGGCGATGGCGTCCGGCCAGAAATCAGCGGTGATCGGCAGGAATGCCATCGGTCGGACGTCCTCGCGGAGGCCGAACGCACGCACGTCGGCGACGACGCCGACGATCTCGTACCACGCACTGTCGTCGTCGATGCTGATGCGGCGACCCACTGCGTCGCCGTCGATCGCCGTGCGTGCGAACAGCTCGTTGACGATGGCAACCGGCCGGCGGTGCTCGACATCCTCCGCGGTGAGCTCGCGGCCCGCGCGGACCGGTGTGCCGATGGCGGCGAAGTAGTCGTCGCTGATGCCTTCGTACCAGACGACGTCCGGCAGCTCCGTGGTGGCAGTCTCCTGCCCCTCGACAGCGAACGTGCTGGCGGTCGCCGAGCCGCCCGAGAGCGGCAGCGCCGTCGTGAGTCCGGCGACACGGGTGCCCGCGACGCCGCGCACAGCCTGCAGCATCTCGAAGTAGCGCGCGTTGTTGCGCGCGGCGTCCCTGCGCTCGCTGCCGCTGACGCCGACGACGAGCACGCCGTCCGGATCGAGACCGGGGTCGATCGCGCGGACCTGTTGGAAGCTGCGCAGCATGAGGCCCGAGCCGGTGAGCAGGACGAGCGCGAGCGCCAGCTGGCCAACGATCAGTCCGCGGCGCATGCGCTGTCCGTCACGGCTGCCAATGTCGCCGCGGCTGCCTCGGGTCAACTCCAGCGACGGAGCCCGCAGCTGCTGCGCGAGCGGCAGCAGCCCGAACAGCAGGCCGGCCACCACGCTCGCGGCGGCCGCCGTGACGAGGACTGTGGCGCCGACCTGCACCTCGTGCAGCCGCGGCAGCAGCGGTGAACCGCTCGCGACCAGGATGCGTATCGCATTCCAGGCGAGCAGCACTCCGCAGGCGCCGCCGAGCAGGCCGACCAGCAGACTCTCCGACAGCAGCGCGGATGCGATGCTCCGGCGGGTGGCGCCGAGCGCGAGGCGCACGCCGAACTCGCGGCGTCGCGCTTCACCGCGCACGAGGAACAGGTTCGCGACACTCGCGCACGCAACCAGCAGCAGAAAACCCACCGTGCCGAGCACGATCCACAGCAGACCAGCGACACTGCCTACGGTTACGTCCTGCAGGCGTCGCACGCTGACGCGCCAATCCCATGTCTCCAGCATGTCGTCGGGCAGACCGAACGCCTCCGCGTGCCGCGACTGCAGTGCGTTCAGCTCCGCGCGTGCGGCATCGAGATCGATCCCAGGCGCCAGCCGCGCGATGCCGCCGACGCCGAATGCGCCGAACACCGGCGCCTCCTCGATGCGCGGCAGCAGCGCTGCCGTCGTCGAGCGCGGGTACGCAAAGCCTTCCGGCATCACGCCGACGATCTCGGTCGCCACGCCGTCCAGCTCGAGCGTGCTGCCGATCACAGCGGCCGCGCCTCCGAAGTGCGCGAGCCATGCCGGCTGCGTCAGCACCGCGACCGGCGACGCACCCGGCACTGCATCCGCATCCGTCAGGGCACGTCCGAGCACCGGCCGCACCCGCAGCACGTCGAACAACGATGGGGACACGATCGCCACGTCGATGCGCGCCGGGGCCGTGCCGCCCGCAATGTTGCGCTGCGCGTTCCGCACTGCCGCAATGTGCGAGAAGCTCCGCGCGTGCTCGCGATATTTGGCGAGCGTGCCCGGTGAGCTCGCCAGGTCGGGCATTCCCATCCCGGGCGCATGGTGCGCGATCGAGACAATGCGGTCCGCTTCCGGGAACGGGAGCGGGCGGATCAGCACCGAATGGACGACCGCGAACATCGCCGTGTTCGCGCCGATGCCGAGCGCGAGCGTGAGCGCGGCCACCGCGGTGAAGCCGGGTCGGCGGGCCAGGTTCCTGACCGCCAGGCGGATGTCTGTGAGCAGCATGGCGACTCGGTCTCCGAAGCTGGCGGGACGTGCATCGCGCGGTGAGGTCGGGCCGCGCGGGCGCCGGCCAGCGAATGCCTGCGCGAGGACGTCGCCGCACGCGCGCGCGAATGCGATCCAGACGCCCACGGCGCCGGCGCGGACGTGGACGCCGCCGAGACGAGCCGCCAGCGCTGCGGTCATCTCTGCGCCGTGCGCGCGGACCAGGTCCGCCGGCAGCGCACGCTGCACGCGCGAATACAGACGCAGCGCCGCAAGCACCGACCACGGCGGCCGCGGCGGCCCCGCCGGCCCCGGTCCTGACGCGCGCGGACGCATGCGCTTACGCCTCCCTCAGCGCGCGGACCCGCGACGCAACCTTCACGAGCTGCCGCAGCCGCTCCGTCTCCGCGGCCAGCACTCGCCTGCCCGCCAGCGTCAGCTGGTAGTAGCGCCGACGCGCGTCGTCATCCGGCTCAGGTTCCACCTCCACGTGCTCGACCAGGCCGTGCTGCTCGAGCTGATGGATGGAGCCGTACAGCGTCGCGGGCCACATCCGCAGACCGCCGTCCGTGAGCTCCTCGACTGCGGTCCCGATCGCGTACCCGTGCCGCGGACCATCGCCGAGCGCGAGCAGCACGTGGAACCACACCGGCTTCAGCGGCAGGAACGCCGCGGCATCCATTTCTTTCATGGCTATGATATATATGGATTGATATATAGTCGCGCAATGACGGTGCGGTATTGCGACGTCCCGCCGCGACGCCAGCCCGCGGCTGGTGTCGGGCCTCCGGCGGCGCCCGAACCCGGACAATTGCACACTCGACGGTCCGGAACTGCCGGGTTGTGCAGTTTACCCGTCTCGGAAGCGGAAAACTCCACACGTGACGCGCTGCGCCGGCGCGCTTGTGCAGTTTTCCGCCTCGTAGCCGGTCAACGCCCCAAGCCGCCGCAATCGCAGCGTCGAGTGTGCAGGTAGCCCGCCCGCGTCGCGCGGCGGAGTCCTGGTACGCGGCAACGGCGCGACCATCAGTCTCAGCACCCGCGTGTCCAGTGCCAGACCAGCGGTCCGGGTCCCTCCGCCCACCACGTGATCCAGCCTTCCGTGACCTTCACGCCCGTGTCATCGGTGCAGTAACCGGAAGGCTGACTGACGCGGACCCGCAGCCACTCTCCATTGAACTCGAGCGGCTCGATCGAGTGTGTGCCGGTGATGCCGTCGATCGCCTCGGCCTCCTGAGACGGTGCAGAGCGCAGGACCCGGGGACCGTCTCCGCGGAGATAGAGCGGTGATATTTCGTCGGACATGAATCGCTCGTTCCACGTTTCATAGTTCAGCGACAGCGGTCCGATGGCCAGGTGATCCCGGTGCAGCCAGGCCAAACCCTGATCGCGCTCGGTGGGTGCTCCGAACCGGACCTGCAGCCAGCCGTCCGGCGCTTCGCGGGTAACTACGAAGGACAGGACCTCGTATTCGGTTTCGACCATACCGGCCAGGCTGAATGGTTGGCTTTCGTCGCCCTGCTCCAGCCAGCCGCGGTTGATCCAGCCCCACTGGGTGCCCTGTGGCCGATCGAAGAGCGGAAGCGAGACCTCACTCATCCAGTACGGAGATTGTGTCGATCCATCAGGGTGCAGGCGGCCGATGCCGAGTGGCGCGGTCGCATGCTCCGACCAGGAGTACAGCCCGTCGAAGGGACCGTCCGGCTGCCGGGGCTCGACCGCCCGCGGAGGCTTCACTGCGGGTGCTGCGTCCTGCGCAGCAGCGCAGCCCTGGAACAGCGCGATGCCGGAGAGGAAGATCAACGCGACCGTCGCACATTTCACGCGGCACCGGCGCATGACGTGTCTGGACATGCCGGTCATATGCTACCTCTGTCGTTCGAGTATCTGCCAATATACTGCATCGCCTGCGGTACGCGCCCGCGACAGTCGGCCATTGCCGCGCCTCCGCGTCTC
>JBBEBA010000101.1:4732-50949 GCA_040882575.1 Gemmatimonadota bacterium
GCGTCTCTGCGTGAGACGCTTGACCATGCCGCAGACCGCCGGCACCTTTCGCTCATGATTGACATCCGCCGTCCGGCGATCGCGTTCGCCTGCACTCTCATTGCGCCCACTGCCGCAATGGCCCAGTTCGAGCGCCTCGAGCCGCGCTTCGACGCGCTGATCCCCCGCACTGCTGCGATCGAGGTGCTGGCGGACGGCATCGGGTGGGCGGAAGGTCCGGTGTGGGATGCGTCGGATGGTTCGCTGCTGCTGTCGGACGTGGTGGGCAACGTGATCTTCCGCTGGAAGGAGGGCGTCGGTCTGACGCGGTTCCGGGAGCGGAGCGGCTACACCGGTACCGAGCCGTTCACCGGGCGGGAGCCGGGAAGCAACGGCCTGACCTTCGACGACCGCGGCCGTCTGGTGATGTGCCAGCACGGCGACCGGCGGGTCGCGCGGCTGAACGAGGACGGCAGCATCACGGTCCTTGCCGACCGCTACGAAGGCAGACGCTTCAACAGCCCGAACGACCTGGTGTACGGTCCGCGCGGCGACCTCTACTTCACGGACCCGCCGTTCGGGCTGCCGGGCACGTTCAACTCGCCGGACAGGGAGCTGGACTTCACCGGTGTGTTCCGCCTCGCACCGGACGGTGCAGTATCCCTCCTCATTCGGGATCTGCGCGGACCGAACGGCATCGGCATGTCGCCCGACGGCGCGACGCTCTACGTCAGCAGCTCGGAGCGAGGCCGCGCGCTGTGGCGGGCGTATCCCGTGCGCCCCGATGGTTCGGTCGGCGGGGGACGAGAGTTCGCCGAGGCGGTCGGCGGCGGGCCCGGCGGCGCGGATGGCCTGAAGGTCGACATCGATGGCAACGTGTTCGCCACCGGCCCCGGCGGTGTCCACGTCTTCGCTGCGGACGGCACGAGACTGGGCCGCATTCTGACTGGCCAGCCCACCGCCAACGTCGCATGGGGCGACGATGGCAGCGTGCTGTACATCACTGCGAATCACCAGCTGTTGCGCGTGCGTACCACGACGCGTGGCGCGGAGCGGCCCGGGCCTGGACAGGTAAAGCGGACCCGGAGTGATTCCGGCCGCGACGACGAGGTCGAATGACCATTCACGTCGAATTCTGCCGTGCGCGGTCGATTCACCTCCAATACGGTGGTCAATGCACCACGCATCGGGCGCTGCGCCGAGGCGCGGTCGATCCACCGGCGCCACGGGGGTCGGAATGCCACAGGTCGCGTTTCAGGCGACGAGTGGTCGATCCACCCCGCTGGCGCGCGTCCCGGCAGCGCTCGTGGATGACGCTGCGAGCTACCATCGTCTCCGAGATCCGGCCGTCCGCCCTCGCATTGCTCTCCGCGGTCCGCGTTCACCGTTGCGGCGTGCGCGAGGCCAGGCGCAATGAACAGCGCAGGCGCAACCAGCACCGACCATAGCGTCGCGAGTCGGGCGGTGATCGTGCCGAGCAGGAGCGCGTCCTCCGGCTGGCTGCGGTCCCGGATCAGACACGCCGCAATGCCCGCGAGTCCGATGATCACCTTCCCTGCCCCGGCCGCGCGCGTGCCGGGTATCGGCGCGTAGCGGACCCAGCCAGGATCGGGACCCACGCGCTGCAGCCATGTACAACGACTGCGCACACACGTACTCTGACCGGTACGACGTACCCCCGTCCGGACTCCGAGTCGACGCAGGAGGACCCCATGACCCGCCGGAAAGCCGCCAGCGCCGCCCTCCTCCTCACCGCCGTGACACTCACAGCCGGCTCGTCCGTGCTGCGCAAGGACAAGGCTGCCGCGCTGCTGTATGGCGGCATGCTCGAGCAGAACCGCCTCATCGCCCGCGCCGACAGCGCGAACCTGCTCGACATCCTGCTGCTCAGGACACGCGGCGGGGCAGTGAGTGCGCCCGCCGACCTGGCGGGGCGGCCCTGCTACGGCATCGCGCTGTTCACACTCGCCGAGTGGGCCCGACTCGGCAGGGATGTGCGGGAAAGCAGTGACATCGACCCGCGCCTCGCCGCCACGCGGTTCAGGTTCTATCCGGCCGTTGGTGACCTGCCGCCCGTGGTGGAGCTCCCGGCGCAGCCCGGCCAGACCTCGGAAGCGTGGGTGGCACTGGGTGTCGGCCATGCTCCGTGGCTGAAAACGTCGGTCGCAACGCCGGACTCGCAGCCGCCGGAATGCAACGAACAGCTCTAGAGGTTCGTCGCCCAACGGCGGCGGTGTCGATGCGACGATCGGTGTTCGCGGGTTGCTGCGACGAGCTCGACGTGGAGAGCATTCTGCGGTACGCGCTGGCGATGGCCGCCGTCTCGGACCGCGAGCGCGTGCAGCAGCGGTGACCGTGGCGCGGGCTGGTCTACTTCGCGTGGGGCTGCTGGCCGGGCTCGTCCTGGCCGGCTGCGACGGACCGGCCGGTCCGGTCACTCCGGCGATCATCTCCGTGCAGTCTGCGGAAGCGGGTCCGCTGGTGCACGCGCTCGACATCGTGCTCGAACATGCCGCGCCTCTCTCCATCGAGTACACGACGGCGGACGCGCCACTCCTGCGCGTCAGCTCTCCGACCGCGCTCGAGCACCGCGTCGTGCTCACGGGACTGCGCGCCGGCCGCACGTACGAGTACAGCATTGCCGGCACATCCCATGACGGCACCTTCGCGACGCAAGCGCTGCCGGCAGACCTCGACTCGATCGGGTTCGACGCGACGGGCGCGCCGACTTCGACGGCCACGCTGATCCACGTCGTGGGACATGGCGGGTTCCGTGGCTACGTCGTCGTGGATGGCGGGGGTGAGGTGATCTGGTACTGGCGCAGCGAAGGCTTTCCGTACGGCATGACGCGACGCGGCAACGGCAACTTCGTCTTCCTCGATGGCGGTCGCGGGCTAGTCGAGGTGGGCATCGATGGACACGTGGTGCGCCGCCTGCCGCAGGACCCCGACCGCAGCATGCATCACGATGTGATCGCGACGCCGCAGAACACGCTGCTCGTGATCGCACACGACCGTCGCAGTTACGGCAGTGGCTCACTGGACGGCGAAGCGATCTGGGAATGGTCGCCGGAATCGGGGCTGCTCGTGAAGCGGTGGAGCTCGTGGGATCAGCTCTCGCCGGAGACCGACCGCGGCCCGCGTTTCGGCCAGGAATGGCTGCACGCGAACGCGCTGGCACTGGGACCGGCCGGCAACGTCCTGCTCAGCGTGCACTACCTGAACCAGGTCATTTCGCTGACTCCGGCCATGGACGGGATCGAGTGGCGGCTCGGCGGCGTCAACGCGACGATCGCGAGCGGCGCGCCGTTCTCGGGTCAGCACACGGCGCGCGAGCTGGCGCCGGGCCGGATACTGCTGTTCGACAACGGCGTCGACCGGGGCGGTCCGTCGCGCGCGCTCGAGCTGGAAGTCTCCGGTGCGTCGGCGTCGAGCGACTGGGAGTGGCAGGCGCCGACCGCGAACTTCGCGAGTGCGGTGGGCTCGGCGCGGCGCCTGTCGAACGGCAACACGGTCGTCGCGTTCGGCATGAGCGAAGGCCTGTCCGGCTCGACCGGCCCAGTCGAGATCTACGAGGTGACGCGCGACGAGCTCGTCGTGTGGCGGATGGTGCTGCACAATGTCCGCGTCATGTATCGCGCCGAGCCGCTGCCGTCGCTGGCCGGCGAAGAGCCCGGCTAGGGGATGACCTCGATGGTCCCCACCATCGAGGACTCGTGCGGAACGCAGAAGTACGTGTACATCCCGACCACATCGAAGGTGCGCGCATAGCTGCTGCCGGGCGCAACGTCGCCCGAGTGCCAGACCGGCGCGCCGTCCGGCAGTCGGACGTTCGCCAGATTAAAGGCAAGAGCGGGATCGCCCGTTGCGGTGTGCGGGAAATTCGAGGTGTTGCGCCAGCGGATGGTCTGGCCGGCGCGGATCTGCACGTGGCGCGGCTCGAACGTCAGTGCTGGTGTCATCTCGACGATGACATCCTCGCCGTTGCCGGGTCCGGTCGTTGGCTCCTCCGAAAAGCAGGCGCCGAGCAGCAGGACGGCAGCACCGAGTCCAAGGGCTCGCAGCGGGGCTCGCATGCTACTGCTCCACGATGACTGTCGCGATCATTGCCGCCATCTGATGAGGGATGCACATGTACACGTATGTGCCGGGCGTCGTGAACGTGTGCACGAAGGCTGCGCCCGGCTCGATATTGCCCGAGTCGAACGGCGCCGCGCCTGCCGGCAGCTGCACGAACTCCGGGCGCACCGCCATATCCGGATTCGCCGTGACGGTGTGGAGCAGGTCGGACGTGTTGCGCCAGCGGACCGCCTGACCCGCGCGAATGCGAACGGTATCGGGCACGAACCTGAGCATGTTGTCCATCGTGACCTCGGCGCCGATGACAGTGTCCGCAGGCGCACCGGGCGCGGCCGCAGCGCCGCTCGCGGTCGATGGCGCGCGCCCGCCGAAGTAGCGGCTCAACGTGAGCGGCACGGTGAACTCGAAGCCCCACAGCCGGTCCGCGCCGCGCGATGAGCCCTGCAGAGTGTTCGTGTGCGCGTTGGAAACGTGCAGCGAGAACGTGTGCGGCGCGTACGGAATCTGAAGCTGCAGGCCCGCGCTCCACGCGACATCCTCACCGTCTTCGCTCTGCAGCAGTGACGCGGCATCCGCGCCGAGTGCGACCCACTCGTGCAGACGCAGCGACATGCCAGCCGCTAGCGCAACGCGCGACTCGCCCGCGTGGTATGCGTCCGTGAAGCCGCGTACCGCGCCCAGCACCCGCAGCCGCCCGAGCGAACGCGCAGCCGCCAGCTCCGCATCGAAACTCTCCGCCGCCTGGTTCCAGGCGCCGTGCACCGACAGGTCCAGCGGCGCGCCCCCGCTCTCCGACAGCGGCGCCCAGCGGCCGAAGAACTCCCACTCGTTTGCGAATCCCGGCCGCACCAGCGAGCTCGTTGCGTACCGCGCGCCAGCCATCGTGCGGCCGGGCAGTCCGGCCGCCATCAGGAACGTCGGTGAGTTCAGGACCTTGCGGGTCGGCGCATCCGTCGCTTCGAACCGGTGCAGGAAGTGGAAATGAAGGACGCCCGGCTGCGCCACCCAGGCGCCGCCCAGGTTCGGCGAGCGCTCGAGAAGCGATTGTGCCGACGCTGCGGCAGGCGCGACCGTTCCGACAATGCACGTTGCGGCCAGCACGGCTGTGACGGTGCGACGCAGACGCATTCATCCTCCAGGTTGCTTGCTTTCGATCCGACTGACCAACGTGCGGGCGGCAGAGATTATGACGCGACGCTGCCCTCGGCGACCGACGAACCTTCTGATCCGGTGCGCGACAGCACCGGACCCGGCGCATCCTTCTCCGTCCGCAGCACGATCGTGGTTCGCGTCGCGGATACCTGTGGCAGCGTGTGGATCCGATCCTCGATCAGCGCGCCGAGACTCTCGGTGTCCCGCGCGCGCACCTTCAGCAGGAAGCAGTCGTCGCCGACCACCCGATGCAGCTCGAGCACCTGCGGAATCGCCGCCAGTGCGGCCGCGGCTTCTCCCGGTTGCGCTCCTTCCGCCGTGCGCACCGTGATGAACGCGAGCAGCCCCTGCTCCAGTGTGTCCGGACACACGCTCGCGTGGTACCCGATGATGATCCGCTGCTGCTCGAGCTTGCGGACCCGCTGCGATACGGCGGACGCGGCGATGCCGACGCGTCGCGCGATCTCGGCATTCGTGATGCGCGCGTTCTCCTGCAGCAGCCTGAGGATGGTGAGGTCCATGGCGCCTGGCATGCCTCCAAGATGCGACGAACCCGGCCGCGCGGACAACAGCGACGTATGGGCCTCGTTCGCGGTCAGGCGGCCACCCCGCGAAGAAACGGCGGTGTTGGCGGTCCCGGATCGTAGTATCGGTACAGCGGTTGCAACCACTGCGACGAATCGGAAGAGGCCCGTTGCCGTCCGGGCGGCCGTGCCGGGGTGGCACGGCGCTGCGGGTCCCTCTCCGGCCGGTGTATCGGAGAGCTACGGAAACGGGCCCGTTGAGGAGGTGCGGTATGATCGACAGGGGTACAGGACGGAGCGTGCTGACACTGGCCGGGCTTGCAGCGGCGGCGCTGGCAGGCGGCTGTGATGATGATCCGATCGGGCCGGGGGACTCGGTGGTGACGGTGGAGCAGATAGCGACGGGACTGACATCTCCGGTACTGCTGCGGGAGGCACCGGACGGAAGCGACCGTCTGTTCGTGGTGGACCAGATCGGCGTGATCCGTGTGATCGGCGCTGACGGCGCCCTGGCGACGGCGCCGTTCCTGGACGTGCGCTCGCAGATGGTCGATCAGTCGGCCAGCTACGACGAGCGCGGCCTGCTGGGTCTGGCGTTCCATCCGCAGTTTGCGACGAACGGCCGGTTGTACGCGTACTACAGTGCTCCGCTGCGGAGCGGTGCGCCGTCGGGATTCAATCACACGGCGCGGGTATCGGAGTTCCGCGTGACGGGGAACGTGAACGCGGCGGACCCGGGCAGCGAGCGGATCCTGCTGGAAGTGGACCAGCCGCAGTCCAATCACAACGCGGGCACGGTCGCGTTCGGACCGGACGGGTACCTCTACATCTCGCTGGGCGACGGCGGCGGCTCGGACGACGTGGGGAACGGGCACGTCGACGACTGGTACGCCGCGAACGCGGGCGGCAACTCGCAGAACGTCGAGGCGAACCTGCTCGGCAAGATCCTGCGCATCGATGTGGACGGCGGTATGCCGTACGACATACCGTCGGACAATCCGTTCGTGGGCGAGCCGGGACGCGACGAGATCTGGGCGTACGGCCTGCGCAACCCGTACCGTTTCTCGTTCGACATGGGCGGCACGGGCGAGCTGATAGCCGGCGATGCGGGGCAGAACCTGTGGGAGGAGGTCAACGTCATCGAGGGCGGCGGCAACTACGGCTGGAACGTGAAGGAGGCGTCGTCGTGCTTCAACACGGACGATCCGGAAACGCCGCGCACGAGCTGTCCCGCCATGGGCCAGTTCGATGAGCCGTTGATCGATCCGGTGATCGAGTACGGGAACACAGGCTCGGACGCCGGCGGTCCGGGGATCGCCGTGGTTGCGGGCTACGTATACCGCGGCAGCGACATACCGGGCCTCGCCGGCACGTACATCTTCGGTGATTTCAGCCGCTCCTTCAACTCGCCGGACGGCACACTGTTCACGGCCACGCCGGCGGCGGTAGGCGACTGGGCGTTCGAGGAGCTCACGCTCGGCGCCGGCGAGGACCGGCTCGGCCAGTACGTGCTCGGCTTCGGCCAGGACCTCGAGGGCGAGGTCTACGTGCTGACCTCGGGCATGGCCGGGCCGACCGGCACGACCGGCCGCGTCTACAAGCTGGTTGTGTTGTAGCGGCCGGGGGCGGCGGCGAGCAGGCGCCGATACAGCGCGATGCCCGCCGCGGTCGTCTGCTCGACGTCGAGCCCCGACCGGACGAACGTACACGCGGCCTCGCCCGCAGCCGCGCGAGCGCCCGCGTCCTGCAGCAGCGCGCGGACGGCTTCGGCGAGTGCACCCGCATCGCCCGGCGGCGTGACGCGCGCGCCCGGCAGCTCGGGCAGTATCCCCACGGCCGTGCCGACTGCGGGGCAGCCGCAGGCGGCGGCCTCCAGCACGGTCATCCCCTGACTCTCGTGGCGGGAGCTCTGCACGAGCAGATCGGCCGCGCGGTAGCGGGCAGGCAGCTCGGCGCGGGATATGGCCCCGTGCATGGTCAGCATGCCCGCGACGCCCAGGCGCTCGGCGACAAGCGCCAGCTCCGGCCGCAGCGGCCCGTCGCCGACCACGTCGAGGTGGACGCGGGGCTGGTCATCGCGCAGCAGAGAGAGAGAGCGCAGTGCCAGGAGCGGGTCCTTCACGGGCGTGAGTGAAGCAACGCACAGCAGGCGTGCGCCCGCGGCTCGGTGCGGCGCTCCGGCCTCGCGGCCGCGCTGCGGCGCGGGCTGGAACAGTGCGGTGTCCACGCCGAGCGGCATCCGCGCGGCGGTGCGTCCGTGCAGACGCGGCCGGATGAGCGCGGCCAGGTAGTCCGAGCCGGTGGTGACGACGCTGGCCGTGCGCAGCGAATAGCTCAGCAGCAGGCGGTTGCGACGGCCGAGGAGCCCGCCGTAGCCGATGTCTTCCAGCCGGCACGGTTCGCCTCCCATGAGTGAGACGACCGACGGCACCCGCAGCATGCGACCGGCCGCGGCCGCGATCGCACCCGGCTCGTCGGCCCACAGCCCGTGCACGACGTGGGGACGCCAGCTCCGCAGTTCGAGCGTGATGCCGGCGAGAGCGCGCGCGAGGAGACGGCCGCTCTCAATGCCGCGCGCGTCGCCGCCGGCGAAAGTGCGGATGCGGGCACCATCGAGGAGCCAGGGCGCGCGTGCGGCCGGGTAGCGGAGCGCGAACACGCGAACCTCGTGCTGGCTGGCGAGGCAGCGGATGTGATCGGACAGCGCCGGAATCGCCCACAGCCCTTCAGACCCGGTTGCGTAGCCTGGCACGACGAACGCAATGCGCAGGCTGGTTGACGTGGCGTCGTTGCGGCGTACCATCCGATGCATCGTCCGATCCATCAACCGAGGCCGGAGGTCGAGTGTCGTCGCAGCCGCGCGTCAGCGTCATCGTACCGACGAGAGACCGGGCGGACCTGCTGCTGCGCGCGGTGCAGAGCGTGCTCCGGCAGTCGTTCACGGACCTCGAGGTGCTGATCTGCTTCGACGGCGCCGCGGATGAGGCACGCGGGCGTGTCGCAGCCCTGCGCGGACCCGTGCGCCTGATCGAGCTGCCGCCGTCCGGGCTGCCGGGACGCGTGCGCAACGGCGGCCTCGCGGAGGCGGGCGGCGAGCTGATCGCATTCCTCGACGACGACGACGAGTGGTCGCCCACCAGGCTGGCGCTGCAGGTCGCCCTGCTGGATGCCTCGCGCGACACCGGCATCGTGTACACCGACGCGCGGCTGCGGTACGAGGACGGCTCGCTGTCGCCGCCCGTGCTGGCGGACCGGCACAAGCGCGGCGGCGCGCTGCTCGATGCGCTGATCGACGACTGCTTCATCCATCCCAGCACCGTGCTCGTTCGGCGGACGGTGCTGGCGGACGCCGGCGGCTTCGACGACGATCTGCCGATCGCCGAGGACTACGACCTCTGGCTGCGCATCGCGCGGGTGACCCGCGGCGCGTGCATTGCCGAGCCGCTCGCCACCATCGGCCGGTCGCACGCCAGCTCGTCCGGCCGTCGCAGGCGACTCGCGTACGAGTTGTCGGTGCGCGTGCTGGAGCGCGCGCTCGCGCGCGGGATGACGCCGCTGCAGCGACTGCGGTGTCGCCGCAGTCTTGCGCGGCTCGGCACGCGTGCCGGATTCCACGCCCTGTCGGAGCATGATGCGGACGCGGCCGCGGCGTTCGCTCGCGCGGCGCTCCGGCATCACCCGCTGCACCGGCCGGCCTGGTCGCTGCTCTGGCGCAGCCGCAACGGCGGCGGCGGGAGACAGCCGACGCGGAACAGCGTGTAGGCGCCCCTGTCGCCCGCGGCCGTGAGTCCCGGCCCGCGCTCGAGCCAGCGGTAGTTCGTTCCCGGCGCGAGATCGCGCCACTGGCCGTGCAGCCCCGCGGTATCGACGAACAGGAAGAGCGGCCGCGGGTCCTCGAGCAGCTCGGTCAGCGCGGCCGGGTCGAGCTCGTACAGCTCGTAGGTGTCGGCGCTCGCGTAGTGCCTGAACGTGAGCGCGAGGCCGAATGTCGCGATGCGCGCGTCGGGCGGCAGCCGGCTTTCGACCCAGCGCACGGCGGCCACGCTGTCATCCTTCCTGCCGATGAGGACGCGCGTCGCATGCGTGCCGGCCGCGGCCATGAGGCCGAGCCCGCCGGCGAGCAGCAGGCACGCCGCAATGGCTGTTCGTCGGCTGCGCCGTGCACCTGCGACGCGCGCCACCCATGCGGTCCCGATCCCGGCGAGCACGGCGAGCGGCGGCAGGAACGCGAGGGTGAAGCGGAAATTCTGGTAGGGCGCGCCGATGTGGAACGCGAAGACGATGCCCGCCCAGCCCAGCAGAATGAGTAAGGCCGCGGCATCGCGGCGGCGCACGACCGCCGCTATGCCGGGCAGGATCAGCGGAGCGAGCAGCGGCGTGAAGTACGCCCAGCGCGCGGGCGCGAGGCCGTAGTACAGTACGTTGGGCAGCTCGTGCCGGAGCAGCCCGTCCGCCGTCATGAACGCGCGCCCGAAGAAGCGCGCGGGATGCCAGCTGTACACCTGGAAGTTGCCGCCGAACGCTGCCGCGTCGCTGCGCGAAGCGACCATCGCGAGAAGGACGGGTCCCAGGATGAGTCCCGTCACCAGCGCGGCCGCGGCCGCGTGTCCTGCGGCCTTCCGACCACCGCTGTGCCACAGCACGAGCAGCGCGTAAGCCGTGCAGGGAACGGCCACGAGGCCGTAGATCCAGCGGGTGATCGTGGCCCAGGCGAGTGCAGCCGCCGCGAGGAGCAGCCAGCGCAGCCGCAGAGAGCGACCGTAGCGTGCGAGCGACCACGCACCGGCGGTCGCGCATGCGAGCGCCGTCGTGTCCGACATCACGACCGTGCTCGACTGCCAGAGCTGGCCGGTGAACGCGGCGAGCAGTCCCGCGACCAGCGGCGCCACGGCGCCATCCTGCGGCCGCAGCTCGCGGCACAGCAGGAACGTGAAGACGGGGATCAGCGCGCCGGCCGCGAGACTGATGAGCTGCCCGGCGAGCGGCGTCGGACCCGTGATGAAGGAGAGCAGCGCGACCGGCAGCGGATAGCCGGGCGGCCAGAAGAACGGCGGCGGCGGCCGCGCCGCCAGCAGGCTCTCGCGTACCGGACCCATCGCGTAGGCGAAGTAGGCGAACGGGTCCTGCCCGTAGAGACCATCGAACCCGTGCAGCAGGATCAGCGCGCCGCCGGCCAGCAGCACCACGGCGGCGAGCCCGGCCAGCCACCAGGCTGGCGTGCGGGCATCAATGTATTGCATGCTCCGCAGCCACTGCCCGGGCTTCCGTCGCGACGGCGAGCAGACGCCGCCGCTCGCGCCAGCCTGCCGAGAATGCAAGCGCGTCCGTGAGCGGACGCACGCGTATCCCGCGGAACGGACTGCTGCCGGCGCGCCAGTCGCCCGCACGCATGACGCTGCGGTACGCGGCCCCGTCGAGCTCCCAGAAAACCTCGGCAGCGGCAACACCGTGAAAGCGCGCCTGGTACCGTGCCAGCCTCGACGCGGTCCGCACGGAGACTGCCTGCGTTCGATACGCGGCAGCGGCACGCGCCGTCTGTGCCGCGACGGCCGACGTGTCGGCGACGCGGTTCACCAGTCGCGCCGTGAGGGGCACGCCGACCTGGCATACGCGGACGAGCTGCGACGGCCGCACGCGCTCGGCGATCGCCGCGGCGACCGCAACGTGCTCGGGATGGTAGTCGATGCACGACGGTGCGTAGACGACGTCCGCGCGGTCGAGCGCAGGCTCGCACGCAGCGATGTCCGCCGCGCGCCACGCGCCCTCCGGCAGCCCGAGGCTCAGCAGCTCCGCGACACCGAGCGCGGCGACGGCCGTGCGAAGCTCCGCCGCACGCTCCGCGACCATGGCCGCGCGACCGAGGCCGCCGGCGCGCGACGCGCCACCATCCGTGACGATCACGATCGTGACGTGATCGCCCGCGCGCACATGCAGCACCGCAGCGCCGCCGGCGCCCAGCGTCTCGTCGTCGGGATGCGCGGCCACGATCACGACACGACTGCCGCCGCGGCTCCACGGCCGATCAGGCGTGCGGGCGGCGTACGCTCCAGCGAGGGCAGCGACCGCGCCGAAGCCCGCCTCGACGGGCGGCAGGAGCAAGCGCCGCAGCAGAGCGCGTGCGCGGTCAGACCACATCGAAGTCTCCGGCCGTCACGTAGATCCGGTTCCTGCAGTCATGCGCTTCCGACGCCAGCTCCGCGGTCAGCGGAATGAAGCACGCGTCGTAGGTGCCGCGCCGGCGGACCAGCCCGGCACCGCGAAAGCTGCGCTCGAGCATCGAATCCGCGACCGCGAAAGTCCGCACATCGCGCGCGCCGGCGCTCCGCATTGCAGCGACGGCGGCGCGCACCAGTGAAGCGCGCGCAGGCTGATCCCCTGGCGCGGTCAGGATGTCGATGATCCAGCCGCTGGTGCCGGCCGGCGAGCCGAGCAGTCGATACACCAGGTAGCCGGCCGGCACGGAGCCGCGCAGCGCGAGCAGGATGTGATGTTCGGCACCGGGCTCGGCGGGCGCGTCCGCAAAGCGGTACCCGACCCAGGCTGCGTCCCTCACGATCGCGACGCCCTGCGCGAGGCCGACACGGTCCCACAGCTCGTCGAACACGGTGTCGGCGTGCGTTACCGCCTCGACACGCACCTTGCGACCGGTGTCGCGCGGTCGTGCTGCCGCACGGTCGATGGCGCCATCCCAGAAACGGTTCCAGGCGGCGACGGGCGGAGTCGCGAGCAGACGCGCAGCCCGCGTTGCCGGATTGTCCGCTCGCGCGGCGCCGCCATGCAGCAGCGCGTCGGGCCGCAGCGGTCGCCACAGCCAGCCGAGCCGCGGGCCCGGCTGACAGCCGATGCGCTCGCGCAGGCCGCCCCAGGAGGCGGTCGGCAGTCCGATGATGCAATGCAGCCCCGCGTTCGCCCAGTGCTCGTGCGCTGCCGCCGCAACGGTGCTGAGCACACCGCGACGGCGGTACGCGGGCGCGGTCATGATGTCGCAGCCGTGAGCGGCTGCGTAGACGCGACCGTTGAGCTGCAGGCGCAGCGGCGTGGCCGCGTAGTGGGCGATGAGGCCGTTCGCGTCTTCGGCGACCCACGCGGTACGGATGCCCTCGGAGCCGGGCGCTGACAGGACCTTCCAGCGATACCACGCTTCCCGCGCGGGCCTGCCGTAAACATCCTGCGCGAGCTGCAGCGCGGCGGGTATGTCATCCTCGCTGAGGGGTCGCACGCGCCAGGCTGTCGGCCCCGCTTCCAGCGCCGCCGCCATCAGAACCCGCTGGTCTCCGGCCGCTCGTACATCATCATCCGCTGCAGCGCTCGCAGCTCCAGCGGATGGCTGTAGCAGCGCAGCCGGTAGCGCCAGCCGGACAGCGCGCGCAGGAGTGCGCGGCGCGCGGGCGTGAGGCGCACGTCGGTGATGGTCGGGTAATACGCGTGCAGCACGCGCTCGAAGTCGCGGATGTGGCGGCGCAACGGATCCTCGAGCCAGGGCAGCCCGGCGCTGCGGCGCTGACTGAACTCGAGCCACGCCGGATCCACCCAGGCGTCGAGTGTCTCGGGAAACCTGAAGCCGCGCGAGCGCGCCTGCTCGTACAGCTCGCCGGCGAGCGGCACCGGCGTGTAGAGGTAGAGGATGATCTCGGTCGCCGGATTGACGCGCTTCAGGCGACGGATGAACTCGAGCGTCTCGGCCGCGTCGCCCTCCGGATCCGGCGGGTTGCCCAGCACGAACGAGAGCTCCGGCACCATGTCGTGCTCCTTCATCCGGCGCACCAGGTCGAGCGTCTTGCTCACGGCCGCCGTGCCGCCCTTGTTCATGCGCCGCAGCGTCTCATCCGAGCCGGATTCGGCGCCGAGGAACACCATCCGCAGACCGCTCCGGCGCATGCGCCGCCACGTGGCATCCGTGTAGCCGTCGAGCGTGTCCACGCGCGCTTCGCCCCACCACGAGATCCCGAGCGGGGAGATCCGCTCGGCGAATTCCGCAGTGCGCGACTCGTGCACGAAGAAGTTGTTGTCGTAGAACTCGACGGCGTCGACGTGCCACTGCTCGACCAGACGACGCGTCACCGCTGCCGCCCGCTCCGCCGACTGCGCCAGCCAGCGGCCGTTCACGAGATTCACGACCGCGCAGAAGTTGCACCTGAACGGGCAGCCGTAGCTGGAGTGATGCGGCAGCGTCCGCTCGCCCAGGAACGTGCGGCGCACATAACGCTCCGGATCAACCCGCTCGTACGGGAAGTCCGGCAGGCTCTGCGGGTGCGGGATCGGCGCGAGCGGGCACGAGCGCGGCTCACCCGCTGCATCGCGGAATGCGACTCCCGCCAGTGTCGAAGGGTCGTCGCCGGCGCGGAGCGCGTCGAGCAGCGCACGGAATATTTCCTCGCCGTGACCGCGCACCACGTAGTCGACGCAATCGGAACGCAGGCACACGTCCCAGTGCTGCGTCGGGAAGTACCCGCCCCACACGATCTTGAGCAACGGATGTCGGGCCCTGAGCGCGCGGCAGTGCGGCACCGCATGGCTGAGCTGCGGCCCGGGCATGACGGTGACGGCGAGGATGTCTGCGCCGGTCTCGATGATGGCCGCATCGAGCGCCTCGAGCGGATCGGGCTCCAGGTTGCCGTCGATGATCCGATACTCGTGCGCGCCCTCGAGCCGTGCGCCGACCGCCAGCAGCGACATCGGCAGCACGGGCTTCCTCGCCTTCGAGCTGGGAGGGTTGTACAGGATCACCATGGACGCCGCACCCGGTGGACCGTGAGGAGCTCGCCGGGGTGACGCTGCTCCGCGACGGATTCGACGATGAGTCCGGCCGCATGGAACGCGTCGAGGAATGCCGCCGCATCGCCGAGCGACGACAGCAGGACCAGCGCGTGACCGTCCGGCTCGGCGAGGTGCGCCGGCAGCGCGCGCGCGAACCGGACCGGCACGTCCGCCGCGCGGAACGCGGATTCCATCTCGTCGCGCGGCTCGCCCGGGTGATACGGCGGGTTGAACAGCACGACGTCGAACCGCTCACCGGCCACGGGCGCGAACAGATCGCCGTGGCGTACATCGATCCGCGCGTCCACATCGTTCAGCAGTGCGTTGATGCGCGCGCAGCGCACGGCAGACGCGCTGATATCCACTGCGACCACGCGCGCGCCGAGTCGGGCCGCCGCGACCGCACCGATACCGCTGCCCGTGCCCATGTCCAGCACGGACGCGCCGGGCAGCGGCGGCGCCGTCTGGAACACCTGCGCGAGCAGCTCGCCCGTCCAGAACAGCTTCGGGTTCAGCACGCCGGGCAGCACGACGATCGGTATGCCGGCGGCATGCTCGAGCACGAGCCGTTCGTGGCGGTGCCGCTGCAGCAGGCGGTAGCGGAGGCGCAAACCGATACGCCACAGCCGGTGCCATGCCGCGCCCGGCAGATCGAGCAGCGCGCTGGTCCTCATGCGTGCCTCATGCGCGGCTGCCGACGAGCACGGCGAAACGCGCCGGCTCGCGCCGGGCGAGGATCCGCGCGACGTACGGACGAACTGCCCACCGCCAGCCGTAGAACGGCTCAATGGTCCGCCATTGCAGCCGCAGCCGGTGCGCGAGCGTGGCGAGCCGCTGCCGCGTAAGGAACTGCTCGCTCGGCAGAGCATTCGAGGCAAAACCGTAGCGGCGCACGTACGCGGCCTCACGCTCGCGCACCATCTGTTCGCCGCTGGCGCCATCGCGGTAGATCGGCGAATCCATCACGACAATGCGGCCACCGGGCCGCAGCACGCGCAGTGCCTCGGTCAGCGTCGCATCGTAGCTCGTCGAGTAATGCAGCGAGCCGTTGAAGATGACGATGTCCGCGTCGCCCCCGGCGAACGGCAGCCGGTCGAAATCCGCCTGCACCGGCAGCACGGATCCGCCTGATTGCAGGCCCGTCGCGCCGCGATGCCGCACGTGCGAGCCGAGCCCGTCGAGCTCGTTGACCAGCAAATCGACCGCAGCGGTGTGGTGGCCCATCTCCGCCAGCCGGTACGCGAGCCACCCATTGCCGGCCCCGACGTCCAGCACGCGCAGCGCGCCGCGCTCCGACAGCGGCCGGATCACGTGGCGCAGCAGGCTGCGATAGCTGAGCGCACGGATACGCCAGTCGTCGGCAAAGCGGCCGGTCGTGTCGGCGAAGGGGAGGCGCAGGTAGAACTCCGCGTCATCACTGCCGCGGCCCTCCGCCTGGCGCACCGTCTCGTACTCGCGGATGAACGCTTCGAGCTGCGCGGCCCGCGACGCCGGCAGCAGCCGCCAGATGCCCGCTGCGCGGGTGTAGGAGGCATTGTGCGACGGGCACACGCGCACGTCCGGCTGGTCCCGCCGGAGCGGAGCGCGGCATTCCGGGCACACGAGCTGGAACGCTTCGGTGGCCGCGGCGCTCATCGTCGCTCGAGCTCCATGATGTAGTGGTCGGCGATGTGGGCGCTCCACGCCGTCTTCGCCAGCCGCCGGTCGCTGTGCGCGCAGTGCTCGAACACGCCGCGCCTCCGTTCCACCAGCGAGGCCAGGTACGACGGCGGCAGCAGCACGCCGAGCCCCGCCGTGCGCACATGACGAAACGACGGCCCGAACTCGGCCCGCAGCCGGCCCGGCGATGGATACCACACGCGTACGATGCCGCCGCCGCCGACATGCGCTTCCGCGCCGGAACGCGCGCGGCGGAACGCGTCCTTCACGCGGCCGCGCGCCAGGTGCCACGCCGTCTCCCAGGCGCAGAACGGCCCCATAACGATGAGCAGGACCCGGCCGCCGGGACGTACGCTCGCCGACAACAGCCGCGCCACGCGTCGCCGATCGGGCACGCAGTTGAGCGCACCGAAGTTCGAGAACGCGCCATCGACGCGCGACGCCTGACGCGGCAGCGCGTCCGCCTCGCGCAGGTCCAGCGCGGCCGTCCGAACCAGGTGCGACAGTCCGGCGGCCTCCGCCTTCGCGCGCGTCAGCTCGAGCATGGCCGCAGCCGCATCCGTCGCCATGACGCGTGTGCCGCGTGCCGCCAGCCAGACCGCGTCGTCGCCGGTGCCGCAGCCGAGCTCGAGGATCAGCTCGCCGGGCGCGAACGAGGCAGCCAGCCGCTCGCGCACCGCAGCGCGCAGCCACGTCCCGAGCGTGCTCCGCGAGAACGCGGAGTCGTATCCGGCCGCGACGGCATCGAACGGGTGGCGCGCGGCCGCGACGCTCACGTGCCCTCCTCGACCTCACCGCTCGTGAGCATCATGCCGAGCCGGCCGACGCGCGCACTCACGTAGCTCCTGAGCGCGCGGCCGTACGCAGGCGTCGCGCCGCGACGCGCCTGCACGGTGGCGACCTCGTTCACGAGCCAGCGCGTCGCATGCGCGTAGAAGCGCCGCGAGTGGCGGCCCAGCACCGTGTGATCGCGGTCGGAACCCTCGGCCCACGGGCGCAGCGCGACGATGCGATCCGCCACCGCCTCGTAGTAGGGCGTGCCCTTGATCGGATACGCGATGGTCGTGAGCAGCCGGTCCGGGCGGGCGAGCTTGAGGTGCTCGACGGTCTCGTGCAGGTCGGCCATGGTCTCGCCATCATAGCCGAGCATGATGAACATGCCCGCTTCGATGCCGTGCTGCTGCAGCAGGTGCACCATCTCGCGCACGCGCGCCGCGTTCGTGCGCCGGCTCATCGCGTCGAGCACGCGCTGCGAGCCGCTCTCCGACCCGATCCACAGACGGAAGCAGCCCATGTCTGCGAGTGTGCGCACGACCTCTTCGTCGAGTCGGTCCTCGCGCGAGATCGTCTCGAACGGGATGCGGATGCCGCGCCGCTTCAGCTCGGCGGCGTAGTCGAGCAGCCAGCGCCGGTGGATCGTGAACACGTCGTCGGCATACCAGAGCATGTCCGGCCGGTAGTCGGCCATGATCTGCTCGACCTCGTCCGCAACATTCACGACCGAGCGACGGCGATGCCTGTAGCCATACACCGCGTGGCTGCACCAGCTGCACCTGTACGGGCAGCCGCGCGCCGTGATCAGCGAGACCGAGCCCATGCCGTGATGATCGCGCCACGCGCGCACGTATTCCGGGATGTCGATGGCAGCGCGATCCGGGAACGGCTGCGCGTCGAGGTCCTCGATGTACTCGCGCGCGGGCGTCACGGCCACGCGTCCGTCGGCGCCGCGGTAGCGGATGCCTGCAATGCCTGCGAGATCGTCGAGACCGGATCTGGCGAGGTGCGGCAGCAGCTGTTCCAGCGCGCGCTCGCCCTCGCCGACGACGACGATGTCCGCACCCGCGTCGAGGTACTCGGCCGCGTAGTTCGCGGGGTCCGGCCCGCCGACGATGATCGTCGCGCCAACGCTGCGACACACCGGGATCATGCGCAGCACGGAAGGTCGCGTGAGCAGGTTGCAGTAGAAGCCGACGACGGGCGGGCGCTCGCGCGTGATCAGCGCGTCGAACTCGGCGCGCGTACGGAACGTCGCATCGAACACGGTCGGCGCGAAGCCGCACTGCTTCAGGTGCGCGGAAATGCAGAGGATGCCGAGCGGCGGGTACGGCCGCATCACCTGCAGCTCGTGCGCGTCCTCGTGCATGAAGTAGCCGTGGGTCAGCAGTATGTCCATGGCCTCGATTCTGTGCATCATGCCGCGTCCTGCGAGCTGGGTCGTGCAGCGTCGGCCGCGGCGAGCGTGTGCAGTGCGACCGGGGTGGGTTCGTGCCGCGCGCGCGCCAGCCATTCCAGCCGCAGGCGGTCGAGTGGCAGCGCGGCCGTGTGATAGAGCGTACGCAGGCCCGTGCGCAGGTCCGCCGCGGACAGTGTGGACGGCTCGCGCAGTGCCCGCCCGATGCGACGCCAGCCGGTACGCATCCGGAACTCGCTGTGCAGCATCGCATGCAGCCTGCGATAGAACGCGGTCGAAAACGGGCCGGCATACATCATGGCGAGATCGGCGGCGTCCTCCCAGTTGCGCTTGTCGCCCAGCTCCGCTTCGACAGTGCGGTAGAATTTGGTGCCGGGCAGCGGATACGACACGGACATGCCGATGTCATCGGGGCGGCAGGAGCGCACCAACCCGAACGTGCGCGCAATGTCCTCCCGCGTCTCGCCGGGATAGCCGAACTGCAGGAAGAAGCCGACACGGATGCCGGCCTCGTGCAGGCGCGCCGCCGCCTCCTCGATCTGCTCGACGCGCGTGCCCTTCTCCATCGCGTCGAGAATCGCCTGCGACCCGGACTCCGCGCCGATCCACACGATGTCGCAGCCGGCGCGGCGCAGCGCGTCGATGTCGCCATCGCGCAGCAGCAGGTCCGCCCGGCTCAGGCACTTGAACGGAACCGGCCGACCGCGCGCCTCGACCAGCTCCGCGAAACGCGCGAGCCAGCCGGGCTTGAGACCGAAGATGTCATCGGCGAACCACACGTGGTCCGGGGCGTACGCCGTAACCACGGCAGCCAGCTCCGCCGCCACGTCATCCGGGGATCGCACGTTGTAACGCTGCCCCCAGATCGGCTTTGCGCACCAGTTGCAGTGGTAGGGACAGCCGCGCGTCGTCACGAGATTGATCGAGAACCGGCCGTGGTGCCGCTCCCAGACAGCACGGTACTGCTGCACGTCGAGCAGGTCGCGCGCGGGCGGCGGCAGCGCGTCGAGGTCGCGCATCGCCGGACGTGCGGTCGTGCGCGTCGTGCCGCCGCCGGCGGCGAAGGCGAGGCCCGCGATCTGCCCCGGCTCCGTATCGGCGCCGCGGTCGCCCAGCCAGCCGACCAGCTCCTCCAGCGTGCGCTCGCCCTCGCCGATGATGACGTAGTCGGCGCCGGCGGCGAGGAACTCGTCGGCGTGGTCCGTCGCATCGGAGCCGGCGGCAATGACGATGCAGCCACGCTCCCGCGCCAGGGCGAACATCGCGAACGCTGCCTGCCGCATGCGCAGCAGGCACATCTTCGAGAGGTAGTTGAAGTTGTCCTCGAAGATGACCGCGATGCGCGGCCGCTCCCGATCCAGCGCCTCGGCCCACCCGTCCACGGAGTCGGCAAGGATCGCATCGAACAGTGCGACATCGTGGCCGGCCTGACGCAGCACGGCCGCGGCGTAGAGCGTGCCGAGCGGCGGATAGGGCTGCCGCGCCTCCCAGCTCTTCGGGTCCTGTCGCAGGTAGTAGGCGTGGCCGATCAGGATACCGCTCACGACAACTCTCCCAGCGCTGCGACGCGCGCTTCGTACGCGCTCAGGACCTGCCGGCCGCGCGCATCCACGTGGTCCTTGCAGCAATCGACGGTGTATTCCACCTCTGAACGGTCCAGGCCCCTGCGCGCGAGCTTGCGTGTGAGCCGCGCACGCTCGCTGCGCTCCAGCAGCGTCCCGATCGGGCTGCGCAGTGCGAGCTCCGCCGCGCGGGTGACGCGCGCTGCCCACGCCGGCGGCGCGGCACCGCCGCGCGCTGCCGTCGCGGCCGCGTTCGGCAGGTACGCGGCGGCCCAGTCGTTGATCCGCAGCATGCGACGGTACACGGCAGCGCCTGCGATCGGCACCATCTGCAGCAGCTCATGCGCGGTGAAGAGATTGTGCTCGCGCAAAGCGAGCGAGCGTTCGGACAGGATGTAGTTCGGGCAGACGTGGATCCCGGCACGCGCCGCCGACCGGCGCACCAGGCTGCTCAGCGCCCGCACCACCCATACCCGGCCGGGGGCGGTCACGAGCAGGTAGTCCAGGTCACTGCCCTCGTCGGCATTGTCGAGCGCCAGCGACCCCGTGACCGCCACCATCCGCACGAACGGCAGGCCGGCCAGCAGGCGTCCGTAGTGCAGCGCATGCGGCCACAGCAGCGCGGCGCGGTCGGCCCGCGCTCGCCGCGCATCGACGATCTCGCCGCGGCCCGGCAGCGCGTAAAACCCGTCGCGCGAGTGCAGACGGTCGCCCGCCAGCCGGTCCAGCCCCGCCCGCACCTCGCTCGGCTTCGCTGGCACGCTCAGGTATCGGTGAGCCTCTGCCGCCGTCAGCGGATAGTCGAAGATGTCCGCGTACGCCAACGCGTGCAGCGCACCCCGCTCGACTGCCGACATCACCGCGTGCTGCTGGATGGATCGCCTCCTCTCCTGCGTCAGTCCCGGACGGTATGATGCCGTACCATCCAACGAACCAGCGGCCAAAACCGGACAGGAGCCGGCCGCCGGTCGCGCTACCGCGCCTCCGGGCCGCGCAACGGAATCCTGCGTCCAGGGATGAGCCGGCAGAAAAAGGCGGGACGCGTGGAGGGCGTTTGCCCGGGTTTCTATCCGCCCCTACATTAGTCCCGACGTCGAAACAGCGTCAAGGATGCGTCTGCCTGTACACTCAGTACGGCTTATCTGCCTGCATGGAGTCGAAACGTCATCCAGCGCACCCGCCCGGCGGCAATCCTGCTGTGCCGGGCGGCTGGCTCTCCCGGAGCCAGGACGGCCTCCAGCGAATACCCGAATGCGCGGAGCACCATGAGCGCCAGGCTCATTATTTCACTTCTGTTCGCCGCCACCACTGCATCGGTGGCGGGTGCGCAGGCGCCGCCCGGCAGCCTGCGTCTCGGGCCGGGCGACGCCGTGCGCCTGCTGGTGCTGGACGAGCCGGCGCTGGCGGGCGAGCACGCGATCCTCGAAGACGGGACAGCACTGCTACCGCTGATCGGGCTGATCCGGGTCGCCGGTATCGACTTCGCCGAGGTCGTGGAGACCGTGCGCGCCGCCTACGCTGCCGAGCTGATCGAGCCGGTCGTCATCCTCCAGCCGCTCGTACGGGTGCGCGTGCTGGGCGAGGTCCGTGCGCCGGGCCTCTACCTGGTCGATCCGACGCAGAGCCTCCACGACGTCCTGGCGCTCGCCGGCGGGACGGGACCGGGCGCGGCCGGCGATGCGGTGGTGCTGTTGCGCGACGGCCAGCGGCTGGAATTCGATCTGCACGATGAGGCGCGGCCGCCTGCCGGAGCGCTGCGGCCCGGCGACGAGATCGTGGTGCCGCGCCGGAGCTGGCTGAGCGAGAACCTGGCCGTGCTCGTCGGTGCCGGCACATCCGTGCTCGCGGCGGCGGTCACCGCCCTGCTGGTGCGCTGATGCGGTACGGATTCGTCGAAAGCTGGCGCCAGCGTCTGCGCCGGCGCTGGCTCGCCGGCATGCTGCTGTTCCTCGCCGTGGCCGGAGTCGGGTCCGCGCTCGTTCTGCTCAGCCATCCGGTCTACCGTGCGGAGGCGCGCCTGCGCCTGGGTGATCCACCGCCCATGAGCGGGATGACGTCACCGGGCATGGGCCTGTTCGGCCTGCTTGGCATCGGCGGCGACCCTTTCTCGAACGATCTCGAGCTGCTGGCGAGCCGGACCCTCGCCGAGCGCGTCGTTGACGACGCAGTACTGCACGTGAGGCTGGACGCGCCGCGCGGCTGGCACCGCGACTCGCTGCTGACGTCTCTGCGCGCCGGCCGCGCGACGCAGCGCGTGACGTTCAGTGTCGCGTGGACCGGCGCGGACGTCGTCATCACGCCGGAGAGCGGCGGGAACGATCCGCGGCCGGTGCGCGGGCCCGCGGGCAGTGCGCTTCATTTCGGCGACGTCACGGCGGTATTCCGGCCGTGGCGCGAGGGCATGCCGCGGCGCATCGAGCTGAGCACGGTGCCGCATGGCCAGGCGGCGCGGGAGCTGGGCGAACAGCTCGCCGTCGAGCGCACCCGTCGCGATGCGAACGTGATCCGCGTTCAATATGACGGCGGCGACCCGCGACTCACCCGTGACGTCGTCGCGGCGGCCGTGGAGCACTTCATCACACTGCGGACGCAGCTCATGCAGCGTGAGAGCGGTGTGACCGTGGATTCCCTGCGAGGCGTGGCGGAGCGCACGCAGCAGGAGCTCGTTGCTGCAGAGACGTCGCTGGAAGCACTCCAGCGTACGACAGGCCTTATCGCGCCCGAGGCGCAGGCGGAGGTCAGTGTGGAGCGGTACGCGGAGCTGATCGGGCAGCTCGAGACGGCCAGGATGGAGCTGGGCGCGCTGACGCAGGCGCTCGCCCGCTCGGCCGCGTCGGATGATGCCGCAGGCTCGTGGGCCGCACTGCTGGCTTACCCGCGATTCCTCGCCAACACGACGGTCGGCGAGATGCTCACGACCCTGACGGAGCTGGAGCAGCGTCGGCGCGAGCTGGCTCGCCGACGCACACAGGACAACGCGGAGCTGCGTTCGGTAACGGAGCAGATCTCTCACCTGGACCGCTCGCTGCGCACGATCGCGGTGGACCTCGCCGCCGGGCTCGCCGACGAGGTGGACGGGCTGGAACGGCGGGCCGCCGCGGTGCGCGCGGACCTCGCTACGGTGCCGGCGAGCACGATCGAGCTCGGCCGGCGACACCGCGACCTTCGCATCTTCACCGAGATGGTCGTGCTGACGGAGCAACGGCTGCGGCAGGAGGAGCTGCGGCAGGCGTTCACGTTTGCCAACGTCCAGGTCATCGATGTGCCGGCGGTGCGCGACCGTCCCGTATGGCCGCGGCTGAAGCTCGGCGTCGCCGTCGCACTGCTGATCGCGGCGGGAACGGCCGTATTCGGGATGGTCGTCATCGATCGTGCAGATGGCAGCGTGCGCACCGCCGCGCAGGTGCGTGATGCGCTCGGAACGCCGGCGGTCGCGGTGGTGACCGCGCAGGGCGCGGCGCCCGCAATGCCCGCCGAGGACGCGGCGGCCATCATCCGCCGAGCGGCGGTGGAGTCGTCCGGCAGCGCGCGGCTCGTGCTGGTCGATGCAGCGGGCGGCCGGTCCGCCGATCTGGTCGCGGGCGCACTCGAGCGGGCGAGCGCGCTGGATCGTGAGCGGGACGGCGACGGGCTGGCTCGACCGTGCATCGAGGTGCTGCCCGCCGCTGCGGGGGGGGGGGCGGCGGCGGCCGCCGCCGCGCGTCGCGTGCCGGTATTCGTCGTGGTGGAGATGGGCAGCACGACGGTGCCGGCGCTCGAGCGCACGGCGGGACTGCTGCGGCAGGCGGGCGCCGACCTGACTGCCGCCGTGCTGGTATGCCGCAGCAGCGCCGACGCTGACGGCGTATGGGCGTGAAGCGTCTGCTCGATGCGGTCGTCGCGGCCCTTCTGCTGGCGGTGCTCGCACCGCTGATCCTGCTGCTGGCGACGGCCGTGCTGCTGACCTCCGGCCGGCCGGTTTTCTTCGGACACCGGCGTCTGGGCCGCGGCGGTGTGCCGTTCCGCTGCTGGAAGCTGCGCACGATGCAGGAGGACGCCGAGCTGGTGCTGGCCGCGTCGCCAGCGCTGCACGAGAGCTATATCGCCAACGGCTACAAGCTGCCGGTCGCGGAGGACCCGCGCGTCACGCAGCTCGGCGCGTTCCTGCGGCGGACGTATCTCGATGAGCTGCCGCAGCTGTTCAACGTGATCCAGGGCTCGATGTCGCTCGTCGGCCCGCGACCGATCGTGGAAGCGGAAGCCGGCAACTACGGTGAGCACTCGGCCGAGCTGCTGCACGTGAGGCCGGGCCTGATCGGTGCCTGGACCAGCCGCGGCCACGCCCGGCCGCCCTATCCCGAGCGCGCGCAGATCGAGCTCGAGTACGTGCGCGGCCGGTCGCTGCGCCGCGACGCACACCTGCTGCTGCTCGCCCTGCCCGTCATCCTGCGCGGGCAGCCGGAGGATTCCTGAGCGCGGCGGAGCCCGCCTTCACGGCTGACCGCACTGCCGCGCCGCCCGCTTCACCACGGACCGCGGCTGCGACCGCACGCAGCGACGGCGCGGCTGTCCGCCGTGTGCTGTTCAATGCAGCCGCGCTCGTCATGGCCTACGCTCTGCCGCGCGTGCTCACGCTGGGCGCCGTCGTCCTCGCCGCACGCATGCTGGGTGCTGCACGGTTCGGCGCCTACGGAGCGGCCGGCGCGGCCGCCGTCATCATGAGCATCGTATCGACGGCCGGCATGCAGCCGCTGCTGGTCCGGGAAATGGCGCGCGAGCCGCGCGCCGCGGCCCGCCTGCTGCGCTCGGCGCACCTGGTGAAAACCCTGCTGAACGCCGTCATGCTCGCGGCACTGTGGCTCGCCGCGGGACCTGTGTTCGGCCTCGAAGGCGAGTCGCTGACGGCCGCACTGCTGCTGGGCACCGGCTACGCCATCGGGTCGTATGCCGAAAACTTCGCGGCGTGGTTCCAGTCCGTCGAGCGCATGCACGTCTGGACTGCGGCGAACACCGCGTACGGCATCGTGACCGGCATCACCGGCGCATTGCTGATCTGGTGGACGCGCAGCCTGGCGTGGTTCTGCGCCGCCATGATCCTCGGTCAGCTCGCTGCGGCTGCCTGGCTGTACTTCGCCTACCGGCGCGAACGTCCCACCGCGCAGCCCGTCGCAGGCTCGACGGTGGATGTCCGCGCGCTCGCGGCGGCCGTGCTGCCGTTCGCCAGCGCGTTCTTCGCGCTCGCCGTGTACTACAAGGCGGACGTGCTCGTGCTCGCCCGCGTGCGTCCGGATGCCGACGTCGGAATCTACACCGCCGCGTACAAGCTCGTGGACATCGCGCAGGCGCTCGCCCTGGCCGCGATCCTCGCCGCCTATCCGCGCCTCACGCGAGCGGCGCGGACCCGCACCCAGGCCGAACGATGGGCCGGCACCCGCCTCGCCGAGCTGGCGCTGCTGCTCATGGCGCCCGCGGCCGCGCTCGCGTTCACGCTGCGCGAGCCGATCGTTGGTGCCCTCTACGGCGCGGCATACAGCGGCACCGCCGCGCCGACGGGGTTCCTCGCGCTCGCGCTCGTGCCGCTCTCGCTGAATCTGCTGGCGGGGTACATCCTCGCAGCGGAAGACCGGATGCGGCTCATGGCCAGCCTCTATGCCGGAGTGGGACTGGTGAAGCTGGCAGGCGTCGCGCTCGTGGCACCGCACTGGGGCGCCTCCGGCACTGCTGCAGTCATGCTGGGAAGCGAGCTGTTTCTCTGCGCATGCTTCCAGGCCGTGCTGCACAGGACGGCACACGCCGCCGCGGGGCGGCGCACGTTCCTCGCGGTCGCGGCGGTCGGCGCCGCAGGCGCGCTGGGATCCGCGCTGCCGATCGCGTCCGCGCCGCTTCGCGGCCTGATCGTCCTCATCGCAGTGCTCGCGGCATACGCAGCGCTCGACGTGCTGCCGGCGCGCGAGCGTGCTGCCCTGCGGTCCGCCGTGCGACCGCGCATCGAACGACCTGGAACGCCGCCATGAAGGTGCTCTACGTGTCGAAGGCGTCCATCGTGCCGGCCTACCGCGACAAGCTGCATGCCCTCGCCATGCACGTGGACCTGGACGCGCTGGTGCCCATGCGCTGGAACGAAGATCGGCTCGACCCCGCCGACAACGCAGGAGCCGCACGCGTTCACGGCGTCCGCGCGGTACTTCACGGACACAACCACCTGCACCTGCTGCGCGGTGCGCCCGGCCTGCTGCGCGACAAGGCGCCCGATCTCGTGCACATCGACGAGGAGCCATACAGCGCCGTGACCTTTCAGCTCGCTCGGCTGTGCAGGCGACAGCGTGTGCCGTTCCTTTTCTTCGCATGGCAGAACCTGCACAAGCGGCTGCCACCGCCGTTCGGAGCAATGCGGGACCGCGTGTTCGCGAGCGCAGCCGCCGCAATCGCGGGGACAGCGCGCGCCGCCGAGGTGCTGCGACGCGCAGGCTGGACGGGTGAGACTGCGGTGATTCCGCAGCTCGGCGTGTGTGCCACGCGCTTCCGTCCGGACGCGACCGCGCGGGCCGCGCTGCGGGACCGGCTCGGCATACCGGAGGACGCGTTCACGGCCGGCTTTGCGGGCAGGCTCGTGCCGGAGAAGGGCGTGGACCTGCTGATCCGCGCAGCGGCCACGCGCGACATGCACGTTCTGATCGTCGGCGACGGCGCCGAGCGACGCCGGCTGCTGGAATTCTCTGCATCCTGCGGCTCACTCGCCAGCACACACTTCGTCGGGCACGTGTCTTCGCTCGAGATGCCGCGCTGGCTCAATGCGATGGACGCGCTCGTGCTGCCATCGCGTGGCACTGCCGGCTGGACGGAACAGTTCGGCCGCGTCCTCGTCGAAGCCATGTCGTGCGGCGTGCCCGTCATCGGCGCCGAGTCGGGCGAGATCCCGCTGGTGATCGGCGGCGCGGGCATGACGTTCGTCGAGGGCGATGACGCAGCGCTGGGCGCGCGCCTCGCCGCGTTGCGCGACGCACCGGAGCTGCGGTCCCGGCTGGCGGAGGCCGGACGCGCACGCGTGCTCGAGCTGTTCACACACGACCGGGTCGCAGAGCAGACGGTGGAGCTCTATGGCAGCACCGTGAGGCAGGAGAGCGGCGTATGTCCGACCTGAGCAGCCCGATCCCTGCTCGCGCGGATGTGTGGGCCAGCACAATACTGCTCCTTGTATTCGGTTGCAGCCTTGCTGTGCTGGTGCAGGCCGGATTGGCTGGCAATCCGGCCCTGGTGCTGGTCAGCGGAGGAGCACTGGCTGCGGCACTCGTCGTGCTCGCGTCCGCGGATTGGCTCGACCCATTGGCCGCGCTGCCTTTCGTCCTCCCACTGCCGGCACTCGCCGGCACGGGCACGCTTCGCGTTACGCCTGCGATTCTGCTGACAGGAGTCATTGTAGCAGCCTGGCTGCTGAGGGAGTCGAGAAGCCGTCGTCTGATACCGCGAGGTTCTATCCCCGTCGCTCCGATTGCCACCTTTCTTTGCGCCGCATTTCTGTCTTCCATCTTTGCCCGGCACCATGCGTCTGCCGTTCGAGAGTTCACGAACATTGCGTTGTTGCTTGGCCTTCTGGTCGCCGCTACGGCGTACGCTGTCGAGCGACCACTCAGGGTTCGATCCATGGTGCTGACGGTTTCCGCCGTATCTGCCGTCTCCGGTCTGGCCGCAGTGCTCCAGATGTTCGGCCTCCTGGCCGGTGAGTTTCCGTTCAACGATACGGGTTGGAACAGGGCTACCCTCGGGTTCGGTTGGCCGAATGAGCTCGGGACATTCTTCGCAGTATCGATCCCGGTGTGCGGGCACGCCTGTGTTGCTGCACGCCGGGGCTTGCCTCGTTTCCTGGCCGCTACGGGCATGTGCGTTTCCGTACTGGGACTCATTGCGACGTTCTCTCGAGGTAGTTGGATAGCGCTGATGGCGGGGAGCCTCATCCTCCTTCTTGCAGGCGAACACCGATTCCTGATCCGAATCTGGACGGTCGCCGTAGTCCTCCTCCTGATGTCTGACGCGATCCTGGGGGGAGCAATCCTGGGAAGGATTGCCGATACTGCCGCAGATCCCCTGGTTGGCCAGCGCGCCGCGTTGATGATGGTGGCGCTCCTGGTGTTTCGCGAAAACCCCATCATCGGGATTGGACCCGGCGGTTTCGCCGAAAGCCTCGATTCATTCGGCCCGCAAGTAGGCTGGCTTTTCAATTACGTGGGTACTGCACACAACGCGTATCTGGATATAGCTGCCGAGATGGGCCTGATCGGGCTCATTTCGTTTCTTGTGTTCATCGCATCTGTCGGCCGTATTCTGCTCCGTGGGGCACGGCGCGCGACCGCAGAGACAGGAATCGCGCTTGAAGAGCGTAGCATCCGGCGGGCACTCCTCTGGTCATTTGGGACCGTTTGCATGGTCAGCTTCACGGTCTGGCCGTTCGCGCACGGTGTTGGACAGCTCGTCATGCTGATTGCAGCGCTGGGCATCGCATCGGAACAATCTGAGTCTCTGCCGAGCAATGCCCGGCAATGACGACATCGCAGCTCGACCGCATGATCCCGCCCGAGATCAGGGCGGACCGGTTCTGCAGCTGGATAAGCAGAGTCGCGGCCACACCGGGCGTGCTCCATATCCTCGAGATAGGCGCGTCGTCGGGAGCGGGCAGTACCGAAGCGCTGGTGCTGGGCGCCCTGCGCAATCCGGTCCGCCCTGTGGTTCACTGCCTCGAGATTTCACGGCCGCGTTTCCACGCGCTCGTGGAGCGATACCGCGACCACGCGTTCGTGCACTGCTACAACTGCTCGTCGGTGCCGATCGAACAGTTTCCCGATGAGGCAGCGATCGACGCCTTCCGCCGCCGTATCTGGACCCGGTTCCGCTTCATCCGCCGGGATACGGTGCTGCAGTGGTTGCGTCAGGACATCGAGTACCTGCGGCGCCACGGCCTGTCGCTGTACGGGATACGGCTCGTGCGCGAGCGTCACGGAATAGACTGCTTCGACGCGGTGCTGATCGACGGCTCTGAGTTTTCGGGACCGGCAGACCTCGATGAGGTGTACGGCGCCCGTTTTCTGCTGCTCGACGACATCATGACCTACAAGAATCGCGACAACTATCGCCGGCTCCTGCGCGACCGGGACTACGCGCTGATCGCGCGGTCGCGCTGGCTGCGCAACGGCTTCGCCATCTTCGAGCGCGCGCCCGACGCGCGCCCGGTCCGCTCGCGCGCGGACGCCCGCTGATGGCCGCCGCCGCCTTCAGGCTCGGGATCAACTGCCGCTTCCTGGCTGCGCCGGTAACCGGCGTGCAGCGCTTCGCGCGCGAGGTCGTGCGCCGGCTGGGGCAGGATTCGTCAGCGACGCTGTTCCTGCCGGCAGGACTGGAGCCGCCCGACGACGTGCGTTGCGGCGTCGTGCGCGGCACGCTGCGCGGCCACGCGTGGGAGCAGCTCGAGCTGCCGCGCGTCAGCAGAGGCTGCGATGTGCTGCTGTATCCGGCCAACACCGGTCCGCTCACGCGCACGCCCTTCGTCCTGATGCTGCACGATGTGCTGCCGCTCACCGATCCATCCTGGTTCGATCCGCGTTTCGCGCTGTGGCAGCGCGCCACGACGCCGCGTGTCGCGCGCGCCGCAACCCGCATCGTCACCGTGTCCGAATGGAGCCGCCGCGCCATCTGCCGCGCGACGGGTGCCGCGGCCGGCCGCATCGCCGTCGCACCGCAGGGGCTGACGCCGTTCGACGTGCCGGCGCGCGGCGCGCTGGTCGCGCAGGTATGCGCGCGCTTCCGCCTGCCGCCGGCGTTCCTCCTCGCGGTCGGCGGCGACACCCGCAAGAACAGCGCGTTTCTGGTGAGCATGCTCGAACGGTGGGCGGCGCGGCACGGCAGCGCGCCGACCCTCGTCGTCGCGGGTGCAGCTCAGCCGCGGGTGCACCGCGCGACGGGCGCCGCTGCCGACGGTGTCGATGTTCGCGTGCTCGGCAGAGTCACGGACGATGAGATGCACGCGCTGTACACGGCCGCGCAGGTGCTGTGCTTCCCCTCCCTCGCCGAAGGGTTCGGCAGGCCGCCCCTCGAGGCGGTCGCCTGCGGCACGCCCGCCGTCGCCGCGCCCTACGCGGCCGCGGCCGAAACGCTGGCCGGGCTGGCAGCCGTACGCGTCGTGCCGCTCGATCCGGACGCCTGGATTCACGCGGTGCGCCAGATCGCGAACGTCGCCCCAGCGCTCATCGCGGACGACGCCGTCCGACTCCGCGCTCGCTGGACCTGGGATGCCGCCGCGTCCGTCGTCCTCGATGCGTGCGCAGCAGCAGCCGGAACGCGTGCATCGCGGGCCCCTGCGCAAGCCGCCTGGCGCGCTGCGACGCCCGCGGCCCCCATCGCAGAGGTATCTGTCGCAGACCGACCGGTGCGCACTGCGTATTGCGCGACGCCGCGCATTGCGATCGTGCACGACTGGCTCACCGGCATGCGCGGCGGCGAGCGCGTGCTGTTGGAGCTGCTGGCACTCTACCCCCAGGCGGACGTCCTCACTCTGGTGCACGTACGCGGATCCGTGCATCCCCGGATCGAGGAGCGGGTCACCGCCGCGTCGTTCGTCGACCGCCTGCCGTTCGCCCACGCCGCGCACCGCCTGTACCTGCCGCTGTACCCTGCAGCGATCGGACAGCTCGATGTGAGCGGCTACGACCTGGTGATCTCGAGCAGTCACTGTGCCGCCAAGGGCGTGTCCGCCGATGTGCCTCATCTGTGCTACTGCCACACACCGATGCGCTACGCGTGGGATCAGTACGACGCCTACTTCGGACCCGGTCGAGCACCGTCATGGCTGCGCGCCGCGATGCCGCCCGTCATGCGCGGGCTGCGCCGCTGGGACGTGCGGACCGCCGCGCATGTCGATGCATTCATCGCGAACTCCGCGCACGTGCGCGACCGGATCCGCGCGTATTACGGCCGCGATGCTACAGTCATCTACCCGCCAGTCGACACGGGCCGCTTTCGGCACACCGCCCAGCGGGAGGACTTCTACCTCATCGTGTCGGCGCTGGTGCCGTACAAGCGGGTGGACCTCGCGGTCGCCGCGTTCAATCAGCTCCGGCGCCCGCTCGTGGTAGTAGGCGAGGGTCCGGAGCGCCAGCGTCTGCAGCTCGCAGCAGGCCCTGCCGTCTCGTTCCTCGGCCGCCTGCCCGACGACGCCGTGGCGGACCTCCTGGCGCGATGCCGCGCATTCATATTCCCCGGCACCGAAGACTTCGGCATGACGCCCGTCGAGGCGCAGGCAGCCGGGGCGCCCGTGGTCGCATTCGCGGCGGGCGGGGCGCTCGAGACCGTGAGCGAGCCTGCGACGGGTGTCTTCTTCGCTGAGCCGAACGCCGCGTCCCTGGCCGGCGCTGTCCGCCGGCTCGACGGCATGCAGTTCGACTGCCACGTGCTGCAGCGCAGCGCGCTGCGCTTCTCTCCCGAAAGGTTCCGATCGAGCGTCGGTCGAGAGGTCGATCAGCTGCTGCACACAGCATCTGCAGATCGTGCGGCTGGCAGGCGGCGACTCGAGGCAGTCTCGCACTGACTCCCTGCCATCCGCGGCACGGGGCCGGGAGCATTGCCGCTCCCGGCCCCTTTTCAGTCCCTTCCGCGTCCGGCGGGGCGGTGGCAGGACCTTTGCATTGCGCCGGTCGTCGACCGTATCACGCAAAACACCGTCCGAGCCCTCCGGAAAGGTGGAGGCGATGCCGACACGGGCTGTTCCGCATGGCTGAGAAGGAAGCTGGCGGACGACCGAGTGTGATAATTCTCGTGGTGGAGCGCGACCCGCACGTGCGCGAGCTGGAAGCGTACTTCCTGAACGAGGCCGGCTACGCCGTGGAGTTCACCGATGACGGGCCATCTGCGCTCGAGCGCGCGCGGCGGCTCAAGCCCGACATTGTCATTACCGAAGTGCTCGTGCCGCGGCTGGACGGACTGGCATTGTGCCGGCAGCTCAAGGCGGATCCTGCGACACGGGACATCGCGGTCCTGATCTTCAGCATACTCGCGGCGGGAACCCGCGCGCATGAAGCCGGTGCCGACGCCTTTCTGATGAAACCGCTGGCGGAGCATCGACTGGTGGACACAGTGCGCCAGCTGCTGGCCAAACGCGGCGAAGCCGCTTCCGGAAGGAGCGCATGATCGAGGAGCAGGAGCACACGCAGGCAGGCTCGGACCTGAAGCGCATCAGGACGGGCAGCGCGCAGGCCGACCGCATCATGGACGGCGGTTTCCCCGTGAACTCGATCAACATGATCATGGGCGAGCCGGGTACGGGCAAGACGCTGTTCGCGCAGCAGCTCGTGTTCCGCAATGCAGGTCCGGACCGCCCGATCCTGTACCTCACGACGTTGTCGGAGCCCCTGACCAAGGTCGTGAAGTACCTGCAGGGATTCACGTTCTTCGACGAGAGCCTGCTCGGCACGGCCGTCATCTACGATGAGGTGGGCACCGAGCTCGTCGGGGAAGGCATTGAAGCGCTCGTCCCGAAAGTGAAGGAGCGCATCAAGGCGATCGGTCCGAAGATCATCGTGATCGATTCGTTCAAGGCGCTGCACGATATCTCGCCATCCGTGGGAGCAATGCGACGGGTCGTTCACGACCTGGCCGGACTGCTGTCTGCGTACGACACGACGGCGTTCCTGGTCGGCGAGTATGCCGACCACCAGATGGGGACGCATCCGGAGTTCGTCGTCGCCGACGGCATCGTCGAGCTGCTGCGACAGGAGACCGGCATGCGGGACGAACGCTACTTCCGCGTGCGCAAGCTGCGTGGCAGCAACTACCTCGAGGGCATGCACGCGCTGCGCCTCACTCCTGCGGGTGTGGAGATCTACCGCCGCCTGATCAGCCCTCACGTGCCTCCGGGCTACAGGATCGCGCGCGAACGCGTGTCGACGGGCCTGCCCGATCTAGACCGCATGATGGGCGGTGGGCTCTGGCGCGGCAGCACGACGCTGCTCGGCGGACCGACGGGCTCGGGCAAGACCACCATCGCGCTGCAGTTCGCGCTCGAAGGACCGCGCCGCGGCGAGCCTGCCGTATTCGCGCATCTGGAGGAAAATCCGACGCAGCTCGCGGAGCTGATCCGCGGCTATGGCGGCGATCCCGACCATCCCGATCTCCACCTGCTGTATTTCTCGCCGGTAGAGCTCCAGATCGACAGTCTGATCGACCAGATCTTCCATCTGATCCGGCACAGGGGCGCAAAGCGGATGGTGCTCGACGCGGTCGGTGACCTCGTTACGGCCGTGCGCGACCCGCGCCGCATGCACGACTACCTCTATGCGCTGTCGCAGCACTTCGCGGTCCACGGGATGACCGCGCTGCTGACGTTCGAGACCGCGCGCCCCGATATCACTGGCGGGTACACCATCGACGCTCCATTCAGCCACCTCTCCGACAACATTCTGCTGCTCGAGGTGGACATTGCCGAAGAGCGGACGCAGCGCCGGCTGCGTGTCATCAAGACGCGCGGCAGCAGTCACGACCAGCGGGTACGCACGGTGGAGATTTCCGAGAAGGGTGTCGAAATCCAATGAGCGCGAATTTTCCGGTCGCAGATGCGCGGTTCGAGCAGCTCCGCAGATTGACGGAGATCAGCCGCGCACTGACCTATACGACGGACCTCGACGAGGTGCTGCCGCTCGCCACGCTGCGGGCGGCAGACCTGCTCGATGCAAAGTGCGGTCTGCTGATGCTGGCCGATGACACCGGCATGCTCCGCGTGCGCGCCACACACGGCGTGGCGCAGGAGGTGGTGGACGGGCTCGGCGAAAGACTGGACGAGACGCTCATCCACCGGCTCCAGGCGCTGCTCGGAGCACCGATGCGGGAGGCCTTCCTCGGGGTGCCGCTCGTGGTGCATGGTGAGGTCACGGGCCTCCTCGCCGTCGTTCGCGCGGATGGCCACCTGGCCACGGACGATGATGAATGGCTCCTCTCCGCCGTCGCCGATCAGGTGGCCGTTGCCGTCGAAAACGCGCGCCTGACGGAGGAGCTGCGGCGCGGCGCGGAGGCCAGCGCACGCTTCGCCGACGCCTACCCCGATGACGCGCAGGACCACGCGCTCGCGACGCTGTCCCACGACCTGCGTTCGCCACTGAACGCGATCGACTCCTACGCCGAGCTCATCGAGATGGAGATCCTGGGAGCGATCACCGACCGGCAGCGGGAAGCGCTCGGTCGGATCCGCATGAGCGGACGGCACCTGCTCGCCGTGCTCGAGAACGTCCTCGAGATGACCCGGCTCAGCGCCGGCGTCGTACGCGTGCGCACGCGCTCCGCACAGGCCGCCCGGGTGATCGACGAGGCGCTGCTCATGGTCCAGCCGGTCGCGACAGGCCGGCGGCAGACCATTACGACTGCGGCCAATCCGGACCTGATCGTGGTCGCAGATGCCGATCGCCTGCGCCAGGTCCTGATCAACCTGATCGGCAACGCAGTCAAGTACACGCAGCGTGGCGGCTCCATCCAGGTTTCGGCCGCCCTCTCCGAGACGGACGGACGCACGTGGGGCACGATCCGTGTCGCGGACGATGGTCCGGGCATACCGGGCGACAAGCTGCACGCCGTCTTTCATCCGTATTACCGCATCCAGGCGGCGGACGGCAGAGATTCGGAAGGCAGCGGTCTCGGCCTCGCCATCTCGCGCGAGCTGGTGCGCCAGATGGGTGGCGAGATCGACGTCGAGAGTCAGCTCGGCTGCGGTACCGTGTTCACGGTGCGGCTGCCGCTGGCGGCACCCGGCGACGCCTGAACCGGCTGGTCGCCGCGGTCCGCGCCCCGGTGTCAGCGGCGTCAGGTGCGCCGGAGCAGCGCCAGGTCTCCCATGCCGGCGACGCGCAGGAAGGCGCGGACGATCTCCGGGTCGAAGCGGCTGCCCGCCTGGCTCTCGATCCACGCGACTGCGTCATCCACCGAGTGCGCGGTCTGATACGGCCGGTTGCGCGTCATCGCACAGAATGTGTCCGCCACCGCGACGATCCGCGCAGCCAGCGGGATCGAGTCACCGGCCAGGCCCGGCGTGTACCCGCTGCCGTCCCACGCCTCGTGATGGTACAGCGCGATCTCTTCGGCGAGCTGGATCAGGCGCGACTCGCTGTTCGTCAGGATGCGCGCGCCCATCGATGTGTGTTCCCGGATCTGATCGAGCTCGTCCAGCGACAGGCTCCCTTCCCTGCCCAGCACTTCCTCCGGGATGCCGACCATACCGAGATCGTGCAGCGGAGCAGCAAGGCGGATACGCTCGACCTCATCGGCCGGGAGGTCCAGCGCGCCGGCAATGTGAGCAGACAGCTCGCCGACCAGCGTCGGATCCGTGGCGCCCTGCACGTTGCGGTACTTCACCGCCATTGTGAGCCGGCGCACGGCGTCGACATGCGCCTGCTCCACCTGTTCTGTCACCCGCTGCACTGCCTCCCTCAATTCGCGCTGCGCGCGCCGGAGGGCCAGCAGCGTGCCGATTCGAAGCACCACCTCCGACGCGTCGAACGGTTTCGTCAGGAAGTCGCTCGCGCCCGCCGCCAACGCGCGCTGCTTCGTTTCCGCGGCCACGTCTCCGGTCACCAGCAGCACGGGCAGGAACTCGCCGGCTGGAAGCCGGGCCCGCAGCTGCTGCATGACGGCGATGCCGTCGAGATGCGGCATCTGCACGTCCGCGACGACCAGCTCGGGCCGCCATTCCCTGAAGATCGGCAGCACCTGCCGCGCATCAGATACGCCGCGCACTTCGCTGTAGCCCGCGTTGCGCAGCACCCGCTCCAGCAGCCGCAGGAGCGACTCGTCGTCTTCCACCACCAGAATGCGCTCGGCCGTACCTCGCTCGATCATGGAGCAGCCTCGATGTGAATGCCCGGCACTTCTTCCCGATTGACCTTGAATGTGTCACCTTGAAGGGTGCGAGGTCCACCCCGGACAGGAAGAACCATGGCCATCGATGACGTAGATCGCGAGATCCTGCGCCTGCTCCAGGAAAACGCCAGGATATCCAACGCGGAGATGGCTCGCCGCGTGGGCATGGCTGCATCCGCGGTGTTCCAGAGAGTGCGCCGGCTCGAGGAGCGAGGCGTCGTCAGGGGGTACGGCAGCCGGCTGAACGCCCGCGCGCTCGGCTATGGCCTCGTCGCATTCATCATGGTGCAGACGCGGAGCAATGCATCGGAATACGACACCGGCGCACTCATTGCCGCGATGCCGGAAGTGCAGGAGGTGCATCGCGTCGTGGGCGAGGATTGCTTCATCGTGAAGGTACGCGTCCGCGACACGGAGGAGCTGGCGGAGCTCCTCGAGTACCGGCTGCAGCAGATCCCCTCCATCGGCTCCACGCGCACGACGATAGTCGTCAAGACGCTCAAGGAAACCGCCGATCTGCCGCTGGCCTCCCTCAGTTCATAATGACGACCCGACCCCCGGGGTCGACGCGACTTGCGTAGTCGTTGACGCTGCATGATCTTGAGGTGATTCAGGCACCCGCGCGCGGTCCACCCCCTACCCTGCGGGACGGGGCTCTTGCCGAGGAGAGCGAGCAGATGTCGCCGCTCGATGTACGTCCTGCCCCACGCGGCCTCGTCCGCGCTCTGCTGCTGTCGCTCGCGGCTGCGACCGTCCCCATCATCGGCGCCGTCTTCTTTCCCGACAGTCTGCAGGACTATGAAGCGCTCACCTGGCTGACGCTGCTGGTACCGGCGTTCCTGTGGGCGTACCAGCGCGGCTGGCGCGGTGTCGCGACGGCGCTGGCGCTGGGCATGGCCACGCTGTCCACCACGTACCTGGTGACGGAGTTGCTGGGCGGGCAGGTGCCGGATCTGCTGCTGGCGGTCGTCGCACTGTACGTGGGGATCTCGCTCGCGATCGGCGTGTTCGGCGACCGCCTCGGGCGCGCGACGTTCGATGCGGCGGCGGAGACGCTCACGCTCCAGGATCCGCTGACCACGCTGCCGAACCGGCGACACGCGGAGCTGCATCTGCAGCTCGAGTTCGCGGCGGCCGAGCGGGGGCGCTCGCTCGCCGTGGTGCTGACCGAGGTGGACGGGCTCGGCCCCTACAATGAAATGAACGGGCGAGCGGCGGGGGATGGCGTGCTGAAGAGCCTGGCGTCCATGCTGAGGCAGCACACGCGCCGCATGGACCTGGCCGCCCGCTATGGCCCGGCACAGTTCATCTCGGTGCTGGGCGGTTGCACGGACGAAGGCGCCGTGATCTTCGCGGGTCGGATCCAGGAGCAGATGCGCGTTGCGGGTCAGACGGTGTCGCTGCCGACGGTGAGCGCGGGGATCGCGTGCTACCGGCCGGAGATGAGGATGGGTGCGGAGCTGATCCATGCGGCGGAGCAGGCGCTGTCACAGGCCCGCTCCGATGGCGGTGACCGCATACGGATTTTCGGCCGGCAGCTCGATGAGCTGCGCCCGCCGGCCGGTGCCGCGGTTCAGGACGCCGCGCCGGCGGTGACGCCAGACGCCGGGGACGGGCCGTCGGCGCAGGCGCGGTTCACGACGTACTCCGACGAAGCCGGCCACATCGGACGCGGCCGATCAGCGTTCGTGCTCATGACAGAAACTGAACTGCAGCAGCGGCTGACGAGGTTCCTGCAGGCAGAGTCGTTCAAGGTGTCGGAAGGCGGCAGCGTGCTGGAGAGCGTTGCTCAGCTGCAGCAGGACTTCGACATCGTCTTCCTCGAGATCGGTGGTCATGCGACAGGCGTGGCGGACGTGATCCGGCAACTGCGTGCCCGGTCTCCGCTCACGCGCATCGTCGGCGTGCCGCGGGCCGAGGGCGGTGCGGTGTCGGCAGGCGTGCTGGACGTCCGTGTGGATGGACACACCATGCCGGGCGCGGACGATGCGGCGCTGCGCGCGACGGTGCGCGAGCTGCTGCAGGAGCGCGATGCGCTCGTCTCGGTTCAGCTCAGGCACCGCCAGCTATCCGGCGAGCTGCGCGCGAAGGATCGTGAAGCACGACTCGCCCTGGCCGCGAGCGAAGCGCGCTACCGGACGGTTGTGCAGACGGTCCAGGAAGTCATCTTCGCGACGGATGTCGCGGGAAACTGGACCTTCCTGAACCCCGCCTGGACCACGATCACCGGCTTCGAAGTCGAAGAGTCACTCGGGCGCCCGCTCTTCTCCTACCTGCTCGCGGAGGACGCGACAGGCGTGCGCGAGCAGTTCGCAGAGCTCGTCGGCTCCCGTACGCCGTACTACCGCTACGACGGCAGGTGGCGTACGCGCAGCGGTGCGCACCGCTGGGTCGAGCTGCGCATGCAGCTCGTGTTCACGAGCCCGGGCACCGTCGAGGGTACGACTGGCGTGCTGGCCGACGTGACGGACCGCCGTCATGCGGAAGACGCGCTCAGGCGCAGCGAAGAGTATTTCCGTTCGCTCATCGAGCACTCCGCCGACATGATGGCCGTGCTGAATGCAGACATGACGGTGAGATACGTCAGCCCCGCCGTGGAGCGGGTGCTCGGAGCGCCGCCGCAGGCATGGATCGGCAAGGCCGCGAGCGCCTGGGTACACCCGGACGACGTGGCGAGGGTGACGGAGGTGCTCGCGAGCGTGCTCGACGAGCCCGGCGCCATGCGCACGGCAGAGCTGCGCGTGCAGCACACCGATGGCGAATGGCGGCACCTCGAGGCAATGTGCCGCAACCTCCTGCTGACGCCGGGAGTGCAGGGAGTCGTGATAAACGCCCGCGACACGACGGAACGACACCGCAGCGAGCGCGCACTGCGTGAGAGCGAGGAACTGCTGCTGCGCGCGCAGAAGATGGACGCGATCGGACGCCTCGCCGGCGGCGTCGCTCACGACTTCAACAATCTGCTGACGGCGATTCAGGGCCATTCCGAGCTGCTGCTCGGCGAGCTGGAGGAAGGCTCCCGGATCAGCACGGACCTGCTCGAGATCCACGACGCCGCCGCTCGCGCCACGTCGCTGACACGACAGCTGCTCGCTTTCAGCCGCAGGCAGGTGCTGCAGCCGCGCGTCATCGACCTGAACACGGTGATCGGCGAAGTCGAGAAGATGCTGCGCCGCGTGATCGGCGAGCATGTGACGCTCGTCACGCGCCTGCACGACGACGCCGGTCGCGTGCGTGCAGATGCCGCCCAGATCGAGCAGGTTCTGCTCAACCTGATCGTGAACGCGCGTGACGCCATGCCCAATGGTGGCGAGGTGACGGTCACGACCGCGCGCCACGACGTCGCGCCGGGTGAGGGCTCCGAGACGGAGCTGCCGCCCGGCCCATACGTGCTGCTCCAGGTGTGCGACACGGGCAGCGGCATGGAGCCCGAAGTCGCCTCCAAGGCATTCGAGCCGTTCTTCACGACCAAAGGGCCCGGCCAGGGTACGGGCCTCGGGCTGTCCACGGTGTACGGCATAGTCAAGCAGAGCGGCGGCCACGTCTGGCTCGAGACGCGGCCGGGCTCCGGCACGGAGCTGAACATTCTGCTACCGCGCCTCGACGAGGCCGCGGAGCCGCTTCCGGTGGTGCACGTCAGCACGCGGCCGGCGACCGGCAGCGAAACCGTACTGCTGGTCGAGGACGAAAAGTCCGTGCGCGATCTCGCCGTGCGAATGCTGCGCAAGCAGGGCTACGAGGTGATCGCGGCGACGAACGGCCGCGAGGCCCTCGAGCTGATCGAGCGCGACAGGCTGGAGATCGATCTGCTGCTCACCGACGTGATGATGCCGGAGCTCAACGGGCAGGGTCTCGCCCGCGCCGTACGCGCCGCGATGCCCGGCGTCCCGATCATCTTCATGTCCGGCTACAACGAGGAAGCGGTGCTCCGCCACGGTGTGCTCGCGGGAGGCACCGCCTTCATCGAAAAACCGTTCTCGCCCGCCGTGCTGCTCGACCTGATCCGCGGCACGCTCGATGACGCCGCTGCGGAGCTCGCGATCGACTGAGACTCAGAACACCAGCCCGATGCCTACCGCCTCACGGTTGCCCAGTGACGCGCCGAATCGGATAGTCGTGCCCGCCAGCGGACCGCCGCCGCCCGTGATGTTCAGGTCCAGCCCGAGATCCACGGCAAAGTCGAGATCGGCATCTTGTCCGCCCTCGTCGCCCCCGAACCATGCGTCCAGCACGACCCGCGGCGTGATGTAGGGCGCGAACGACGCACTGTTTCCGCGGAACGTGTGGCCGCCCGTCAGTCCGAGCGGGAAGCTCACGCGCACGCCGTCGCCAACGCCCAGCCCCGCTCCCAGTACCCAGTCGATGTCGATCGGGAAATCCGCCGTCGCAGCATTGATCGGCCCCGAATAGTCCACGCCGCCGAAGATCGACAGGTCATCGTCGCCCGCGCCTTCCGCGATGCCCGCCCTCAGACCGTAGTTCCAGATCGGCGAGCGCCACGACGCCAGCACGCCCAGCCCACCGCCGTGCATGTCCGTCAGAAAGATGCCAAGACCGTCCGCCGGCCGCGGCGGCAGCAGCAGCGGCGAATCCCACGCCGCCTGCGCCGAGACTCCGGACACGGACGTTCCCCAAAGCACCGCGAAAACCATCAGCTTGCGCATCGATCCTCCATTGTCATTTGTCATACGACGGCGTCCGCTTCGATCTCGACCAGCATGTCCGGATCGATGAACGAGGTGAATACCATCGTCGACGCCGGCCGCACGTCTGCAAAGATCTCGCCGTGAGCACGCCCGACGTCCTCCCACGCGACTCCCTCCCGCACGTAGATCCGCGTCCGCACCACGTGCTCCGGACCTGCATCCAGCTCGCGCAGCGCTGCTGCAATGATCGCCAGACAGCGCTGCGCCTGGCCGTACGCATCACCCGGATGCGCAATCCTGCCGTCGTCGCCCACTGCGGCCGTTCCCGACACGTGGATCACGCTGCCTGCCCGCACCGCCCGCGAGTAACCCACCGTTTTCGCCCACACCGCCGACGTCGCCACCCGTCGCCTCTCCGTCACAGCCGCCTCCCATTTGCGCAAGCTTCGCCAACACCATGCCAGCGCGTAATGATCCCGCCCCGCTGCCCCATGTCAAGGCCGGCAGGGCGGGATGGCCGCCCGATACATAACCGTCAGGTGCGCACCGCCTGGCCCTCGATCACGATCTTCACCTCGTCCGACACCAGCACGCCGCCCGCCTCCAGCGCCTGGTTCCACTCCAGGCCGAACTCACGACGGTCCACCCGCCCGGACGCGGCAAATCCAATCCGTTCCTTCCCCCACGGGTCCACGCCCGTCCCCTCCTGCTCCGCGTCCAGCACCACTTCCCTCGTCACCCCGCGGATCGTGAGATCTCCCGTCACCGTGTACCTGCCATCCGCCCTCCGCTCGATCCCGCGGCTCTCGAACGTCAGCTGCGGATACTGCTCCACATCGAAGAAGTCCGGCGAACGCAGATGCGCGTCCCGCTGCTCGTTCCGCGTCGTCACCGACGCCGCGTCCAGCTTCACTCTCACTCTCGAGCGTGTCGGGTCCGCCTCATTCAGCTCCAGCACCCCCTCCACTCCGCTGAAATAGCCCTTCACCGTCGCGAGCATCATGTGACGCACCGAGAAGCCCACGTCCGTGTGGCTGCCGTCGATCTGCCAGGTGACCGGTCCCGCTGCGCGTGCAATCGTGCTGTCCATGGCGAATACCTCCTCGTACCTGTTTACTCAGTAGTGAGACAGTTATCTTGGTTCTAAGATAATCGCGGCGTGCGCCGCGTCAACCCCCCCCGAACGGGGGCCAGGCCGCGGACGCAGCGGTCTTGACGGGCGCGGCGCCCGCATATATCTTAGAACTGAGGGAACGCGGGGGATCACTGTGGACGGACGGCACGGATGGGGAAACGGGATCAGGCGCTGGCGCTGAAGCTTTACGTGGTGCTGGCGCGGGCGCAGACGGCGGTGAGCCGGCACGCTGAAGCTGACATGGCGCGGCACGGTTTGTCGCCGGGCGAGTTCGCCATCCTGGAAGTGCTGTATCACAAGGGCCCGCTGCTGCTGGGCGAGGTACAGCGGAAGATCCTGGTGTCGAGCGGTGGTGCGACGTACCTGGTGGACCGGCTGGAGCATGCAGGGCTGGTGGAGCGGCGGGAGTGCGACGAGGATCGGCGCGCGCGCTACGCAGCGCTGACGCGGAAGGGCCAGGCGCTGATGAAGCGGATCTTTCCGGCGCATGCGGCCGTGATCGAGCGTGCGGTGTCGTCGCTCGGTTCGACGGAGAAGCAGGAGCTGACGACGCTGCTGCGGAAGCTCGGCAAGGCTGCGGCGCAGTTGCCGCTCGCTGCAGGCCAGGGCTGAGCAATGAACCACGAGCTTCACATACCGGCGGCTGCGGCGGATGGCCTGACGGTCCTGGTGCTGCTGCACGGGCGCGGGGCGGACCGCAGCGACGTGTTCGGGCTGCGGCCGCGGCTGCCACCGGCGTGGGCGGTGGTGGCGCCCGATGCTCCATTTCCCGGCGCGCCGTGGGGGTATGGCCCGGGCCGCGCGTGGTACCGGTTCCTCGGCCGGAACCGCCCGGAGCCGGAGAGCTTCACGCGCAGTCTGGAAGCACTGGACGTTCTGCTCGACGCGCTGCCGGGGATGCTCGGCGTGAAGCCGGGCAGGATCGTGCTCGGCGGCTTTTCGCAGGGCGGCACCATGAGCCTCGGTTACGCGCTGTCGCGGCCCGGGCGAATTACGGACATCGTCAACTTCAGCGGCTTCCTGGCCGATCATCCTGCGGTGCGTACGACACCCGAGACGGTAGCCGGCACGCGCTTCTTCTGGGGGCACGGCAGGGCGGATCCGGCGATCCCGTTCCGCCTCGCGGAGGAAGGGCGTGCGACGCTCGCTGCGGCGGGCGCAGCGCTCGAGGCGCACGACTACGACATCGGCCACTGGATCGATGCCGGTGAGCTCGACGACATGGTTCGCTGGGTGGAGCGCACCGGGTCCTGAAGGGCTCGGCCGTGATCGGTCGGATGGTGGATGACGAAGCGCCGTCATCCACCATCTGCCGTCGAAGCCTATAGCTAGTCGTCCAGTTGCGACGTGCGCTCGTAGCCGGTGCGCACGAACGGGCGCATGGAATCGTAATCGCGGCGGTCGTGCTTCCAGCCGCGGCGGAGATCCGTTTCCACCTCGTCGAACGGGCGGCCCTGATAGTCCGGGTTGCGGCCGGCGGCATGGCCGACGCCGTAGCCGAGGCGCGCCTCGTCGTACTCGATGTCGGAGCTGCCGAGGCCGCGGTGGTGCCGGCGGTAGTGGTCCTCGTGGTCACCCATGTCCTCGAGCGCGCGTCCTGCCTTTTCGCCGGCCCACCAGCCGCCGAGCGCGCCGGCGATGCCGCCGATGATCGTGCCGACGGGACCCGCGGCCGAGCCGATGCCTGCGCCCGCCAGCGTGCCGCCGATACCGCCTACGCCCTCGCCTGCCTGCTCTCCCGCACCGGGGTGTTCGTCGCGGGCGTCATCGGAGCGGTGGTTGCGATCTGCCATGTATGCCTCCTTGGTTGGGTGCTGCGTTACTCCCGCCTTGGATGCACCATCTGCGCCAGTTCGCGTCGCGCCAGGGCGGCTCAACCCCGTGCGGGCTCGTCCTCGTCGTGCATGCGGATCAATCCCTCCTGTGCGACGGACGCTACCAGCTGGCCGTCGCGCGTGAAGATGCTGCCGCGTGCGAAGCCACGCGCTCCGGCACTGGCCGGGCTGTCCATCGCGTAGAGCAGCCAGTCGTCCATGCGGAACGGCCGGTGGAACCAGATGGCGTGATCGAGCGTCGCGGCCTGCAGCCCCGGGCTGCGGATGTGCAACCCGTGCGGCTGTACAGCGGTGGCGAGGAGACCGTAATCGGAGGCGTAGGCGAGGGTGGCCTGATGTTCGAGCGTGCTGTCCTTCATGCTGCCCACCGCACGCATCCACATCTGCCGCTTCGGCTCGCGCGGCACCTCGCCGAACGGATCGATGTCGATGGTGCGGAAATCGATCGGACGGTCCTGCGTCAGCACGGTGCGCAGCGGCTCCGGCAGCCGCGGCGCGGCGGCTCGGATGAGGTCCAGCTCGGAATCGAGCGCTTCCGGCGGCGGCACGACCGGCATCCCGGACTGGTGGCGGAGCCCTTCCTCCACCCGCTGGAACGATGCGGACATGTTGAACACCGCGCGACCGTGCTGGATGGCCGTGACGCGGCGGGTGGTGAAGCTCTTCCCGTCCCTGAGCCGATCGACGAAATAGACGATGGGCGACCCGAGGTCGCCGGGCAGAATGAAGTAGCCGTGCATCGAGTGTGCGACGCGACCCTCTTCGACCGTGCGGTGCGCGGCGACGAGCGCCTGCGCCATGACCTGACCGCCGAACACCCGGCCGCTGCCGATGTCGCGGTTGCGGCCGCGATAGATGTTGTATTCCAGCGGCTCGAGGTCGAGCAGCTGGAGCAGGTCGCCGATGTCGTACTTCAGGGCAGTACCCGCACCCTGATGTTCCGGAACTCGACGCGATCGCCGTGGTCCTGGAGGCCGATGTGACCGCGTGCCGCCTGCCCGTATGCCGGCCATGCACTGAATTTGCTGCTGGCGACGCGCTGCTTCCAGTCGTCGCTGCCGAGCTCGTACTCGACGATCTTCCGCCCGTTCAGCCAGTGCTCGACATGTGTGCCGTTCACGAGCAGGCGCGCGCTGTTCCACTCGCCCGCCGGCCGCACCACGCCGCGGGGCGCCGGGTGCAGGGCGTAGTTGGAGCCGGCCGAAGTGAGCGGCGCGCCGCCGTCCGCATGTCCGGCATCGTCGAGGATCTGCACCTCCGGGCCGCTGTAGTAGATCGGATCGTCGCTCTCGACGACGCGGAACAGCACGCCGCTGTTGCCGCCCGGCCCCACACGCCAGTCGAGAGCCAGCTCGAAGCTCTCGAACTGCTCCGTCGTGACGATGTCGCCCGCCTGGGCGACGCGCACCAGCAGCCCGTCCTGCGCCTGCCAGCCGGCAGGCATGTCGCTGCGTCCATAGCCGCGCCAGCCTGCTGTCGTCGTGCCGTCGAACAGCAGGCGCCACCCATCCTGCCGCTCCTGCGTCGTCAGCTCGTTCATGCCACCCTCCGCACGCGCGGCGGCCCCGGCTGTGCCCGGCGCCGCGGCGCCGCCCGGGACCGCCTCATCCGCACGCGTTCCGTTCTGTGTGCCGCACGCGGACAGCGCGCCTGCGATGGCGACGACGCCGGCGACGGCCACCGCGTGATTGCGTCTCGTGTGCTGCATCATGTCCATCCCTCGCGGTATTCGCGGGTGAGATACCGGTTCGCGTCGTCGGCTCCGGCAAACAGCATGTTGATCGCGTCGTAGCGCAGCCTGCGGCCCTGCCCCGCGCGGAGCGCCGCCATGCCGAGCAGCATCACCTCCGTGAGCGGCGCGGCGCAGGAGAACGGCGACACCGCCTCGGCCTCGCCGAGGATCGCCCGGATCCAGTTCATCTCGTGATCGGCGTCCTGCACGCGCGTGTACCACTTCGGCACCTGCTCAGCTCTCTCGTGCAGCGACTGCGGGAAGAGCTGCGGGTTGCGGCCATACGTCTCGTGCAGCAGCAGGCCCCACTCCCCGACGTACAGCACGCCGCCCTCGCGGCTGAGCGCGACCGCCTCCGGCAGCAGATCGTGACGCGGCGGCATCAGCCCGCCGTCGTACCAGTGCAGCGAGACCGGCGGCTGCATCCCGCGCGCCGCGAACTCGTAGTGCGCCGTCATGGCGAGCGGGTATGTCGCCGGCGCATCGGCCGGTCCGCCGAACGGTGTGGACGTCGCTTCGATGGTGAGCGGCAGCGTAAGGCCGAGCGCCCAGTACGGATGATCGAGCAGGTGCGCGCCCATGTCGCCCAGCGCGCCGACGCCGAAGTCGACCCAGCCGCGCCAGTTGAACGGATGGTAGACCGGGTGGTACGGCACTGCCGGCACGGGTCCGACGAACAGATCCCGGTCCAGGCCGGGCGGCGGTGCGTGGTCGCCCGCCATCGCGCCGACGAAGCCGCGGCGCGAGATCACGACGGCTTCCACGTCCCGCGCGCGACGGCTGGCACGAACGCGTCGAGTCCCGACGGCGGGAACTCCAGCGTGCGCCCCTGTTCAGCGCTCTGGTAGGCCGCCATCAGCAGCCGAACCGTCTGGTAGCCGTCCTCCCAGGTGAGCAGCGGTGTCTCACCGCGGCGGAACGCCCGCACGAAATGCCGGTCCTCCGCCTCGTAGCCGTACGCGACCCACTCCTGCGCGACGACCGGCATCTGCCCGACTTCCGCGTTCTGCTTCTCGACGAGGTCTTCGCCGGCAGCCCCCTTCACCTCCCGGCTGAAGAACAGCTTGAGCCCGCTGTCGAGCGTGTTCCACGACATCGAGTATT
>JBBEBA010000102.1:0-9564 GCA_040882575.1 Gemmatimonadota bacterium
TCCAGGAAGCTCCCGCGGCCGTGCAGTCGATCGCACGCGCCGCGGGAGTTAGTTCAATGGATCCTGACCACGCGCTACATTCGCGAGCCCGCTCCCGTTGCGAGGTCCGTCACCGTCACGATCAGGCGATGGACGCCGGATTCGGCCGCCAGCGGTCCGATGTCCATCGTTACGGGCAGCGTCGGGGATCGGCGTTGACTCCCGGCTGTACAGCCGCGATACTGTGTCTGTACAGTCAGGAGGAGCCATGGCGACGAAAAACACGGTCCGGAAGAATCTGCGACTTAGCCAGGCGAAGATCGATCGGGCGAAGAAGATCCTCGGGACGAGCACAGAGACGGAGACTGTGGAACAGGCTCTTGACCTGGTGGTGTTTCGTCAGGAAGCCCTGGCCGGCATTGCGCGGCTGGCCGGGAGCGGCCTGCTCCATGACGTGGACGAAGCGGACGTGTGAGCAAGTACGTCCTCGACACGAACATCTACATCGCTGCTGCACGGGACCGGGTATTCGGTGCAGAGCTGATCGAGTTCGTTGCGAGCTTCCTGCCCCGGATCCACCTGCACGCGGTGGTGGTTCAGGAGCTGGTGAGGGGCGCCATTTCCGAGCGGGCCCGACGGCAGCTGAAGCGTGACATTATCGGGCCGTTCGAGAAGCGCGGTCGCGTCATTGTGCCGAGCTACCGCGCGTGGAAGACGTCCGGAGAAATCGTCTCACAGCTCGTAGAACGGAGCATGCTCACGGCCGGTGGCGTTCCACGCTCCTTCATGAATGACGCGCTGCTTGCAGCATCGTGCCGGGAAGAGGGATTGACTCTCATCACCCGGAACGAGCACGACTTCAGCCGCATCTCAACCGTCGAACAGATCAGTTTCCAGGCGCCCTTTCCGCCTCCGTAGTTTTCAGGCCGAGATGATCTGCTCCTGCTTCTCAGTAGCTGACGGCATATACGTGAACCATCTCGACACCGGTAAGCGGATCGCGCCAGATGCCCGCCATCCTGCCGCCAGAGATGGCCGTCGCGCGAAAATGAGGGGGCGATTCGGCGGTACCGACCCATTGCCCCTCGAGATCGAAGATCAGCCAAGAGCGCGGCACCGTCGCCTCTGAAGCCCATTCCTCCGCCCAGATGAGGCCCTCATCATCGAGCACGAGCCCGGAAATCGAGGGTTCGTACTCAGCAGCCGCCCAGGACGCGCCTGCAGCCGATCCCCAGGTCTCAGGGTCCGTGCGCAGGCGCTGGAGCTCCTCAACCGTCTCGCGGTCCACAGGCGTTCGGGGGCGCGCAACCCTTATGATCCGCTCCAGTTCACCTGCTGAGTCATAGACCCTGATATACGGCTCACCGCCATCCGTCATGTAGATCCTTTCACCTCCCACCGCCCAGGAGGACACGCGCCCATAGATGACACTGCCCGCCCTCTCAGGAGTCGCATAGATATCCATGCCGGCTGGTTCAGCAATTGTGTCCTCGAGCGTACCATCAGGATTGTACGCCAGCGTCTCGCTGACATCCCAGTACTCCGTCGGTTCCGGCCGCATGTCGGCGCTGGCCGCTTTTGCCACGAGAACCAGGTCGGATCCGACAACCCCCGCAAGCCAGTAGAAACTCAGCGGATGCAGAGGATCCCCCGTGGGGTCCATGGCTACAGTTCGTCTCACTATTCCTGTGGTGTCGAACACCGAAAGCCGTTGGAGACTTCCATCGTGCACCAGGATGCTGTCGCCTGCAACCAGAGCACCCGCCAGCCTGCGGAACTCCCCCGGACCGCTGCCTTGCCGTCCGAAACTCAGCTCGTGGCGTCCATCGTCGGTGTAACGTCGCAGTCGGATAGCGCCACGGTCGAGGACGAGGAATCCGCCGGATGGCCAGAACGAAATCTGATCGATTCGCTGGAACGTGTACTCGGAAGGGCCGTCGACCTCACCAATGGTTACGAGTGGGGTATCGCTCACCTGAGGATTAAGATCAGCCGGGGAAGGGGCGAAGTTCGTGACGACTGCCACACCGAGGCTATCGCGCACCGTTGCCGGAGCTTCGCCAGGTTCCGGACCGTTGCAATTCAGCGCGAGCACGACCGCGAGACCAGCACTCGCCCTGCCGAGGGCCGGATGACCGAGGCGCAGCTGACGCATCTCTACCTCCCGCCTGGATGCAATCCGCCGTTCAGACCGAGATAATCTGCTCCCGCTTCGTCCCCACCGACACGTACGCAATCGGCACCCCAGTGAGGTCCCTGATGCGTTCCAGATATTCCCGTGCCCGCGCCGGCAGATCCGAATACGACCGCGCGGACGACGTCGTCTCGTTCCAGCCGGGCATGCTCTCGTAGATGGGTGTCGCCTTCTCGAGCAGTCCGAGGTCGTACGGGAACGTGGAGTGGTCGACGTCGCCGACACGATAGCCGGTGCAGATCAGCACTTCGTCGAACGTGTCGAGCACGTCGAGCTTCGTGATGGCAAGGCCGGTCAGCCCGTTCACCTGCGCGGCGTAGCGCACGACGACGGCGTCGAACCAGCCGCAGCGGCGCGGGCGGCCGGTCGTCGCCCCGTACTCGCCGCCGAGCTCGCGCAGGTGGTCGCCGAGCGGCGGCTCGATCTCGGTCGGCAGCGGGCCGCTGCCCACGCGGGTCGTGTACGCCTTCACCACGCCGAGCACCTGGTCGATCGCGGTCGGCCCGATGCCGGAGCCCGTGGCGGCGCCTGCCGCCGTCGTCGTGGACGATGTTACGAACGGGTACGTGCCGTGGTCGACATCGAGCATGGCGCCCTGCGCGCCCTCGAGCAGGACCGGCTTGCCGTCCCGGAGCGCCCGCGTGATCTCGAGCCCGGTATCCGTCACGAGCGGCAGCAGCCTGTCGCGCACGGCCATGACGCCGCGCACGACTTCAGCCGCAGCGAGCGGCGGCGCGCCCGCGGCCGTGAGCTTCTCGTTCGCGCGTGCGGTCGCGCGGCCGATGACGTCGCGGGCACGCCCGACATCCTGCAGGTCGGCGACGCGCACGCCCATGCGCGCGACCTTGTCCTCGTACGCCGGCCCGATCCCTCGGCCCGTTGTGCCGATCTTCCCATCACCACGGGCAAGCTCGCTAACCTGGTCCAGCTTCTTGTGGTAGTCGAGCAGCAGGTGCGCGCGGCCGCTGATGCCGATGCGCGGCTCCGCGTCGATGCCGCGCGCCTCGAGGCCATCCAGCTCCTCGAAGAACTGCTCGATGTCGAGCACCACACCGTTGCCGAGCAGACAGCGCTTCTCCGGATGCAGAATGCCGGAGGGAATCTGGTGCAGGATGAACTCCTCCGCACCGATGTGCACCGTGTGGCCGGCATTCGCGCCGCCCTGGTAGCGCGCGATGACGCCCGCCTCCGCGGCGAGCACGTCCACGATCTTGCCCTTGCCCTCGTCGCCCCACTGGGCACCGACGACGACGAGGCACCGATAGTCCTTCATCTCGACACGATTCAGAGACAACAGAAAGCCGCCGGCCACGAAGCGTTTTCGTGTCCGGCGGTGAGCACGCGGTTCTGTGCCGTCAGTCTACACCCATCGCGCCCCGCGCGCCACCCTCACTCACCCCTGCCCCTGCCCCGCACCCGCTCACCCGCTCCTCCGCTCCCCCGCTCTACTGTTGCCTCATGCGGTGGAGCGCGCCGCAGACCAGCTCGATCGTGCGGATGACGCCATCGCCGCGCAGGTGCTGCAGGTCGTCACTGGGCCGGTGCACCCGGCGCAGCGACTGCACGGAGCCGCGCATCAGTGTGAGCGCGGGAATGCCCGCGCGTACCATCGGAATGTGATCGACGACGATGCCGAACGGCAGATCCCGCCGGTCAGCCGGCTCGCCGAGCGCGTCCGCCTCCTGCAGCAGCGCGGCCGTCATGTGCGGCGCGAGTCCCGTCTTGCGGAACGTGCCGAACCGCTCGAAGACGTAGAAGGTGCCGTGGTCGTCGAGTCCGTCCAGGTTGATCACGCCGAAAACCGGCGGCAGGCCTGCGGAGGCCGCAGCCTGGGCGCCGGCGAGGCCGAGCTCCTCGGCGTCGGTGATCAGGATGGCGACGTCGCCTGCGGCACGCTCGCGGATGGCGATGCCGATTGCCGCGGCCACTCCGCTCGCGTTGTCGAGCGCGCCCGGCGAGTGGTTGTCGACCCAGCAGAAGATCAGGATCACACCGGCGAGGGCGGCGGCCACGCCGAGCACGATGACCATGGGGCCTGGCAGCGGCCGGGCCGTCTGCAGGATGGCGCCGCCGAGCAGCGCGAGCCACGCGACGCCGCCGAGCACGATGGCTGGCCCGCGGAAAGCGAGCGGCACGGGCTGCGACTTGCTGTCCCGGTGGGCCATGACGATGTAGCGCGGCCGGCCGCTGACGGGTGCCGCGTACAGGTTGGCTCCGTTCAGGCGGCCCCAGGGCAGGCTGCCGATCGACGCTCGTGCGAGGTACACGAAGAGCGTCGACACCAGGAGCAGGATCAGCAGCAGCGCGATCGAAACGTAGGGGCTGTTCCTGTAGAGGAATGCGGCGGCGGCAAAGGTCCCGACCAGGTAGAGCACACCGATGACGGTAATGCCGAAGCGACCGGGCCACGGGTTGAACGTGAAAGTCTGGTCCTCCACGTCATAGCCCGCCGCCTCGAGCCGCGTGCGGATGGCGGAAGCGGCCTCAGCGGCGCCATCCGACCCCGTGAGTCGGGGGCGCACGATCTCGCGCAGCACCTCGCCCGCGTCGAACCGCCCCGTCTGATCCACGTTCGCCGACTCCTGCAACGGTTCCGCCCGCATCATCCCCCCGGAGCACGTGATGGTCCGTCTAGACGATCCCTGCTCCCTGCATCACCCGGGCCACCTGCTGTCGTTCGCGGTCGGTGAGCGGCTTGAGCGGTGCCCGGGGCGGGCCTCCCGCCCAGCCCATCAGGTCGAGGCCGGCCTTGCAGCCGACCCCGCCGAACGCCGCGACGATTTCCTTGTGCAGCGGCGTCAGCTTCTCCTGCAGCCGCCCAGCCTCCTGCGTGCGGCCCTCGCGGAAGCTGCGCACGATCTCGGCACACAGGGTTGGCGCTATGTTGGCCACGCCGAGAATGCCGCCGGCGGCGCCGAGCTCCAGCGCCGTGTAGAGTAGCGCACCGTTGCCGACGAACAGGCGGCAGCCCTTGCCGCACGCATTCGTGTAATCGGCGAAGCGCTTCACGTCACCCGACGAATCCTTCAGACCGGCGACGTTGGGATGGCGCATCAGTTCCGCGACGAATCCCGGCTCGAGCGTCACCTTCGTGTACTTCGGGATATGGTAGAGCATCACGGGTACCGGCGACGCGTCGGCGATCGCACGGAAGTAGTCGAGCAGCGCGGCGACGGCGAGGTGCGACCCGAAATACGACGGCGGGTGCACGAGCATGACGTCGGCGCCTTCGGCCGCGAGCCGCTTCGTCTCGCGGATGGCCGCACGTGTGGACTCGCCGCTCGTACCCGCGATCAGCACGAAGCCGGCGGGCACGACGCCGCGCGCGAACGCGGTGAGCCTCACCTTCTCATCCTCGTCCAGCAGCGCGCCCTCACCGTTGCTGCCGAACAGCACGATGCCGTCGATCGGTGTCTCGATCCAGCGGCGCAGGTTCTCACGGAACGGGATGGGCGCGATATCGCCCGAGACCGCGTCGAAGTTGGTGACGATCGGCGGGAAGATGCCGGTCAGACGGTCGCGTACGTCGGTCATGCGAGTGTCCGCATTCTGAGCTCGAAGTCGCCCGGGTTCGTGGCGCCGGCCTTGGCGATCTCGAACGAGATCAGGTCGTCCTGCACGAGCTTCATGAGGTGTTGATCGAAAGTCTGCGAGCCGTACTGATCGTGACCCTCGACCATGAGGTCGGGAATCTCGTAGATCTTGTCCTTGTCGAGGATCGCGTCGCGGATCGTGGCCGTTACGATCATGATCTCCGCCGCGACGACCCGGCCGCTGCCGTCCTTGCGCGGCATCAGCCGCTGGCTGATGACGGCGACGAGGTTCTCCGACAGACGCACCCGCACCATCTCCTGCTCGTGCGGCGGGAACACCGCGATGACGCGCGAGATCGTCTGCACCGCGTTCGTCGTGTGCAGTGTCGAGAACACGAGGTGGCCGGTCTCGGCCGCCTTCATGGCCGTGTCGATGGTCGTGGTGTCGCGCATCTCGCCGATCAGGATCACATCCGGGTCCTCGCGCAGTGCGGCGCGCAGTCCCGTCTCGAACGAGTCGGTGTCAGCACCGACCTCGCGCTGCGTGATCGAGCTGTTCACATCGCGGTGCAGGAACTCGATCGGGTTCTCGAGCGTCAGCACGTGCTTCTTCCGCGTCTGGTTAATGTGTCCGATCATCGCTGCCAGCGTGCTGCTCTTGCCCGAGCCGGTCACGCCGGTGACCAGCACCATGCCGCGCTCGGAATGCGCGATCTTCGCGAGCACCGGCGGCAGCCGCAGCGACTCGAAGCTCGGGATGTCGATCGGGATCACGCGCAGCACGACCATCATCGTGCCACGCTGCCGCAGAATGTTGACGCGGAAGCGGCCGACGCCTGGCGCGCTCCACGAGCAGTCGTAGTCGTTCATCCGATCGACGCGGTCGCGTTCCGTGTCCGGAACGAGCTGCGTGCAGATCTGTGCGACCTGCTCGGGCGACAGCCGCTGCTGCGTCAGCGGCACCAGCTCGCCAGTGATGCGGGCACGGATGTAGTCGCCTGCCTTTATGTGGATGTCCGACGCGCCGCGCTGGACGGCGGCCTTGAAGATCTCGATCATGATGATGTCACGGAGGTGGTGGGTGGCTCGAGACGGCGGCAAAGATAACAGCCATGGCGCGCGCTCGCTATCAAAGCAGCGTCACCTGCTGCACGTCCTGCGTTTCCAGCAACCGGGTCACGGCGTCGTCGAAGTCGCCGCCGCGGCCACGCGTGACGAACGAGGCGACGAACCACTCCTCGGCCTTCTCGACGTCCACGGAAGCGACCGTGAAGCCGGCAGCTTTCACCAGCTCGCCTGCCAGGGTGACCAGCTCACCGCGCGGCGCCACGACCACGCGAATGGTACGGTCCGCAATGCGGCGCGGAAGCAGGTAGTCCTCGAAGCGGCCGAGGATCATCAGTGCGAGCATGACCAGCACGGTGCCGACGACGGCGAGCACGTAGGCGCCCGCACCCGCGGCCATGCCGATCGCCGCGACGACCCACAGCGTGGCTGCTGTCGTCAGGCCCGTCACGCTGCCGCGCGCGTGCAGGATAGTGCCCGCACCGAGGAAGCCCATACCGCTCACGATCTGTGCTGCGATGCGTCCGGGATCGGCCCGGAACCCGCCTGGCAGCGATGCGTCGCTTGCAACCTTCCACGACAGCTCCGTCAGCAGCGCGGCGCCCACGCAGATCAGGAGGTTGGTCCGGAATCCCGCCGGCTTGCCGCTGGACTCGCGCTCGAGCCCGATGATGCCGCCGAGGCAGGCTGCCAGGAGCATGCGCAGCATCGATTCGGTGTTCTCGTCGAAGAACACCGCAATCTCCTGCGTCAGGTGGGGCAGCCACTCCATGCGGAGCCTCAGTCGTTGAGTCTGCGGAGTTCCTTCAGGAGCCCCGTTTTGTCTTTCGTCCTCGCATCCACATCCTTGATCCAGCGGGCCGGCTGGCCCGCGTACACCACGTTCGGCGGCACGTTGCCCGTGACGACCGCGCCCGCCGCCACCACGCTGCCGCGGCCGACGCGGCAGCCTTCGAGCACGACCGCGTTCGCGCCGATCAGCACCTCGTCCTCGATCACGACGGGCTCAGCGCTCGGCGGCTCGAGCACGCCTGCCAGCACCGCGCCGGCGCCGATGTGACAGTCGCTGCCGACGATCGCCCGCGCACCGACTACGGCGTTCATGTCGATCATGGTGCCCGCACCGATGATCGCGCCGATGTTCACGACAGCCCCCATCATGACGATGACGCGCTCACCGATCTCGACCTTGTCGCGGATGAACGAGCCGGGCTCGATGCGCGCACCGATCGGTTTCAGGTCGAGCAGCGGGATCGCCGAGTTGCGGCGGTCGTTCTCGAGATGGAAGTACTGCACGCGGTCGCCGGCCGCATCGAGCACCGCCTGCGCCGCATCCCACTCGCCGATCAGGATCGTCGTGCCGGCACCCGTCGGGAACACCTTCAGGTCCGCATCCGCCGCCGCCGCCAGCTCGCCACTGTGCCGAACGTACACCGTCACCGGCGTGCGCTTGTGCGCGTTCGCGATGAGGTCCCTGATCTCCTGGTAATCCATATGCTTCGATCTCTAGAGGTTCAGTACATCGCGCATCGCATATCGGCCGGGCGCGCGGCCAGCCAGCCAATGCGCGGCCGCGAGCGCGCCCTCCGCGAACACGGCACGATCCGTGGCTGCATGGCTCAGCTCGATGCGCTCGCGTGCGCCGAAGAACGTGACGGTGTGCTCTCCCACCACGTTCCCGCCGCGCAGTGAGTGCATGCCGATCTCGCCGCTGCTGCGCGCGCCCACGTGCCCGCTCCGGCCGTCGCGCCTCACGGCGGCCAGCTCGACGCCGCGGCCGCGCGCTACAGCCTGCCCGAGCGCGATCGCGGTGCCGCTCGGAGCGTCCACCTTGCGCGCATGATGCGCTTCCGTGATCTCGACGTCCCACGCAGACGCGTCCAGCGCGCCGCCCACCTCCTCACACAGCGAGAGCAGCAGGTTCACGCCGATGCTGAAGTTCGCGGCGGTCAGCACTGCGGCGTCGCGCGCCAGCGCGTCCAGCAGACGCTCCGTGCGCGCGTCCAGACCGGTCGTCCCGATGACCACGGCGCGGCCCTTCAGTGCGTGTGCTGTCTGCTCGAGCAGTGCATGCGTTGCGGCGGCGGTCGAGAAGTCGATGAGCACGGCGACATCGCCCATTGCGGCGGCCGCCTGCTCCACCGTCGCGATGTTGTCACCTGGTCGGCTGTCGATGCCGAGACGCACGCGCATGTCGTCGCGCTCGTCCACGAGCTGCACGAGCGTGCTTCCCATCCGGCCGCGAATCCCGCAGATGGCGAGATCGATCACGACATCGCCTTCACCACCGGCGCGATGCCGAGCGCCTGCATCTCGGAGATCACGACCCGCTGCCGTTCCGGGTCCACGGTGCAGAGTGGCGCGCGGACATCGCCGACATCGAAGCCCAGCCAGCCGACGGCAGCCTTGACCGGCATCGGATTCGGCTCAGCGAACAGCGCGCGGATGAGAGGCAGGAAACGGAGCTGCAGCGATGTCGCCTCCTCGCGGCTGCCTTCGAGGTAAGCCTTCACCATGCGGCTGGTGCCACGCGGTGCGACGTTGCCGAGCACGGTGATGACACCGCGGCCGCCGAGCGACAGGATTGGCACGACGTTCTCATCGTTGCCGCTCCAGATAGCGAGCCGGTCTCCGGTCTGACGGGCCAGCTCCGCGACCTGGACGATGTCGCCGCTCGCTTCCTTCACGCCTACCACGCGCGGATCCTCCGCGAGCTCGGCGATCGTCTCCGGCAGGATGTTCACCGCCGTGCGGCCCGGCACGTTGTAGATGATCGCAGGCAGGTTCGCTGCA
>JBBEBA010000103.1:0-2336 GCA_040882575.1 Gemmatimonadota bacterium
CGGGATCCACTCTGAATCGACGGGCATTCGCGCGAATGTGTTTCAGCGCCTTCTCTGTAGTTGATCGAAAAGATGACATACCCGTACGGGGTGAATTCCTCTGCGATCTGCCTGCCCCACGCCTTGTCGCCACCACTCCAGGCTCCGCCATGGATCGCCAGTATGGCCGGGCGGCTGGGTCGAACGCTGTCGCATTTCGGCTCGTAGACATCGAACGTTCCATGAATATCCAGGGCAGGGTCGTAGCTCAGGTTCTCTGTGACGTCGTATACGTCCGGCCTACAGCCGGCCAGGGGCAGCAACAGCAGGATGAAGCATGCGAGGGCTGCTGTTCTGCGACACGGTCTGCGAACCAGGGACATGACCCTCCTGCCGAGCTTTCGGGTCGTCATGGCAGCGGTGGCGCGCGCTGTGACAAGGTACTTTGAACCATAAAGTACAACCGTGCCGGACCGGCGTCAAGCGACATGGTGGCGTGGGGGCGTGACACGAAATGTCACCGCACCAGCGCCTGCGCGAGGCGAACTACGGTGGCCAGCCGGTGTTCGCCGAGATCGGCCCAGGTAAATCGCAGTACCCGGTACCCGGCCGCCGTCAACTCGGCGTCGCGCCTGCGGTCAGCGGCGAACGATCGCGCCGAACCGTGAAAGGCGTAGCCGTCGACCTCCGCCACTACGCGTGCGTCGCGCCACAGGAAGTCGACTTCGTGACCCAGCACGTGCGCGTTCAACTCCGGGGGAGGCAGCCCCGCGCTACGCGTAATGTCGAGCAGCTTCTCCTCCGCCTCGGAGCGCGTGAACGCGGGCCCACCGCTTGCCGCCAGCAACTGCCGCCACAGCGTCACTCCCCGGTGGTTCGGATGCCGCTCCACCATGTCCTGCATCACTTCGGGCGTGACGAGTCGCATGCGCAGCGCCTTCGCATACGCCTGCTCGACCACACGCGCAGTCTCGGTTTCGGCGAGGTCGAGCAGCGTACGCGCCGGCGTGGTGATCGGCAGACCATCGAGCAGCGTGACTTCGTCAGCTCTCAGATCCCGCACGCGGTGGATCCGGATTCCCTCGATCCGACGATGTTTCCGTCGCGGCATGGTTACCTCCACCTGGTTGACATGATGCGCCTCGAGCATGCCTTCGAGGCGTGCGGCGCTGCGATGGCTCACTCTGGCGTCACGGCCGCCGGCGAGCACTGCGGCCCTTTCGGCCGCTCGCGGGAGCGGCAGTGGACCGACCTGGTACACGCCGCGCTGCACGACCAGGAGCCGCCTGGCGCGCACCAGCCGGTCGACGGCATGCACGGACAGGCCGCGCTCGAGCAATTGCGCGCGCGCTATGACCCCCTGCTGGGCCGCGCCCAACTCGTGCAGGATGACCTCGGTGTCTCGACGAGTCGGCAATCTCCCTCAGCGCGTCAATACGAGGTGTCGATCCGCGACGTGTGATCCGTAACGTCGATCCGTGGCGTCGATGGGGGGACGTCAATCGCACCCACCCCCGCTCCGCGCAGAGGCGGAGGACGCATCACTGCTTGTGCCGCTGTCGAGGTGTACCCAGCTCGTGCAGCGCGTTGGCCCGGGTGAATCCTGACGTCGCCCCACGACGTGAACGGTGCTCCAGCTTCCTCGATGAAGGCGGTGGGGCCCTTCCGACGTCGCGCCCGGTCCGGGCCGGCAGCACCCCCTCCCGCAGCACCCCCTCCCCCAGCACCCCTCCGCACGCCGCGCGGGTGGCCGCGGGCGCAATGCACATCGACATGAGGCCCGCGAGCATTCAGGTACGAGAGTACCCCGCGTGCCGGGGCGCCTCCATGTCGGTTCGGGTCGACTTGAAGCCCAGCGCTGCCTCTCCGCACTCCGGGCCCGGACGCTTGCGGGTCCGGAGTGATCGGTCGTAACCTCGGTTCATGCCCTCGTTTCTCGTGCTGAGCCGCGCTGCGTCCCGATGCGCTCTCTACGTTCCGGGCGTGCTGCTGCTGGTGCAGTACGGCTGCGGTGACACGGTCTCGCCCGAGCGTTCACTGCTGTCAGCCGATCGCGTGGTGGCGGTATCCGGCGGAGATCAGAGCGGCGAGGTCGGGCTGGCGCTGAGCGAGCCCCTCATCATTCGCGTGCTCGATGACCGCGACGCCGGCGTCGCGAACGTGCCGGTCAGCTGGAGTATCGGCGCCGGTGCGGGTACGACGAGCTCGGGGGCAACCGCGACGGACGCTAACGGCAGGGCCCAGGTCGAGTGGACCATGGGGACTCGCGCAGGGCCGAATGAAGTATCCGCGACTGTTTCCGGCATTCCACCAGCCACCTTCACGGCGGTCGCACGGGCCGGAGCCGCTGCCCGCGT
>JBBEBA010000103.1:2436-49972 GCA_040882575.1 Gemmatimonadota bacterium
GCATTCCACCAGCCACCTTCACGGCGGTCGCACGGGCCGGAGCCGCTGCCCGCGTACGACCGTGGCCGTGGCGGACACCAGCGGGCTGGTGCGGGCGCGACGGCCGGGGACGGCGAGAGTCGTTGCGGCCATCGCTGCGCCCGCTGCCGACACTGCCTGGATCATTGTGGATGATTCCGCGGCGCTGCGTATCGACCGCATGACCCCGGCGGTCCTCCGGCCCGGAGGCCCGGCAACACTCGAAGGCCGGAATTTCGCCCCCGTACGCGAGGCGAACTTCGTCTTCGTCGACGGGCGGCCGGTCGAGGTCGTGCAGGCGACTCCCGACCGGCTGGAGCTCCGTCTGCCGGCGTCGGGGTTCGACTGTCGCCCGGAACAGCTCGTACCCGTCGCGATGACTGTCGGCAGCCAGGTTGCCGGACTGGACCACCCGATGCGGACCGGAGAGCAGCATCGGCTGTCGGCAGGACAGGTCCTGCTGCCGCCCGCCGAAGCCGCACGGTGCACCGAGCTCATGGATGACGGCGCCGAATATCTGCTGGCCGTCGTCAATACCACGGATTTGCTGTCCGCCCGCTCCTTCACACTTTCCGGCAGCGGCCTCGGCGCCGCGACTACCGTCACGCAGTCTGCGACGACGCATGGCGCCGCATTTCCCCGCCTGCCGTTCGGGAGCGGACCTCCCGACATGCTCTACGGCGCGGAAGCAGCGGCGCTCGCTGCCGGAGACCACTCCGCCGCCAGCCAGGACCCGGTCCAGGAAGCCCACGCCACGCAGGTGCCGCCGGTCGTCGGCGAGGAACGGGAGTTCCGGATACCGCTGGCGTGCACCGGGTACGTGACCGTCCGGGCGCGCGCAGCATACGCGGGCGACCATACGGTGATATGGGAAGATGTGGCCGCGCCCATGGCGGGCCGGATGGACGCGGTCTACGAGCGGGCCGGCCGCGACTATGAGGCGTTGTTCCACCCGACGATGGTCGAGGTGTTCGGCGATCCCGTCGCATTCCATCGCGAGACATTCGCTGAGGAGCAGTGGATCGGAGCGCTGATGTCACCGGAGGTGTTTGCGGTCCGGCCCGAAGGTGGCGGGTACGTCGCCGGCTGCGATTTCCTGCCGCGAAGCCGGTCGCCTGCCAGCAACGAAGCTCCGATGCTGTACGGCACCACGCCGCGCAACGCTGATGAGCTGGATTACGGCAGCCGCGTGTTCCCGACATTCCTCGCTCATGAGATCAGGCATATCGCGTCGTTCTCGATGTCGTTCCTCACAGGTACGGCCGGCGCCGAGAGCTGGTTCGAGGAGGCGACCGCAGTGCTCGCCGGCGAGCTGCTGGGGCGCTGGTACAACGGCGCGAAATGGAGAGGCAACGAGATCCTCGACGGTGACATCCGCTGCGAGCTCTGGGGTGGTCCCGTATGCGGCACGCGGCCCATCACCATGGGATTCACGCTGGCATCGCTTTACGGTGTGATCGGTGACATGCCCGCGCGCTCGCCGCTCGGGCCGACGACGCCCGGCGACGGTTCGTTCTATGACACCGGCTGGTCGCTCGTGAGGTGGACGACGGACCATCATGCCACATCAGAACACGAGTTCCTGACACGCCTGAGCTCAGCGTCCGGATCGGGTCTGCAGCGGCTCGCAGTTGTGGCAGGCCGAGCAACCGCGGACCTGCTGGCGGAATGGACACTGGCGCTGGCCCTGGACGACTACCCGGACGTGATGTTCAGCAACGCCCGGGTGCATCTGCCGTCGTGGAATCTGCGCGGGATCTACGGTCGGTACAGTCAGGCATACCCGTGGCTGTTCGACGACATGCCGTATCCGCTGGGTGTGACGGAATGGAGCCGCGGTGCGATCGAGGCGAGCATGAGCCTGCACGGCGGCTCGGCTGCGTTCTTCGGCCTCACGACGACAGGCGCGGGCGTGCAGTCGATCGCCCTCGATGAGTCGATGTCGCCCGGTGGCTTCAGACTGGCCATCGTCCGGTTGCGGTAGACCCGTGCCTGGGCCCACTCCTGCCGCGGCTGGTGGGACCGAGCGGGACGACGTACTCTACTCACCGTTGGCTCCGAGCGCCGCGTGGCGCGCAGCTTTGCAGGACTCGCCGATCCAGGATTCGCAGCAACTGACCAGGGCATTCGGACCGGGACGGACATGATGCTGCGGCGCCTCCGCCAGCTTTTCCGGCGCGCGCCCGCACCGCCGGCAGAGCCGCTCACGGGCCCGCTGCGTGGCGAGCTGCTGGGGGCGGAGCATCTGGCGGAGCGGGTGCGCGTCATTGCGCGCGGGCAGCGGCTGCAGCGGGCGTCGCGAGTCCGGGCGGCGCCGCTGCTGATCCGCCTGGTGGAGACCCGGCGCATCCTGGGCGACATCCACGACCGACTCTCGGCCCGCAGCGCCGACGACGCGCACATCGGCCCCGCCGGCGAGTGGCTGCTCGACAACTACCACGTCATCCGCGAGCACATCAACGAAGTCCGGCAGAGCCTGCCGCGCGGCTATTACGACGAGCTGCCGGAACTGGCGACTGGTCCGCTGGCAGGGTATCCGCGCGCATACGAGCTGGCGATCACGCTGATCTCGCACTCGGAAGGTCGCGTCGATGTGGACAACGTCGATCGGTTCATCGACGCGTTCCAGAGCGTGCGCACGCTCGCGATCGGCGAGCTGTGGGCGCTGCCGGCGATGCTGCGGCTCGGTCTGATCGAGAGTATACGCCGGATGGCGCTGCGCACGGCGCAGCGGCTCGATGAGACCGATGCCGCGGATGCCTGGGCAGCGCGGATCGAGGCCGCAAGCGAGGAGGGCGACGCGTCGCTGAGCGCCGTGCTGCGCGAGTTCGCACGCGAGCACCCGCCGCTCACGCCGATCTTCGTATCGCGTTTCCTGCAGCAGATCCATCTCACGGCCGGGCAGTACCCGCCGCTGGCAGCGCTCGAGCAGTGGATCACCGAGGAAGGCATGAGTGCCGAGCACGCCGCTGCGCTGTCCACGCAGCGGCTGGCGCTGACGCAGATCGTGATGGCGCACAGCATCACGAGCCTGCGCGCAATCGCGGGGATGGACTGGAAGCACGTCGTCGAGCGGCACAGCGCGCTGGACGCGATCCTCCGCGAGGACCCTTCCGGTGATTACGTGCGCATGACGTTCGCGACGCGGGACCGTTACCGCCACGTGGTGGAGCGGATCGCGCGCCGCACCGGACGCACTGAAGAGGAGGTGGCGCAGGACGCGGTCGCACTGGCGCGCGCGGCGGCGGCCGATCCGGCACGCCTGGAAGCTGCGACGCACGTCGGCTATCACCTGATAGACGACGGCCTGGAGGCGCTCGAGCTCGCCAGCGGCTGGCGGACTGCGGGCAGGGAAGCGGTGCATCGCTGGATGGTGACGCACGCGAACCTGGTGCTGGGCGGCGGCATCGTTGTCGGCACGGCCGCTGCGCTCGGCGCCGTGCTGTGGCTGGCCGGCGCCGACGCGCGCGCCGCCTGGCCGCTGGTGTTGCTGGTGACGCTGGTTTCCGCGACCGACATCGCAGTCAACGCCGTCAATCAGCTGCTCACCGCGTTCCTGCCGCCACGCAGTCTTCCCGCGCTCGACGTGCACGGCCGCCGCGGCATCCCGCCCGAGCTGCGCACCGCGGTGGTCACACCCACACTGTTCGGCAGCGTCGAGGAAGTGCAGGAGGCGCTCGAGAACCTGGAGGTGCAGTACCTCGCGAACCGCGCGGAGCACCTCCACTTCGCGATCCTGAGCGACTTCACCGACGCTGCGACCGAGACGACCCCCGCCGACGCGGCTATCCTGGCGGCCGCCGTGGACGGCGTGCGCGCGCTCAACGAGCGTTATGCGCGCCGGGCGCAGGATGCCTTCTACCTGTTCCACCGGCCGCGCCGCTGGAATCCGCAGCAGGGTATGTGGCTGGGCTGGGAGCGGAAGCGCGGCAAGCTGGCCGAGTTCAATCTCTTCCTGCGCAGCGGGAGCGCGGACGCGTTCTCGCAGATCGTCGGCAACGTCGAGCCGCTCGCACACGTGCGCTACGTCATCACGCTCGATGCGGACACCGTGCTGCCGCCGGATGCGGCCGGGCACCTGATCGGCGCGATCGCGCATCCGCTGAACCGCGCCGTGTACGATGAGGCGCGCGGCCGCATCGTGCGCGGCTACGGCATTCTCCAGCCGCGTGTCGGCGTATCCCTGCCGAGCGCGCACCGCTCGCGCTTCGCGGCCATTCACTCGGGACATCCGGGTGTGGATCCGTACACGACCGCGGTGTCCGACCTGTACCAGGACCTGTTCGGCGAGGGCAGCTTCACGGGCAAGGGGATCTACGATGTCGCCGCGTTCGAGCAGGCGACGCACGGCCGCTTCCCCGAGAACACGCTGCTCTCGCACGACCTGATCGAAGGCAGCTACGCGCGGGCCGGGCTGGCTACGGACATCTCCGTCTACGACGATTACCCGCAGCGCTACCTCACCTTCACGCGACGCAAGCACCGCTGGATACGGGGCGACTGGCAGCTGCTGCGCTGGTTGACGGCGTACGTGCCCGGGCCGGAGGGCCGGGAGCGCAACCGGCTGCCGATGCTCGCGCGCTGGAAGATCTTCGACAACCTGCGGCGCAGCACCGTCGAGATCGGACTGCTGGTGATGCTGGTCGCCGGCTGGACGGTGCTGCCGGGATCGCCGCTCACGTGGACACTGCTCGGCCTGGGCGCGATCGCCATGCCGTGGCTGATCGCACTGCTGCTCGCCGCGGTGCGGCCGCCGCTCGACAAGTCCTGGCGCGCGTACTACGGCGCGCTGGGCGACGACGCGGTGACCAGCGCGCAGCAGCTCGGGGTGGCCATCGCGTTCCTGCCGCACCAGGCGTGGATCTCGGCGGACGCGATCGTGCGCACCCTGTGGCGGCTGTTCGTGAGCCGACGGCTGCTGCTCGAATGGCAGACCGCGTCGCAGGCGGAGCGCAGTGAAACGGGCGGTGCGCGGCACGCGCGGCAGCAGATGCTGTCCGCAGTCCTGCTCGCGCTCGGCATCCTCGTCCTCGTCGCAGCGGTCGGCGTGCGCGGGATCGGACCGGAAGCGAACTTCTGGCTGCGCTTCGCGCTGGTCGTGCCGTTCGTCACGGTATGGGCGGCATCGCCCGCGCTTGCGCATCTGCTGAGTTCGTCGGCATTGCGGCGGGATCCGCCGCTCAGCGCCGACGAGCAGCGTGTGGCGCGCGGCTACGCACTGCTGCACTGGCGCTACTTCGACCGCTTCATGACTGCGGCGACGGGCTGGCTGGCGCCTGACAACTTCCAGGAGGACCCGACTCCCGTGATCGCCGCGCGCACGTCGCCGACGAACATGGGGCTGCAGCTGCTCGCGACGGTGAGCGCGCACGACCTCGGGTTCATCACTGCGCACGACATGGTGAGCCGGCTCGAGCTGGCGTTCGCATCGATGGATCGGATGCGGCGGCTGCACGGCCACTTCTACAACTGGTACGAGCTGGAGCACCTCCAGGTGCTGGAGCCCGGCTACATCTCGACCGTGGACAGCGGCAACCTGGCCGGCCACCTCATCGCGCTGCGGCAGGCATGCCTCGCGATCGCGGAAGCGGGCAGCGACGGGGGCAGGCTGAGCACGGGACTGCATACCGGCATCGACCTGGCTGCCGGCCGGCTGCGCGAGGCCGTCAGGTCCGGCGAGGCGGGGCCGCTCGCCAGCGCCGCCTCGGCCGCGGAGAAGCATGTGAGCCGTGCCTGGACAATACTGGCCGCGCGCGAGGACACCGCCGGCCCGGACGAGCTTGGCGTCGTCGTGTCCCATCTCGAAGCGGCGCGTGCAGCTCTCGAGACTGCGGGGCGCCGGGCGGAAGACGATCCCACACACGAGTGGATCGACTGGAGTCTGGCGCTCGCCGGCGGGATCGGTGGCATCGCCCACGGCGACTCGCATGATGCCGGGCTGAGAACGCGCCTCGATGACCTGGCCGCGCGCGCGTACCACTTCGCGCTGGCCATGGACTTCCAGTTCCTGTTCGACAGCGAGAGCGAGCTGTTCGCGATCGGCTACCAGCCGGCGCGCCATGCGCTCGACAACTCGTACTACGACCTGCTCGCGTCCGAGGCGCGACTGGCCAGCTTCATCGCGATCGCCAAGAACGACGTGCCGGTCGAGCACTGGTTCCGACTCGGGCGCACGCTCACGCGCGCGGCCGGCGAGACGGCCCTGGTGTCGTGGAGCGGCAGCATGTTCGAGTATCTCATGCCCACGCTCGTCATGCAGTCGTTTCCGCACACCGTGCTCGACCAGACGTATCGTGGCGCGGTTCGGCGGCACATAGAGTACGGCGCGGCGCGCGGCGTGCCGTGGGGCGTGAGCGAGAGCGCCTACAATCTCCGTGACCGTCAGCTCACGTATCAGTACCGCGCGTTCGGCGTGCCGGACCTCGGGCTGAAGCGCGGTCTCGGTCACGACCTGGTGATTGCGCCGTACGCGTCGATGCTCGCGGCGATGGTCGAGCCGCACCGCGCGCTCGCGAACCTCGCTTCGCTCGGTGGGAAGGGCGCGCTCGGTCCGTTCGGATTCCGCGATGCGCTCGATTACACGAGGCCGGAGCCACGCCAGCGCTACGCGATCGTCGGCAGCTACATGGCGCATCACGTGGGCATGAGTCTGGTCGCGCTCGACAACGTGCTGTGCGGCCGGGTCTGGCAGCAGCGGTTCCACGCGGACGCGCTGGTGCGCTCCGCGGAGCTGCTGCTGCACGAGCGCATCCCGCGGCGGCTCGTGCTGCAGGGACCGCAGGAAGCGCGGCCGGACGATGCGCTGCCGGACCCGGACCTGGAGGCGCCCGTCGTGCGCGAGTTCAGCTCGCCGGACCTGGAGTTGCCCCACATCGCGCTGCTCGGCCGGCATCCGTACACGGTAATGCTCAGCCATGCGGGTGCGGGCTACAGTCGATACGAGGACCTGGCGGTCACGCGCTGGCGCGCGGACACGACCGCGGATGCGACCGGGCAGTTCTGCTACGTTCGCGATGTGATCACGGGGCGGACGTGGTCCACGGCGCACCAGCCGGTCGGCGCGCATGCGGACTGGTACCGTGTGCTGCTCGCTACCGACCGCGTCACGTTCCATCGCGTCGATGGTCCGATCGAGACACTGACGGAGATCGCGGTCGTGCCCGAGGATGCGGCGGAGGTGCGTCGCGTAACGGTCACCAACAACAGCTCCGAAGAGCGCGAGATCGAGCTGACCAGCTACGGCGAAGTCGTGCTGGGCCCGCCAGAAGCCGACCGCACGCACCCCGCGTTCGGCAACCTGTTCGTCGAGACGGAGTGGCACGAATGGTGTAGCGCGATCACGGCGACGCGCCGGCCGCGGTCGAACCGCGAGCGGACGCTGTGGTGCGTGCACGTCGTCGACTCCGGGCGCGAGCGCGCGGGCGCAGTCAGCTGCGAGACCGACCGCGCGCGCTTCCTCGGCCGCGGCGGCACGACGCGGCGGCCGGCCGCGCTCGACGCCGCAGGAGACCTCTCGGGCACGACGGGGGCGGTGCTGGACCCGATCTTCGCGCTGCGGACGCGTATGCGGCTGGGGCCGGGGCAGTCCGCAACGGCGGCGTTCACGACCCTGATCGCGACCAGTCGTGAGAGCGCGTTCGAGCTCGCGGACCGCTACCACGACCCGCACGCCGCGCAGCGAGCGCTCAACCTGGCGTGGACGGCGCAGCAGGTGGAGCTGCGCGAGCTGCGCGTGACACCCGCAGATGCGGCGGTGTTCCAGGAGATCGCCGGCTTCCTGCTGCATCCGCACCCCGCGCTGCGCGCCGCGCCCGAGCTGCTGCTCCGCAACCGCGGCTCGCAGGAGGTGCTCTGGACGCACGGCATCTCGGGCGACTGGCCGATCCTGCTCGCCACCATCACCTCGCCGGACGGACTGCCCACACTGCGCCACGTCTTCGCGGCGCACCGCTACATGCGCCGGCGCGGCATGAAGGTGGACCTGGTGGTGCTGACCGAGCAGTCGTCGTCGCTCTATCTGCAGGAGTTGCACGAGCGCGTCATGGAAGCGCTGTTCGCGGCGAGCGACATCGGCGTCGACCAGCCTGGCGGCGTGTTCATCCGCCGGCCCGAACTGCTCGGCGACGAGGCACTGCTCATGCTGCAGGCGACGGCACGCGTGCACGTGCGCTGCGATGGGCGCTCGCTCGGCCGCATCGTGGACTCGACGACGGTCGCGACCGCGGCCGTGCTGCCGCCGGAACCCACGGGCGGTGCGGTGGGCGCGCCGGTCGCCGGCGCGGCGACCGCGACCGTGCCCGCGCGCGCGCCGCTCCCCGCGCGCGCGCTGCTCATGCTCGACAACGGCACTGGCGGTCTCACCGCTGGAGGCGACTACCAGTTGTACGTGCGGGGCAGTGAGTTGCCGCCCGCGCCCTGGGCGAATGTGATCGCCAATCCGCGCGGCGGCTTCATCGTGACCGAGCGAGGCGCCGGCTGCACGTGGGCGGGCAACAGTTACTTCTTCCGGCTGACGCCGTGGCACAACGACCCGGTCAGCGACCCTGCCAGCGAGGCCATCTATATCCGCGACGAGCAGACTGGCCTGGTCTGGCGGCCGACGCCGGGCAGCCGCGTCGACGATGCGAGCTACGCGGTGCGGCACGCACCGGGGGCCTCGGTGTTCGAGCACGAGCGCGACGACATTGCGACGGAGCTGACGCTCGGACTCGCCGTCGACGATGCGCTCAAGCTCTCACTGCTGCGCGTCACGAACCGCGGCACGCGCACGCGCCGGCTCGCGCTCACCGCGTTCGTCGAGTGGACGCTGGGCGTGACGCGCGAGCATACCCGCCACCAGGTGCGCACTTCGTGGGACCCGGAGCTCCGTGCGCTGCTCGCGGAGAACGATTTCGATCCGCAGTTCGCCGACTGGACAGCGTTCCTGGCACTGAGCGAAGCGGTCTCGAGCCACACCGCCGACCGCGGCGAGTTCCTGGGTCGGAACGGCGACGTCGATGACCCGGCCGGACTGCGCAGCGCGCGGCTCGCCGGCACGACCGGCGCCGGGATCGACCCATGCGGCGCGCTGCGTTGCACGCTCGAGCTGCAGCCGGGTGAAACGCGTGAGCTGGTCGTGCTGCTGGGTGCCGCCGAGGGCGCTGGCGCCGCGCGTGCGCTGGCTCGACGCTTCGGCTCCGCCGCGGCGGCCGCCGCCGAAGTCGCGCGTAACATTGCAGCCTGGGATGCCCGGCTCTCCGTCATTTCCGTGCGTACACCGGAGCCGGCCTTCGACGCCATGATGAACCGCTGGTCGCTGTATCAGGCGCTCGCCTGCCGGATGTGGGCGCGGTCCGCGGTCTACCAGAGCAGCGGCGCATACGGGTTCCGCGACCAGCTGCAGGATGTCATGGCGTTCGTCTACGCGGAGCCTGCGCTCGCGCGCGAGCACATCCTGCGTGCAGCAGCGCGCCAGTTCATCGAAGGCGACGTGCAGCACTGGTGGCATCCGCAGAGCGGCCGTGGCGTGCGCACGCGCTTCTCCGACGACCTCGTCTGGCTGCCGTACGTCGTCGACCACTACGTGCGCGTCACCGGTGATGCCGGCGTGCTCGAGGAGCTGGTGCCGTTCCTGGAGATGCGGGACCTCGAGCCGGAAGAGCACGAGGTCTACGACCTGCCCCGCGTCTCCAGCGAGCAGGCCAGCGTCTACGAGCACTGTCTGCGAGCGCTGCGCCGCGCCTGCACCATCGGCGCACACGGTCTTCCGCTGATCGGTACCGGCGACTGGAACGACGGCATGAACCGGGTTGGCGCGGAGGGCCGTGGCGAGAGCGTCTGGCTCGGCTGGTTCCTGGTCGCGACACTGCGCGCGTTCGCGACGTACGTCGAGGTGCGCGGGGATTCCGGGACGACGACCGCGCTGCGCGACCAGGCCGACGCCTACGTCGCGGCGATCGAGCAGCACGGCTGGGACGGGGAGTGGTACCGGCGCGCGTACTTCGATGACGGCACGCCGCTCGGCTCGGCCACGAACGAAGAGTGCCGCATCGATGCCATCGCGCAGAGCTGGAGTGTGATCTCGCGCGCCGGCGACAGCGAACGACAGATGCGCGCCATGCGCGCCCTCGACGAGCACCTGGTGCTCGATGATGTCGGCGTCATCATGCTGCTCACGCCGCCGTTCGACGAGACCATCCGTGATCCTGGCTACATCAAGGGCTATCTCCCGGGCGTTCGCGAAAACGGCGCGCAATACACGCACGCAGCGCTCTGGGCGGTACTGGCGCACACCCTGCTCGGCCACGGCGAGCGCGCGTTCGAGCTGTTCCAGATGATCAACCCACTGGCGCGCACGGCGACACCCGAAGGTGCGGCCCGGTACAAGGTAGAGCCGTACGTCGTCGCCGCGGACGTCTATACCGCGGTTGGTCAGCTCGGGCGCGGCGGCTGGACGTGGTACACGGGGTCCGCGAGCTGGATGTACCGCGTCGCACTGGAATCGATCATCGGCTTCGAGAAGCGAGGCGACCGACTGCGCGTGCAGCCGCGCGTGCCGGCTGCGTGGCCGGAGCTCACGATCGATTACCGCTTCGGGAGCAGCCTCTACCACATCGTCGTGCGCACGCCGGGCCTCGCAGGCGCCGGTGGCACCGTCATCACGCTCGACGGCGAGCGTCTGGACGGCGGTGACATCCCGCTCCGCGACGACGGGCAGCCGCACGACGTGCTCGTGGTACCGGCATGAGCCGCACTGTGTGCGCGGTGCTCGTGCTCGCGATCGTCGCCGGCTGCACGCGTGATGACGCGGACCCGCGCAGCGACGTGGCCGTCGATTCCGCAACCGTCCCCGCGGACGCAACCGCCATTCCGCGCGCGGACCCGCCCATCCTCACCGCAGCGCCGGACACGAGTCTCGTCACCGGGCCCGACGAGCTCGCCGCGTTGAGCGCGGTGCTGGACGTGCCCGTCGCCGGCGTGGAGCGATCACAGCTGCGCGACACGTTCACGCAGGCGCGCGGCGACCGCACGCACGAAGCGCTCGACATCCTCGCGCCGCGCGGCACGCCCGTGCTGTCCGCGACGGACGGCCGGCTGCTGAGGATGTTCGACAGCAGACCCGGCGGCCTCATGGTCTATGCGACCGACGCGTCGGAGCGTTTCATACTGCTGTACGGCCACCTGGACAGCTACGCACCCGGTCTGCGCGACGGCATGCAGCTCGTTCGCGGCCAGGTCATCGGCTACGTCGGCACCACTGGCAATGCACCGCCGGATACGCCCCATCTCCACTTCGGCATCCTGCGCGGCGATCCCGCCGTGTCCTGGTCGGAAGGCGTCGCCGTCAACCCGTACCCGCTCCTGGTGCCCGGAGGCTGAGCAGGATCGGTGCTGCGACGAAGACCGACGAGAAGGTGCCGACGGCGATGCCGAAGCTCATGACGAGGCCGAACGGCCGGATGACTTCGCCTGCGAAGAAGGCGAGCACCAGGGCCGTCGCCAGAGTGCTGCCGCCGGTGAGCAGCGTGCGCGGCAGCGTCTCATTGATGGACAGGTTGAGAATCGCGGCGAGACCGGTCCGCCGATGCTTCGGCCGATTCTCCCGGACGCGGTCGAAGATGACGATCGTGTCGTTCAGCGAGTAGCCCAGCACCGTCAGCACTGCGGCGACGACGACGAGGCTGACCTCGAGATCGAGATACCGGATGAAGGCGATGCTCGCGAGAATGTCGTGCATCGTAGCGAGCACGGCGGCGAGCCCGAACCGCCACTCGAACCGGAATGCGAGATAGATCAACGTCGCAACGAAACTGATCAGGATTGCGATCACCGCCTTCTGCTGGAGCTCCGCGCCGACCTTGGGGCCGACGGTTTCGGTCCGCACGATCTCGAACCGGTCACTGCTCAGCTCGGCGTCCAGTGCTCCGCGTATCGCGGCGCCGACCGCGTCCGTCTGCGTGCCGCCTCCACCATCGAGCCGGGTACGGATGACGTACTCGCGGTCGGAGCCGAATCTCTGGATTTCCGCGCCGTCGAAACCTCCGGCGTCGAGGGCGGACCGAAGCACCTCGGTCGGGATCGGCTCCGCGGTGCGCACATGCGTCAGCGCACCGCCAGTGAACTCGATGCTGTACGTTGCGCCGTACGCAGCGAGGATCAGGAGACCGGGCAGGATGAACATCCCGGTCGCGGCATATGCCCATCGTCGCATGCGGATGAAGTCGTATTTCGCGCCAGCGAAGACGCGTGCCGTCAGCCCCCTGATGCCGCCGCCGGCCCCGCGCCGCCTGAGCCAGATGAGGAAGAATGTCCGCGTCACGAAGATCGCCGAGATCATCGACGCGCCGAGACCGACGAGCAGAGTGATCGCAAAACCCTTCACGGCGTCGGTTCCAACGAGATAGAGGACGAGCGCCGTCAGAGCTGTCGTGATGTTCGAGTCGACGATTGCGCTCATCGCGTGCCGGAACCCCTCATCGACCGCGGCGCGGACCGGCTTTCCCGCACCGAGCTCCTCGCGTATGCGCTCGAATATCAGGACGTTGGCGTCGAGCGCCATGCCGATCGAGAGCGCGAAGCCGGCCAGGCCCGGCAGCGTCAGCGTGAAGCCGAACCCGGCCAGTCCGCCCAGCGTGAACAGCATGTACAGGAACAGGCCGCCGATGGCGAGGCCGCCGGCGAAGCCGTAGCAGACTCCCATCACGAGCAGCACGAACGCGATCGCGAACAGCGACGCGCGCACGCCGGTCCGAATCGAGTCCTGCCCGAGCGAAGGGCCGATCGTGCGCTCCTCGACGACCGTCAGTGGCGCGGGCAGCGCGCCAGCCCGCAGGATGAGCGCGAGGTCGTTGGCCTCCTCCAGCGACCTGCCACCGAGGCTGATGCGACCGCTCGACGCGATGCGATCGATGATCACGGCCGGCTGACCCTCCACGCGACCATCCAGGAGAATGGCGAGGTGGTTGCCGATGTTGTTTCCGGTCGCCTCCGCGAACGTGCGGCCGCCGGTCCGGGTCAGCTCGAACTGCACCTCGGTCGCGTTCGTCATCGGATCGCGGCCCGCCCTCGCCTGCTGCAGCTCCTCGCCAGTGATGATCGGTCGGGATTCGACGGCGAGCAGCGGCCGGTACGATTCGCCACCGTACGACAGCAGCTGCGCGCCCCACTTCAGATCCAGTCCGCGCGGCATCAGACGCTGAACCTCCGACGTGGCGATCAGACGCTCGACGACGGCGATCCGCTCCTCGGCCACGAGAAACTCACCGGGGATCTGACCGGGTAGCAGCAGTGCCGACAGCGTGCCTGGGGCGGCCGACGAGAGCACGGTCGCCTGCGCCGTGTCCCTGTTCGTGCTGCGCAGCGCAACGTCGATCGCAGGCAGTGCCCGGCGGAACTGCTCTTCCGAGTCCGTGATGCGGAACTCGAGGAAGGCAGTGCGCCCGACGATCGACCGGGCGCGCTCCGGATCCGTGATCCCGGGCAGCTCGACGATCAGCCGGCAGTCGCCGACGATCTGCACGACCGGCTCCGACGTGCCGAACTCGTTGATGCGCGCACGGACGATGCGTTCCGCCCGCTGAATCGCGTCCCTGCAATCCGTCACGCGCCCATTCGACTCGTCCACTTCCAGCGCGAGGTGGATGCCGCCACGCAGATCGAGGCCGAGGTCGATCGGGAACTGTTCCACATCGCGGGGGACGAGGAAGAAGACGGAGGCAGCCACCAGGCCGCCGATCCAGATGAGTCGTCGCCGGATGCTCATCATGGCCGCCCCCGACTGGCGAAATGGGCCCTGCCGCGCGGCGCCATGGCGCGGCGATCCATGCAATCAGACATGTCGCTAGCTCTCCTGTTGCAAACCACGCAACGAGCCCGGCCTTCCCGGATGTGGGTGGCCGCGCGAGTCGTGGATTGTTTGTCGGTGGATCCGCGCCGGAGGCGCGGTCGTTCAGGAGAGGGCCGGCGGTGCGCGGGACGGCGGAAGAAGTATGAGCGGGCCGGTACCGGCGCCGAACCAGACGGGTTCGGGCGCGTGGAAGTCCAGCAGCGACGCACTGTGGGGCGGTAACGTCGGCGCGAACGGCGTCTGCTGAACGCGGTGGATGCGCGCGTCCGGCAGGTGCGTGCGTGCGTCCCAGGTGGACGGGTGCGGTGCGGTGTGGACCTGCACCGACTCGGCCACAGCACCACCGCCGCCATCGGCCGCGCCCGGCCGACCAGGGAGCCCGAGCTCCACGAGGACCAGGAGCAGCGACGCGAAGAACGCTGCCCGCGCACAATGAGTCATGCGCCCAACGTAGCTCGCCGGCACGTCACCGGACAAGAATCGCAGTCGGGGGCGACCTGATCGAAAGGGCTCGCGGACCGAAGCCTCCCGCGCCATCTTGGTGCAACCCCATCTGCCGAGGTGACGATGGAAAAGTGGATCGCTGCATTCCTGCAGGTGAGCTCTGCGGGGCTGTTCATCAGCGTCGGCGCCGTTGGCGACGAGGGAGCAGCAATCCTGCTGCTCGTGCCGGCTGTCGCGTCCGGCGTTTCCGGTCTGCTGCTCTGGGCGCGCGGATCCACACGGTCGGCAGCGCCGCCGCCCGTCGAGCCGAGGAGGCCCGCCGAGCTGCCGACGCCGCGCATCGAGGAGCTGCTGCTGTCGCTGCAGGACGACGTCGCGCAACTGCGCGAGGAGCATCGTTTCCACCAGGAGCTGTTTTCGACGCCGCGAACGAAAGTCGAGCCGCGCTGACCGGTGGAAGGGCGGGGCTCCCCGCCCTCAGTTCGGCTGTCGCCCGCGCGGTGCTGCTCCATCAGGCCTGCTCCATCAGCGGCGCGCGTTCTCCGCTGCCTGCTGCGCGACGCGCTGCTCCTGCGCGCGCAGCTCGGGCGTGTACTCCGCGCCGAAATCTTCGGCCTCGAAGATCTGGCGGATCTCGATCTCGCTCTCGCTGCTGTCCGGCATCGAGTTCGGGCAGCGCTTCACCCGTCGGGCCACTGCGGCCCGGGCTCGGCTCTGCACATACGTCGAACGAGGCGTCGCGAATTCGACATGCACCTGACGGCGGGGGTAGCGGTCCGCCGCGATCGGGGGCAACATGCCGGTGGCGGAAGCGGTTGCACAACCTCGACGAGTCGGAGCGCTTCGCGCGCGATATCGTCGGATTTCTGCGCTGAGCGGCAGCACGGGTGGCGCGCTAACCGGGCTGCCTGCACACTCGACGCGGCGATGCGGCAGCCTCGGGGCGTTGACCGGCTACGAGGCGGAAAACTGCACACCTGCGCCGGCGCGGCGCGTTACTGTGTGGAGTTTTCCGCTTCCGACACCCGTAAACTGCACAAACCAGTCTTCAGCGAAGTCGAGTGTGCAGCCAGCCCGGTTCGGAGCGCGCGGGACGCACCCCTGATGCGGAACCCTCGCGGCGCCGAACGGGGTACCCCCCCGTCGTCGAGGCCAGCGCGGACGTCAGGGAATCGCGCCCGAACCCCCGTTGCCGGTCGCCACACCGCGCTGTCCGCCGCTCGGCGAAAAACGCATGAGGATGCAGAATGAGCGACCTGGACGAAAACTTCCCGCTCGGCGACGGCGTGGCCGACCTGACGGCGTGGATCGCCTGCCCGTACTGCGGCGAGGAGATCGAGGTGCTGGTGGATCCGGGCGGTGGCCCGCTGCAGGAGTATATCGAGGACTGCGAGGTCTGCTGCCGCCCGCTGCATCTGACGGTGAGCTGGGACGAGGAAGGCGTGGCCAGCGTCGACGCCGTCACCGACGAACAGAGCTGATCGAGCGTAAAGCCTCTGCCGTCACGTTTCACGTCGTCACGTTTCACGTTTCACGTTGTCGATTCTACTTCACGACCGTCGTGTGGAACACCGGCTGACTCCGCTCGCGCAGCGTCATGATCGAGCCTTCGCGCTGCATCTCCTGGAGCACGGCGCCGAGCTCGCCCTCGATGTGCGGCGCGTGGCGCGTGCCCAGCGTGTCGAGGCGCACCATCGCAGCGGCGCGCAGCTCGCCGCGGATCTGCGCGGCGGCCACGCCTTCCGGCAATGCCTGCTGCGACGCCGCGTCGTCGAGCGACTGCGGCGCGGCGAAGCTGAGGTAGGCGATGTCGAACGTGGTGCCGAACTCGTGCGAGCTGGTCGTACTCGATGCGTTGCGATTGCGACGTCGCAATGCCGCCTGCTGCGCGCCCGTGCGCAGCACCGACGTGACGTCGAGCCGGAACGCGGGCAGCCCGCGCTCCTGCAGCCGCGCGTGGAAGCGTCGTCCGATCTCCTCGAGCGCGGCCTTCGTGCCGGGCGTCACATACGGCAGCGACTGGTTCAGCTCGCGCAGCACCCACCAGCGCGTGGAATCCGGCAGCTCGACGAGCGCGCCCGACTGCACGAGCGCCGCTACGTGCGTGCTGTCGCGCACCGGACCCACACCGTTGCGCTGCGCCGCGGCGACGTGGTCGGCGTTCACGTAGCGTCGCATGTCGCGCCGGATCGAGCCGATCAGGCCGGGCAGGCGCTGCACCGCCGCCTCGACCTCCGTCACCCGCGCCTCCAGCGCAGCCTGCACCTCGGGGACACGCGCCGGATCGAGTGGCGGCGGCGGCGGCTCGACCGCGGGTGCGTCGATCTGCTGCGTCGCGGGTTCGGTTTCTTCGGGCTGACAGGCGGCCGTGCCGCCGATCAGGACGCAGACCGTGATGATGGCCGGGATCGAACGTCGCATTCGTCTCCGTCGCAGAAATCGTGGCGGTGAACCTGCAATCTAGCCGCCGATGCGCGCCGACGCCGAAGACGTCATGCGCAGGCTGGGAACCATTCCCGCCCGGTCGGCATCCAACCTGCCGAGCCCATGAAACTTATCTCCCGTACCATCTCGCGTCGCGACCCGCTCCCTTTGCCGGTGGCCCTGGCGATCTCGGCGGCAGTGCACGCCGGCATCCTGGCCGTGCCGATCGGGAACCAGCGCGTCTCGAACTACGCCACGGCCGCCGGCGAGCCGTCGCTGCGGAGGCCGACCTCGGTCACGCACGTCTACGATATCCGCCTGAGCGCTGAAGCCGGGCCGGTATCGGTCGCGACAGCACGGCGTCAGACGGTGGAGGTCCTGCCCGCTCCGAACATCACCGGCGCGGCCTGGCCTGCAATCGAAGTCGAAGTCCCGATGCCTGCAACGCGGCCTGCGAGTGCCGGCGACGGACCGGAGGAATCCGATCGCGCTGGTCGCGCCGGACTGGACCGTGTGCGAGCGCGCATCGGTGCGGCGCTCGGCCTCCAGAACGACTCGGTAGCGCGCGCCGAGGCGTCCGCGCTGGGAAAGGAATCCGCGCGTTGGCTGCGATCAGATGAGCGCGGCAGGTCGTGGGGCCTGAGCCCTGGCAGGATCCACCTCGGCGGCGTCACCCTCCCCCTCTGTCGCGCCACGGGCGGGGCCGCGATCGATCCGACCACTTGCGGCTTTGGTACTACGGCAGGCAGGCGTGAGGAGCATGCAGTACGCATTCGCATGTATGCGGACATTCAGCGTCAGGCCGCGCGCGTCGAGGGCGACGCCATCATCGCCGATCGCGTGCGCGCCATGCGCGAACGTCAGGATGCGGCGAGGGACTCGGCACGCGTTCGCAGACGCTAGAACGTCGCCTTGGTCACGCACATCGACGCTTCGGGCCTGCGGAGGGTGTCAAGTGACCACTCCTCGCCCGAAATGCCGATGGTGGCAATCCGACCGCGCATACGGGGATCAATCGACCACGCGTCGCACTGTCGCCCGATGCGTGGCGCATCGACCCCCATGCGCGGGGTGAATCGACCACGGTCTCGAAAAACCGCGACGTGTGGTCACTTGACGCCCCCCGGGCGCCTGCCGGCCGCGATTGCGGCCAGCGCTGTCGACGTCGTCAGGATCCCGGAACGCGCACCGTGAATGCCGGCGCGCCGGCATTCACGGCCACGGCCCCGACCCGCGTCAGGCTGCGCGCGCCACGCGCGGCCACGATCACTTCGACATCGACGACATCCGCGTCCGCCACGCCGATGTGCACCGGCTGGACGCTCTGCGCGTTGTAGCCGGATCCGGTATCGATGAGCCTGGTGCCGAGCAGTGTGCGGGTGCCGGCGCGATACACGCGCACCTCCGCACCGGGCAGCGCGCGGCCGCGGTCATCGTGCACGGCGACCATCAGCGAGCGCGCGGCCGCATTCCGCGCGAGCGTGTTGCGCAGCAGCGGGTGCGCTGCGCCGGCGGCGGTACCGGCGAGGGCCACGTCGAGATCGCCGTCGTCATCCGCGTCGGCCCACTGCACGCCGTGACTCGCGGCGATCGCACGGATGTTCGCGGGCGTTTCGTCGCTGAAGCGCGCGCCGGTGTTGCGGAAGAGGTAGTCCGGGTGGCTGACGCCGCCGGTCACCGTCCCGTTGACGTAGAGGTCGATGCGGCCGTCGTGGTCGATGTCGGCGAACGCGCACGCGTCGTAGCGGCCGTCGACGGCGATGCCCCAGGCCTGCGACACATCCTCGAACTGGCCGCTGCCGCGGTTCAGGAACAGGCCGTTCGGTCCGTAGTTGGCGAAGAAGAGGTCGAGCCGGCCGTCGCCGTCCACGTCCGCCGCGCACGGCCGCACCGTTCCGTTCGTCGCGACGCCCGGCGCGCGACCGCCCCACGCGAGACCCAGCGCTTCCGCGACATCCGTGAACCGCCCGGCGTCGTTGCGGAAGACGCCGTTCGCATCGCCATCCATGTTGCCGACGACGAGATCGAGATCGCCGTCCTCGTCGTAATCGAGCCACACCGCGCCGACGCTTCGCCGCACATCGGCGAGGCCGAGCTGCTGCGCGACATCCGTGAAACGGCCGCCGTCGTTGCGGAACAGCGCGTTCGCGCGGTCGCGGAACGCGACGAAGAGGTCGAGGTCGCCGTCGCCATCGACGTCGATCCAGGCCGGCTGACGCACCGCGCCGGAATCCACTGCCAGACCGGCTGCCGCCGTGACATCGCTGAACCGCGCGCCATCGTTGCGGTACAGGCGCAGCACACCGCCGTCGCCCGGTGCGAAGCCCACCAGCAGATCGGGATCGCCGTCGCCGTCGTAGTCGCCCCACGCCGCCGCGCGCGTCGGTCGCGTGTCCGCGATGCCTGCCGCAGCCGCACCGTCCGCGAACTCGCCGCCGTCATTGATGTACAGCCGGTTCGCTGTGCCGTTGAAGCCGACGAACAGGTCCACGTCGCCATCGCCATCCGCGTCCGCCCACGCGTTCGCGAGCGCCCCGCCGGACGAGAACAGTTCCGGCTGCACGGGCTCGAAGCCGGGCACCCCTCCCGCACCCACACGCGCCGGCGCCTCGCCCGCGGACGGCGGCGGTGCGCGCAGCGTGCCCGTCGCGTGACACGCGAGCGTACCACCCGCCAGCGCGCAGGCCGCGAACAGGTTCCGGAGGGAGCGTCTCATCTGTCTTACCGGGCCTGATCTCCCGGCGGCCGGTACGTGATCGACGACGCCTTCTCCAGCGCCTTGATCGTATCCTCGACGGTCAGCAGGACGGTCGTATGAAAAGTGCTCAGCGCTCCGCCCGCGCCGATCGCGAGCACCGTGGCGGCCATCGAGACGTTGTCCGGAGCCTCCCACAGCGTGTATCCGTCGTATTCGCCGAAGGCATACCAGAACCCGTGCAGCTTCCCGCCGACCTGCTCGATGTACTGCGTCGCCGCCACCCGGCGGTCCTCGGGGTTCCTGATCAGCTTCGCCCATGTCGCCGGCGTGTAACTGAACCGCGTCAGATACAAAGGCATCGGGGTCCTCCATCGCGCGTCGAGCGTGGCTTCCGAATCGGAACGCTCAGCATGCGGTCCGCAGGTCGGGTCCGCAATGGTCGCCGCCACACGCATCCGCCTCAAGACAAACATATGGCGCTACGGAATTTCCCGTTCACGAGTGTAGGGGAATTCCTTATTGCCGCGCATCCGCCCGCGTTCCATGTTGGAGTACGGTCAAAGGACCGGTGTGTCGCATCACGTCAGCGGAGGGTTGCAGGGTTGACGAAGTCATTCCCGATGAACGCCTGCCTGTGCCTTCTGATGGCGCTGCCCGGCTGCGGCGGTGCCGATGGGGCCGCTGCCAGCGGGCGGATGCCGACCAGCGCTCAGATCGACAGCGGCAATGTCCGTTTCGTCGCGGGCGACCATGCCGGCGCGCTCGTGCACTACCGCGCCGCGACGGCCGATGCCGGCTCGGCAGCCGCCGCGTGGTACGGCGTCTACATGGCGAGCAGAGCGCTGGGCGACACGGTCGCGGCGGCGGACGCGCTGCGGCAGGTGCAGCAGCTCGTGCCGGAAGTCGTACTGTCACAGCACCCACATCAGGCCACTCCTGCCGCGCCGCATCCGGTGACGGATCCAGACGCGACGCCACCCAGGCCCTGACTGGAGGATCCATGCGCATGCGAGCCTTGCGAACCGTCCAATTGCTGACACTCGTCGCGGCACTGCTGCCGCTGACTGCGTGTGAGGAGATCGTATACAGGGATCGTCCGTTCGACGAGCCGCTCGCCGCGGCCGGTGGCTTCCTGGGCTACGCGAACGCCGATCAGGGGCTGACGCTGTGCGGCCAGTGCCACAGCACGTTCCAGCGGCAGTGGAGTGAAACGGCACACGCGGGCGCGTGGGCCACGCTGCAGGCGAGCCCGGGCGCGCAGGCGCTGTGCGAGAAGTGTCACACGACGAGCTCGCTCGGCAACGTCGTCGCCGGTGAGACGGGCGGTCACTTCGGCGATCCGAACGAGCGCTACCAGGATGTCCAGTGCGAGGCGTGCCACGGCCCCGGCCTGGAGCACGCGACCGCGCCGACGCGCGACAACTGGCCGCTCGCGACGCTCGCGGTCGGCACCGAGCTGGAGCAGGGCTGCGGCGAATGCCACACGGGCGGGCACCAGCCGTTCGTCGAGCAGTGGGCATCATCGCGGCATGCGAACATCCGACCCGCGCAGGCGTCGAACCCGGCGTGCATGGCCTGCCACCGCGGCCAGGCCGCGCTGAACGCGTTCGGTGTGAACGCGATGTACCTGGAGAAGGGTGCGACCGAGCACCTGCCGATCACGTGCGGCGTGTGCCACGACCCGCACGACGCGACGAATCCGGCGCAGCTGCGCATGGCGATCGACGTGCCAAGCGAGGAGTCGAACCTGTGCATGCAATGCCACCACAAGCGCGGCACACCAGACCCGAGCACGTTCCGGGGTCCGCACTCGCCGGAAGGTCCGGTGCTCCTGGGTGTGGCCGGCTGGTGGCCGCCGAACATGGAGCTACAGCCGGGCGAGATCGTAGCGACGCACGGCAGCGAAGCGAACCCGCGCCTGTGTGCGGGCTGCCACGTCAACAAGTACGAGATCAGCGACGAGATCACGGGCGAATTCCTGTTCCGCTCGACGGGACACACGTTCGAGGCGATCCCGTGCGTGGACGCGCAGGGCGTGCCGACGGGCAACCGCGACTGCGACCTGTCGGAGCGCACGATGCGCACGTGCACGGAAGGCTGCCACGGCTCGGAGGCCGTCGCTCGCACGCTGGTCACGATCGTGCGGGACCGTATCGGCTCGCTCGCCGCGGCGCTGCAGGCGATGGAGGCGCAGGTACCCGCAGGCGAATACCAGCAGGACACCCGGTACTCGACGGCGGAGGGCGCGCGCTTCAACCGCGAGCTCGCGCAGGTCAAGGGAACGGAGATCCACAATCCGTGGCTGATCGAGGCACTGTTGCGCGGGTCGATCAGGCAAATGCAGATTGACTACGGGATCGAACCGCCGCCCGGATTGAACCTGGGCCAGGAGTTGGGGGGGGATTAATGACACAGGCCGGTCACGACAGCCGCGGCAGCGCCCTTATGCCGAGGCGACGTGACCGGCTTCCCCCGGCCGGACAATACATGTGACGGTTGCCAGCCTGTTGCTCCAGGCACGCGACACCTTCCACACGCGGGTGCCGCTGGACACGGTGATCGTCGAGTCGCCGGTACCGGCGATCCAGCCGCTGTTCGACTTCCTCCTCAACATGCCGGCGCCGATCCAGCGGGCGGGCGCGGTCATCGGCCTCGTCGCCGTGGTCGCTGCGGCGTGGTACGCATGGCGACGCCGCTCTGCTGTCTCCGGCTGGCTGCGCACGCGCTCGCGTGCCGCGCACATCGCGCTGGTGGCGGCGGCCATCAGCGCGGCCATGATCGTCGCCGCCGCCGGCGCCTGGACGTACGACTACGTGGAGCATGAGAACGCGTTCTGCAACTCGTGCCACATCATGAACGACGCGTACATGCGCTTCTCGGGCAGCGAGCACGCCGACCTCGGCTGTCACGACTGCCACCGGCAGCCGCTGACGACGAGCATGCGGCAGCTCGTGCTCTGGGTCGCCGAGCGGCCGGACGAGATCCCGCCCCACGCGCCGGTGCCATCCGGCATCTGCGGCGAGTGTCACCTCGAGTCGGAGCCGGACTCGCTGTGGATGACGGAGCGGGCGTGGCGCAATGTCGGCCTGACCGCCGGCCATGTCGTCCACCTCGAGTCCGCGAACCCGGACCTCGCCGACATCGAGTGTACCAGCTGCCACGGCGTGCGCGTGCACAGCTTCATCCCGGTCGAGTCGACATGCCTTTCGAGCGGCTGTCACGATGGCCTCGAGATCCGGCTCGGCCGCATGGCGACGGCGCCGGTCACGTTCCACTGCAATGCGTGCCACGAGTTCACGGCACCGGCCGAGCCGCGCACCGCGGCAGCGCCGGACACCGCGGCAGCGCCGGTCGCGCCGGCGTCCGGCGACATCGCGATCGCGGCGCAGCATGCCATCTCGCCGACGCTCGAGCAGTGCTACGGCTGTCACGTGATGGAGCAGGTGCTGCCGCGCGCAGAGGTCGCGGCCGACCCGCACAATGCGGCGTGCGGCATGTGTCACAACCCGCACACGCAGGTTGCCGTCGCCGAGGCGGGCGCGTCATGCGCGACGGCCGGCTGCCACGAGCGCGTGGAGCAGCTGACGCCGTTCCACCGCGGCCTGCACGCGGCGACGATCAGCGACTGCACCGGCTGCCACCGCGCACACGCGTTCCGTGCCGATGGCAGCGACTGCCTGAGCTGTCATCGTGACATCCTTGAGGCGGGCGACGCGCCATGAACGCACGCACACGCAACCTCGTGATTGCGATCGCCGTCATGATCGCGGCCGGCGTCGCGGTATGGAGCGTCGTGGACCGGCGCGACGAACGAGCGGAACCCGACGTCGCGAGTGACACGGCGTCGTCCGACGCCGAGGCGGAACGACTGCGCACGGAGCTGGACGAGCTGCGTGCGGAGATCGAGACGGACCGCGTCGCCGGTCTCGTCCGCGCGGGTGAGGCGGACGATGAGCCGACGCCGCGGCTGGTCGCGGGCGCGGCCGGATCGGACACCACGTTCTCGCACGCGCGGCACCGCGACGTGCAGTGCCTGACCTGTCACAGCACCAGCGACGCGCACGGCGCAGTCACGGTCGCATCACCCGGTGAGTGCATGGCGTGCCATCACTCGCCGCCCGTATCGAACGACTGCACGAGCTGCCATCCGGTCGCGGACTTCCAGGGTGAGCGCCGGCGCAGGACGGAGACGTTCGCGCTGAGTGTCGACGCTGCGGTCACGCGCGACCTCGTCTTCGCTCACGTGCAGCACAGCGACGTGCAGTGCACGGACTGCCACAACGAGGGTGTCAGCCGGGCCGCGGCCGCGGCGTGCACCGACTGCCACGAGCAGCACCACCGGCCCGAGGCGCTGTGCATGCAGTGCCACACGGCGCCGCCGCGCGCGTCACACACGGTGGCCGCGCACGTCGGCTGCGCGGGCGCCGGCTGCCACGACCCGTCGCCGATCCAGGGCGTGCCGCGCACGCGCACCCTGTGCCTCGTCTGCCACCAGGAGCTGGTCGACCACGAGCGCGGCCGCAACTGCGCCGACTGCCACGCACTGCCGCCGCCGCGCGTGGGATCCGGCGTATGACGACGTCGTACTTTCGGGCAGCCGCCGCACTCGTCGCACTGCTCGCCGTCCAGACGTCGGCCGCTGCAGCGCAGGGTGTGCGCGGCAGTGTGCAATCGACGACGAGCTACGTCGAGCTGCGGCCGCTCACGCGCGACACGATCGACCGCGCGCTCGTGACGCAGACCGCGATCGGCACGTTCACCTTCGACGGGCTGCCAGTGTCGTGTGGCGACGCGACGTGCACCGTGTTCCGGTCGGGCAGCGTGCAGCACAGCCTGCAGTCGGTCCATGATCTGAGCCTGACCGCGTGGGGCCTCGGCGTGCAGGGCCTCAGCACGACGGTCCTGCTGCGCGGCAGGACGCACCTGTCGGGCGAGTTCCGCATGCCTCGCTCCGACGAGTCGTTCGAGGCCATTCTCGCCTATGCGGAACTGGTGCGCGGCATCGTGCGCGTGCGCGCCGGCCGGCAGCGCGTGACGAGCGGGCTCGGCTTCAACGGGTTCGACGGTGTCGACGTCATCCTCGAGCCGAGCCGCAGGCTGCACGCGGAAGCGTACTTCGGCCGCAGTCTCGCGCGCGCCGTGCAGCAGCCGCTGGCGCAGGCGTTCCAGGCGGTCGATGAGCGCGATTTCGTGAATGACCGCGACGCGTATCTCGTGGGTGCCGAGGCCGGCTACGAGACGGCGGGCGGCAGCTCGGTCGCACTGCGGTACCAGGGCGAGATCTGGTCGGACCGCGCCGGGCTGCTGTCGGAGCGCGCCCTGCTCGTCGCGCGCACGGCGGAGCTGCAGCCGGTCGTGCTGTCGGCCGCCGCGGAATACGACGTCGGCTATGGCCGGTTCGGCAAGGCTCACGTCGACGCGCTGCTGCCACTGCCGGTGGCCGGCATGCGGCTCGAGGCGACGGTGCGTCGCTACGTGCCCTTCTTCGAGTACTGGACGATCTGGGGCCTGTTCAGCCCGGTCGCGTACCACGAGGTCGAGCTGCGCACCAGCTACACCGCGGACGGCGGTCTGGGCGTGTGGGGCTCGGGCGCGTACCGCCGCTACGAGCCGCACAACACGCAGACCTTCCTGGAACCGCTCGAGGGCCGGTCGGTGCGCACGGGGCTGGGCGCGCAATGGCAGCGCGACAGGCTGCGCGCGGACGCGGCGGTGCGCATGGAAGGGCCGGTCGGTGCGTTCTCGGTTGCCGGCGATGCGGCCGTGCAGTGGCGCGTGACACCGCGCGTTGACGTGTCGCTGCACACACTGATCGCGCAGCAGATCGAGGAGTTCCGCGTTGGCGCCGGCGTCGTTGCGGGCGGCGGTCTCGGTGCGAACATGCAGCTGCGTGATGACCTGCACGTGGATGGCGGGTTTGCGATGTACCATCAGACGCAGCAGGACCGGCCGGGCCGCTCCGACTGGACGCAGCAGCGCGGCTGGCTGTCATTACGGCTCGCGATCGGCCGCGATCCCGGCCGGGCACGCGGGGGCGGACCATGACGCGCGCAGTGTCGCGCGGCCCGAGGCCGATCGTGCACCGGGCCCGCACAATGGCGGTAGCGGTTGCGCTCGTTGCGAGCGCGGGCATTGCGACACTGTTGCTGGCAGCGGACGGTCAGGACACGTTCCCGCACGAGCAGCACACGGGACTGTTCCCGCTCTGCACCGGCTGCCACATCGGCATCGAGACGGGCGACGATGACGCATACTACCCGGCCCCCGCGAACTGTGCATCGTGTCATGACGACGTCCGCGAGCCGGCCGTCACGTGGAGCGGGCCGGCGCCGCGTCCGGGAAACCTGCGGTTCGAGCACGTCACGCATGCCGTGCACATCGACGCGGAGCGCAGCACCGCGCTCGACTGCGCCACGTGCCATACGCAGCTGGACGCGCCGCGCATGCACGTGCAGCCGCCGATCCCGGCCAACTGCTTCAGCTGCCACGCGCACGAGGCGACAGACCATTTCACGGACGCCGACTGCGCCGCATGCCACGTGTCGCTCGCGGAGACGCAGTTGCCGCGCTCACGCGTGGCCGAACTGCCGCGCCCTGCAGCACACGACCGCCCCGACTTCCTGGCCGCCGCGCACGGTGAGCTGGCGGCGGCGTCGACCGCGTCATGCTCGACCTGCCATGTGCGCGAGCAGTGCATGGGCTGTCACGTCACGACGGTCGCCGGAGCGCCGATCGGCAGCGTGCTCGCCGCGGCCGGGCGCATCGACGTGCCGCTGATCGCCGCGCAGTACCCGGTCCCGGCCTCACACCTCGAGCCCGGCTGGGAGCGGCAGCATGGCGACATCGCGTCGGCCGCGAGCTGCGGCAGCTGCCACACGCGCGAGTCGTGCACCACGTGTCACGAGCCGCCGGCGCCCGCGCCGATCGCGCAGCTCGCGTCGGCCGACGACGTCGTCGCGCCGGGCGTGGTCGTACGGCGCGGCAAGCCGGCATCGCACGCATCGCCGTTCTTCGCGACCACGCACGGCCCGCTCGCGGCGACGCGGCCGCAGTCGTGCGCCGTGTGTCACGAGCAGAACGAGCTGTGCGCGACGTGCCACGTGCCCGGCGGCAACACGCCGGCGCGTCCGGGCGACGTCGGCGGGGCCACGGTCGGCGCGGCGGTCCTGCACGCCGCCGCCGCTGTCGACACGCCGGCGCCGACGCCCCGGCCGCCGCACCCGTCGGCATCGGTGCGACCCGCGGCCGCGCCACGCAATGCGAGCGGGTTCCACCCGGCCAACTTCGTGGTGCGTCACTCTGCGGAGGCGTACGGCCGGCGGCTGGAATGCTCGAGCTGCCACAGCAGCCAGCTGTTCTGCCGCGACTGCCACGAGAGCGTCGGCGCCGTCAGCACCGGCCGGCTCGGGCCCGGCTTCCACGACGCCGAGCCCGTCTGGCTGCTGCGCCACGGCCAGGCCGCGCGCCAGACACTCGAGTCGTGCACCGCCTGCCACACGCAGCGCGACTGCATGCAGTGCCATTCCACGCTGGGTTCGTTCCGCGTGAACCCGCACGGCGCCGACTTCGATGCAGACCGCGCCAGGCGGGCGAACCCTGAGATCTGCAGCGCGTGCCACTTCGGGGAATAGGGATGGGGTCTGAAGGATGAGGGATGAGTTTCCGGCGGGGCCGTGATGGCGCGCGACCGTGGCCCCCGACGCCGGCCCCCAATGCCGCGGCCGCTTCGGCCGCTTCAGCCATGGAAGCGCCCCGCCTCCCGGTTTAGTGTGAGCGATGAATCCCGCGCGACCGTGATGGCCGGCCGCGCTTCATCCCTCATCCCCCGTACCTCATCCTTTCGATGGTCGACCTGAAATGCAGGACTCGCGAGTTTGCGGTGCGCGTCGTCGGACTGTACGGCGCACTGCCACGAACGACGGAGGCGCAGGCGATCGGCAGGCAGATGTTGCGTTCGGGCATGTCCGTCGGCGCGAACTACCGTGAGGCGTGGCGGGCGCGGTCTGACGCGGAGTTCGTGAGCAAGCTGGAGATGGCGCTGCAGGAGATGGAGGAGACGCGCTACTGGTTCGAGCTGCTGCGCGACTGCGGGACCGTGTCATGGGACCGCCTGGCCGACCTCGACGCCGAAGCCAACGAGCTCACCGCAATCCTCGTCACGATCGTCAAAAAACGAAAGCGCCTGAACTGACTTCATCCCTCATCCCCCGTAATTTTCATCCCTATTTCATGAAGTGGCATTCGTGGCACAGACCGCCGGGCTCATGGTCGACCTGCTCCGTATGGCACATCACGCAGAATGTGCGGGACAGGACCGGCTTGCGCTCGGCGGGCAGTGCGTGGCAGCCTGCGCCCTCGCAGGTCAGGTGCACGCGCAGGTCGTGCACCTCGGGGCCCATCGGGAAATGGCACGCGGCGCAGTTCGCGGTGGCGATGTGGTGGTCGGAGTGGCAGGCGACGCACGACGGCGGCGTCAGGAGCATGTCGGCGGCAGTCGGCTCGTGGCAGCCCCGACAGTCGAACACTTCAACGTGCCGCGCATGGCCGAACTGCAGCTCGCGCGTCTGCGTCTCGTCCCATACTGACAGCGCCATCGTCGTCGGCACGCCCCGCTCCGGCTCGTACGTGCCCGGCTCGTGGCAGCTGCTGCAGGCGAGAGCGCGCTCGGCGTCGTGGTGGCACGCCGCGCAGTCGGCCGGCGTCCAGTACCGTGGCGAGCGGTGGCGCGCGCCCGATGCGTGGCAGCCGCTGCAGGCCAGCTCCGCGTGCTGCACGTGGCGGAACGGGCGCTGCTGGCTGGTCGCCGCGGTGCACAGCACCAGCGCAGCGAGCACGACGGCGTACGTGACGCGGTCGCGATCCGGCCGGCTCACGGGTGGGTCGGTTCCGGTCCGGGCGGCTCGCCTTTCGACGCCCCGTCGGGCGCGGCCCGCACCACCGCGCGCACGTGGTCGACGGCGGCGTCGCGTGCCAGGTTGCCGGCGCCGGCCAGGCCCATCAGGCCGGGCACGTTCAGGGAGTCGGCGAGGCCGGACGGCACGACCATGAGCGAGCCGCGCTTCGCAATGCTCTCGTACAGCATGTTCATGGCGCGCAGATTGAGCGCGACCGGGTTGTCGGTATAGAGAGCGGCGGCCTCCACGAACTTGGACGCGATCTCGGTCTCGGCCGTGCCCAGGATGATGCGCGCCTGCCGCTCGCGCTCCGCCTGCGCGTGACGCGACATCGCCTCCTCCAGCGCTTCCGGGATGATGACATCGCGGATCTCGACCGACTGCACCTGGATGCCCCAGTTGTGCATCTTCAGGTCGAGCGCGCTCTGCAGTCCTGCGCCGAGCTCTCTGCGTGACTGTATCATCTCGGTCAGGTCGTGCTTGCCGATGGCATCGCGCAGCGCGGTCTGCGCGGCGAGGATGACGGCCTCCTGATAGTCCTGCACCTCGAGCGCGGCGCGTTCCGGGTCGTGCACGACCCAGAACGCGATGGCGTCGACGTCGACAGGTACCGTATCGCGTGTGAGGCACGACTCGGCGCCGAACGCGGTCGTGCGGATGCGCTGGTCGATGTGGTAGCTGACGCGGTCGATGATCGGGATCACGCCAAAGAAGCCGGGCCCGCGCAGGCCGTGGTAGCGGCCGAGGCGCAGCAGCACGGCCTTCTCCCACTGGTCCGTGTACTTCAGTGCAGACCCGACGAATAATGCCGTGACCACGGCGCCGGCCGCTGCGGCAGGCAATGGCAACCCGAGCACGAGCAGTGCGGCGCCCGCGGCGCCGGCTACGACTACGCTGGCGGCGAGTGCCGGCATGGGGTAGCGCGTGTCAGTCGGCGAGCTACGGGACATGGTACATCTCCGGGTCGCGGGGTCGGAACGCGATCGTCCACGGCGGCGATCTCCTCCAATGTCCTTCCGGTTCGTGCCTTGTGCAATCAGGTCCTGCCCTACAGCGGTGAGGGAGAATGCCTGCTTGCTGGAGGCCCCTGCGTGTGCAATTCTGTACAAGCCATCGGACAGGTGGTTCTCGTCATCTCTTTCCTGGACGTAGCCATGCCCGTCAGCGATTGCCTCGCGGTGCCGGTCACCGGCGTTGCTGACGAAAAGCGCATGCCGCGCAGGCGTATCACGGTCCGGTCGTGCCGCGTCGTGCCCGGATGACCGATACCGGCCGGCGCGCGTTCCTGAAGCAGGTCGCCGTGGCTTCCGCGGCCGCCGCCGCGTCATCGCTGGCGCCGGGCACCGTCTTCGGCGAGTCGCGGGCACTGCGTGCCGGCCGCGCGGCGCAGCTGGCGTGGCGCAAGGCGCCGTGCTGCATGTGCGGGGTCGGCTGCGGGCTGCTCGTCGGCATCGAAAACGGTCGCGCCGTCGCGGTCCGCGGCGACCCGGACTCGCCGGTCAACCGCGGCCTCGCCTGCGCGCGCGGCTACCATTCGGTGCAGGCGCTGTATGGCAGCGACCGCATCACGCGGGCGCACGTCCGGCGCGGCGGCCGGCTGGTCGCGGTACCGGTCGCGGAGGCGCTCGACGTCGTTGCCCAGCAGATGCGGCAGACGATCGATGCGCACGGCCGGGATGGCGTCGCCCTCTACGGCACCGGCCAGTGGACGATACCCGCAGGCTACGTCGCGGCGAAGCTGTTCAAGGGCGCGATCGGCACGAACAACGTCGAGGCCGACGCGCGGCTGTCGACGTCGAGCGCGGCGAGCGGGCTGATCGGCAGCTTCGGGTTGGACTCGCCGGCCGGCAGCTACGACGACATCGACCGCGCCCATACGTTCGTCCTGTGGAACGCGAACCTCGCCGAGACGCACCCGGTCCTGTTCTCGCGGCTGCTCGAGCGGCGGCAGCGCGACCCGGCCGTGCGCATCATCGATCTCGGCACGCGCACGACGCGCACGAGCTACGCCGCGGACCGGTCACTGCTGCACGAGTCGCAGGCGACGCTCGCCGTCGCGAACGCGGTCTGTCACGAGCTGATCGCGACAGGCCGTGCGAACCGCGATTTCGTGCGTCGCCATGTCGCGTTCAGGACCGGCAGGACGCAGATCGGATACGGTGCCGGCGGCGACGACGTCGCCTGGAACGAGGATCCCGGCACCGCGACGTGGGACGACTACGTCCGGTTCCTGGAGGCGTACTCGCCGGCGCGCGCGCAGCGGATCTCGGGTGTGCCGGCGGCCGACATCCGCTGGCTCGCATCGCTGTACGCCGACCCGTCGCGCCGGGTGATGTCGCTGTGGTCGGCGGGCGTCAACCGGCACACGCGCGGTACGTGGCTGAACAACCTGGTGCACAACATCCACCTGCTGACGGGGCGGGTCGCGACACCGGGCAATGGCGCGCTGGCGCTCGCGGAAGATGCGAGCGGCTTCGGCAGTGTCCACGAGACCGGCGCGCTCACGCACGCATTGCCGGGCGGCGCCGTCACGAGCGATGCGGACCGGCAGCGCGCCGCGCGCATCTGGGGCGTGCCCGTCGCGAACATTGCTGCGCGACCGGCGCGGCATACGCTGTCGCTGTTCAACGCACTCGATCGGGGCGACGTCCGGTTCCTCTGGATCCACTCGGCGGACCCGATGGCGACGCTGCCCGACCTGTCGCACTACCGCGCCGCGGCACGGCAGGCGGACCGGTTCATTGTCGTGTCGAGTGCGTACCCGACGCCGACGACGGATGTGGCCGACGTCGTGCTGCCGACCGCACTCTGGATCGAGCAGGAAGGCATGTACGGCAACTCGGACCGGCGCACGCAGCATTTCGCGCAGCTCGTCGCGCCGCCCGGTGACGCACTGGGCGAGGCGTGGCAGCTGATCGAGATCGCACGGCGGCTCGGCTTCGGCGCACTGTTCCCGTGGCCGCGCGACACGCACGTGGCGGGCGTGTGGAGCGAGTACAGCCGGTTCCACGAGGCGATGTCGCAGCGACGGCCCTCACTGGCCGCGCTGACGGCCGCGCCGGGCGTGCGGTGGCCGTATGTAGACGGCCACGAGACGCGCTGGCGCTACAACACGACGCACGACCCGGCCGCGGATGCGGCGCAGGGCGCGTTCGACTTCTACGGCCATGCGGACCACCGCGCGTGGATCTGGCTGCGGCCGTACGAGCCACCGCCGGAGCAGGCGGACGCGGAGTACCCGTTCATGCTCGACACGGGCGGTGTGCTGGAGCACGCGGCGAGTGGCACGTTGACGCGTCGCATACCGGTACTGCATCGGGCACTGCCAGCCGCGTACGTCGAGCTGAACAGTGATGACGCGCGTACCCTCGGCGTGCGCAACGGCGAGCGCGTGCGGCTGGTCAGCCGGCGCGGTGCACTGGAGCTGGAGGCGCGCGTTGATTACCGCTCGCAGCCACTGCCGGGTCACGTTTTCGTGCCGGACTTCGACGAAGCTGTACCGATCAACGAGCTTACGATCGATGCGTATGACCCGCTCTCGGGCGCGGCGTCGCGGACGTGCGCGGTGCGCGTCGAGCGGACGCGGGCCGGGGCACAGTAATGGCCGAATCCGGCGGCCCGGGCGGCGTGCTGTCGCACGTACTCGCGATCGGTGCGGCCATCGCGGTCATGGCGCTCGCGGTCATCACGTACGGTCCGCTACTCGTCGCGCGCTACACTGCGTCGGACGAGGCCAGGTCGATCATCGCTGCAACCCGTGCACCGATCGACGCCGAGGCCGATGTGTTCCGCACGCGGCCGGAAGCGCTGGGTGTCGGCGCTGACGCGGCGCGGCGCACGCAGGCGCACCCGCGCACGCTGGCGATGTACCGGTCACTGCGCGCGTATCCCGGCGCGCCGCCGCGCATACCGCACGGTCTGACGACCGACGAGTTTCGCGGCACCGTCTGCAACAGCTGTCACGAGCGCGGCTCGTTCGTGGCGCGGTTGAGCTCGTATGCGCCGGTCACGCCACACCCGCAGTTCGCGGATTGCCTGCAGTGCCACACGCCGGATGACCGCATTGTCGGCATCGACCTGCCGGACGGTGGCACGAACTCGGTGTGCCTGCAGTGCCACGTGCCGGATTCGCCGCCGCAGTTGGTCGCGGTCGACTGGCGGCCGGCCGCGTGGCCGGCAACGGCGCAGCAGGCGCTGCCGGGCAGCCCGCCGGTGATACCGCACGACCTGCAGCTGCGCGGCAACTGCCTGGCCTGCCATATCGGGCCGGCCGGCGTTGAAGGGATCCGCACGGACCACCCGGAGCGCGCGAACTGCCGGCAGTGCCACCTCGCGGCCGCCGGTACAGCCGACGATATGTTCATCCGGCCGCTCGGAGGTACGCCATGACGCGGCCGCGTGCCCTGCTCGTGGCTCTCGCGCTCGGCTGCGGCGGTGCCGGCGAACCCGAGCAACAGCAGGCACCAGAGCCGGCATCGGCGGTGGAGGCGGTCGACACGTCGATCGCGACACCGGCGGATACGCTGCGGCAGCCCGGCGCGCTGCGTGGCGTCGACGCGCGCGCCGCGACCGGCCGGCCGGCGCCGGATGAGCGACCGTTCGAGACGACCATACGCACGACCGCCGAGCGCGGTTACCTGTCGCGTCAGATCGGCATGCAGACGTTCGACATCGCGCTGCGCTCGGACGTCATCTCGCAGCCGGCCTGCACGTCCTGCCACCTGCCGACCGGTGACATTGTCACGGCCGAGCGGACCGCGGACGCGCACGCGAACATCCAGCCGGCGCACCCGGCGGAGGGCGGCGCGACGTGCATCACGTGCCACGCGCCGGACAATGTCGCGGCGCTGATGCTGCGCACGGGCGAGACGGTCGGTCTGGACCAGGCCTACCGCCTGTGCGCGCAGTGCCATTTCCGGCAGGTCGACGAGTGGCGCGGCGGCGCGCACGGCAAGCGCCTCGACGGCTGGCAGGGCCGCCGCGTCATCATGGGCTGCGCCGACTGCCATGACCCGCACCGGCCGGCGATCACGCAGCGGATCCCGTTCCCGGGGCCGCGCCTGCCACCGAAAGGACACGAGCAGCCATGAGCACTGAACGCGAGCTCACCTTCGAGGACGTGCTCCGCTATGCGGGCATGAACGAGGCACTTGCTCCGGCCGGCGCGTGCGCGCATGGCGACGGCCAGGGCCAGGGCCAGGGCGGCCACAGCATGCTCGACAAGCCGGTCGACCGCCGGCGCGCGCTCGGCATGCTGTTCGGCGCGACCGCGGCCGCGAGCCAGGTTGCGGGTGCGTGCGCACCGCTGAGCGGCGCGACGGAGGAGGAGCGCGAGCTGCGCATGCTCGAGTGGCAGGAGTACCTGAAGGGCAACTTCGCGCGCCTGACGGACGACGAGCGCGCGGCCACGATTGCGCGACTCGAGCGGCTCGCGAAGCTGCGCCAGGGCGTCGATGTCAGCATCAGTGGCGCACCGGCTCAGCCGGGCGTCGTCTACGGCTACGCGTTCAACATCTCACGCTGCAAGGGCTACCGCAACTGCGTGTCGGCGTGCGTCAGCGAGAACAACCTCGACCGCAGCGCCGGCACGCAGTACATCCGCATCTTCGAGATGGAGCAGGGCGAGGTCGACCTCGACCATGCGGACGCGAGCTACGAGCACGAGGTGCCGGCGCCCGGCATGATGTACCTGGGTACGCAGTGCTTCCAGTGCGCGAACCCGCCGTGCGTACCCGTCTGTCCGGTCAAGGCGACGTGGCAGGAGCCGGACGGCATTGTCGTCGTCGACTACGACTGGTGCATTGGCTGCCGCTACTGCATGGCCGCGTGCCCGTACTGGGCGCGCCGCTTCAACTGGAGCGAGCCCGTGGTGCCCGCTGCCGAGATCAACCCGAACCAGCACTACCTCGGCAACCGCGCGCGCAAGAAGGGCGTGGTCGAGAAGTGCACGTTCTGCATCCAGCGCACGCGCGAGGGCCGGCTGCCGGCGTGTGCCGAGGCGTGCCCGACCGGTGCCCGCGTGTTCGGCAATCTGCTCGACCCGGACTCGGAGATCCGCTGGGTGCTCGAGAACAAGACCGTCTTCCGCCTGAAGGAAGAGCTCTACACCGAGCCACGGTTCTGGTACTTCACCGACTGAGTGCGCATGCACCTGATTGCCTTCCTCTCGAATGCGCTGCAGTCCGCGACGTCAGGCGGCCGGCGCTACCACCTCTGGATGGGCGTGCTCACGCTGATCATGCTGGTCGGCGCGTACGCGTACTCGATCCAGCTGCGCGAGGGGCTCGGCGCGACCGGCATGAGCGACCATGTCAGCTGGGGCCTGTACATCTCGAACTTCACGTTCCTCGTAGGGCTGGCCGCGGCCGCGATGATGCTCGTACTCCCGGCCTACGTACTCGGCGACGTCGACTTCGCACGTGCCGTGCTGATCGCCGAGGGCGTTGCCGTATCGGCACTCGTGATGTGCCTCGCCTTCGTCGTGCTCGACCTGGGCAACCCGTTCGCGTCCTGGCACCTGATGCCCGGCATCGGGCTTCTCAACTGGCCGAGCTCGCTGCTCGCGTGGGACGTGCTCGTGCTCAATGGCTACCTCGCGCTCAACCTCGCCATACCGTTCTACATCCTGTACAGCCGCTTCTCGGGCCGGACGCCGCTGAAGTGGAAGTACGTGCCGTTCCTCTACATCTCCGTGTTCTGGGCCGTCAGCATTCACATGGTCACGGCGTTCCTGCTGGCAGGCCTGCCAGCGCGGCCGTTCTGGAACACGGCGCTGCTCGGGCCGCGCTTCCTCGCGTCCGCGTTCACGGCCGGCCCGGCGTTCATGATCCTGCTGCTGTACTTCATCCGCCGCACGACGGAGTACGAGATCAGCGCTGGCGCGTTCGCGAAGCTCGCGATGATCACGACGGTCGCCGCGCAGATCAATCTCGTCATGCTCGGCTCGGAACTGTTCTACAAGTTCTACACGCAAACGCACCACAGCATCAATGCGCAGTACCTGTTCTTCGGCATCGACGGACACAATGCGCTCGTGCCGTGGGTCTGGACCGCAATTGTGCTGAATGTGCTGGCGACGGCCGTGCTGATGGCCCATCCGCTGCGCCGCAACCCGCGCTGGCTGATGCCCGCGTGCCTGGTGCTGTTCGTCGCGATCTGGATCGAGAAAGGGATTGGCCTGGTGATACCCGGCTTCGTGCCGTCGCCGCTGGGTGAGATCGTGGAGTACCTGCCGACCTGGGTCGAGCTCGCGGTCACCGCCGCAGTCTGGGCGATGGGCCTGTTCGTGCTGACCGTGCTGGTACGCGTGGCGCTGCCGATCGAGCTGGGCCAGGCACGCAGCCCGCATCTGGTTCCGGATGCTGCACCTTCGCGCCGTGTGCGCAGATCCTCCCGCGTGCGCCTTCATCGTTCATAATTACAGAACGGTTCGGCCTCGAGCCAGTCGCCGGTGATGGCGTAGGCGCGGGCACGGCTGCCGCCGCAGACCTGGCGGTAGTCGCAGCTGCCGCACTTGCCCTTCAGCAGGCTGCGGTCGCGCAGCTGACGGAACAGCGGCGCGTCACGATAGATCTCGACCGGGCTCTGGTGTGCGATGTTGCCGGCCGATACCGGCAGGAACCCGGACGGAAAGACCTCGCCGGTGTGGCTGATGAACATGAAGCCGTCGCCCTCGATCACGCCGCGTGCGCGGCCAATGCCATCAGCGCGGGGGGCGACGCGCGCGCTGGGCACGGGTCGCGGCGGCGCGCCGGCCGCGGCGCTGCGACGCTTTGCAGCCGTCCTGCGCTGTATGCCGACGCGGTTGAAGTGCGGCGCGGCAGTCGCGCGGATGTCGAACGGCGCCGTCTCGGCGAGGTCGTGCAGCTTGTGGAACACGGCCTCGAACGAGTCGGCGTCGGCCACGTCCTCCGGCCGCGCACGGCCGGTCGGCACGAGGAAGAAGACCTCCCAGAACACGATGCCGAGCGGCCCCATCAGCGCGCACAGGGCGTCGAAATCGTCGAGGTTGTGACGGCCGACGACCGTGTTCACCTGCGTGCTGAGCCCGATGCTCCGCGCCGAGCCGAGGATGTCGACGGCCCAGTCGAACGAGCCGGGCACACGTCGGAAATCGTCGTGGATCGCGGGACACGAGCCGTCGAGGCTGATGCCGAGCCTGGCGACGCCGGCATCCTTGAGATCGCGCAGCGCCTGCGGCGTCACGAGCGGCGTCGCCGCGGGCGTCATCGCAATGCGCAGACCGAGCTTCGAGCCGTACTCGACGAGCTCGAGGATGTCCGGCCGCTTCATGCAGTCGCCGCCGCTGAACACGAAGATGATCGGGCCGAACCGGCGCACCTCGTCCATCAGATCCTTTGCCTGGTCCGTCGACAGCTCGGCCGGGCTGCGGTCCGGCACAGCCTCGGCCCGGCAGTGCCGGCAGGCGAGGTCGCACGCCTGCGTCGTCTCCCAGATCACGAGGAACGGCGCCTGGTCGAAGTCGAGCGCGGGCCGGAACCCGGCGTGCTGCTGCGCCGCGTGAGCAGTCGTCATGCGTATACGGCGGCGTGGCGCCGGCTCGGCAGCAGCGGCTCGACCAGGGCGGCCAGCACATTGATGAATGCGGGCGAGTCGTGCGCGATCGGCACGCGCTCGAACCGCAGCCCGCGTCCTTCCGCGACTGCGCGCAGCTCGTGATCCAGCTCGACGAGCGTCTCCGACTGCTCGTGCACGAAGCTGATCGGATCGACAATGACGGCCCGCGACGCCACGTTGCGGATCACGTCCGCGATCTCAGGCTGTGTCCAGGGCACGGTCGGGCGGTGCGCGTGATTCTGGTAGCCGAGCCGGTAGGCCGTCAGCCCGAGCGCTGCAGCGACGGCGCGGCAGTGCTCCTCGACGTGGCTGCCGTAGTCGCTGCCGGCCAGGTACTGGAGCGGTGTGCCGTGCGCCGAGAAGACGAGCTCCGCACTGCCATCGGTCAGTGACAGACCGCTGCGGTCAGCGACGTCGCGGATCGCGGCCGCGCGCAGCTCCACGTATGCTGGCGACGTGTACCACCCCCTGATCTCGAACAGCGGAACCTTCCACCGCGTGCGACCGAGCTCTGCACGGACCAGACCGAGCGCCGCGATGGTGGTCGACGGTCCGCACACCGGGTAGACCGGCAGCGCGACCAGGCGTTCCGCGCCCCAGTCCGCCGCCGCGTGCATGGCTGCCGGGATCGACGGGTCGGTGAACTGCATGCCGATGAACGCGGCCGTGTCATGCCCCGGCCGCTCGAGCGCGGCAGCCACCAGATCCGCCTGTTCACGAGCCTGCGCGTTCATCGGCGAGCCGCCGATCAGGCGGTAATCCTCCAGCAGCGACTCCGCGCGCGCTTCGGCCAGGCGACGGCTGCGTACCCGCGCTTCCCGCGGCGACGTGTTCGGCTCCAGCGCTGCATTGGCCGTGAAGATCCGGTCGAGGAAGTCGACGATCTCTTCGAGCGAGGCGTCCTCGGGCTCGCCGAAGTTCAGCAGCAGCACGGCTGTTCGCATCAGTTCCTCCGCGCGGGGTGGCGGGCGTCTGCGTCGTCCGATGAGCGAAGGTAGGGTGCGGGCGGGTGCGCGTCTGTAGGGAGGACTCTCAGATTTCAGTCGGGAATCCGACTACCGTCGAATGAGCACAGCGCGGCTGAAACCATTTGAGGATTTGCGCAAATGGGCAAATCCTTCTCCGCGACACATCACTTTCCGCGACACATCACTCAGGCCGGACCCCCGGGCCACCTCCATGGCGTCCGGTCAGCCGGTGTCGTAGGTTGCGGCCGCGAACCAGGGGACACCCCGACGAGCATGGACGTCTCGAACGGCGACAGCGCCGGCAAAGGGGGCCCAGGCCCACCAATGCGCAGGGTGGGATACACCTGCCTGCGCTGAGAGCCGTCAAGCGGCCCCCGGTCCACACGCCGCGATCGACTGGCGCGCTTCCGACGGCGCCATACGCCGTCAGATGTGACCCGGGCCTGCAGCACGCCCCCGTGGGGCTCATTTCACGGCGCCCCGGCGCCCTCCAGCTGCCGCCGCGGCGGCATCATCGGCGGACGCGTAACGCCTCGCCGCGCCGAAGACTCTCGCGCGACGCGTTCCGCCCGTCGCGGCAGATGACTGACTCCGGGGGATGATGACCACGAAGCCGCTGCATACTTTCCCGATCGTCGCCAGACTGACGGTCGCCCTCGCCCTCGCCCTCGCCCTCGCGATGACCCCCGTCGCGTGCTCTGACGCCACTGAACCGCCTGTGATCGTGCCGGACGAGCCGCCGTTCAGCGGCACGATCTTCATCGACCCCGACATCATCACCGCGTCCGACCCGACCACGTTCACGGGGTTGAGCTACGCGGGGCAGGCGACGCGCACGATGTACGACCGTCGCACGGCCGGCTTCGTCATGGTGAACGCGTTCCTCTTCGACGCGTCGTTCGACGACGGTCTGACAGCCGAGATCCAGGTCAATCCCGAGTTCGGCACGGTCGAGGCTGCCGAAGTCGTAGCGGAGTTCTATGCAGACGCGATCGGTCGGCTGCCGACCGCGTTGCGCAGCGACGTCGAGACCGTCTGGATCCACGAGGGCGATCAGCCGTTCGGCGGCGGCAACGACAACCTGCTGATCCACGTCGGCCAGGGCGACGACTACATCGCCGACGGCATCCTCGAGGAGACGCTCGTGCACGAGGCCGCGCACACGTCGCTGAACAGCGTCGACACGTCGGCCGGCTGGCTCGCCGCGCAGGCCGCGGATCCGACGTTCATCTCGACGTATGCACGCGACTTCCCGACGCGCGAGGACGTCGCCGAGAGCTTCCTGCCGTACCTGGCAGCACGGTACCGGTCGGACCGGATCAGTGCGTCGCTCCGCGGCATCATCCTGGCGACGATACCGAACCGCATCGCGGTCTTCGACGGGCTCGGGCTGGACATGCAGCCGATCGAGTGACAGGCGGCCGATCTCAGCCGCCGGTATGGTCGCGTCAGTCCGCGAGCGCGCGCTCCAGCGCCGCGATGACGGGCTCGACATCCTCGGACGCGACGCGCCAGACGATCTCCGGATCGAGATCGATGGTCGTGTGGACGAGGCGGTTGCGCAGCCCGACCATCTCGGTCCAGGGGAACTCGGGGTGGTCGAACCTGAAGTCGGCAGAGAGCCGGCTCGCGGCTTCGCCGAGCCGCTGGATCAGGTGCATCATCGCGAGCCGGGCGATGCCGTCCGCGTCGAACGCGTCGCGGCCGCGCTCGTGCGCGAGCGACCGCAGCCGGCGCGCGGTCTTCAGCATCTGCTCGAGCGTCAGCCGGTCACCGCTCGCCATACAGCGTCCTCGCAGAATCCAGGGCCGGTCCGCTCAGGCCCGGCGCCAGGCCGCCGGGCGTGTGCAGGTCGATCTGGCGCCCGCCGAACAGCGGCCGCAGCGCTTCGGCGATCCGCACTATGCCGAAGCCCGGCGTCCGGCCCGGCTCGAACTCGACGATCACGTCGATATCGCCTCCCGGCCGCGCCTCCAGCCGCGCGCGCGCGCCGAACACCGCCAGCCACCGGATGTGGTGGCGACGGCATACCGCCGCGAGCTCCGCCCCGTCGACATCATCCGCCTCGTCCGACGCGCCCGCAGCCGCCGTCCAGGACGCCGCCGCGCGCTCGCGGGCCGCCGCCCGGCGCGGCGCCCCTGACGGCGGCTCGACCCGGGCGATCGGCCGGGCGGGCGTCACCGCCCGATCCAGCAGCTCGAGCAGCTCGCCGTTCAGACTGCGACGGTTCTCCTCCGCTCGCTCGCGCAGCCGTGCCAGCGTCTCGTCGGGTACCCTGCGTATCGTGATCGTGCGTGTCGTCATTGATGCAAAATGCTGTCATTATGATGTCTCGGCAAGTAAGGCCGCGCGAACGTGGTATCCGCCCGTCGCGCGACCGCCGCCCAGCCGACGGGGTCGTCGCCGTCGTACGCGAGCACGCCGATCGGCCCGTGCTCCCACGATCGTCGCGACATCGTCGAGCACCTCGGCCGGTCGAACCCGATGCCACCGATCGAATCGCGACGTCGGCGGTGCCCCAACCCCCTCAGATCGCGACGTGGGCCGCGATCGACGGCGGATACCGCTGTCCGACGTGCCCCGGCTCGTCCGCCCGCTGCCCGCGGGGCACCCCTCACAGCGTCATGCGACGTGAACAGTCACCCGGCCCCGTCGGCGGACGAGGTGGGTCCCTCCCGACGTCGCCCCGCGGCCAATGCGCGCCGCGTCTCAGCCGGAGTCGCCCCCGTCGTCGGCCCTCCCGCCGAAGCTCGCGCCGCCGGCGCCCTGGTACACGTAGCGGAACGTGACGCAGCCCGGTGACGCGCCTGCACAGTAGTAGCCGACGAATTCCAGTTTCGCGTAGCGGCCGTCGGCCGTGCGAATCGCGTAGACGCGGGGCTTCGGCGAAAGCAGGTGCGACGTGAACGAGTACTCGTACCAGCGCTCGATCGCCGCGTTCATCGAGTCGCCGCGCGCAGTCGTCGCGACGTAGCCCGCGGTCGGCGCGGCGTCCACGCCCTCGAACGACACTTCGCCCAGGTCCACGATGCCGGCCTGCCCCGTGAAGCCGGCGCCGCCGTTCGCCATGATCTGAAAGCGTCGGAACGCCAGATCCCAGCCGTGCAGGTCGGGCCGCTCGATCGCCGAGCCGCGCGCGAACGAGAAGTAGCGCCACTGCGACGCGTCGCGCGCATCCACCGTGACGAGCTCGGGTCCGACCACGTGCTCCGCCGCGGGACGCAGCGCGATCGGCGATGGCACGAACCACGGCGGCTCCGGCCGCTGCAGCGACATCCTCACGAGCAGCACGATGCCCAGCACGGCCGCCACGCCCGCGAGCTTGAGCGCGCGCGGGACGGGCGCATCCGGGGCCCGGTCGCCAGCGGGCGGAACGGACGGCGCGTCATCGGCGCGCGCGTCGCCCGCGCCGCCGTTCAGCAAGACGCTGTCTGGAGCAGGTGTGTCATCGACTGAGAATGCGCCGGTCGCGTCCGTTCGGCAATTCTGCTTCGAGAGCGCCGACCGCAGGAGTTGCGCATTTGCGCAAAAGTGAAAATGGTTTCCGCCGAGGTCATGTCTTCCGGCTCCCGCTCGCGCGCTCGCGCACTCGCGCACTCGCGACCAGAGGTGACGTCACTCCCGCCGCGCGCGCGCGCCGAACGCCACCGCGCCGATGACGAGGATGAGACCGATGAGCACGCCGCCGGGCGCGTCATCGTACCCCGAGGTGGGGTACTCCCGACGTCGCCCCGCGCCCTTGACAGCTTCAGCAGGGGGCGTATTCTACTCACTAGACCGATCGGTCTAGTCCAGAGGGCGCCTCCATGAGAGGGAGAAACGAGCATGCGCGTAGCGAAGGAGAAAGTCGACGTTCGCCTGGAGATCCCGGGCGCCGTGATTCGTCAACGAACGGATTTCGGCGATGTGAGCGGGTTCGGCGCCATCAGTGGCGAGTGTTTCACTCTCTCGGCCGGCGTAGATACCACCCCGCTCTTCCAGGGACTGGAAGGCGACCTCTGCCAGTGCCCCCATTGGGGTTTTGTCTTGCACGGGCAGCTTACCACGACCGATGCGAAGGGCGCGCGGGAGACGGTCCAGGCGAATGACCTGTTCTACTGGCCGCCCGGGCACAATGTGAAGGTCGACGCTGACGCGGAGATCGTCATGTTCAGTCCCCAGCGCGAACACAGCCGCGTCATCAACCACATGATCGAGAAGGTAAAGGGGTAACCAGGCGCGCATCCTCCACGCTGAGCCCTGGTCGGTAGTCGAAATGATGCATTCAACAAAGCAGCGCCTGCTCAATGCGGGCCTGGCCATGCTCCTGGAGCATGGCTACAACGATCTGGGCATCCAGGCCCTGCTTACGGCTACGGGTACTCCGAAGGGCTCCTTCTATCATCATTTCAAGGACAAAGAGGACTTCGCGCTTCAGGTCATCGACCAGTATGCGCAAGGGATGCATGCGGGTCTCGACACCTGTCTCGGAGACAGAGGGCGTCCCCCGCTCGAGCGAGTGCGTCGCTTCTTCGAGATGACGCAGCAGCACTACCGGGACGAGGGGTACCTGGGTTGTCTGCTGGGCGGACTCGGACAGGAGCTCTCGGGCGTGAGCGACGTGTTCCGGCACAGGATCGAGGGGTGCCTCTCTGACATGGTAGAGCGTATGGCAGCCTGCCTGGAAGAGGCCAGGCAGAGAGGCGACATCCCGGCCGATTCCGATCCTCGTCACATGGCGAGCCTGCTGGTTGACTGCTGGGAAGGTGCAGCGCTTCGGAGCCGGCTGCAGCGGGATGCCGCGCCCCTGATCGCGATGCTCGACTTCTACTTCCGTTCGGCATCCGTTGGCTTGGGAAATGTCTAAGAGCGGGACTCTCAAACGGTTACCTTTCAGCTCCGCGAGCTCAGCCGATTCCTCCCGGTGCCAGGGCGGTACTCATGACTCGTGAACTTCGGCGCACTCTCCTGATGCCACCTACTGATCGGCGCTGGAGGGCGCATCGACGACCAGTGATGCAGGGAAAGAGATGATCCGGTCGGGTCGGCCCGCTGAACAACTACGCCGCGATGAGGTTCGTACAGGCAAACTCGCTTCGGCCGCTTCTGGCTCGCTTACGACCACCCATTTGTCGACGGTAATGGCCGAACTGCACGGGCGTTGTTCTACTGGTCAATGCTCAGGCAGGGCTACTGGCTCGAGAGTACGTCTCGATTTCACGGATCCTGCGCAAGGCTCCGGGGCGGTACAGCCGGTCCCTGCACGATCCAGTCGCATCGAAAGAGTCACAACGTGGTGTATCAGACCGCACGAACCGATCTGCAGGACCTGGCTCAGCGCGACCTGCTCATCCAGCGACGTGTCGGGCGGGGCTATGCCTTCAGAGCGCCTGCGGACCTGGCCCATCGCCTGGAGAAGTTAAGTGTCTGACGCGGTCGATCGTCATCGTCGACGTCGTGGTCAGAGACGACGCATCGAGGTGAGGCTTGCCTGGGACGTTCAAGCCTGGGCACAGGCGGCCAATAGCAACCGCTCGGCCGCCGAGACTGTGGCGCGTCCATGCATCCGCCGATAACTTGGCCCAACCAGACATACCGAGCCGCGTCCCGACCCTGCCCGGACGACTTCGACTCGAAGCTGCCGCTGCGGTAGCTGTTCAATCGTAAGTGACAGATCAGCGCCCGGAGACCCCGGACGACGACCGCGTGAGACCACCGGCCGGGCCGCGTCGTTGTCGCAGCCGGCGTGCAGCTTGATATGCGGGTGCAGCGTCGGCCTGTAACTGACGGGCACGAAGTGCAGTCGCCGCTCGCATCTCAGAGGAGTGCCGCATGACCATCGAATCGACGCCGCATCCGGCGAAACAGAAGTGGGCGCGCGAAATCCTGTGGTTCTGCATGGGACTGTTCGTCTTCTATCTCCTCATATTCGTCATTTTCGGCTACCAGCCTGGCGACTGGCGTTCGATCGCCATGGTGCTGACCCTTGCATGCCTTGCGAAGGCCCAGATCGACTGGCCTCGCCGCAGGATGTGGCTGGTGCTGGCCTTCGTCGGAATCGGCCTCGCGGCAATCGGCAGAATCCTGAAGGGATGAGGGCGAATGGCAAACCTTACGATCGTATTGTTCCGCACCGCCGCGGCACTCTTCGCGTTCGCCGCATTGGTGCCGGTGCTTCGCGATGACCCGCTGAACGTGACGCTCCTGGTGCTCGGCATCGCGTTCCTGATCCTGAGCCTGGCACTCCGCCCGACGAAGCAGGACCCGGCGACTCCCGCGTCGCCTCCGTCATCCGACCACGATCGGCCGGGCACCACGTGACGCCGACACCCGCCCCGCCGGCGGCGCCCGGCCTCATCGTGCTGCTTGCGCTGGTGGTGGCATGCCAGGATCGGCCCGACGCGACGTAGCAGCCGCCCGCGACACCCGCCGTCGAGGCCGGCACGCCAGCGCCGGACGCCAGCCCGGACGACGCGACGACGAACCTGACCGCTGACGGCCTGGCCGATCTGCGCATCGGCATGACGCGCGCGCAGGTGGTCGCTGCCGCCGGCGAGGACGCCAATCCTGGCGCGGTCGGCGGCCCGGATCCGGCGACGTGCGACGAGTTCCGACCGGATCAGGCGCCGGACGGATTGCTGTCGCGCATCGCGATCGTCGATGGCACCGGGATCGTGACCGATCGCGGCATCGGCGTCGGCGATTCCATCGCTGCGGTGGAGGCCGCATTCGGCGACGACGCGGTCGTCTCGCCCCACGCGTTCCTGCCCGCACCCGCGGTACTCGTCACCGTGTGGGAGAGCGCGCCGCCGTCGCCCGACGCTCGCGGAATCGCGTACGAGATCCACGAGCGTGGTCGCATCGTTCGCATCCTCGCCGGCGACGAGAGCATCGAGTTCCGGGAGGGCTGCGTCTGAGGTGCGCCGGCAGAGCCGCGGAGTACAGCGTGCCGTGGCTGGAGTGCTCCAGGTTTGGGCGGAATCCTGAGCTCGGGCCGGGTGTAACATGAAAGTCCGGGAGCAGGCTGGACTGAAATGACCTACAAGTACCTGATCGTCATCGAAAGGTCTGAAAGTGGATACTCCGCGTACAGCCCCGATGTACCTGGCTGTGTTGCCAGCGGAAAGACAGCCACTCGCGGCTCAGCCCGGGTCGCCGCGGTTTTCGACCAGTTTCGTCGTGTGCCGGAGAACGATAGTGGTGAAAGCCGCGCCTCGCGCGGCTTTCGTCATTTTCGATGTCAGACTCGCGTGACCGACGGAGCTGCAGCGCGCCACGCGTGACCGAGGGGGCTGCGGCGCCACGCGTGACCGACGGGCGAGACCTCTGGCGTGAGCGCAGGGCAGGGCACCGTCAACGCGCCCCGCATCGCGTCGCCGCAGAGACGCGTGGCGCCCGGATCGTGCGGGCACCGGTCCGCGCGACACGCACCGCCGAGCCGCGCCACGCGCGTCGCGCTACGACCTCCGCCGAGCCGCGCCACGCGCGTCGCGCTACGACCTCCGCCTGCGCGAAACCCGGGCGTGGCGCGGCAAGCCCGCCCCGGGCCGCGACCACCCGCCCCTTGCGCGACCAACGCGACATATGTAGAATAAGCCCATGCAACGGCTCACCCGCACCACGACCCGCACGCTCATCGCCTTTCTCGAGGCGCCGAGGAGCTGGCGCTACGGCTACGATCTGATGAAGGTCACCGACCTCTCGTCCGGCACACTGTACCCGCTCCTCGCGCGACTCACCGAAGACGACTGGCTCGAGTCGCGCTGGGAGGAATCCGAGCATTCCGGGAGGCCGCCGCGACAGCTGTATCGCCTCACCGCCGCCGGTCGCGTTCAGGCGCGCGATGCGCTGGAACGCGCGCAGGCGTCGTGGCTCCGGACTCCGCACACCCGCGAGGCGTGATCATGCGGGGACGCTCTACCCTCACGCTCGGCCGGATCGTCGTGCGAATGGCGAAACTCTCGCCGCCGCGGCATCGCGACCTGGTGCGAGGGATGGTGGCGGAGCTCGAGTCGATTGCCGATTCCGCCGAACGAACGCGCTTCGCGCTCGGCGCAATCGCCGCGATCGCTCGCCTCGCGCTGAGCGGGTACACCCGAACCACTGTTCATGCGCTGGGCCGATTCATCGGCGTCGGGGAGCCAGAGGCCGGCGCGCACCTCGGAGGCCCGACGATGTCGAAGCTCACGACCGGAAAGTTGCTGCGCCGCCACGCCACCGCCTTCGCCGTCGCGTTCACACCGCTGACGCTGCTCCTGCTCGCCAACGACGCCCTGCGACGGGTGCCGCAGCTGAACTCGACGGGAGCTTCCGCCGGCACGATCGCCGAGGTGCTGCTGCTGTCGATCCCGCACATTGTCGCGTTGACGATCCCGATGGCCGTCTTCCTGGCCGTGTCGTGGGTGTTCACGCGGCTGGGCGCGGAAGGTGTCCTCGCATCGGCGAAGCGCGAACGTCACGGGCTCCGTCGCCTGGTCGCCCCCGTCCTGGGCGCTGCCGCTGTCGTCGCCCTGCTGACTTTCGTCTCGAACACCCAGGTGCTTCCCCACACGAATGCGCGGCTCGCAGCGCTGCTCGAGGAGGCGAACGGGGTGGCCCCGGCGGTGGAGGGTGCGCCACGGAGGCAGAGCGACCGGACGATGACGATCGGCGAACTGCGGGAGGCGGCACGGACGGCCAGTGCGACCGGGGAGGCAGGCGCCGCGCGCGCGGCTGCGTATCAGGTCGAGATCCAGAAGAAGTTCGCGCTCGCCGCCGCGTGCGTCGTTCTGGCGCTGGCCGGCGCGGCGACCGCGATCCGCTTCCCGCGGGGCGGCCTGCGGCTCGTGCTCGGCGCGAGCGCCGTTGTGTTCACGGGCTACTACCTCTCGCTGATCGCAGGCGAGTCGCTCGCCGACCGGCTGGTGATCTCGCCGTGGGTCGCCATGTGGATGGCGAACGCGATTCTCGTCGCCGTCGTTCTGCTCCTGATTGCGCGCCCGCGCCGCCACGGCCCCACGAGCGGAGCGGACACGCTCGCGATCGGTGGGTGAACACCGCCACGAATCCTCTGGCGATCCGCCCCACCGCCGTCCTCCGCTGGACGATGGCCCTCGTCCTCGTCCTCTACGGCGCAGGCAAGCTCGTCGGCCCGCAGTTCCAGGTTTACGCCTCCGAGCTGGACCGGCCGCTTGGCGACGTCTCGGGCGCGTGGCTGACGTTCCACTACTTCGGCTACTCGCCGGTCTACACGGCGCTCATCGCCTGGGTCGAAATCGTCGGAGGAATGCTGCTGACGTTCCGACGTCATGCGACGTTGGGCGCGCTGATCCTGCTCCCCGTCCTCGCCAACATCGTCATCGTCGACGTCGCCTTCGGCATCGGTGCCGGCGCGGCGATCGTGGCGGGACTGCTGCTCGTGGGCTGCCTGGTGATCATGCGACCGCGACTGAACGCGATCTGGAGCGCGACCGTGCCCCCGGCGACGTCCGCGGACTCGAGCCTCCTCGCCTGGGCCGGCCGCGCCGCCGTCCTCGCCGTCGGCTTCGGCCTCATCCTGTTTGCGATGCGCGGTCGCTATCCGACTCCGATCTCCGGCGCCTGGCTCGTCGTCGATGGCCAGGGCCGGCTCGGCGCGGTCGAGAAGGTCTTCTTCGAGCACGGCCGCGGCCGGAACCTGGCCGTCTTCAGGGACTCGGCCGGGCGGCGCACGCAGCGACATTTCGAGCTG
>JBBEBA010000104.1:0-49859 GCA_040882575.1 Gemmatimonadota bacterium
AGCGCGATGTGCGTGAACGCCTGCGGGAAGTTGCCGAGGAAGTCGCCCGTGCGCGGATCGATCTGCTCGCTGTACAGGCCGAGCGGATTGGCGAAGCGCAACATGCGACGGAAGACACGCTCCGCGCGCTCGACGTCGCCGCTGAGCGCGAGCGCGTCTGCGAGCCAGAACGTGCATATGGAGAACACGCCTTCCTGACCTGGCAGTCCGTCGTCGGAGGTGTAGCGGTACAGCATGCCGTCGCGCGTGAGCTCGCGCAGTGATGCGGCGATCGTGCTCTTCATCCGCGGATCGTCGCCGGGCAGAAAGCCGTACACGCCGATCAGCAGGTTCGCCGCATCGAGCGCGGCGCTGTCGTAGGACTGCACAAACGTCTGCCGCTCGTCATCGAAGCCGCGCTCGAGCACTTCGGCGTGGATCGCCGCGCGCTGGGCACACCAGCGCTCGAGGGTCGGCGGGGCGCCGAGCTCGGCCGCCATGCCGATCGCGCGATCGAGCGCGACCCAGCACATCACTTTGCTGTAGACGTAGTGCCGCGGCTCCGCACGGACCTCCCAGATGCTCGAGTCGGGCCGCCGCCAGTTGTCGGCGACCCAGTCCACGATGCGGACGAGAAGATGCCAGAATTCCTCATCCACCAGATGCTGCTGGTGCCACAGCGAGACAGCGGCGAGCAGCTCGCCGTAGACGTCCATCTGGAGTTGCGAGTGGGCGCCGTTGCCAATGCGCACCGGCTTCGAGTCGCGGTAGCCGGAGAGATGCGGCAGATCGTACTCGTCGAGGTCGCGCTCGCCGCCGATGCCGTACATGATCTGCAGTGGACCTTCAGACTTGCCGGCGACCCACTGGAGGTAATGCACGAAGCGTCGCGCTTCATCGTAGAGACCGACAATGGTGAAAGCCGAGAGCGTGAACGCCGCGTCACGCAGCCAGCAGTACCGGTAGTCCCAGTTGCGCACGCCGCCGATCTCCTCCGGCAACGATGCAGTTGCGGCGGCCACCACGGCGCCGGTCGGTTCGTAGAACAGCAGCTTCAGCGCGAGCGCGCTCCGTTCCACCTCCGCGCGGTAGAGTCCCGAGTAGCTCAGATTGCCGGCCCACGAGTTCCAGAATGCGGCAGTCTCCTGCAGCTTCGTCTGCGATGCATCGCCATCGTCGTCGGCCGCTGCATCCGTGCCCCACTGCAGCACCAGCCAGAGATCCTCGCCGGGCTCGATCCTGAACGTCGCAGATGCCGTCCGCGCGTCATCCGCAAGTTCCCAGTGCAGCCGGTCCGGGGTGGTCAGCGTGAGCAATTCGACGCCATCCGTCGCGTGGACGGCTGCGTGTGTGCGGCGCAGCCGCGTATCCGCGCGCGCGTAGTCGAAGCGCGGCGCGAACGTGACTTCCACCGCGAGGCTGCCGCGCAGGCCGCGCACGCGTCGCCGGATCTCGTGTGGCGCCGCGATCGGCAGCTCGCCTCCGGGCGACGGCATGAAGTCCAGCACCTCGAACGCGCCCGTGCCGTCGCGCAGATGAAAGCTCGTGACCAGGATGTTCGTCAGCGGGAAATACCGTTGGTGCGATGTGTACTCGCCGACCGGCTGTACGCGGAAGCGGCCGCCCTTCGCATCGTCGAGGATGGCGCCGAACACGCTCGGCGAGTCGAAGCGCGGAAAGCAGCACCAGTCGATCGAGCCGTCGAGGCCGATCAGCGCAGCCGTGCGCGTGTCGCCGATCACGCCATAGGCCGAGATCGGCTTGTATTCGGTCTCACGTAACCAGCGCATCGTCCTCCGAGAAAAGGGGCGAGCCCCCCGGGCAGCGGCGGACGCTGGCGCACATCCTGTTCCGGAACGGCTGTTGCCGTTCAGTGACGGCTGTCGCCGTTCAGTGACGGCTGTCGCCGTTCGGTGACGACAGTTGACGCGCGGAGGGTACCGGCAGCAACTTGCAGCCGTACCCCCCACCACAGGAGCACCACGTGCGGACGATCTCTTTGCGGCGACGTCTCTGCGCGGCCGCTTTCGCGGCTGCGTCCCTCTTCACCACCGACGCCGTGGCTCAGGTCCCGGCCGAGGCCGAGGATCGGCTGCGCGGCATCTGGGAGCGGGGCGATTACGGCTCGCTGTCCTTTCAGGCCGTCTGGCTGCCGGACGGCTCGGGCTACACCCGGCTGGAGCGCCCGGCCGGCGGCGACGCGGCCGATCTGGTCCGCTACGACGCCGCGACAGGCGAGCGCACCGTGCTGGTGTCGAGCGGAGCGGTCGCCGGAGGGGGAAGCATTGAGCAGTACGCCATCTCTCCGGACGGCGGCATCGTCATGGTGCAGACGAGCGCGCCGGCGGACGCGCCGGATGCCGGACGCGCGACTCAGCTCATCGCGTTCGATCTCGCGTCACGGCGACCCGGCATCCGCGTCGCGGACGTGCAGCCGGGCATCTCGAACGAATCCTTCTCGCCCGACGGCAGCCGCATCCTCTTCCGTCGCGACGGCGATCTGTACGTCGCGAGCCTGGCAACCGGCGGCACGCTCCGCCTGATCAGGGAGGCGACGCCGGACGCGATGCCGGACTCGATCCGTATCGACCAGGGCATGTGGAGCCCCGACGGGCGGCATGTCGCATACATCAGGACCGACGTGTCGAAGCTGCCCGTGCGCACGCTGCTGCTGCCGACCGACCCGTCCTACCCGGAGGTGCGTGAGGTTCGCTTCGCCCGCGTCGGCGAGACGATCCCCGCGCTCGATATCGGCGTCGTCAGCGCCGACGGCGGTGCGACGCGCTGGCTGCCGCTGCCCGGGGCGCCCGAGGGCTTCTACTTCGGCGAAGTCTCCTGGTCCGGCGACAGCGAGCTGTTCGTCGAGCTGTTCACGCGCGGCCGCGACGCGCGCGCGTTGCTGCTCGTCGACGTGCGCACCGGCGCTGTCACGCGCCTGTACGAGGAAACCGACCGCGCGTGGGTCGTCGCCAGCTACCCGACGAACAGCGGCATCGACTGGATCCGCGGCGACGCGGCGTTCCTGCTGCTCAGCGAGAAGGACGGCTGGCGCCACGCGTACGTGCATGCGCGGGACGGCGCGCAGCTCGACGTGCTCACACCCGGCGAAAGCGACGTCATCGGCCGTGTGCACATCGACGACGAGCGCGGTTGGTTCTACTACTACGCGTCGCCCGACAACGCGACGCAGCGGTACCTCTACCGCGTGAGACTCGACGGCAGTGGAACGCCCGAGCGCGTCACGCCGGCGGATCAGCCGGGCTGGCACGACTACAACGTCTCGCCCGATGGCAGCTGGGCGTTCCACACCCGCTCATCGTTCGAGCAGCCGCCCATGACCGAGCTGATCAGAATGCAGGATCATCGCGTCGTGCGGGTGCTCGAGGACAACGCAGCGCTGCGCACGCGCGTGCAGCCGATGGTCGGCGGCAACACGGAATTCCTGCAGCTCGACATCGGCGACGGCGTCGTGATGGATGCGTGGATGATCAGGCCGCGCGACTTCGATCCGGCTCTGAAGTATCCGTTGTTCGTCTACGTCTATGGCGAGCCGCATGCGCAGACGGTGCGGGACCTGTGGTCCAGCAACCAGGTATTTCACCAGACGATCGCCGACCTCGGCTACATCGTCGTCTCCATCGACAACCGCGGCACGCCGTCGCCCAAGGGCGCCGCCTGGGCTCGAGCCATCTTCCCGTACCTGGGGCCGCTGTCGACCGAGGAGCAGGCCGCCGGCGTGCTCGAGCTCGGCCGCACACGTCCGTACATCGATCTCACACGTGTAGGCGTGTGGGGCTGGAGCGGCGGCGGGTCGAACACGCTCAACGCCATGTTCCGCCGACCCGACGTGTTCCACGTCGGCATTGCCGTCGCGCCCAAGCCGCAGCCGCACCTCTACAACGCGTGGTTCCAGGAGATCTACATGCGGACGCGCGAGGAGAACCCCGACGGCTACCGCGAGTCGGCGCCGATCAACTTCGCGGAGGGCCTCGAGGGCGACCTGCTCATCATCCACGGCACCGGCGAGACGAACACGCACCTCGAGATCACCGAGGGCCTCGTCGATCGGTTGATCGAGCTGGGCAAGACGTTCGACTACATGACCTACCCGAACCGCGACCACGGCATCAATGAAGGCGACGGCACATCGCTGCACCTGCGCATGCTGATGACGCGGTACCTGTTGGAGCATCTGGAGCCGGGCGGGCGCTGAACGTCAATTTCAACGTGAAGCGTGAAGCGTGAAACGTGAAGCGTTCCTTGACCGCGCCGGCTTGTCGGTCCATGATGGACGGGCGGCCACCGGCCCATGGTCGGGGAGCTGCCCTGCGCCCTGCTGCCGCTCCTTTTCACACAGGAGGCACAATGTCACGATCCCGTCTGCTTCCGGGGATCTTCATGCTTGCCGTCGCCGCATGCTCGAGCCGTGCCCCGGCCGATGGCCTCAACGAGCCGCGCCATGACCGCAACGTGCTGACGGCTGAAGAGCTGCAGGCGCACCCGCACACGAACCTGCTGGCGGCCATCAGGCAGCTCCGGCCGAGCTGGCAGGATCGCGTGCTTCCGAATGGCGCTCCGACTGTGTTCATGGACGGGTACCCGATCGAGAGCATTGAGGAGCTCAGGCTGTATACCGCAGATTTCGCAGAGACCGTGGAGTACCTGCGCCCCAATGACGCCGGCGCGCGCTTCGGCCTGCTGCTCGACGGCAACAGCGCGATCGCGGTGACGTCACGCCGCTGACGCTCCCGAGCTGATCGCCAGTCAGCCGCCTCACGAGGAATCGTGAAGCGCCTGTTACGTTTCACGTTTCACGTTGACGTTCACGTTTCACGTTCGATTCGTACTCACCGAATGGCCTCGCGGATGAAGCTCTCGAGCACCGAACGCCACTGCTCCAGCAGTTCGTTCTCGACGTACATCATGTGACCAGCCGCAAAGTCCGCGCGCCGGATCTGGTCGCGCAGTGCGGGCTCGAGGCCGAGCTGGTCCATCGTCCAGACGGCCGCGAAGTAGGGCGTTGCCAGGTCGTAGATGCCGTTGATGAGCAGGACCTCGAGCTGCGGGTTGCGCAGCAGCGCGTCGGCCAGGTCGGGCGCGACGTTCGGCGTGTCGCCGCGGCCGCCACCGCCGCCGTCACGACTCCAGTTCCAGGGGCGCGCCGCGCCGCTCGGCGTATACTGCCGGTCGCCGGTGTAGCCGAGCTCGTCGCGCAGGTACGCGTTGAACGCCGATGTGTAGGCTGATGCAATGGCGGTCGCCTGGACATCATGACTCGGCGTGCGGTCGAGCGGGTCGCCGATCGGGCCGGTGAAGCGCGCGTCGAGGCGGCCGACCTGCAGGCCCCGCTCGCGCAGCAGCTCCTGCCGGAAATCCGGCGACGTGACGCGCAGGTTCGCACGGTCCAGATAATCCGGCGACAGGCCGGTGTACTCGTGCATCTGCGTGATCACGCGAAACCGCTCGGCAGGATCGGCCGTGCTGCCGGCGAGCAGAACCGTCGCGTAGTCGGAGATTGCCCAGCGCTCCACTTCCTTCTTGAACGCCTCGAGGTCCGCCGGCTGCCCGCCCGGCAGTGCGTTATGGTACGCCGCCGTGACGGCGTATGCCGGCACGTTGACGATGTACGGGATGATAGCCTGCGGCGGAAACTGTATGGTCTGGAAGTCGAGCACGGATGAGACGAGGACGATGCCATTGAGGTCGATGTTCGCATCCTGGAGGTGGCGCGCCAGCACGGCCGAGCGGGTAGTGCCGTAGCTCTCGCCGAGCAGGAACCGCGGCGAGTTCCAGCGGCTGTACTCGCTGAGGAAGCGACGGATGAACTGCGTCAGCGACGCCGCGTCTTCGTCGATCCCCCAGAACTCCGTGCCCGGCGTGTCGCCGACCGCCTGGCTGAAGCCGGTTCCGATCGGATCGAGCATCACGATGTCGGCGATGTCGAGCATCGTGTACTGGTTGTCCACGAGCGGGTACGGCGGCGGACCCTGCGGCCCGACCGTCGGCGTCACTACACGCCGCGGGCCCATGATGCCCATGTGCAGCCAGAACGATGCGGAGCCGGGGCCGCCATTGTACGAGAAGATGATCGGGCGCGGCACGTCGGCGGGCGCGTTCGTGCGGAAGTAGGCTGTGTAGAACAGCTCGCCGGACGGCTCATCGTCCGCGTCGCGCAGCAGGATGTTGCCGACGACCGCCTCGTACTCGACCGTCCCGCGATCGAGGACGATGGAATGATCGGTCTCCCACCGGGCAGGTTCCGGACTCTCCTGCCCCGACGCCGACTCGGGCGTCAGCGCGTGCGTCGAAATCGCAAGGATGGCAAACGTCAGGATGATCGGGCGCCGCATGCGTGCTCCTGGAGAATGTTGTGGGTTCGCGTTCCATTGTGGGGCCGCGCCGGGAATGACGCCAGCCGGGGTGCGGGGCTGGTCTCTCCTCTCACGCAGAGTCGCAGAGCCGCAGAGCCGGTGAGCCCGTGTCGGCTGACACGCAGGGTGAGTCAGCAGCCGCCGGGTGAGCCGCGATGTCGTTGTTGCTGTATAACAAACACAAGGATCGTCGCGCGGCCAGCTAGCCTGGACGAACCCGCCGGAATCGACACTCTGCGTCTCTGCGTCTCCGCGCCTCTGCGTGAAGAAAGGAGGCACCAATGCCGCTGTAATCGCGGAGGTGCGGCCACTCGGGCGATGCGGCAGCCTGGATCAGGAGAACAGCGGCGGTCGCAGGGTAGGGAAGCCCATCGCCTCCTGCAGTCGCTGCGCGACGGCGAGCAGCTCGCCTTCACGGTAGAGGCGGCCCATCAGCGTGATGCCGAGCGGCGCGCCATCGGCGCCGAGGCCAGTCGGCACGGCGACGACCGGATGCCCGGTCAGGCTGGTGAGCGGGTTCAGGCTGCGCGCCGGGTCCCACAGCGTGCGCGGGCCGAGCACGATATTCACGTCGGCGATGGCGGCGTGAGTCTCCTGCATCAGGCGGTAGCGCATGCGGTTCGCCTGCAGGTATGCGACGGCCGGCACGAGACTGTACGCGCGCAGCTCCGTGCCATGCACGGGACGCTGCAGCTCCGCATCGCGGCCGCTGCGCACCAGATCCTCGAATCCCGCAGCGCGCTCGACGAACTCGACGAAGAAGTTGAGGTTGCTCGGCGGCAGCTCGACCGGCCGCAGCTCGCCGGCGATCGCTTGCAGTGCAGCCATGACGCGTGCGTGATGCGCGCGGTACTCCGCGTCGGGCTCCGCGGCGAACGTCGAGGCATGATATCCGACGCGCAGCGCGGACGTGTCCAGCGTCGCATCCCAGTGCACGGGCACCGCGTGCGGCACGGACAGATCGAGCTCGTCGGGTCCGGCGATCGCGTGCAGTACGATTGCGGCGTCCTCGGCCGTTCGGGTCAGCGGCCCGATCTTGTCGAGTGACGTGCCCGCCGCCATGACGCCGTGGCGGCTCACGCGCCCGAACGTCGGACGAAGACCGATGATGCCGCAGCGCTCCGCGGGAGACAGGATCGAGCCACCGGTGTCGGTGCCGATCGCGAACGCAACCAGTCCTGCCGCCGTCGCCGCGGCTGAACCCGCCGATGACCCGCTCGATCCCTCCTCCGGATTCCACGGATTGTTCGTCCGACCGCCGAACCAGCGGTCTCCGAACGCGAGCTCGCCCGTGGTCAGTTTGGCGACGAGCACGGCGCCCGCCTCGTCCAGCCGCTGCACCACCGTCGCGTCCACGTCGACCACCTGCTCGCGGTACGGCGCGGCGCCCCATGTAGTCGGGTAGCCGCGCACAGCGATGATGTCCTTCACGCCGTACGGCAGGCCGTGCAGTGGCCCGCGGTAGCCGCCGGCCGCGATCTCGGCGTCCGCGCGCGCGGCGGAAGCGCGCGCACGCGCCTCGGTCAGCGTGACGACGCATTCGAGCGTCGGGCCGTGCTGCCGCAGACGACGCAGGTACAGCTCCGTCAGCTCTGCCGACGTGACCTGCCGTGTCTCGACCAGCAGCGCGAGTCGCGTGATGGGCCAGAACGCGACGTCGTCGAGGTCCGCCGGGCGCTCGACGCCGGGTCGGCTCGTGATTACGGGGCGCTCGACGCGGTCGATCGTCACGCCGGGCACGCGCGGGTCGAAGTGGATCGGGAGCGGCACATCGTTGCCGAGCGGTTCCGCCTCGAGCTCCGCATAGCGCTCCACGTGCTCGACGACGTCCTCCACCATCGCCTCTGCCTGCTCCCGCGTCAGCGCGAGGCCCGCGACAGCCGCGGCGGCGAGGATCATCTCCGGCGTGATCTCCTGCGCGCCGGACTCCACGAGCTGGGCCCGGACGAGTTCATGCAGCAGCAGAGTCGGTGTGATTGCGCCGGCCGCGACGAGGCTGGCGACGAAGCTGCGACGCGGAACGAGGGACATGGGCGCTCCCCGGCTTCAATGGAGGCTGGCGGCTGGATGATGGATGGTAATGCGCCACGCTGCGGCCCGCGAGAGGGTGGCGCAGGCTGCGGCAACAGCCTATTTCTCTCCCGATACCACCTCGCGGAGATACCCAATGCACGTGTCGAAAGTCATTCACGCCGTGGACGCGCACGCGTGCGGCGAGCCCGGCCGCGTCATCGTCGGCGGTGTGCTGGACGTGCCGGGCGCCACAATGTTCGAGAAGATGCAATGGCTCCAGGCGAACGCGGATGATCTGCGCCTGCGCATGCTGCGCGAGCCGCGCGGCTACCCTGCAGCAAACTGCAACCTCATTCTGCCGCCCACGGATCCGCGCGCGGACGCCGGCTTCGTCATCATGGAGCAGGTAGAGTACGCGCCAATGTCGGGCACGAACACGATCTGTGTCGCGACGGTCCTCATCGAGACTGGCATGGTGCGCGTGACCGAGCCGGTGACGGAGCTGGTGCTGGAGTCGCCCGCGGGCCTGGTCGGTGTATCTGTCGAGGTGAAGAACGGCAGGGCCGGCCGAGTGACGTTCCGCAATGTGCCGGCGTTCGCAGTGTACCTCGACCGCGAGATCGACGTGCCGGAGCTCGGCCGCGTGCGCGTGGACGTCGCGTGGGGCGGTATGTTCTACGTCATCGCGGAGGCCGCCGACGTCGGCGTCGAGCTCACGCCCGGGCAGGGCGGGCGGATTGCGCGCGCAGGTGAGATGATCAAGGCGGCCGCGCGCGAGCAGCTGCCCGTCGTGCACCCGCTGAATCCGGACATCCGCGACATCACGATCGGCCAGCTCACCGGCCCGCCGACGGCGCCCGGCGCGCACGCGAAGAACGCCGTCATCGTCTCGACGGGTGCGCTGGACTGGAACCGTCCGGAGACGTGGACGGGCGCGCTCGACCGCTCGCCGTGCGGCACCGGCACCTGCGCGCGCATGGCTGTGCGCCACGCGAAGGGCGAGCTCGGTTTGAACCAGGACTTCGTCCACGAGGGTATTCTCGGCACGACATTCACCGGCCGGCTGCTCGAGGAGACGATGGTCGGGGACCACAGGGCTGTGATCCCGACGCTCGGAGGGAGGGCGTGGATCACCGGGATCGCGCAGTACGTCCTCGATCCCGACGACCCGTTTCCTAACGGATTCACGGTCGGCGACATCTGGGGGGGATGAGGTCCCCGGAGGACCGGACAACATTTCTTCGGCACCGCGTGTATCACGGGTATCGCACCACCGCCGGGCGGTTTCCGCGCATGTCTCCGACAGGGGTACAGGCCATGGTCGACTCACACAGGCACTCTGCCGCAACGCTCGCCGTCCTGTTCTCGCTGGCTGCCGTGCCGCCGCCTGCACCGGTTGCCGGGCAGCTGGCTATGTCCGCGGCCGCCGCCGGGACCGCCCCTTCCGGCAGCCGATCCGACAGCGCCCGCGCGGTGCACCTGCTGAGCCGCGCGACCTGGGGGGTACGGGCCGGGGACATCGAGGCGGTCCTCGGAGCCGGTCGCGAGGCCTGGCTCGATCGCCAGCTCGATCCGGCCGGCATTCCCGATGATGCCGCCGCCAGCCGACTGGCAGCCTTTCCGCTCAGTCAGGCTCCGCCGGCCGAGCTGTACCGCGACCTGTCGCCGCAGCGGGCGCCGCAGATGCAGGCTGCCCGGGATTCGCTGGGGGACGACACGATGCAGGCGATGACGACCGGGCAGAGTGCAGCGCGTCGGCAGCGCAATCCGGCGCGCATCCTGACGGACCTCATCGGTGCGAAGCTCCAGCGCGCGGTATACTCGGAGCGGCAGCTCGAGGATGTGATGGCCGACTTCTGGTTCAATCACTTCAATGTCTTCTTCAACAAGGGGCAGGACCGCTATCTCGTCGGCGATTACGAAAGGAACGCGATCCGTCCGCACGTGTTCGGCCGCTTCGAGGACATGCTGACGGCGACGGCACAGCATCCGGCGATGCTCTTCTACCTCGACAACTGGCGCAGCGTGTATGTCGACACGCTCCGTCTGGCTCAGCGGACGCGCGGGCAGATGACCGCGCAGCAGCTCGCGCAGGCCCGCAGCCGCGGTCTGAACGAGAACTATGCGCGCGAGCTGCTCGAGCTCCACACGCTCGGCGTGGACGGCGGCTACGCGCAGCAGGACGTGATCGAGGTAGCGCGTGCGTTCACCGGCTGGACCTTCGATCCCCGCGCTGTGGCCGCTGGCGACGGTGCGTTCACGTTCCGCCCGGCCCTGCATGACGGTGGCGCCAAGGTGGTGCTCGGCGAGTCGCTGCCGGCCGGACGCGGCGAGGAGGACGGGCTCGACGTGATCCGTCTGCTGTCGCGTCATCCGGCAACGGCACGACACATCGCGACGAAGCTCGTGGAGCGCTTCGTCGCGGACGAGGCGCCGGCCGACCTGATCGAGCATGTCGCCGCCGTATTCCTCGCGACTGACGGAGACCTGCGTGCAGTGACGCGTGCGCTGTTCACGGCCGATGCGTTCTACCGCGACGAGCACCGCGCGGCGAAGGTGAAGACGCCGTTCGCACTCGTCGCTAGTGCACTGCGCGCAACGGGGGCGGAGGTGCTGCCGTCGCGGACCCTCGCGCAGACACTGCGATCGATGGGCCATGCGCCGTTCACCGCCTCGGAGCCGACCGGATTCCCCGCGATGTCGGCAGACTGGGTGAATACAGGCGCCATGCTGAACCGGATGAACTTCGGCCTCGACCTGGCCGCGGGCCGCGTGGATGGAGTCCGTGTCGATCTGCGCGCACTCGCTGGTGGCAATGCAGGCGGCGTCGGTCCCGTGGAGGGCCTGCTGGCGACGGTGCTGCCCGGCGTCGACTCGTCCGTTCTGGCCGGCCGCATTCGCCAGGACATCGCAGCGCAGAGCGCCGGGCAGGTCACGCCGCGGCCGCGGGAGGTCGCGGCGCGCGCGCTCGGACTGGCACTCGGTTCGCCCGAGTTCCAGCGTCACTGAGGAGGTGGCAATGAGGGGCATGACGAGGCGCGCGTTCGTGCGCGATGGATCGCTGGCACTGCTCGCACTGGGCATCCCGCCGGCGTTCCTGTCGCGGTCGCTGCTCGCGCAGCCGGCTCGCGGACGGAAGAAGACGGTGATCTGCATCTTCCAGAGGGGCGCCGTCGACGGGCTGAACATGGTGGTCCCGTTCGGCGAGAAGGCGTACTACGCGAGGCGTCGCGCGACGGCCGTGCCCGCACCGCTGCGTGATGGGACGGGCGCGCTCGACCTGGACGGCTTCTTCGGCCTGCACCCCTCGCTGCGACCTCTGCACGAGCTGTTCGGCAGGAACGAGCTCGCGATCGTGCATGCCGTCGGGTCGCCGCATCCGACGCGCTCGCACTTCGACGCGCAGGACTTCATGGAGACCGCGACGCCGGGCGTGAAGTCCACACGCGACGGCTGGCTCAACCGCGTGCTGCAGCATACCGATTGCGCCGACTGCACCGGCCGGTCGCTGCAGGATGGCGCGGCCCACGCCGCGGATCACGTCGCAGGACAGGCGGGCATGGCCGTCACGCATCCCGCGCTGCGCGGCATCGCCATGGGCAGCGCCATGCCGCGCTCACTGCGCGGCAGCGCCGCCGCGCTCGCCATTGCAGACCTGGACACCTTCGGTGTAACCGGCGACGATTCGCTGCAGGCGGCATTCGAGCGCGTCTACGGCACCGCCGACGGCGACATCGTCACCGGCTCAGCGGACGACGCGTTCGACGCCGTCCGCATCCTGCGCGCCGCGAACCCTCAGCAGTATCGTCCGGTGAGCGGCGTGCAGTATCCGAACGGGCAGTTCGGGCGTTCTCTCCAGCAGATCGCGCAGCTCATCAGGAGCGGCGTGGGCGTCGAGATCGCATTTGCCGACATTGGCGGCTGGGACACGCACCAGGCGCAGGGTGGAGCACAGGGTCAGCTCGCCAACCGCTTCACGGAGCTCGGACGCGGCATCCGCGCACTCTACGACGACCTCGGCGACCGGATGGATGACGTCGTGATCCTGACCATGTCCGAGTTCGGCAGGACCGTCGCGGAGAACGGGTCCGGCGGCACCGATCACGGCCACGCCAACTGCATGATGGTCATGGGCGGAGGCGTGGCGGGCGGCCGCATCCTCGGCGACTGGCCCGGCCTCGAGCCCGAGCAGCTCTACGACGGCCGCGACCTGGCCCTGACGACAGACTTCCGCGACGTCTTCGCTGAAGTCGTCGCCACACATCTCGGCACCAGCGACCTCGCTCAGGTCTTCCCGGGACACTCGGTCGACGCGACGCGTTTCCGCGGCGTGCTGCGGGCGTGAACGCGGCGTCATGCAGGAGATGGGCGCTCGCTGCAATGCTTTCCGCGATCGCAGCGATCGCCGGCTGCAGCCGTGCGGACGTCGTGCTGCCGCCACCCGGAGACGTGATCGGCGACGGCACATGGGGGGGCGACAACGTCGCGCTGCTGATGCAGGACAGCCTGGCGCACGTGCACGTCGGCTGCACCAACGGTTATTTCCCGGCGCCGCTCATGCTGGATGAGAACCGCCGCTTCAATGTCGCGGGCCGTTATGTGCTGCGCGCCTACCCGGTGCAGTCGGGTCCGGATCTGCCGGCTCGATTCGCGGGTGTCGTGCAGGGCAACAGATTGATCTTCACGGTAGCGGTCGACGATACCGTCGAGAACCGCCTGACCGTGCTCGGACCGGTCGAAGTCGTCTACCGGCGTGAGCCCGTCATGCAGATCTGCCCCATCTGCCGGCTGCACTAGTTCTCCGCCACGTGACCGTACAGGGGGTGAAGCGAACGCGCCCTGCTCGCGCTGGAAGAGTTTAACGATTTGCGCAAAACCGAAAATGGTTCTTCGAGAGACCCACATGCCGCCGCCTTCTCAGGTCACTTCGTATTCCGGCTTCCCCAGCACGTCCAGCCGCGGCTCGACGCCTAGCCCCGGCGCATCCGGCGCACGCATGCGGCCGTTCACACCCGTCGGCGCGCCATCGGCGATGGTCACCGTGCCGTAGCTGTTGAAGTCCGTCGATGTGAAGAGCAGCTCGGTCGGCGTGCTGTGGGCGAGGTGCGCGATCGCGGCCGTGATGATATCGCCGCCCCACGAGTCCTCGACCGTCATGGCGATGCCCATCGACGCGCACAGGTCGCGCGCCTGACGCGCACGCGTGAGACCGCCGAACTTGCTGATCTTGATGTTGACGACGTCCATCGCACCGTCGGCGTGGCCGCGCAGCAGCGCGTCGATGCCATTGATGTTCTCGTCCAGCACGAACGGGTGGTCCGTGCGCCGGCGGATGGTGAGACACTCCTCGTAGCTGGCACAGGGCTGCTCGATGTAGACGTCCACGTCGCGTACGCCGCGCACGACGCGCGCGGCCTCGTGCATCAGCCAGCCGGTGTTGGCGTCGGCGACGAGGATGTCGTCGTCCTCGAGCACCTCGCGCACCGCCCTGATACGCGCGATGTCCGTCGCGACGTCGCTGCCGGACTTGAGCTGGAACCGGCGATAGCCGCGCTCCCGGTAGCCGGCGACGTTCTCGGCCATCTCCTCCGGCGACCGCTGCGAGATCGCGCGGTACAGCACGAAGTCCTCGCCGTAACGCCCGCCGAGCAGCGTGCAGAGCGGCTGGCCGCTGACCTTGCCGAGGATATCCCAGCACGCCATGTCGATCGCCGACTTCGCGTACGGATGGCCCTGCAGCGTCCTGTCCATCAGCCGGTTGATCCGCTCGAGGCCGGTCGGGTCCTGCCCGATCAGCGCCGGCGCGATCTCCCGGATGCCCGCGCGCGCACCCGCCGCGTAGGCCGGCAGGTAGACGGGACCCAGCGGACACACCTCGCCCCAGCCGGTGACGCCATCATCGGTATCGATGCGGACCACCGTGCTGTCGAAGACCGCGACGGACTTGCCGCCGGACCAGGAGTAGCCGCCCTCCTGGAGCGGGAGGTCGACCTGGAAGACGGTGATGCGCGTGATTTTCACGATTCAGGGTCCCTTCTCATTTGGTTTTCCCGTGGAGGTCGCCACGTTAGCGCCGGCCGCGCTAATCGGCAATACGCTGGTACGGCGCGTGAAACGTGAAGCGTGAAACGTGACGCCAAACGAACACACGTTTCACATTTCACGTTTCACGTTTCACGTTTCACGTTTCACGGGGGTCCGAAACAGCAGCCTTGCGCCCCGACCGGCCGTCCCCACAGATTCTATATACAGACTCTGCAATAAAGGGTGCGACCGATGCTGCCAGTAGTGAAGGGAACATTGGATGTAATGGTGCTGAAGGCACTGAGCTGGGGTCCGATGCACGGCTTCGAAGTGACGCGCTGGCTGGAGGCCGGGTCCGGCGGTCGGCTGGAGGTGGAGGACTCGGCGCTGTATCAGGCGCTGTACCGGCTCGAGGCGCGGGGGCTGTGCGAGGCGAGCTGGGGCGTGACGGACAACAACCGGCGGGCGCGCTACTACTCGATCACGGAGGCCGGTGCGGCCCATCTCGAGAGCGAATCGGAGCGGCTCACCGAGTACGCGGCGCTGCTGGCGACGATCCTCGCTCTGGACCCGGGCGCCGCCCGATGAAGCCTGGCGGGCGGCCGGGCTCTGCGGGGGCGCTGCGCCCCGGCGGCGTGCGCGGCTGGTTCCGCCTGCGGCCGGACACGTCGGACAACGTGGCGCAGCAGGTGGAGGAGGAGATTGCGCTGCACATGGAGCTGCGTGTCCGGGAGCTGATGTCGCGCGGCATGTCTGCGGCTGAGGCGCGCGCCGAGGCGAAGCGTCGCTTCGGGCAGATGCAACGGGCGCGGCTGGTGCTGCTGCGTGCTGCAACGGAGAGGGAGCGTCGCATGTCGGTGCGTGAATGGCTCGCAGGCTGGGCGCAGGACTTCAGCTACTCCGCGCGTGCGCTGTTACGTGAACGGCTGCTCGCACTGGTAATCGTGCTGACGCTCGCGCTCGGCCTGGGGGCGAACACGATCATGTTTGGCATCGTCGACCATCTGCTGCTGCGCGGCCCGGCGCACGTCGTGGACGCCGATGATGTGCGCCGGCTCTATGCCACCGAGCGCGCCATGTTCAGCCCTGACGTTCGCACGTCCGCAGCCTCAGCCTACGCAGCGTACGCGCTGCTGCGTGATCACGCCGCGTCGGTCGACGGCGCGGCGGCGTACTACCACCGCCCGGCCGGCAGGATCGGGAGCGGCGAGACGGCGCGGCAGGTGCCGCTCGCGTGGGCGACCCACGACATGTTCGCGCTGCTGGGTGTCAGCCCGCACGCCGGGCGCTTCTACACGGCCGCGGAGGACCGGCCGCACGATGCGGAGCGGGTGGCCGTCATTGACTACGCCTTCTGGCAATCCGAGTACGGCGGCTCGCGTGACGCGCTCGGCCGGACGATTGCAATCTACGACGCAGACTACACGATCATCGGGGTGACCCCTCCGGGCTTCACGGGCCCCGAGCTGAGTCCGGTCAGCATCTGGCTGCCGCTCAGCACCGGCTTCGAGCCGCATCCCGACTGGCCGAACGCATGGGGCGCGCGCTGGCTCGCGGTCATCGCCAGGCTGGCCCCCGTCGTCTCGCCCGAGGCCGCGTCTGCCGAGGCGACCCGGCTGTACCGCACCGCCGCGGAAGGAGAGTATCCGCCGGCGGCGGAGGCCACGGTGTCGCTGCTGCCATTGCACTATGGGCCGGCTGGCGCAGTTCCGCCCGAGGCCGCGGTCGCGCGCTGGCTGCTCGGCGTGTCGCTGATCGTTCTGCTGATCGCCGCGGCGAACGTGATGAACCTGCTGCTCGCACGCGTGCTTCGACGGCGCCGTGAGGTGGCGGTCCGTCTCGCGCTCGGCATCTCCCGCGGCCGGCTCGCGCGACTCCTGCTGACGGAGAGCCTGCTCCTCGCGACGGCGGGGCTGGCCGGCGCCCTCGCGCTGGCACACTGGGGTGGTCATGTCATCCGGCTGGCGCTGTTGCCGGACGTGCACTGGGGCGACCCGCTCGGCGGGCGCACGATGCTCTTCGCAGGTATCGCCGCCCTGTTGACTGGCCTGCTGATCGGGCTCGCACCCGTGCTTCATGCCGGGCGGCAGGACGTAACACGCGGGCTGCGTACCGGTCCAGGCGAGGGCGGCGGCCGGGGCAGCGGGGTGCGCAGCGTGCTGACTGTCGCGCAGGCGGCGTTGTCGGTGGTGCTGCTCGTCGGTGCGGGTCTCTTCGTGCGCAGCCTGTGGAACGCGAGTCATGTCGATCTCGGTATCGACACCGACCGCCTGCTCACGGTGAGCGCTGAATTCGCCCCGGGGAATTCCGCCGGGGATGGTGCACGCGCCGAAGACGAGCGGCGGGACGCGTTCCTCCTCCAGGCCATCGCAAACCTGCGCGCGGATCCAGGCGTCGAGGCAGCCGCGCTGGCGATCGGCACGCCGCTGCAGGGAAGGTACGGAGTCGCGGTGCGGGTCCCCGGGCGTGACTCGATTCCGAACGCGCCCGGCGGCGGTCCCTGGATCACCGTCGGCAGCCCCGGCTACTTCCAGACAGCCGGTACGCGCATCCTGCGCGGTCGGGGATTCGAGGAAGGCGAGGACGCCGGCACGGAGGCGGTGGTGGTCGTGAACGAGACGATGGCGAATGCACTGTGGCCGGGCGAGGATCCGCTGACGAAGTGTCTGTTCGTGGGGGACGAAAGCCGCGTTGAGACAGAGCTGTTCGACAACGTTCCCTGCGCGCGCGTCGTCGGCATCGCGCAGGACGCCCATTCCGGCATCCTGCAGCGAGCGGTGATGCAGTACTACGTGCCGCTCGGACAGGAGCGGGGCATTGGCGGGCCGGAGATTCTGGTGCGGCCGCGCGGCAACGCAGTCGCATTCATCCCGGAGCTGCGCAGCCGACTGCATGCGCTGCATCCGGGCATCAGCTACCTCAGCATCGATCCCGCTCAGGCGCGCGTCGATCGGCAGGTCCGACCGTGGCGACTGGGCGCCACCATGTTCCTGGTGTTCGGCTGCCTCGCACTGCTGATCGCGGCGGTCGGCCTCTACAGCGTGATGGCGTACGGTGTCGCGCAACGCCGCACGGAGATCGGCGTGCGCATGGCACTCGGCGCGCGCACCCGCGGCATCGTCGCGATGATCGTGCGCCAGGGCGTCGGTCTGGTGGGAGTCGGCATCGTGCTGGGTGCGGCGATCGCGCTGGCCGCAGGTCCCCTGATCGAGCCGCTGCTGTTCCGGACAGCCGGACGGGACGCGCTCATCATCGCAGGCGTTGGCATACTGCTCGCCGTAGTCGCGGCGCTGGCGAGCATCATCCCTGCCGTGCGGGCGGGAAGGACGGATCCGCTGAGTGCATTGCGGGTGGAGTGAACAGCATTCGGGCCTGCAGGTGACCGCCTGCATCGTACGGCGCGCCGCTGCCCCAACGCGGCCGCGCGCTGAAGCTGCCGCTGCATCCAGCTGGGCTGACCACACGGCCAGGTACCGACCATTTCAGTATCTGCTGGCGAAACGGTATGGGATCGTGTGGCGACATGGTCCTGCATGAGTCGGCGGGGGTCGGCGGGGGTCGGCGGTAGTCGCGGCGCCAGGGGTGACAGGTCGGAGAGGTGTGTGGCGTGCGGGCCGTGCCCTGGCCGGTCTACCCGCCAAGGCTTCGGCCGGCCGCCCGATACGTGTCGTGCGACCCGGCGTAGCCACGTCCGGCACGCTACGAATCCCGGTCACTCGCCACGCGTGTCGTGCTGCAACCGCCCGCGCGCCGGATCAGCTCCGGATTACGCGTGCTATCACCTTGTTAGGTATCTACTTCATGAGGTAAATACCTTGCAACGTCACCTGGCAAGGCGTCGGCACTGTCCTGGCAGAGCCGATTCGCGGCTGATCAGTCCTGCCAGGAGAGCTGCACGAGCGACACCCCCTGCCGTGGCAGCGCGAACTCGACGACCGCCGTGCCACCCTCGACGGTGACCCACTTCGGCGCGTCCAGCAGCGCCAGCTTGCCGGCCGCCTCCAGCTCTGCGTACTGCGCTTTCGACACCTGCTGCGGCGCGCCCATGTTCAGCCACGCCGAGTACGAGTTGCTGTGGTGCTCGTCGATGCGGTAGTGTGTGACCAGCACGCGTGACGCCGGCACGCCGTTCACGGCGAGCCGGATCGGCGCACCGGGCGCGGCTATGTCGTCGTCGTGGTAGTTCCAGACCATCACGGATGCGACCTCGTCCTCGAGGCTCGCGAGCGCTCCGATATCCGCCTGTTCGTCGTCCACCGCGTTCTCGATGATGTAGGCGGCGTCCATGGTGTTGCCGCGAACGGCCACGCGATCGCCGCCCATCATGCCGAACATGCGGAACACGTTCAGGACGGGCTTGCCGACGCCGTTCGTGGCGAGCTCCCGGAAGCCGTCGAACCATGGCTGACCCGGGAACGTGAACGCCCAGCTCGTCGCGCCCTCGAAGTCGACGTTGCGACGATCGGCCAGCTCGTACATGCGAGCGAACGACGCGGCCGTGTAGCTGGAGTACATCGTGCCGTTGCGGTAGGCGTTCTGCGGCGAGCCGGACGCGACCGAGCACGCGGCGCAGCCCTCTGGATCCGCTTCGCCGATGATGAGCGGCAGGTCGCGGAACTCCGGGTACGACGCGATGATCTCGAAGTGCCGGTCCACGCTGCGCAGCTCGGGCGCCATGTTCGTGCGGACGCGGCCGTCGACGAAGCGCGGCGCGCCCTTCGCGTGGAAGCCGATGAAATCGAGCGGCGAGCCGCGCTCGCCCGTCACGTGGTTGGTACCGCTCCGTACGTGGTCGAGGAACGCGCGCATGAACGCGTAACCGCCGCCGGTGACGTGGGGTCCCCCGATCCGCGCCGTGGGCAGCGCCCGCTTCACCGCATCGGCCGTGTAATCGTACAACTTCAGATACTCTTCGGTCGTGCCTGCCCAGTACGAGATGTCCGGCTCGTTCCACAACTCCCACCACCAGCTCTCCACCTCCGCCTGGCCGTAGCGCTCGACGGAGTGCCGGACCCACTGATACACGAGCTCAGCCCACTTCTCGTAGTCGTTCGGCGGATACGACCAGCCGGTGTATACCAGGTTGTACGGTAGACCAGGCTCCCAGCTGTGGCGGTACGGCTCCGGCTGCGTCGACAGCGCCTTCGGCATGAAGCCGATCTCCATCAGCGGCTTGATGCCGCGCTCGATCCACGTATCGACGATGCGGTCCATCAGCTCCCAGTCGTACACCGCGTTGCCCGCATCATCCTCGGTGTAGACGTTCGTCGAGCCCCACTTGAAGCCGATCGGATTGCCTTCGTTCGTGTTGAGCATCTGATGGGCGCGGATGTACACCGGCCCGCGGCTCAGCTCCGCCAGCTCCGTCAGCAGCTTCTGTCCTTCCCATGTGTACGTGTAGTTCGCCTCGTCGTAGCCGACGTAAGCCCACATCGGGTACATCTTGCCGATGGCACGGTCGAGGTCCACATCGAGGAGGACGGTGCCGGCGGGCAGCGTGGTTGCGCCGGTTTGCGCGAACGACGGGGAGCCCGCGCCGAGCAGCGCGGCGCAGGCGAGCAGTGCTTTCATGGCGTCACGATGGAAGGAGTCACGGTTCAGAAGGCAAACCCGACGTTGACGAGCCGGATGGTGGGAACATAATCGATGAGGTCGTCCCCTTCATCGACACCGACGAGGCGCTTGAGGCCCAGGCCGATACCGACATAGAAATTCTCGTTGCTGCCGAGCAGCCAGCTGTGGTTCACATCGAAGCCGAAGCCGAAGTAGGTGCCGTAGTCCTCGACCTTCGTCACGCCCGCCTTGGCACCGAACGCCCAGCCGTCGAGCGGGCGACCTTGCGGGTAGTAGCGAAAGAACAGATCGGCGTTCAGGTACTCCTCCTCGTCGGGCGAGTAGAACGACCCGCCGAAGCCGGCGGTCGATGACTCTGTGACGACGCGTTCGTACTCGCCGTTGAAGAACTCGAGCAGCAGCCCGAACGGGTTGGCCGAGATCGCCTGCTGATACTGCGTCTGCGCCTGCGCCGCACCGGCGGATGAAATGAGCGTCAACGCCACCATCGCCGCGCGAACCATCGGTCTGCTCATGGTGAATTCCTCGGGAAAGGGGAGCCGGGTCGAGCCATGGATCGGGTCTCCGGCAGGCGGCCAAGGATAGGCGGCTGCGCGACCCGCCGTCAACCGTGCCGGTGACGGCCGATTTGCAGCACGGGGCGGAGCGATTAATATAGGCTGCATGAACCGACGAAACTTCGTGGCGGCTGCAGGTGCTGCGGTGCTCACCCCCGTGCCGGCCGCGGCCGTGTTCGGCCAGCCGCCGTCCCGGCCACAGCAGGACGACCGCTCCTGGCTCGAGCTGCGTGAGTATCACCTGCCGGTCGGCCCGGCGCGTGGCCGCGTGGGCGACTTCCTGCGCGATGCTGCGATCCCTGCGTGGAACCGGCTCGGCATTCAGCCCGTCGGCGTCTTCAATGTCGCATACGGCGCGACGAAGCCGTCGCTCTACGTGCTGCTGCCGCACCCGACGCTCGAATCCGTGGTCACGACTGCGGAGCGGCTTGCGGCCGATGACACCTATGCGGCCGCTGCGGCCGATGTGCTGAACGCGCCGCTCTCTGATCCGGCGTATGTCCGCATCGAGAGCTCGCTCATGCGGGCGTTCACACACATGCCGCGCGTCGAGCCACCCGCCGGGGCGGCGACCGGCGCGTCGCGCATCTTCGAGATGCGTACGTACGAAGGTCACAACGACGACGCAGTCCGTCGCAAGATGCACATGTTCAATGAAGCCGGCGAGATCCAGATCTTCCGGGACACGGGGCTGACGCCCGTCTTCTTCGGCGAGACCGTCATCGGCCAGCGTATGCCGAACCTCGTCTACATGCTGACGTTCCCCGATATGACCGAGCGAGACCGTGCGTGGGCGACGTTCTCCAGCGCGCCCGCATGGCGTGAGCTGAACGCGGAGCCGTTCTACCGCGATTCCGTCTCCAACATATCCGACATCATCCTGCGGCCTACCGCGTACTCGCAGGTCTAGCCGCTACCGGCGACAGCAGTCCGCCGGTCAGCCGACCCGGCTCACGGCTCGCGGTCTTGCCGATTTCCAGAGTTCCGCAGGACTCTGACGAACGACCATGCCGTCAGGCCGAGGACCAGAACCCAGCTCAGGACCATGAAAATCAGTGCACCCCGGGTCATCGGGCCACCTCCGCGCCGACTGCTGCCTCACCTGTGGCGGCCACTTCCCTGAAGCCCACCCGGTCATCGTAACGGTTGCGCCGCCAGGCCAGCTTGATCAGCCCGATGAACGTCACGAAGAACAGCAGAATGATCAGCCTCGAGATGATCACGTAGTTCTCCGCGCCCGGCACGACCCGCTCCATTCTCAGGATCGGCAGCGCGTCCTGCCAGCCCCACCAGGTCAGGATGACGAGCAGGTACACGGGTGTGATGAAGGTCATGATGAACTTGAAGATACGCGGGATGCGGATATCCGCTCCCTCGTGGATCGACGACCAGGCTCTGGAGGGTCCGAACACCCACATGAACAGCACCGTCTCGATCACGGCGAGCACGACCAGGCCGAACGTGCCCGCCCAGTAGTCCCACTCGTCCAGGAAGCCGTACTCCAGCCAGCTGATGTGCATGAACCCGAACACCAGTGTGATGACGCCGAGGACCTGGCACACGCGTTCTCGCCTGAAGCCGAACTCCTCGCGGAAAAACGCGAGGATCGGCGTGAGCATCGCGACCGACGACGTGATGCCGGCGAAGAACAGCAGCCCGAACCACATCGCGCCGAGCACGTTGCCGCGCGGCAGCTGCTGGAACACGACGGGCATGGTCGCAAAACCGAGGTTGAACGAGCCGGACTGCGCGATCGCAGTCGCGCCCGCCACACCGAAGAACACGACGGCCGCGGGAATCGCGATCGTGCCGCCCAGCACGACTTCCGCCGTCTCGTTCGTCGCCGCAGTCGCGATGCCGTTCAGCGCGATATCGTCGTTCCGCGTGAGGTACGACGCGTACGCCGCCAGGCTGCCCATGCCGACTGAGAGCGTGAAGAAGATCTGGCCGGCCGACGCCAGCCACACGCTGGGCTCCGTGATCCGCGAAAGGTCTGGATTGAAGATGAAGTTCAGTCCCGTCCACGCCGTGGAACCGTCCGGTCCGGGTGGCAGGAACAGGACCACGACCGCGAGTACGGCGGCGAACATGAACAGGATCGGCATGCCGATGCGCGCGAGCTTTTCGATGCCACCCGAGATGCCCTTCGAGATGACCCAGATGTTGATGGCCAGCGTTACAATGAAGAACGCATAGGGCGTGAACGCGGCATGCTCGCGCGTACCCGCTTCACCGATACCCTGGAACGAGTGCAGGTACCCGATCATGCCTTCCTGTGTGGTGTGGCCCCAGTAGTCCTGCGTGATCGAGTACCAGGTGAAGGCGAGCGTCCAGCTCTCGATGTACGTGTAGTAGATCATGACGACGAGCGGAACGACCAGGCCGATCGCGCCGGCGTATTTCGCCGCAGGATGCTTCCAGATCGCCGCGAACATCCCCGGCAGATGGCCCTTCCTGTACCGGCCGCCGTTGCGGCCGATTCCCCACTCGATCCACATCAGCGGGATGCCGAGCAGCACGAGCGCGATGAAGTACGTGATCATGAACGAGCCGCCGCCGTTGTTCGTCGCCTGCACCGGGAACCGCAGGAAGTTGCCCAGTCCGACGGCATTGCCGGCCATGGCGAGGATGAGGCCAATGCGAGTGCCCCAGGCCTCGCCCGACGTGTTACCGGCGCTCACTGCAGCACCGCACCGAGGACGGCCGACGATCTTCCGTTGCTTCCCATCGAAATGGACATGTGACGTCACCTCTCCTCTTCGCCAGCAGCGATGTCGGTACCGGCCGCGGGCGTGATATTCCCGGGGCCGTGATGAACCACCGCGTCGCCTGGACGCGGCTCTGCTCAGGACTGCGGGGGTGGGGTTCCCACGTGGTCTGCGTCGATACCGCCCCGGATGAGGCGCTGCGTCGCAGAGATGTGGCATATGGCGGTCTGGCGACGGGCCGGAGAGGGCCATAGCGCGCCTCCGGCGCCGGCGCCGGAAACGGGCCGCATCGTGCCGGCCGCACCGCGCAGATCGATCTCGAGCATGACCGGCGCAGGAAGATTGATCGCGTGGGCTGGGAGCGCATTGTCCGCAGACGGCATCGTGCCGGCGGTCAGCTCCGCGGCCGCGCGTGCGTCCGCAGATTGCTGCTGCACCTGTTCCTGGCCCGCGTTCGCGAACGCGGTCTGCCCGCAGCTCAGCAGAGCCGCGAGCAGGAGCGGGCGAAGAAGCCGGAGCGAACGCAAGCGACCTGTTCGGTAGAGGTGCGAGGGACGGTTGCACTTCGTCTGAGTGCAATCTCGCATCGTTCTGGTCCGCAGGGAAGTTCCCCGCTACCACTCCCACTGGTCGTAGAGCACTGCGACCAGGATCGGGTGGCCCGGGGCCGCCGCAAAGATGAAAGTCATGTTCCACGTCTGCAGACAGCTTCCCGCGGGCGCCTGTTGCAGGGACGCGCCGACGTGCGGGAGCCGGGCGAGCGCCGGATCGCGCGATTCGAGCGAGTAGACGCGACAGTTCACGTGCTGTCCCGGCATCGTGCTCAGCCGCGCCGGAATTTCGGGGGGCAGGAGTGACCGCTCGCCGATGCGCCACGCATCCCGGTCGAGCAACGCCTGCCGCGCGATGCGCCGTGACTCGCCCCCGCCCTCTGGCGCAACGTGCAGCTCGACGGTATCGGCCAGCAGGCGCGGGTCGAGCTCCGACTCGCCGCGGAGGAATGCGACGATGGCTCGCACCGCCTGCTCGCGAGCGGCGTCCGCCGCCGAATCCGCGGCACCGGCTCCAGTGCCGCCGTCGGCGCCGCGGCTGAGCACGCGCACGAGCCGTGCGCGGTTCACCTCGTCGGACGATCCGAAAATGATCGTGTAGCCGTCGATGACGATCGTTGCCGGCGTCACCTCGCCTGGCACGGCCAGCATGCCCGCCGTGACAGCCTGGTCCTCGAAGCAGAACCAGCGTCGGCGTCGGTCGCCCTCCATGTACGGCAGTAGCCTTCCAGCGACGGAGTCGGCCTCGAAGCAGATGGTTTCGCGTGCGATGTCGGCATCCGGATGGATCATGGTGCGGCCGGAAAGCTCGATCTCGCCGCCGAACACGGCGACGTCCGCGTCGTAACCGCTGGCGACATCGCGGGAATGGAGAGTGTCCAGCACGAGCCCGCCCGCGCGCGTGCCCGGCTGGACCGTATCGGGATCGAACGCGGCCCACGGGTTCGCGGCGTCCGCTCGCCGCGGTGTTGCGGGATCCGGATCAGTGGCCGGCTGCCGCGCCGGCGCTTCGCAGGCGCCGAACACGGCCGCACCGGCGGCCAGACACATCAGCTGCAGCAGCCGGGCGCGCAGCACGCTCCTGCCGGCACATGGAGCGTCTTCGCCGGCTTCGTCGCGCGCACGAACGCAGCCATCACGCGGCCGTCCACGGCCTCAAGCACGCCGTTCACGTCCACCCCGGCCCGCTCGAGGAACGCACGCGCATCCGCGAAATCGTAGATCCGCGTCGGCTCGATCGAAACCGTGCCGAATCCGACGTCAGCGAGCAGACGCTCGAACTCTCTCTCCTCGAGCGCCCCCGCGACGCAGCCCACCCACAGCTCCATGTTGCGACGCACCGTGTCCGGCATCTCGCCGCGCACCACCACGTCCGACACCGCGAAACGGCCGCCCGGCTTCAGCACGCGGAACGCCTCCGCCAGCACCTGCCGCTTGTCCCCCGACAGATTGATGACGCAGTTCGAGATGATCACGTCCACACTCGCGTCCGGCAGCGGGATCTCCTCGATGTGTCCCTTCAGGAACTCGACGTTCGTCGCACCCGCCTCCGCCGCGTTCCCACGCGCGAGCGACAGCATCTCGTCCGTCATGTCCAGACCGTACGCCATGCCCGTCGGACCCACTCGCTTCGCCGACAGCAGCACGTCGATGCCGCCGCCGCTCCCCAGGTCCAGCACCACCTCGCCTTCACGCAGCTCCGTCAGCGCCGTCGGATTGCCGCAGCCCAGCGACGCCAGCACCGCAGCCTCCGGCAGGGCAGACGTCGTCATCGCATCATACAGATCGCGCGTGATCGGGTCCGCGCCGCCACAGCTCGCGCCCGTTCCGCAGCACGAGCCCTTCTCGCCCGCCGCGACCCGCGACGCCACCTCGCCGTACCGCTCCCGCACCACTTCCCGCACACCGTCACTCATGGAGCCTCCAATTATCAAAAAATTTTGATGTGTCAGTGGAAAAAAATCAGCCGCAGCACGTACCGCTGCCATCGTGGCCGCCGTCCTGGCCGCAGCCACAGCCCGACGACGTCGGGACGGCCGCCTGCCGTTCCTCGAGGTACGACATCATCTCACCGAGCGTGTCCGCACGCAGCGAGTAGTACACCCACCTGCCTTCGCGTCGGTCGTTCACCAGACCGGCCTCGCGCAGCACCCGCAAGTGGAACGAGAGCCGCGACTGCGCCGCGTCCAGCGATTCCTGCAGCTCGCACACACAGCACTCGCCGGCGGACAGCATCTCGATCAGCCGGACGCGTGTCTCATCCGCCAGTGCCTGGAACAGGCGAGCCACGTCGGCCGGTGCCGTGCTGGGCGTCTTCATGGCTCGATGATACATCAACCAAACTTGTTCTGTCAATACCCGCCGGGTTGCGGCGCCGTAACAACGCCTTCCCGGGCCAGCAGTTCGCGCTTGCGCTCGATGCCCCAGCCGAAGCCGGTGAGGTGACCGCTGCTGCCGATGACGCGGTGGCAGGGGACGACGATGGCGAGCGCGTTGGCGCCGCATGCCTGACCGACGGCGCGCGTGGAGCGTGGCCGGCCGATGCGGGCAGCGATCTGGCCGTACGATGCCGTGCGGCCGGGCGGGATCTCGCGCAGCGCGTCCCAAACAGCCTGCTGGAACTCGGTTCCGGCGGGATCGAGCGGTACCTCGAGCTGCGCGCGCGGGTGCTCGATGAAATCGATGACTTCGCGGGTGACGTCGTGCAGCGCGACGTCGTCGCGTTCCACGCTCGCTCGCGGGAATCTCGCGCGCAGGTCGCGTTCGAGTGCGGGCTCGTCGTCGTCGATCAGGATGGCGCGCAGTCCGCGCGTGCTGCTCGCGACGAGGACCTGACCGAGTGAGGACGAGCCAAAGGTGAACCGGATCGCTTCGTGTTTCATGAATCACCGTGGTGAGCGGGTGCCTGCATCGTGCTCGGCAATCTAGCATGAGCAGGCGCGTGTGTGCTGGCCGGAATCGGTCATGGAAGTCAGCTCAGCCCAACCGCCTCCTCACCCGTCTGCACGCGCCACAGCCCGGCGTAGACGCCGCCGTGCTCGATCAGCTCGTCGTGCGTGCCGTTCTCGACGACGCGACCCTGCTCGAGGACATAGATGATGTCGGCGTGCCGCACAGTGGAAAGCCGGTGTGCGATCGCGACGATCGTGCGGTTGTGGGAGATGCGTTCGAGCGAGCGCTGGATCGCGGCTTCGGTCTCGTTGTCTACTGCGCTCGTGGCCTCATCGAGGATGAGGACGGTGGGGTCCTTGAGGATGGCGCGCGCGATGGCGACCCGCTGGCGCTGCCCGCCGGACAGTTTCTGCCCGCGCTCACCGACGATCGTGTCGTAGCCGAGGGGCAGACGTTCGACGAACTCGTGAGCATCGGCGAGCCGGGCTGCGCGCTCGACCTCCTCGGTCGTGGCCTCCCAGCTGCCGTAGATGATGTTGTCGTGCACACTGCCGTGGAACAGGAACACATCCTGACTGACGAGGCCGATGGTGGAGCGCAGCTCCTCGAGGCGCAGCTCGCGGATCGGCACACCATCGAAGGTGATGGCGCCGTTCTGCACCTCGTACAGCCGCAGCAGCAGCTTGACGAGCGTGCTCTTGCCGGAGCCGGTGGATCCGACGACACCGACGGTGGCGCCGGCGGGAATGTCCATCGAGATGTCGCGGAGCACGGCCGGTCCCGAGCTGTAGGCGAACGTGACGTTGCGGATGCTGATCTCGCCGCGCGCGGAGCCGGGCAGTGTGCGTGATCCGGGATGCATCTCGAACGGTGTGTCGAGCAGGCCCATCACGCGGTTGGTCGAAGCCATGGCGCGCTGATACTGGTCGAGCGTTTCGCCGAGCCGCGTGAGTGGCCACAGCAGGCGCTGAGTCAGGAAGACCAGCACACTGTATGTGCCGACCGAGAGCGCGCCGTTGACTGCGGCCATCCCGCCGTAGAGCAGCGTGGCAGTGAAACCGACCAGGATGACCATGCGGATCAGCGGAACGAACGCGGAACTGATGCGGATCGCCCGTCGGTTGCTCATGCGGTAGGACTCGCTCTCGCGCCTGACCTGATCCGTCTCGTACGCCTCCGCCGTGAACGCCTTGATCGTCATGATCCCGCCGATGTTGTTGGCGAGGCGGCTGTTCAGGATGCCGACGCGGTGACGCACGTCCGCGTAGTACGGCGTCAGCCGCTTCTGAAACAGGATCGAGCCCCAGACCACGACCGGCATCGGCAGGATCGCCATCCAGGCGACGCTCGGCGCCAGCAGGATGAATGCGCCGCCGATCACGACCACCGTCGTGCTGACCTGCAACAGCTCGTTGGCGCCGATGTCCAGGAAGCGCTCGAGCTGATTGATGTCATCACTGAGCACGGACATGAGTCCGCCGGTGCTGCGATCCTCGTAGTACGCGAGCTCCAGTCCCTGCAGATGCGTATAGGCATCCACGCGCAGGTCGTGCTGCACCGTCTGCGCGAGGTTGCGCCAGAGGATGGCGTAGGCGTACTGGAACAGCGACTCCAGGATCCAGACGGCGAACGTGATCGCGGACAGCAGCACGAGCTGGTCCCACACATCGGTCACGCCGAGGCGGGCGAGGAACGAGTCCTCCTGCTGCACGATGACATCGACGGCCGCGCCGATGAGTACCGGCGGGCCGAGGTCGAAGACCTTGTTGAGAACCGAGCAGACCGAGGCGAGCCAGATCCGGCCGCGGTAGGGTCGCGCGTACTTGAGCAGCCGCCGCAGCGGCTGCGTGTCGTCGGTGTTTCGAGGCAGGGAAGTGTCCATGCGGCAATCTGATCGAGTGTGCGTCTGCTCGCCACCCGGAACTGCTTCACGAGCTTGACAATCCCTGTGCTGCCCATACCCTTAGCGAACCTGCTAACCTGACGGAATACAGCCGGGAGAGGTAATACTGTGAACGGTCTACCATCCGCATCCAGGCGAGCCGCGCCCGGCGCGCTCCTCGTGCTGGCGGCCGCATGCAGTGGTGCGCAGGTGCCGGCGCCCGCACCGGGCGGGTCTGCGTCCACCGGTGTCGCGGTCGCCGCCGTGCCCGCACCGTTCGATCCGCAGCAGGTACAGGACCAGGACGACATGACATGGGACGACTACCGTCCCATTCCCGGCCGCAACTGGGCAGACCGCTCGCTGCGTCCGGACCGCCCGTTCCGGATCGCGCTGATCGCGATCGACTTCGAGGACCAGCCGTTCGTCATTACGCAGCCGAAGGGATCTGATCCGTTCGGCAACCCGCAGATCGATCCGGTCGCGCGCGAGGATGTGCCGCGGTTCTACGCGGACTTCTTCCTGGAGCCGAGCGCGCTGAACCACGGGCAGACGATCAACGGCTACTGGATGGAGCAGTCGCGCGGCCGCTTCGGCATCACGGAGGTCGATGCGTTCGGACCATACCGCATGCCGGAGCCGCTCTGGGCATACGGTCTGAACGAGTATGGTCAGGAGCACTCGACGCCCGACGGCAGCGAGGCGGGCAGCCGCATGGAGCCGGATGTCGATTCGCTGTGGGCCGCGGAACACGGCGACATCGAGGACCGGTACGACGAGATCCTCCGCATCTACGCCGGATACGACGAGACGACGGTGTGGCAGGAGTTCGGCGAGATGAAATTCAACAGCCCGGCCGACATCCCGCCGGAGTGGGGCAACCCCAACCCGGACAAGCCGCGCGCGATCCCGACGCGCTACGTCGAGTGGACGAGCTGGCTCGCCGGCGCGCAGCAGTGGGGCCTTTCGTCGATCCGGCAGGGGGAGAGCTCGGGCACGATCACGCACGAGCTCGGCCACTCCGCGTTCGGCATCCCTGACCTGAACAACAACCCGTACGTAGAGCCGTACCGCCGCGTCGCCGCCGGTCCGTGGGACATGATGGACCGCGGCTCGTTCAACGGGCCGGGCGGTCCGCACATGCGGTGGGTGGTGCCGCCGATCGGTGGCGGCGCGATGCCGGCCGGTCTCATGCTGCGCAATCGCATCGAGAACGAGTTCATCGATACACCCGACGTGCTGACACTCAGCCGCGAGGGGCTCGCGCGCACCGGTCTCGCCGTCGCGCAGGTGACCGCGCGTGCGGTCGAGCCGCTGCCCGGGATGTACCCCGGCATCATCGTGCGCCTCGACGGCGCCGAGCCGCACGACCGTACTCCCGTGGACGACCCGGCGGTCGACCCGCTGTCGCCGGGGACGCCGAACTACAACTTCTACTCGCTCGAAGTCGTGCAGCGGATCGGCTACGACTCGTTCACGCCCGACAACGGCGTGCTGCTGGCGAAGAACAAGGACGAGTCGCGTGGCAGAAACGGCGGCCCGAACTCGTTCAATGGCTTCATCTGGGTGATCGACGCGAACCCGCAGGACATGAACATGGTCGATTACGTGAAGCCGAACGGCGAGCGCGTGATGCGGACCGTTGCGGACTTCCGCCAGCTGAATGATGCGCTGTTCCACGCCGGCCTGGACTCGGGGAGCGAGTACGAGTGGACGGACGCGCCGAACAGTCTGCACTTCTACGCAATCGATGTGCAGCACGATGACGCGGGCATCCGCTCGTACACGCTGGCCGTCCGATCACTCGCCGGCGCCGGCCCGCATGGCCGCGGCGTCGCCCTCGACGGTCCGGATGCGATCGCAGCCGCCGGCCCGGTCACCGCCGTCACGTTCACACTGACCAACACCGGCAGCGCCGCGCCGACCGACGCCGCATTGCACCCGAGCGATGCCCGGACCCACATCGATGCAGACGTGTATCGTCTGTCCACTGCGGTCACCGGTGCCGGCTGGTCGTCGAAGCTGCCGAACGCGCTCGCTGCCGTGGACTTCGGCGCGTCGCAGGAGGTCACCGTCTACCTGTCGCAGGGCAGCAGTGCCGCGCAGTCCGCCGTGCTGACGCTGACAGCCGTGTCGGAAAGCGATCCGACGAAGACCGTAACCGTCACCGCGAGAGCGGGACGTTAGGAAGGAGCACACGCAGAAGATGACGACCGTTCCCGATCGCGGCGCCAACCTCGAGATCAGGGGATCGCTGGAGCACGAATATCCCGACGTCTATACGTCCGACGCGCTGGCCGCCGTCGAGGCGCTGGCGCACCTGGACGAGGACCGGCGCAGGCTGATGAGCGAGCGGCTGAGCCGTCGCGCGACGCGCGCACAGAACCGCGAGCGCATCCGGTTCCTGGATCCCGAAGCCGTGATCCCGCGCACGACGATTCGCGTGAGCGACGCGCGCGCCGGCAACTTCGTCGGCAGCGAGATCCCGCAGGACCTGCAGCGGCAGTGGATCCAGGGCACCGGTCCGGGAGCAAAGCCGGATGCCCCGCTGGACAGCAGCATCCGCAACGTCGCCTACGCACTGCTGTCGGGCGCCGACGGCTGGATGTTCGACGGCGAGGATGCGCTGGGGCAGCGATCCACGATGTCGCTCGACAACCAGCGCAACCTGAAGCTCGCAATCGCGCGCGATCCCGCGTTCACGAAGGTCGCAGGGAAAGTCGCGGCGAGCATGAATGAATGGGCGGAAGGCTTCCTCGGGCGCCGCATCGTCGACGACTGGAAGACGCAGCTCGATCTGACCACGATCATCTTCCGCGCGCGCGGCCTGCACCTGGACGATCGCCACATCCAGTGGCGGGACGGCACCGGGTTCTCCGCGTCGATCGTGGACATGGCGCTCTACGTCGTTAACAACCATGACGCGCTGCGAGCCGCCGGCCGCTCGGTGGTCCTTTATCTGCCGAAGATCCAGACGGCCGAAGAGGCGGCCCTGTGGAACGACATGCTGTCCGCACTCGAGCAACACCTCGGCCTGGACGTGGGCACGATCAAGGCCTACGTGCTCGTCGAGCAGCTCGAGGCGAGCCATCAGCTCATGGAGATCCGCGCCGCGCTGAGCCCGCACTTCGTCGGCTACAACACGGGCCGCTGGGATTACATCAACAGCGTGTCCGACGCGATGGCGTGGGATCCGGCGTTCATCAATCCGAATATCGACGCCATCACGATGACGTACGGCTACATGCGTGTGTACGAGGATCGCGTGCGACGCGCCGTCAACACACCCGACCGTGAAGGCCGGTTCGCCCTGTGGCAGGGCGGCATGGAGCCGAACATCCCGGTGGGCTCGGCGGCAGGCGTGGAGAACAGCATGCGCAAGGCAACGGCGGGCGCCGAACGGGAGCATGCGGCGGGTGCGAGCGGGAAATGGGTCGCGCACTGGAAGATGGTGCACATCGTCAGGCCCGTCTGGGAGAAGGCGGGCGCGGACAACCAGATGGGCCGGGAGTTCCCGCGCCTGACGCATGACGCGAAGGATGCGGACGACCTGATTCTGCTCGAGCCGGCACCGCGCACCATTGCCGGCGTGCGTGACCTGCTGAGCGTCGGGCTGCAGTACGGCAACGCGTTCGCGCAGGGCTTCCAGGCGGCCGCGCTGAAGCCTGCCGATTTCTTCGGCAACGACGACGTGCTCTACCTGATGGAGGACATGGCCACGGGCGAGATCCGGCTGAGCATCCTGTGGGAGTGGTTGCACAAGCGCGCGCCGCTGCTCGAGGATGACGCCGCGACCGGTGTCAGCGCAGGCGATGCGTTCACGCCGGAGCTGTTCCAGCGTCTGCTCGATGAGGAGTACGTCAAGCTCCGGAAGGCGTCGAACCGCGACGTCCACGACGATTCCAAGGCCACCACCCTGCCGATCGCGCGCGAGATCGTCGAGACCTACGTCACCTCGGACGTGAAGGTGCCGTGGTACATCGACCTGCTCAACATCAACCTCGAGAACACCGATCTCGACGAGGCAACGCGTCGCATCCGGCTGTACATGGATGCGCTGCGCGAGGAAGGCACCCGCATCACGCGGAACCTCGATTTCAACCAGCACACCCAGGTGGCCTGATCCATGGTGGCAATCACGCTCGACGAAGCACGCACCATCATTTCCGCCGCGCTGGCGAAGGGTCATGAGCTCGGGATGAAGCCGCTGTCCGTCTGCGTCCTGGACGCCGGCGGGCACCTCAAGGCATTCGAGCGGGAGGATGGCGCGTCGAATCTGCGGTTCCAGATCGCCCACGGGAAAGCGCACGGCGCGCTCGGCTTCGGTGTCGGCTCCCGCGCTCTGATGGAGCGCGCCGAGAAGCAGCCCTACTTCGTGCTGGCCGCCGCCGGCGCGTTCGCCGGCAGCCTCGTGCCGGTGCCGGGCGGCGTCCTCGTGAAGGACACGGAATACACCATCCTGGGCGCCGTAGGTATCACCGGCGACACATCGGACAACGACGAGATTGCCGCGATCGCAGCAATCGAGGCGGCCGGCTACGTCGCGGACGCAGGCTGAGCCGGCAGCTTCACTCCGTCGCCGCGACGCTCCGTGTGTCGTGCACGAAGATCCCCCAGCCTCACGTGCGCGGACGATGAGACTGGGGGATTCGCTTTGGTGTTCACTGAGCGTCAGGTCGAGGGATCGGGGATCGAAGCCGTCCGCCCCACGCCCGCGGTCAGGTCGGGCAGGGCCGGGCGGTGGCCACCACGCGCCAGGTCCGCGGCGTGTACGCAACGGGAGCGCCGGTGGAATCCACCACGATGACATCGGTCGCATTCAAAGTCACCGTGCCGGCCAGCCCGGAGCTCGTTCCGCCGAGGGCATAGGAGCCGCGGGTGAACGCGTTTTTCCACGAGATGCGAATCGAATCACCCGCGTAGCTCGTCCACTTCGCGTGCCGTTCCCTCGACACGCCGATGATCGGGCCGCTCAGCTCCGCCGCGTTCCAGCCGTCCGGGGTGGTCGGCCGATCGGTCAGAACGATCGATGCAGAACCGTCCGATGCCTCAGCCGCGCCATCCAATGCCCATACGAAGCATTCGTCCTGGGTTGGGGACGCGGCCGCCAGCCCGACAATCGTCATTGATATAACGACAAATGCTTTCGGGCTCGAGTTTGTGACGGAGGCGGACCCTCGGTGGATGGTCACCAGCACAGTGGCCGGCAGAACCGTCGATCCCCCGCTCCGGCCGCTCACCCTCCGCTCACCTTCCAAGCGCGCTTCGCAGCGCAGCCTCGCCACCCACGACCGGCAGCTCCAGCGTCGTCGCATCGAGATCGATCGTCAGCTCCGTACCCGGCCTCGGCCAGAGCGTGAAGTCGCGGTCGCTCGACATGATCATGAAACCGATCTGCTGACCCACCGGTATGACCTGGTCGTCCGGCTGCAACTCGAACGTCACGGTCACGAACTCGCCGGGCACGAGCGGGTTGCCGTCCCTGATCGAGCGGTGGTTCTGCGGATCTGCCCAGCCGCGCGTGATCAGGTTCGCCGTCGGGATTTCCGCATCATCCTCCCAGGGCAGTGCAACGAGCCACACGGACAGATTGGCGGCCGGCTTGCTGGAAGCGAGGCGGATGGTGACGCGCGCCTTGCCGGAGATGTGCACGGGGTCGGTCAGCTCGGGCGTGACGTAGAGCAGCCGGTGCTCCGTCCACTCCGCCTGTGCGAGTGTGGCGCCGTCGAACGATACGTTGTCCACCAGCGTCTCCGTGCCCTGACGTCCACCGCCGCCGAGTGCGAGCGAGCCGAGGCCGACGCCGCCCGCCTGCGGTCGCAGCGCGACGTACGAGGCATCGGGGTTCGGGTAGTCCGCGTAGGGTGTCGGATCGGTCCGCTCGGCGTTCTCGCGCACGATCCACGCGCGCGGATCCTGCTCCACGCCGTTGTCGATGTCGTAGAGGTAGCGCGTGAACCAGCGGTTCATCAGGACCATCGGCGGCTCGCCGCCGTGACCGCCCTGGTGGTAGAACGTCTGGACCGGCACGCCCTGCGCCTTGAGCGCTTCGTAGATGCGGAGGCTGTGCTCCGGCACGACGTTCCAGTCATTGAACGCGTGAGCCATCAGCGTGGCCGCGCGGACGCCGCCGACCTTCGGCAGGTAGTCGCGGCCTTCCCAGAAGTCGTTGTAGTCGCCGGTCACGCGGTCGCGGCCGACTACGTACTCGGCGTTGCGGATCGTGCTGTCGCACCAGTCGCGACGCGCCGGGTTGCCGCTGTGGATGTAGTCGTACAGGAAGTCGATGTCCTCGCCGAGCCATCCGCCGGGGTGACGGACCAGCCCGTTCGACCGGTAGTAATGGTAGTACGAGGTGTTCGGCGCGATCGGGATGATCGCTTCCAGACCTTCCACGCCGGTGGTAGCGGCGGCGAGCGGCAGTGTGCCGTTGTACGATGTGCCGGTCATGCCCACCTTGCCCGTGGCCCAGTCCGCCCGCACTTCTTCGTTCCCATCGACCGTGGTGAAGCCGCGCGCGCGGCCGTTCAGCCAGTCGATCACGGCCTTGGGCGCGAGCGACTCGTTGTCGCCGCCGACCGTGGGGCAGCCCTGCGACAGGCCTGTGCCCGGCGACTCGGAATGGACGACGGCGAACCCGCGCGGCACCCAGTTGTCGACCTGCGAGTTCGAGATGCGCGGGCTGGTGTTGCGCGTCCGTGGCGGCGGCGCCTGGCCGCGGACGGGCGGCTCTGCGCCGACCTCCTGCCGCACGTTCCACAGGTACTGGCGCGGGCCTGATGTGCCGGCGTAGTAGGGGCTCGACTCGTAGATGACCGGTACCCTGAGCCCCTCGGTCTGGGTCTGGCGCGGACGCGTGACGTCTGCGTGAACGCGGTCGAGCGCGCCGTCGCCGTCGGAGTCGAACTCCGTTTCAACCCAGAGCTCGTGCCTGATCCATTCGGACGAATCCTGGAACGCCGGCACGATCTGAGCCTGACCGCTCAGGAAGACGGGAGCCGCCCGCTGCTGTGCCAGCGCGGCGTCGGCCGTGGACAGGATCAGGAAGGTCGTGCACGCCAGTGTGCGAAGTCGCATTCGGGTCACCCGACTGAAAAATGTCGCAGGGAGGGTCCTTGAACGGGCCCGGGGGAATGGGGACAAAATAAGGTGCGAGGCCGCTCTCGTGAAGATCACGGGTAGAGCAGGTAGCGCGCGCGGACGCCCGACCACGCCTCCAGCTGCTCGTCCCACGTGCTCCGGATTCCACGCGGGTCGTCGCCGCGGTCCAGCGCCTCGCGCGCCTGGCGCGAGCCGAGCATCTGCGTCATGCCATCGTTCGTGACCTGGAATTCGGCAGGGTGCTGCCGCCGGATTTCGGTCAGCAGCACCAGCGTGAGCCAGACCGGCTCGTAAGCGTCGCGATCGGTGACGCCGATATGCACCGCGTGCACCCTCTCGCCGAGGAACGGGACCCAGCCCTCGCCCTCGGGAATGAAGCTGGTCGTATCGAGCGCGACGCCGGGAATCTCGTAGCCGGCGACGCGCTCCAGCAGCGCACCGGCGTCCAGCCATGGCGCGCCCAGGTACGAGAATGGCGCGGGCGTGCCGCGGCCGACGGTCAGATTCGTCGCCTCGGACAGCACGAGTCCGGAGTAGGACAGCGCGGCTTCGAGCGAGCGGATGTTCGGCGACGGGTCGATCCACGGCAGACCCGTCTCGTCGAACCACATGTCGCGGCGCCACCCGTCCACCGGGATCACGGTGAGCGCCGCGCCGATGTCGTATTCGCCGTTGATGTAGCGCGCGACCTCGCCCACCGTCATGCCGTGCCGCAGCGGTACCGGAAAGTAGCCGGTGATCGGCTGGCCGACATTGCGCATCTCCATCTCCATCAGCGGCCCTTCCATGGCGCCGGTGATGGGGTTCGGCCGGTCCAGCACGACGAACGGAATGCCCGCCGCGGCTGCCGCCTCCATGGCCATTGCCATGGTCCAGACGAACGTATACGGGCGCGCACCGATGTCCTGCATGTCGAACAGCAGCACTTCCACGCCCTCGAGCATGGCCGGCGTCGGTCGCTGCGTGGCGCCGTACAGCGAGTGCACGGTCACGCCCGTTCGCTCGTCGATACCACCCTCGATCTTCACGCCGCCTTCGATGCCGCCGCGCAGGCCGTGCTCCGGCCCGTACAGCGCGACCAGCTGCACATCGGGCGAGGCGTGCAGCAGGTCGATGCCGCTCTCACCACTCGACGTGACGGCCGTCTGGTTCGTGAGGAAGCCGACGCGCTTCCCGCGCACCACATGCGCCGAGTCACGCAGCAGAACCTCGAGACCCGGAACCACGCGCTGCGCCGGGGCCGCCTGCCCCTGTGCGGACGAGTCGTCATCGGGTGCGGGGCGGCAGGCGATCAGCGAGAGCGCGGCCGCGGCGATGGAGATCGTTCGGATCAGCATGCTTCCATTCTAACACCGCTCTGACATCGCGCGCGCTTTCGACGCCCCGGCATTGACCGCCGAGCGTGCCGGCAGGCATGTTGACGCATGCCCCTGGATTCCAGCGCGCTGCGCTTCCGCTTCGCCGCACCCTCCGACCTGGACGCGGCCATCCGGCTGGCCGGCCACAGCTTTCCCGGTCCTGCACGCTCCCCCGACTGGTGGCGCGACCAGCTGGACGCGCCGCTCTACGGCGGCGCCATCGACGAGACATTGTTTCTCGGCGAAGAGTCCGGCCGCGTCGTAGCCGGCTGCCAGCTCCATCCGATGTCCCAGTGGATCGGTGGCCAGGCACTGCCCGTCGCCGGCGTGGGTGCGGTCGCCGTCGCGCCGACGCACCGCAGGCGGCGCATCGCAGCGCAGCTGATGACCGCGGCCATGCGGGCCGCGCGCGAGCGCGGCGATGCGGCCTCCATCCTCTACCCGTTCCGCGCGTCATTCTACCGCAATCTCGGCTATGGCCGCGCGGGCGAGGTACTCCAGTACCGCGTCGCGCCGCGCGCATTGCCGGTGTCGGACGAGCGGTTGCGCGTCGAGCTGCTGGAGACCGATACGGGGCGCGCGCAGGCGCTCGATGTGTACAGCGCCTGGATCCCGACGCAGACCGGTCAGCTCGAGCGGAGCGCGCGCCGGTGGGCGTACCTGTGCGGCATGACCGACCGCCTACTGGTCGGGTATCGCGCAGACACGGGCGCGCTCGAGGGGTACGCACTCGCCGCCTACCGCATGGGGCCGCCGCCTGACGGCCGCTACCTCGACGTGCTCGAGCTGCTGTGGACTACGCCGCGCGCGCGCCGCGGCCTCTACGGCTGGCTCGCTTCACTCGACGACCAGTGGGAGCGCCTGCTGGTGCGCGCGCTGCCCGAACAGCGGTTCGGCGACCTGCTCGCAGATGCGCGGCTGCCGCCGGCCGCCGCGCCATCGTGGGAGCTCTGGGAGCCAGCCGCCACACTCCTGACCGGCACCATGTTCCGCATCCTCGACATGCGACGTGCGTGGGAGCTGCGCTCGCTGCCGTCGCATGCATCCATGCTGGTCTCGCTCGCCGTCGTCGACGCGCAGATCCCGGAGAATGCACGCAGCTGGCGGCTGACACTTGCGGACGGCCGCGCAGCGATCGACCCCGAGCGTCCCGGAACGGGGTCCGCGGTCGACCTGTCCATCGAGCTCGACATCTCGACGCTGTCGCGCCTCTACATCGGGTCGCTGCCTGCTACGGCGGCGCACGATGCGGGGCTTCTCGCCTGCGAGCGCGCGGAGCTGCTGCCCAGACTCGATGCAGCGCTCGCGCTGCCGCAGGCATGGACGTTCGACAGGTTCTGATGCAATGACCAAGATCCCGCTGCTGCGGCCCGCGTGCGCCCTGCTCGCGGCATTCTGCTTCGCTGCCTGCGGCGACGCGCCCGCGCGTGATGCAGAGGATCAGGCTGCGCCGGGCGCGCACGGCACGCTGGGCGGCGGCCCGCCCGGCGGCGTGCTGATCGTGCTGGCAGACCGCGAGCCGGATCAGCTCAATCCGCTGACGTTCAGCAGCACACCGGCGTATCATGCCGTCCACCTCATGTTCCGTGCGCTCGCACGTCGCGACTCGACACTGAGCGGCTACGCGCCGGACCTCGCCCGCAGCTGGACGTTCGAGGATGATTCCACGCTCATCCTCGCGTTGCGCGACGACGTCTTCTGGCACGACGGCCGGCGCGTGAGTGCGCACGATGTCGTCTTCACCATCGAGCGCCAGCGCGATCCGGCGACCGGATCGCCGCGGCAGGCGGACGTGACGAGTGTCACGCACGTCGCTGCTCGCGACAGCTTCACGGTCGCGGTGCGTCTCGCGCGGACCGGACCGTACACCGTGAACGCGCTGCTCGAGGTCGTACCGGTGCCGCAGCACCTGCTCGCGGTTGTGCCGCCTGCCGAGCTGCGCACTGCGCCGTTCGGCCGCCGCCCGGTCGGTAACGGATTCTACCGCTTCGGCCGGTGGGATGCTGGTCAGAATCTGACGCTCGAGGTGAGCGCCGACAAACCGGATGGCCGGGCGGCGATCGAGCGGATCGTGATGCGGTTCATCCCCGACATGAACGCTGCGATGACGGAGCTGCTCACGGGACAGGGCGACCTCATCCCGAAGCTTCCGCCCGATCAGAAGGAGAGAGCGGAAGGAGCGGACGACGTCGTCGTGTACTCCGGCCCGCGGGTGCGGCCGGCGTGGATCGCCTGGAACGCGCGGCGCGCGCCGCTCGACGACGTGCGGGTCCGGCGCGCTCTGCTCATGGCCGTGGATCGCGCTGCACTCGCGGCCGGCCTGTTCGGCGATGTCGGCGAGCCCGCGCTGTCGCCGGTTCCGACCGTGCTGCGCGAGCACTCGCCAGCCGTGCAGCCGATCCCGTTCGATACGGTGCGCGCGCGCGCCCTGCTCGCCGAGGCCGGCTGGCGCGACACGAACGACGACGGCGTGCTCGACCGCGCCGGCCGGCCGCTGCGGATCGAAGTGGACTTCATCTCGAGCGACCAGACCCGCCGTGACGTGCTCGTCGCGATGCAGGCCATGCTGCGCCGCGCAGGCGTCGACCTGGTGCCGCGCGCCTACGAGAGCACTGCGTGGGTGCAGCGCCTGCGCGAGGGTTCCTTCGCCGCTTCATTCTGGGGCTGGGGCTGGGGCCCGGGCGTCGTCGGTCCGAACGCGGAGATGGTCTTCCACTCCCGCTCGATGCCGCCGAACGGGCCGAACTTCGCAGGCTCCGCCAACCCCCGCATCGACGAGCTGATCGACGCCGCCCTCGTCACGTCGGATACGGCAGGTGCGCGCGGCATCTGGAGCGAGCTCGAGCAGCTCATGATCGATGACGCCGTGTACGCGCCGATCTACCTCGACCCCGAGCTGTTCGCCGTGCACGCGCGCTTCAGCAACGTACGGTTCCGCGGCATCGAGTGGGTCGAGGACGTGCCGTACTGGTACATCGAGCCCGCCGACCGGCTCGGCCGCGACCGCGCCCGCTGAATGGGGTACGGCAGCCTCCGCGCGTGCGTCCGCGACCTGGAAGAGCACGGCCACCTGATCCGCATTCGCGAAGAGGTCGATCCGTACCTCGAGATGGCCGCCATCCACATGCGCGTCCACGAGCGCGGCGGACCTGCGCTGTACTTCGAGAACGTGAAGGGCTGCAGCTTTCCGGCCGTGTCGAACCTGTTCGGTACGCTCGATCGTGCGCGCTTCATGTTCCGCGACACGTTCGCGCGCGTGAAGGCGCTCGTCGAGCTCAGGTACGATCCGGCGCGCGCAGCGCGCCGACCCTGGCGGTACGCGGCCATCGCGCCGGTCGCTGCAGCTGCACTGCCGCGCCGGAAATACCGTGGCGCACCGATCCGATACGGCACCACGACCGTGAGCGCGCTGCCCCCGATCGTGAACTGGCCGCTCGACGCCGGACCGTTCATCACGCTGCCGCAGGTTTTCACCGAGGACGTGAACGAGCCGGGCGTCATGCATGCGAACCTGGGCATGTACCGCATCCAGCTCGCAGGCAATGCGTACTGCACAGACGCCGAGGTCGGGCTGCATTACCAGATCCACCGCGGCATCGGCATCCATCAGGCGCGCGCGAATGCTGCGGGCCGACCGCTCCAGGCAAGCATCTTCGTCGGCGGTCCCCCCGCGCATTCGCTGGCCGCCGTGATGCCGCTGCCTGAAGGTCTGCCCGAGCTGCTGTTCGCAGGCGTGCTCGGCAACCGCGCGTTCAGGTATTTCCGCGACGACGACGGCTTCGTCCTCTCCGCGGATGCCGACTTCGTCATCACCGGCACGGTGCAGCCGCACGAGACGAAGCCGGAAGGGCCGTTCGGCGACCATCTCGGCTATTACAGCCTCGCGCATCCGTTCCCGTTCATGCATGTCCACCGCGTGCATCATCGGCGCGATGCGATCTGGCCGTTCACCGTCGTCGGCCGCCCGCCACAGGAGGACACCAGCTTCGGCGCGCTCATCCACGAGCTCACCGGCGCCGCGATCCCACAGGAGATACCGGGCGTCAAGGCGGTGCATGCCGTTGACGCCGCCGGCGTGCATCCGCTGCTGCTCGCGATCGGCAGTGAACGCTACACGCCGTTCCTGAAAGAGCGACGACCGCAGGAGATCCTCACCCTCGCCAACCACATCCTGGGCACGAACCAGCTCAGTCTCGCAAAGTATCTGTGGATCGCGGCGGAAGACGACGCGAACGGTCTGGACATCCACGACGTCGCCGGGTTCCTGCGGCACGTGCTCGAACGCATCGACCTCGCGCGCGACCTTCATTTCCAGACGAACACGACCATAGACACGCTCGACTACAGCGGCTCAGGGCTTAATTCCGGATCAAAGGTCGTTGTCGCGGCGGCCGGGGAGCGCCGTCGCGAGCTCTGGACAGCATTGCCGCCTGCCGTGCAGCTGCCGCGCCCGTTCGGCCGGCATGTGCTCGTCATGCCGGGCGTGCTGGCCGTAGAGGCACCGCGTTTCCGCAGCTACGACGAGGCAGCAGCCGGGATAACGTTGCTCGATCGCGAGCTGCGCAGCCTCGACATGCGCGGACTGCCGCTCCTCGTGCTGTGCGACGACGCCGCATTCACTGCCGCGTCCATCGACAACTTCGTGTGGGTCACGTTCACGAGGAGCAATCCGTCCCACGACATTCACGGCGTGGACAGCTTCATCGAGCACAAGCACTGGGGCTGTCGCGGGCCGCTCATCATCGACGCCCGCATCAAACCGCATCATGCGCCGCTGCTGGAGAAGGATCCGGCGGTCGAGCGAAGGGTGGACAAACTAGGCGAAAAGGGTGGGTCGCTCCACGGGCTGGTCTGAACGGCAAGGGTGATACGGCGTGGCAGGCGTCAGAGGGTGGCGCCTGCCGGGTCCCGCATGAAGTCCAGCGAGATGCGGTTGAAGAGTCCCGGCCGTTCGATGTTGCAGACGTGGCCGCACTTCTGGATCACGCGCAGGATCGCGCGCGGCTGGCGCTCGGCTATGCGCCGTGCCGCGGGCAGGAACATGTGGTCTTCCTCGCCCATCAGGTACAGCGTCGGGATGCCCGTGTCGCTCTGCTCGAACAGCCGCAGCACCGGGGGCAGCTCCATGGCCAGGCGGAACCAGCGCAGGAACTCCTGACGGGCGAGCTTCTGTGCCTCGCGGATGAAGATCAGCCTGCTCTCGCGATGCTTCTTGCGCGGCATGATGATCCAGGCGTAGATGCGGTACAGCCACATGAACGGGATGAACGGCTTCAGCGTGTTGCCGAGCATGACCAGCACCCGGGAGCGCACGTTCAGCCGCAGGATCGCGCCCCCGAGGACCATCGAGCGAACCCGCTCCGGCGCCAGCTCGGCGATGGTCCGGATGATCAGGCAGCCGAGGGAGATGCCTACGAAATGCGCCTTCTGGATGCCGATGTGATCGAGAACATCCAGCACTTCACGGCTGATCGCTTCGAACGTGTAGCGCTTCCGCTCCCGGCCGTCGCGGATATGCGCCGACTCGCCGTGACCGCGTAGATCCACCAGCAGTACGTTGAATTCTTCGCGATACGCGCGGACCTGGCGGAACCAGATCGACGAGCTGCCGCCGGCGCCGTGTACGAGCACGACCCACTCCCGGTCCCGCTCCTGGTCCGGACCCAGCGTATACTTCCAGTAATGCAGCATAATGAAGTTTCGCCGGTCCGACAGTACCGGGCAAGGTCACGGCTTGCGTCGATGCACGGGCCCCGCCCCGGAACGAGAGCGGGGCGGGGCGTCGTGCAGGGCGGCCGCTGCCGCGAGCGGCCTGCCCCTGCCTGGCGGGCGTCCTGCCTTACGGCAGGCGGATGATACCGGCTGCGTCGAGCGTCGAGTTGAGCCCGCCGAGCCGCAGCTGCGAGGCAATCTCCGCATGGAGGCCGGCGAGTGCGGTGCTGCTCGCCAGGGCGGCGTTCACGCGGGCGAAGGCCGGCTCCGATTCATGGCCCAGTCGGATCATATCTGCGAGCACGGCGACTGCAACGACGCGGCGCTCATCCGGCGCTGTGCGGTAAATGCCGATCAGGGCGCTCTCGCTGACACCCGCATCGAGAGCGTCCGCCGCGACCGCGAGCTCACCGGCCGTTGCGAACTCGAGGTCGGCCCGCCGGAACGCGTCGGAGGCGCGAACCAGCGCGGAGACCCGCGCTTCGACTGCGCTCGCGATCCGCTCCTCAGGTACGTTCTTGGCCCGACCCTCCGCAACCTTGCTGCGCACGAGGGACGCAGGCACATTCGCGCGCGCCGCCGCCTGCACCGCCGCCTCGATCCGCGCTTCCGGAGTGCGCGCCTGGCTCGCGGCTGTCGCGCTACCCGTGGCGCCGGCCGTCTGCGCAGTCAGCGACGCGGGCATGACCGCCAGCAGTGCAGCCATGGCCGCAACCCGCACGTTCGACATCCTCGACTCCGTTGACCTCATGAGAACCTCTCCGTGAAAATTCTGCATTCGACTTCATGTCCCTGTTGATGAGACGATCTGCGGCTGCAGATCGTCACTCACGCCGCGTGCACCCCGCGTTCATCGAGGAACGAACGCAGCGACTCGCGTGCGCGATGAACGCGCATCTTCACCGCGCTGACGGACGCATCCGTCATGGCGGCGATCTCGTCGTATGAATACCCCGCGTCGTGCCTGAGGAGGAACGCGTCGCGCAGCGTCGGCGGCAGGTGCTCCAGCGCGGCGCGCAGGATGTCGGCCTCGCCCAGCTGCGTGGCGGTGCGGCTGGCATGATCCGGCAGCTGCTCACTGCCCGGAAGATCGCTGAGCGGCACCATCGAGCGTCGGACGTTCTTCAGGTGGTCGAGACACAGGTTGCGCGCAATGCGGAATGCCCACGCCCGGAAGTGCGCGCGGTCACGGCACTCGCTCAGCCGCATATAGGCGCGAACGAACGCATCCTGCACCAGGTCGAGTGTCGTGTCCCGGTCGATACCCATCGCACGAATGTGCCTGTAGACGACGCGCTGGTGACGCTTGACGAGCTCGCCGTAGGCTTCACGGTCACCGGCCAGGACGCGGCCGACCACGGCCTCGTCCGTGCTCATTGCACCACCAGCACTGCCACGTGCCCGCCCATGCCGTCGTCCTTCCGGCCGGGCACGTCCTCGGGCACGAACCACTCGCCCGAATCGCTCACGAACGAATAGTTGTAAACGCCTGGCTCCACGGCGACGGTATACGTCCACGTGGCGCCGTCGAGCTGCATCGCGTGCGGCACCCATTCATTGAAATCCCCCGCGATCGACGGCGCCGTTCGCGACTGCGATGCAGGCAGCGCGATCGTGGCGCGGCCGACCTCGTACTTCGCCGGCACGGGTGCCGCCGGCAGAACGGCGCGGCCGCCGACCAGCAGCGAGACACCCGCGCTCCACGACGTCTGCGGCGGGTTCAGATAGAGTGGGTCGAAGCCATCGCGGCGGACCCCCGCCTTCACGTTCAGCCGATCTCCGACGGCGATCGAGGTCCCCGCGGACCACGACGAGGCCGCCTCGTCGACGTCCATGAACCACCCTGCGCCGCCCCACACGCTCAGTCCCGCGTGCACGAACACGGCGGACATCCCGCCGTACGTCGCCGCCGGCTCGTCCTCCGGCTGGAACCGCCGGATGACCGGCATGATCGCGAGCGACCGGTGCGGCGTGAGGCCGAGTTGCACGTCCGCCAGACGCACGGTGCGATCCCGCCGCTGCCCGCCCTGCCGCGTGGCGTGATGCGCGAAGCCCGCCCGCGCATGCACCTGAAGCAGTTCGCCTTCCCACCCGATCAGCGGCAGCGCCTGGGCGGCGAAGATGTGTCCCGCGCGGGTCGTGGCAGGCTCCCCCACCGGGTCCAGTGGGCCGGGCAGGGGACCGTCGCTCGCCTGGCTCGCCCGGTCGCGCAGCACGAGCCCTGTGCCGGACACGTCCAGACCAGCCACGAAGTCGCCGGAACGCGCGGCGAGGCGTGTCCACCCCGAGAATGAGCCCCAGAACGGCTCGTCATCCTGCACGGGCACTCCGCCGTTGAGGCTGAGGCCCGATACCGATCCCGTATAGCGCAGCCCGAGCGCGACGCTCGGCGCTTCGATACCGGGGTCGAGCGTGGACCGTATGCGGCCGACCTGCGCGTCCACATTCCACTGCTGCGCGTGAACGTCCGCTGCGATCGCGAGCAGGAGCAGTGATACCACGCCGCTGGCGGCAATGCGGGGCACTCGCACTGACACCGTCACAGGGGCCGCCGTGTTGCGGTCCCGGCACTGGACAGCGCAGGCGCATCCGGGGCCAGAACGGCGAGACGACTGTTGAAGCCGCCGAAGCCGTCGCCCACCGCCGGCGCATCGGGGTCGGGCACCCAGCGCTCGCCGTCGACTACGAACGCGTAGTCGTGTACGCCCGGCGACAGAGGCACGACCACCGTCCAGATGCCGGGCTCCGATCGCGTCATCGCATGTCCGGGCTGCCACTCCGTGAAGCTGCCGGCGAGCTCGACGCGGGTCGCCTGCGGAGCAGCGAACCGGAACTCGATCAGCACGGGCGCTTCGGTCGCGGCTGCGGCCGCGACCGGCGGCGCCGGTATGTCGCCGGCCCGGCCATCGCCCAGCATGATCGTGAGGACTGCGGCCAGCAGTGCCACCGGGGCCAGCGCATGGGCGGGGCGCAGGCGCACCGATATCAGGCGCGGCGTCACCAGCCATTCCAGCAGCCCCTTCCGCCTTGCGGCCGGATCAGTCGCGGGCAGCGCGGCGGGCGCCGCCGACTCGAGCTCGCGGATGCGGCGCAGCACTCCCGGCGCCAGGTCCGGCAGAGGCTCGTCGGGCAGTGCGCGTTGCACGCGTGCGATCATGGATCGGATCGCCGCCAGCTCCGCGGCTTCCCGGACACTCAGGTCCTGATCAACGATCTCACCGTCCAGGGCACGCCGGGTGTCATCGTGCATGGCGCATTCTCCATTCGAGGGTCCATGCATGGGACGATCGGAGTCGTCCTGTCGTCACATCCCGCCCTGCCGTACGTTTACCCCCCATGAAGCCCAGGTGCCCTGGCCGTCCCTCATGAGCGTGCGTATCGTCGTCACCGGCGGCACGTTCGACAAGGAGTACGACGAGCTGCGCGGCACACTCTTCTTCCGTGACACGCACGTGCCGGAGATGCTGCGTCTCGGGCGCTGCAGGATCCCGCTCGAGATCGAGACCCTGCTCATGATCGACAGCCTCGACATGACGCCCGCCGATCGTCAGCGCATCGTGGATCGCTGCCGCTCGTGCAGCGAAACGCAGATCGTGGTCACGCACGGGACCGATACCATGGTGCAGACTGCGATCGCCCTGGCGGCTTCGGGTGTGTCCGACACGGATGCCGCGGCCAAGACCATCGTTCTCACGGGCGCCATGGTGCCCTATGCCTTCGGCAGCTCCGACGGTCTGTTCAACCTCGGAAGCGCTCTGTCGTTTGCACAGACGCTGTCAGCCGGGATCTATATCGCCATGAATGGCCGCTGCTTCTCGCACGACAACGTGCGCAAGAACACGGCTGCCGGCACCTTCGAGCCGCTGCATGACTGAACGCAGTCCGGCAGCACCTGCAGGCAGCCTGCCGCGCGGCTTCACGCCAGGCGTGACGCGGGCCCGGCCGGCCGGCTGCTGAAGAACACTGCCGCGTCCGCGTGCGCGGGGAAGCCGCCGGTGTAGGCGGAGCGCCACGCCTGCATGAGCGCGGCTGCCCGATCGGTCTCCGTCAGCGCCCACACGCTGCCGCCGAACCCGGCGCCGAAGGCGGACGCCGCGAGCGCACCCTGCTCGAGCGCCGATCTCACCAGAAAGATCGTCTCATCGATCTGATTGCCGAGCGTCTGCTCGGCAAGCTGCTGGGAACGGCGGACATGCTCGCCGAACGCGGCAGTATCACCGTGGTCGAGGGCGTCGGCGGCTTCCCTGACAATGTGCCCGCTCTCCGCCTCGAACTGGACCAGTCGGGCGAGCAGCGCCGCGCGCTCGTCGTGCTGCGGGCGCGCTCCGATCACGTCGCGCAGCCGCGACGCGGCGTCGGGTCCGCTGTCGATGATCGCGCCGAGCGTCGGCTCCGTACCCAGCCCCGCGTCGTGCCAGCTGCGCACCAGCGCCTGTGTCTGCTGCGCGAGCGCATTGTAGCGCTGCATGGCCGCGCCAGCCTTCTCCGCACGCACACCGCTCGACGCGACGACGAATACGTGCTCGTCAGGCATGCGCACCGCCCGCTCGAAGCGGACCGGCGCGAAACTGTACTGCACCAGCCGCCCCTCGCGCGCGCACAGCATCGCCGTGTGATCCTCGCTGCCGCCCATCGTGCCGACGCCCGAGCTCGACGTCAGCCCGCGGAAGTCCAGCCCGTTCTCGACGGCGCCCAGGTACCCGGCGAGATCCTCATCCGATTCGATCGCGGCGGCATACCCGGCCGTGCTGCCGACTCCGCGGACAGCGCCCAGAGCCAGAAAAATCGCGACGACGAGCGCGCTCGAGCTGCTGAGTCCGGATGCCGGCGGCAGGTTGCTGGCAAATGCGACGTCGGCACCGCCGACCGCATCCGGAAAGTTGCGCTCCATCCTCCGCAGCACAGTCGCCGGATAGCGGACCCAGAGCGGCGAGGTCGCAGGATCATGATCGTCCAGCACGGCCTGCTCGCCGGAAACTGCATCGATCACGCGCGTGCGGCCGTCCGCCCGCCGCACCGCAACGGCGATGAAACCACGATCGACCGTGGCAAGCAGGCTGCGACCGCCGGCGTAGTCCGTATGCTTGCCCAGCACCTCGATCCTGCCGGGCACGAAGAAGGCGTATACGCTGCTGTCCAGCGCGGCGCCCGCATCACGCAGCGTCCGCATCGCAAGGTGGAATTGCGCCGTCGCGGTCATCAGAGGTCCACGCGATGGGACGCGAGCAGCCGGCCGACACGCGGGATGTCGTCGCGGCGCGACAGGTCGAGCACCGTTGCGTCCATCGGCACGACGCGCACACGCAGGCGGCGCACTGCGTCCGGCAGCTCGAGCTCGCCGCGCGGCGAAGGCTCCACAGCACGGCAGGCATCGAAGATCGACGGCGTGAACCGCCAGCACGTCATGCTGATCAGCGCATCGGCACCGCGCCTGCGAACTTCGCCCGCGGTAGGCTTCTCGACGATCGACGTCAGCATGCCTTCAGTGTCCGTCGTGACGAGCGCGTACCCGGCGATACGGTCCTCCGTGATGTTGCCCTCCAGCAGCGCTCCACGACGGCAGCCGATCATCGCGTTGCCGCCCACTTCGCGCAACGCGCGCAATGCTCCGGCTGGGTAGTAGTTGTCTGCGTTGATCACCGCGACATCGTCGCCGCCCGCGAATTCTTCCGCTGCCAGCACCGCATGCGCCGCGCCGAGTGGCTCGCTCTGCTCCGCGAAGTACAGCGCGAGCCGGGTCACCGGACACTCCTCGAAATGTGTCCGGATCGGGTCCGCCCCCGGTCGCACCACGAAGCAGACCTCACCGTATCCCGCATCCGCCAGGGCCGTCAGCACGTACCGGATGAACGGCTGGCCGCCGAACGGGATCAACGGCTTCAAGCCCAGCCGGGCCGCTGACTCCTGCGCCGCATCCAGGTCGACGGACGCCGCTGCGGCCCGCATGCGCGTGCCGCGGCCAGCCGCCAGGATCACTGCCTTGGTCAATCCGCCCATGGGCCGCAGTATAGGCGTCGCGTCGCATGCCTGCACGTGCGCCCGCCAGCGATAGCCCCCGCCCCTATGCGCGCAGCCCGCTCTGCCTTAGTCTTGTGGGATGAGTGACAAATTGAATGTGACAGCCTGCGGCTGCGGCGCCGGCGCTCAGGCAGGAAACCGCAAGGCGGTGGGCGTAGACCCTGCCATCAGGGAGCGCAACCTGAAGCGGCTGCGCCGGATCGAAGGGCAGGTGCGCGGCATCCAGCGAATGATCGATGACGACAGGTACTGCGCAGACATCATGACGCAGATCTCATCGATTCACGAGGCGCTGCGCAGCGTCGGCCGCGAGCTGATGCGCAATCACCTGAAGCACTGCGCCGCCAGCGCGATACGTGCCGGCGATGATGAAGCCGACGACATGTACGACGAGATCATCGACCTCATGTACCGGCACGTCCGCTGACGGCTGGCGCGCCGGTCCGCTGACCACGATCTTGTGACCGCTCCGCGGCAGCCAATGCCGCAGTCCGCGAACCGTAACGAGGAAGACGATATGCGCCGAACGACAACCTGCCTGAGTGCCGTGTGCCTGTTGCTGCTAGCCGCCTGCGGCGATGCGGATGAAGCGAGCGTGGATGCAGTCGGCGATTCGGCCGCGGTGCAGCCCGCGCCCGTCGCCCCAGCGGACGCTGCTTCTGTCACGCCCGAAGGCATGATCGATCCGAACGAGGCTTCCCGCGACGAGTTGATCGCCGCTACCGGCATCAGCGACGTCGCCGCCGACGCGCTCATCGTCGGACGGCCCTACAGCACCATGCTCGAAGTCGATGCCGTCCTCGCCGAGCACCTGACCGACCAGGAACGCGCCGCCGTCTATGAAACCCTCTGGTCGCCCATCGATCTCAATACGGCTACCGAAGAAGAAATTCTGCTGATCCCCAACGTCGATCCGCGCATGCCGCACGAGTTCGACGAGTACCGCCCGTATGACGACATTGAGAAGTTCCGCCGGGAAATCGGCAAGTACGTGGATGCGGCAGAGGTCGCGAGGCTCGAGCGGTACGTCGAGATTCGCTGAAGCGTGAAACGTGAAGCGTGAGCGTGAAACGTGAAGCGTGAAGCGTGAAGCGTGAAGCGTGAAGCGTGAAGCGTGAA